>CAVVHL010000011.1:0-271274 GCA_963748065.1 uncultured Chloroflexia bacterium | reverse complement strand
CCGTATGACAGGGATTAAGGAATGATCACGATAGGCTCAAAGACCGTAAACGCCCAGATCGAACGGTTTGATTCCTCTTTCGTTTTCAAGATGGTATCACCATTAAATAACAAAGGCGAGGGATGCCTCGCCTTGCTAAGATTGTATCTTCAATAAAAGTTTATCTACTTATTATTCCCGTTCTGAAACTGGGGGTCCTTTTCCATCGTCAGCCGCAGGCCGTTCTCGAGGGAGATCATCGGGACGTAATTCAACTCCTTCTTCGCCAGGCTGATGTCCGCGCACATCCGGGAAACGCCGCGGCCGACCCGAGGGTTGAAGACTTCTTCAGGCTTCCCGCCGGTGATCTCGATCACCTTACGAGCCAGCTCACGCACGCTGGTCTCCTGCCCGCTGCCCACGTTGATCACCTGGCCGTTCACGCCTTGCACCGTGGCGGCCGCGACCATCGCATTGACCACATCGTCGATATAAACGTAATCTCGGGTCTGGTTGCCGTCGCCGTGGAAGATCAGGGTGCCGTTTTGGCTGGCCTGGCGGATGAAGCTGGGGATAACAGGAGGATGCGAAGGGGGAATCCGCTGGCCGGGGCCGTAAGCGTTGAAGATCCGCAGACAGATCGTCTCGATCCCCGAAAGCGCGCCGATGGTGCGGACGTACCATTCCGCAGCCAATTTGGAGACACCGTAGGGCGAGAGCGGGTGGGGCTGCATGGGCTCGGTCATCATGGTGGCGTCCTGGTCGCCGTAGACCGCGCCGGAGGACGTCAGGACCACACGAGGTGTGCCGGCATCACGGGCGGCTTCCATCAGGGTTGCCGTCCCGCCGACGTTGACATCGTTGTAATCACGCGGGAAGAGGATCGATTCGGGCACGGAGACCCGCGCCGCAAGATGGTAAATGCAGTCGATATCCTGCAGAAGCGTCCAAAGTTTGGGACGGTCATTGATGTCTCCGCGGGTGAAATGGATCTCAGGGTCAAGCGCGTCCGGATTGCCCGTGGACAGGTCATCCAGCACGCGGACGTGATGCCCCTGGCGCAACAATCGGTTACTTAACGCGGAACCAAGGAACCCCGCTCCGCCTGTGATCAAAAAATTCATCGTCTAACCCTTCATTCTTTTTTCGACTGACATGATAGCACGAATCGCATAAAGAGGGAAGCACACCTAGAAGATCGTCTCGGAGCGCAGCAGGGAGGCCAATTTTGCCGGCGTGTCCGTGGTCAGCTCGTCAATCCCGTGTTCGACCAGAGACCGGGCGATCCGCACTTGCTCGGGTTGGGAGACGTCGATCGTCCAGCCATCCACCCTGGCGCCGTTCTGATGCAGGAACTCGATCCAATCGAAACCGGCATCCAGCGCCATTTGCAGCACTTCGGCGCGGATGTACCACTCGCAGCCCTCCGGCGCCTGCACCAGCAGCGCACCGGCCCGTGCAGCAAAATATTCGCCGGGAGGCCCCCACTGATAAGCGGCCAGGGGATGGTCATCGCGGAGGCCATAAGCGCCAACCCGGAAAGGTGGGATGCCTTCGGGTCGCGGCTCATCATCAACCAGGTCAAGGTAGAGCAGGGGGTCGAACCCCAGTTCGAGCTCGGGGGCGAATCGCCGCAGGGAACGCACGGCCCAGTCGGCCACGGATGTGACCTGGATGCGGTCGATCACCGGTGAGAGGATCTCGACGAAATCTTTGAGGATGCCGCGGGTGAGCGGCGTGTAGGGCTTCAGGTCGAGCTGCAGCCGTTTGGTATCCGGGTATTGCGCAAAGACGGCAACGGCATCCTCCAGGAAGCCGACCTTCTCCTCGTAAACCTTCCCCTCGACCTTATACTGCAAACGTTCGATTTGCTTGCGGGTGGACTGGATGGCGTCGCCTTCCCCGCTGGTCTCCACGCTCAGGTCACGGTCGTGGATCAGCGCGAAGCTGCCATCCGCGATCGGGATCACATCAATCTCGACCACGGCAGGCCCACCAGACAGGCAGGCTTCCAGAGCGCTTACAGAGCCGGGCGGGTTCTGATGGCCGCAGTTGGCGGCGTGATGGATCAGGCGGACGGGACGTTGCCGGGACTCGAAAGTTTCGGGTAGCATGGATTCTCCTGTGGGTTGTGGGGCTTTCGTATGACACCTATTTTAACCGGATTCAGACCAAACACAAAGAAAAGAGGCGTTATTTAATGAAGAGAGACGGAAGGACTCTTTGATTTGTGGGTATAATTGGACATTGGAATCTTCCCGTAGCGGAAGTTTTTTCGCTGCGTATGTATGCAATCAAATTTCAACTTTCAAGGAGTTAAGATGATCGTCACGACTAAAAAATTGTTCGAAGCCGCTTACGGTAATTATGCCATCGGGGCTTATAACATCAACAACCTGGAACAGACCGTCGGCCTCTTCCGCGGCAACCTGCAATCGGAAGCCCCTTTCATTATCCAATTGAGCAAAGGCGCCCGTTCTTACACCGATAAACTGCTGCTCGAAGGCCTGATCCGCAGCGCCGACCAGGTATTTCCCGAGGCGATCTTTGCCGTTCACCTGGACCACGGCGATGAGGAAGCCTGCATGGACGCCATCGCCTCCGGCTTCTACAGTTCGGTCATGATCGACGCCAGCCATGAGGATTTCGAAGACAATATCCTCATCACCAGCCGTGTGGTGGAAGCCGCCCATGCGGCGGGTATCGTCGTTGAAGCGGAATTGGGACAATTGGGCGGTGTGGAAGAACACGTCAGCGTCTCTGAAGCGGACGCCAAGCTGACCGACCCCAACCAGGCCAAGGAATTTGTGGAACGCTCCGGCTGTGACTCGCTGGCCGTTGCCATCGGCACCAGCCACGGCGCGTTCAAGTTCTCCGGCTCGCAGTCGCTGCACTTCGACGTGCTGGCTGAGATCCAAAAGAAACTCCCCGGCTTCCCGCTGGTGATGCACGGCTCCAGCTCCGTCCCGCAGGACGAGGTGGCCCGGATCAACGCTGCCGGCGGCAAGATCGAAGGCGCCAAGGGCGTGGACCCCACCCAATTCAAGCAGGCCGCCAAGCTGGGCGTGACCAAGATCAACATCGACACCGACGGCCGTCTGGTTTGGACCCGCGTACACCGCGAGGTCTTCCGCGATCATCCTGAAGTCTTCGACCTGCGCAACCCCGGCAAGATCTTCATGCAAGCTTATGCCGACTTCATCGCCGAAAAGAACGGCTACCTCGGCAGCGCCGGTCAGTTGGAAAAGGTCCGGGAATTCATCTCCGCATAGGAGGCTTTATGAAACCCATCGAGATCCGACCAGGGGTTTGGTGGGTCGGCTTAAACGACCGTGTGACCGATCTCTTCGAGGGGATGTGGCCGATCGCCGAGGAAGGCATTTCCTATAACGCCTACCTGATCAAGGACGAGAAATCGGCCCTGATCGACCTCTCCAAAGAGATCCTGACCGATGATTTCCTGGCGCAGTTGGCCGAAGTTTTCGACATTTCCACCCTGGACTATGTGATCGTCAACCACATGGAGCCGGACCACAGCGGCGCGGTACTGCGCCTGCGTGAGCTGGCCCCGAACGCCGTCATCATGGGGATGCCCAAGGCGATCCAGATGCTGGAAGATTTCTACGGGCTGACGGAGAACACCGAACGGTTGAAGAGCGGGCAAGAGCTCGAACTGGGCGCCAACACCCTGCGCTTTGTCTACACCCCCTTCGTCCACTGGCCCGAGACCATGATGACCTACCTGGTGGAACAGAAGATGCTGTTCTCCTGCGACGGCTTCGGCGGGTACGGCGCGCTGGACGGCGATATCTATGACGACACCTGCGGTGACCTTGACTGGTATGAAGCCGAATCCCTGCGCTATTACACCAACATCGTGGCGACCTTCAGCAAGTCCGTGCTGAGCGCGATCGGGAAGTTTGCCGATACGCCGATCGAGATTGTTGCCCCGTCGCACGGGCTGATCTGGCGCAAGGACCCCGGACGGATCATCGAACTTTACCAACGCTGGGCCGAGTATTATCACTCGCCGGCTGAGGTCGGGATCACGGCGCTCTTCGGCACAATGTATCGCAACACCGAACACGCCCTGGGCGCGGCCCTGGATGGGATCGCTTCGGAAGGCGTCCCGGTGCGGGTGCACGACGTGCGCAAGACGGACGTCAGCTACATCCTGCCCGACCTATGGACCCATCGCGGCGTTTTGGTGGCTGCGCCGACCTACGAGGGCAAGATGTTCCCCAAGATGATGGACGTTTTGGAGATGGCCGACCGCAAGCGTGTGGGCCATAAACAGGCCGCTTATCTGGGCAGTTTCGCCTGGAGCGGCGGCGCGAAGGATGCTTTTGAGGGGATGGCCGAGAAGATGGCATGGCAGGTTGTGAACGCGGTCGACTTCATCGGCGGACCGAAAGCCACCGGCCTGGCCCGCGCCCGCGAGTTGGGCGTGCAGTTGGCGAAGGCGGTTAAAGCGGCGGCGTGAATTGATTTTTTGTTACCAATGGTAGGGGCGGCTCAATGTGGCCGCCCTTTTTTGTTTCCTCCTCGATTTCCCCTCTCAGTCTGCTACGCAGACAGCTTCTCCCCGAGGAGAAGCCTTAATTGTTTTCTCCCTGGTGAGAAGGCGACGCAAGCGCTGAAGAGGGGTAAAAGAACAACCCCTTTCCGCCCTTCGGGCACCCTTCCCCTATCCCCTCCGCTTTGCTCCGGGGACTTCGTCTCTTCGTTCCTCGGGGGAAGCCTTAATCTATCTTCTCCCCACGGGGAAGCCTTAATCGCATCGTCCACCTGGAATGCGCTATAATACCTAAAACCTGTTACCTGGTACCAAGTACCTAATACCTGATTGCCTAATGACTAATTCCTGATCTTTATCCGGAGAACTTTTTATGAGTGAAGAGACGAACGCCCCCCGATCAAATTTCATCACCGCCATCATCGATGAGCAGCTCGAAAGCGGCCGCTTCAAGACCGTGCACACCCGCTTTCCCCCCGAGCCCAACGGCTATCTGCACATCGGCCACGCCAAGTCGATCTGCCTGAACTTCGGCATCGCCCAGGACTACGGCGGGCTGACCAACCTGCGCTTCGACGACACCAACCCGACCAAGGAAGAGGTGGAATACGTCGAATCGATCGAGGAGGACGTGCGCTGGCTGGGGTTTGACTGGGATGACCGTCTGTTCTTCGCCTCCGACTACTTCGGATCGCTCTACGACTACGCCGTGCAGTTGATCAAGCAGGGCGACGCCTTCGTTTGCGACCTCACCGCGGACGAACTGCGCGAGTACCGCGGCACCCTGACCGAACCCGGCAAGGACAGCCCCTACCGCGACCGCTCCGTCGAGGAGAACCTCGACCTGTTCACGCGGATGCGCCAGGGCGAATTCCCGGACGGCTCCCGCACGCTGCGGGCGAAGATCGACATGGGCTCGCCCAACCTGAACCTGCGCGACCCCGTGATGTACCGCATTTTGCACGCCGAACACCACCGCACGGGCGACGCCTGGTGCATCTACCCGATGTACGACTACGCCCACTGCGTGTCCGACTCGCTCGAACACATCACCCATTCGATCTGCACGCTCGAATTCGAAGACCACCGCCCGCTCTACGACTGGTTCCTGGAGAAGCTGGGCATCTTCCACTCGCAGCAGATCGAGTTCGCCCGGCTGAACCTGACCTACACCGTGATGAGCAAGCGCAAGCTGCTGCAGCTCGTGAAGGAAAACTACGTCAGCGGCTGGGACGACCCCCGCATGCCGACCCTTTCCGGGATGCGCCGCCGGGGCTACACGCCCGAGGCGATCCGGGCTTTCGCCGACGTGATCGGCGTCTCGAAGGCCAACAGCATCGTCGACGTGGAACTGCTGGAGCACGTCCTGCGCGATGACCTGAACAACCGCGCCCGGCGGGTGATGGCCGTGGTGGAACCGCTCAAGGTCGTGATCGACAACTACCCCGAGGACCAGGAAGAGACCTTCGAGATCCCCTACTTCCCCTGGGACCGCGAGAACAGCCCCACCCGGACGGTGCCCTTCAGCCGCGAGCTCTACATCGAACAGTCGGACTTCATGGAGGACCCGCCCAAGAAGTTCTACCGCCTGGCGCCGGGCGTGGAAGTGCGGCTGATGAACGCGTATTACATCACCTGCGTGGGCGTGCTCAAGGACAACGACGGCAACATCGTCGAACTGCACTGCACCTATGACCCCGAGTCGAAGGGCGGGATGTCGCCCGACGGCCGCAAGGTGCGGGGCACGCTGCACTGGGTCTCCGCCCGGCACGCGCTGGACGCCGAACTGCGGCTCTACAATTACCTCTTCACCAAGCCGGACCCCTACGAGGTGGAGTGAGGGCGGCGAGTTCACCGACAACATCAACCCCGACTCGCTGCAGGTGGTGCGGGCCAAGCTGGAGCCCAGCCTGAAGGACGCCCCGCCCCGCGAGCCGTTCCAGTTCATGCGCCAGGGCTACTTCTGCGCCGACAGCGACACCGCCCCCGGCGCGCCGGTCTTCAACCGGACGATCTCCCTGGTGGACACCTGGGCGAAGATGGCGAAGGAACGCGGAAAGTAGCGCGCCGGGCCTTTGATTGGGCGACTCCGTTAAGTGAGCCGTCATATGCGGCCGGGCGGCGTATTCGTTTTTCGAAAAACGAACCGAAACAAATCATGGTCCGGGCTGCGGATTTTTTCCGCGGCATTGGGATAAATTTAGCTGTTAAGGTGCTGCTGTCTGGTCCGCGCGTGGGGAAACACAGAACGAAGGTTCTGCGTTGATATGAGCATAGCCTAACCCGGGCGGGTTTTCAATACGTCAAAAGCGGCAAAAAGGGGGCGATTATGTTCCGCTTGCGGCACGCCTCTGCCATCCGGGGCGGGGACCCGGGGGCGGGTGAACTTGAATGAAAATCCAATATCCCCCATGGTATAATTTTGGCACAAATTTGGGGCCCGTAGCTCAGCGGCAGAGCAGGCGGCTCATAACCGCTCGGTCGTAGGTTCAAATCCTACCGGGCCCATGTTTTAAGCATTTCCGGTTGTGTAGTTAACAATATTAGGAAAGTTATAGGAGGGTTTATGAATTTTAGCGTAAAACGATTTCCGTGTATCCAAAATTTGAATATTATTATTTGACTACTAAGGATTATCTTAGGAGAAAAACGATGAAAACTAGAACCATCATTATTATTGTTGCTTGTGTTCTCGCCATTGCTGTTTTGGCATGTGGTTCAACCAGCAGTGGTATTGAAGTTAGAGAATCGTCTGGTGGAAATGAGAATTCAACAAATGGCGTTGATATCAATCAATCCGCACCAGAGCCAACTGCAACAAAAAAACCAGGCACTGCTCGAAGCAATCCCGCTCCTGTTGGATCAGAAGTTGTTGCAGATGATATGGCGTTTAGTATTTCAGGATCTGTCAGACCCGCTGATGATATAGTTTCTGCTGGAAAGTAACGTTAATACAGAACCTGAGAGTAATCAGGAATATATATTTGTTACAATTAATGTGACTTGCCAGAAATCTGGTGATGATAAATGTACCCTTTATCCAACATCCGACTTTACATTAATAGGTCAATCAGGTGTTGTTTACGAACCTGAAAGTTTCTTGACTGGTGTCGAAGGGCTATTTGATTTATTTGATACGGAGTTTTATGGTGGATCAACCATCTCTGGTTCTTTGCCGTTTATAGTCAGCCAAACCGATACTGATCTAATTCTGATCTACGATGCATTTCTCGGTGATACTTTTTACCTGCAAGTACCATAAAATTACTAAATAACTTTTCCAGAAGAGCGCATCGAATAGATGCGCTTTTTTGTTATTCTTTGCCATAGCATTTCGCAAGTTATCAAACATACAGATTTAATGGGATATAAAAAATTTGATATTTAAGAAATTGATTTATTGCTTAAGTTGTTTTTGTAATTATTTTATTACTTCTTGATTTCTCCTAAATAATTCCATAAGCGAGCTTTTATCATCCTGCTAGGAATTTTCAGTTAGAGAAGAAATTTGTTCTTTGATATCCGCATCCGACAAAGCCCCCGTAGATTCCATCAGTAATACCGATATTCGCATGCATCAGATTTTGACTGATCACTTTCATGTCGCTCATATCTTTGGCATGTTTAAGCGAATTGACAGCAAACCCATGACGAAACTTGTGAATTTTTGATAGTATTATTGATATTGGAGAAATTTCTATATTGGGAGGATAGAGATGTTTAAAAAATTATTTGGATCAGGCGGTAGAGAAACAGAAGATAAACGTAATAAAGCAAAACAGATTTTGCCTTCCAAACAAGAACAAAAGAACGCCGGACCAGATATTCCAAAAGTTTTAGATTTAACTACGATTGATTATTACCCTTTACCTCCTTCTCCTAATAACTGGGAATTAACTCCCCAAGAGTCCACAATTTCTGAAGATAAACTTTTCGAAATTGTGGATTCCAAAGATGAACATATCACAATTGCACAAACTTTAAAACTTTCCTTCAATGAACGCCCTGATCCTGCTTATAAAATTATTATGCCAAGTAGTCTGGGATTTATTGAGATTGATAAAAATGGGGGAGTAAAAAATTTACCTGGTTGTTCTTCTGCAATAGCGTTACGCGATAGGTCAGGTAATTTTATAAAGGAAGTTGGCCTTGATCATAGTATTTATCGTATCGGATTAGACCATTTTGCAAAGCATTTTATTTTAATGGATAAAGTGTCTGTTTTACATATTTATAATGAGAACTTGGAAGAGATTAGAAGTTCTGATTTAGCAAAGGATCCTCGTGTTACACAAATACGAGAATTTGATGTGAGTTTTTATGGTGATGTTCGCACCTCAATACGTTGCATAGATGTGAGTAGTGATGGTAGCAAAACACTTTTCACAATTGCGGATTTAGCATTTTTTGTTAATCAGTATGGGAATACAATTTGGGCTAGATCTATGCCTCTTGGCGAGGGATGGGTTCGTGAATTTATCAAGGGAACCCGCGTTGGTACCAGTGAAGAGGTTTTCAAGGCTTTAGCTTTTATGGATTTGTCTTTACCCGTAACAAGGGAACAAATCCGAAATCAATATCGTGAGTTATCCAAGAAGTATCATCCAGATCTCAACCCAAATATTCCTGATAAAGGAGAAATGATGAAAATGCTAAATATTCATCATGATGTATTAACAGGAATTGACTCAACCGAACTTTCTAAGGATCCGAATAAACCTCGTATAACATATAGACGTACAAAACCAGATTCGGTTGAACGAATTAGGTTCGCAAAAGACAATGTTTCATATGAATTCACGATTGAAGTTAACACCGGAGGTCCTGCTCTTGATTGGATTTATGCTGCTGCTATATCTAATGAAAAAGGTGGAACATATTTAGGAACCTATTCTGGAAAAGTTATCAAATTAGATTCTCTTGGAGAGCCAGAGTTTGCTTTAGACGTTGCAAATGTTCCACGACAATTTAATAGAGGTTGGTGAATATTTGTATATTCTTACTGACACCCGTCTCTATATAGTTGATGAACAAAAAGCATTGGTAAATTTGATAGATGTTCATGATCAGGGAAGATTAGCAGTTAGTCCAGAAGGATTTGGCTTATATGCTAATAAATCTCTTTCATGGTACACACCTACAGGAGATTTTAAATTTAGTTTGGCAACAAAACATCCATTACGCACGTTTTATATTGTTGATGGTTATATGGTTGTTGAAACTCGACAGAATCGGGCACTTATAGTAATAGAAGAAAATGCTAAAGCACCAGATTTGGTTGGATCAAACCAAGAAGAAAAGAAAATAGTAAATAAAAGCACTGACAAATTGAAACATGAAAAAGAAATACAAGCAGAGGCTGATAAATTGGCAGCTGCCACGCTAGAAAATTTACCTGCACTGAAACGAGCTGGTCGTTATACTGAGGCTATTTTGATTCTCAAACAAGAGGTTGAGCGAACTGAGAGGGAAAATAAAATTAAACATTGGGGCGTTGCTCCCGCATGGTATTACGAATTAGCTATAATTTACCGCAAACAAAGGGATTATGAAAAAGAGATCAGAATATTAGAACGCTATATGGCTCAAGAAAAAGCGCCCGGTGTTACGAAAGAAAAAATAGCTAAGCGATTGGAAAAAGCTAAAAAGTCTTCTTGAGAAATCAAAAATGAATTAACAAATTGGACTTAATAAAGACTTATTTATAAGATTTAGGGAGGATCAAATGCCATCCAGTTATGAATATATTGTCGAAAAACAAATCCAGTGGGCGAAGAACCATGACAAGCAGCTTATAGGGAGCAAGGGTGAGCGGGGACGGAAAGCATATACCGTTGATGTAGATCAAAACATTTTTAGAAAACTGGCGTTGACAAGGGCGAGCGCGGGCGCAAAACGTATACCCTCACACTCGATCAAAACCTCTTTGAACCGCTGGCGGAAGAAAACCGGAAGCAGATCGGGCACGGGAACGGCCAGGAACTGGCCGGCACGCCGGACAGCCCCGCGAAGATGCAGGCGCTCCACTCCTCTTCCGCGCTGGGGGTGAATATCTTTCAATACTGGCAGCAGAACGGCCGGCTGGACGTGATCGCTGCGGCGTGCGGTTTTTGCAACAAGGGCAGCAAGGTGCTTGAAAGCCTTGTCTTTGAAGATAAATATCCCATCCGGAAGGAATTCCATGCGCCGCCCAATATCGATGTGGTCTTTCATAACCGGATTCTTCACGCGTTTGAACGCTTCGCGGTCGAATGTAAGTTCTCCGAGAGCTACGGCGGGCGGCAGCACGGCGGCATGGCACCGGCGTATCTGGCGGAGACCGCGATATGGGACGGCTTGCCCGCGCTGCATGACCTGGCAGTGGCGATCAGCCCTGAGGATGGGCGTTACACCTACCTGCATGCGGCCCAGTTGATCAAGCATATCCTTGGGCTGCGAGAAGGACTTGGGAGTAATAAATTCAGGCTGCTCTATCTTTGGTATGACGTCCTCGGGAGGGAAGGGGGCGACCACCGGGATGAAGTGGAGGATTTCAAAGGGATCGCCGAAGCGGACGGGATCCGCTTCCACGGGATGACCTACCAGGAATTGATCCTCTATCTGGCCAGGAATTACCGGGATGAACACCCGGCATACATCAAGTACCTGACCGAAAGATACCTGTAAGGTATTTTTTAAGATCGGTATTTTTCAATCCCTCCCTACCCATATGCATTCTCGTTTTCCAATTCTGTTTTCAGATATGTGATAGAGTTAGGTTTTCCTCTCTAGTTATGGATCACAGGAGAATATTTTGAATGACCAGAAACAAGCTAAGAAACCTGTCTTATTTCTAATCTTTACTTTCATTTTTACTTGGGGGCTTTGGCTGCCATCGATACTCGCAGGGTTTGGGGTTGATCTTGGCATAGATGCGCAAACCTATACCGCAATCACGGTCCCGATCGGCGCATTTGTGCCGCTGCTGGTTGCCCTGGCTTTGGTGATCAAACAAAATGGGTGGCGAGGCGGGTGGGATTTCTTTCGGCAGGCATTTGACCTCAAGGTAAAACCGGTTTACTTACTTGCTGCGTTTGCCATCCCGCTGATCATCCACATCCTATCGCATTACCTGGCGCCGCTGTTGGGTTTCCCTGTCGCGGACACGCTCTTTCCGGCGAGTTTAGGAATACCAGCCATCATCATTGCGATCCCTTATTTCTTCCTGATGCTGATCATTGGTGGCGGTCAAGAAGAATTTGGCTGGCGCGGATATGCGCAAGGGCCACTGCAGAAACGCATGGGCGTGATCCCGGCGAGTTTACTCATTGGTCTCGTTTGGGGACTCTGGCATTTGCCGTTGTGGATCATGCCGGGCGATGGCCATTCTACCTACCCCTATATCGCATTCCTCATCATGACAACCAGTATTTCCATCGTTTATGGTTGGCTATATAATGCGAGCAAACAAAAATTAGTCACCGTCATCATTTTTCATGCCATGAGTAATACCGCTGCCCCTTTGCTGCCCTTCTTAATTGCGAAAGAAGGGGTTCCCGAAACGGCTTATTGGGTTTATGCAGCGATCAATGTCCTTGCCGCGGTTATTGTGAGTTTTGTCATCGTAAAGGCAGAAAAGAAAACTATGCTTGAAACCCCCGCTATGGAAAACGAATAATTTATTGCCACGTTGTTCAGCATCGATAGGAAAATGCTTAACCAAGGCCTGTTGACGCATCGCCTAAGAAAACATAGCCCGGTTGGATATTCATTATTATCCGATCGGGCTTAGGTTCGAACTGCCCGCAAGGCGTGCCGGGGTCATGTAAATTGATGGAAAAAGGATATTCATTAACACGGTCAAAGAATACCTGGAATTAAACCGGACCAAGTTATAATCGATTGTATTGACGCAGATGCTGCTTATCGAGCAGGTTAGGGGTATTCATTCAATGCCATCACAAGAAAAATTCTCGCTTCTTCGTTCTTTGTTGAAAACGTTCGGTTTATCGCCTGAGGCCATTGATGATATCACCGACAGAATTGCTGATTTTCTGTATGATAAAGGTACAAAGTCAAGCGGCAAGCTGGAATATCCATATCATATCCGGGATGATTTTCTCTCAGCTGCCGAACACAGTTTTTACCTGGTACTCAAGCATGTCGTGTCAGATAAAGTGGTGGTTTGTCCGAAAGTGTCACTTTCTGATTTGTTCTATGTAAGGTCCAGAGACCCAAGTAAATTTCGAACATACACCAACAAGATCGACCGCAAGCACGTTGATTTTCTGTTGTGTGACCCTAAAACCATGCGTCCACTGGTGGGGATAGAGCTGGATGATAAGAGCCACCAGAAAAGCGATCGGCAGGCACGGGATAAGTTCGTTAATGGGGTTTACGCGGCGGCGAAACTTCCTTTGGTCCGTTTTCCTGCCAGGCGGTCCTACTCAACCTCGGAGTTGGAGTCAGCATTACAAAATTTCCTTTACTTAACGACGACGGACACGCCAAGCCTACCAGTTATCAGAGAAACTCCAAACGCCGCGCCCTTATGTCCAAAATGCGGCAGTGAGATGGTGCTGAGAACTGCGAAAAACGGCCCAAATCCAGGGGAGCAATTTTGGGGTTGCCCGAATTACCCGAAATGTCACGGGATGCGAAAGTACGAAGCTAAAGAGTATTCGTGATAATTTGAGAAATTCCGGTAGGTGGAGGGGCTTTTAGACTAAAAAGCCCTTTTTTGTGACAAAAGATCATTAAACGCTGCAATTTTTGCCTGTAAAACCCCCTCGGATCTTCGAAAACCTCCTTTTATTAGAAATTTTATAGGTTTTTTTTAGAATTTTAATTTCAATATCAGATAAAATAATCTTGTAATATAACGTTATTTTAATATTAGGAAGCACAAAAGCAGGAGGAAAGCCTGGATTGCCTCCTAAAAACCACGACGCTTTCAGGCGTTGTTCCAACTCCGTTCATTTCTTTCCAAGAGGATCAAAAACAAATTATTGAACTGAGGTGTGTCATTCGAGACATATTTAACCAGCAGTGAAAAATATGAAATCTAACCGTTTGGATTCAGATGAAGTCGATAATTCGGAACTTCGCTACCGACGTCTGTTTGAAACAGCGCAGGATGGGATATTGATATTGAATGCAACGACGGGGGCGATCACGGATGTTAATCCTTACCTGATCGACATGTTGGGATTCTCGCGGGATGAGTTTATCGGAAAGAAACTTTGGGAGGTGGGCCCTTTCAGAGATGTTAATGCCAGCAAGGAAGCCTTTAAAATTCTACAAAAGAAAAAATATATTCGATATCGAGACTTGCCGCTATTGGCAAAAAGCGGAAAAATTTTTCCGGTTGAATTTATCAGTAACGTCTATATGGTGGGCAATGAAAAGGTCATCCAATGCAACATCCGCGATATCTCAGAACACAAACATGCGCTAAATGAATTGCGAAGAAGCGAAACATTGCTGCGCGAGCTGTCCGTTAGAGATCCTCTCACCGGTTTATTTAACCGGCGGTATATGGAGGAGACTCTGAAACGTGAGCTGAGCCGTGAAGCCCGCAAGAAACGTTCGTTGGGGATCATCATGTTGGACCTGGATAATCTAAAATATTTTAATGATCAGTATGGTCATGCTACAGGGGATACGATCCTGGTTGAATTGGCAAAATTACTACTCGCACTTGTCCGCCAGGAAGATTTTTCTTCCCGCATAGGTGGAGATGAATTTGTGGTTGTCCTTCCCGATGCTTCTAAGAAAATCACACAAAAGCGAGCAGAATTACTGCTTGACCAAGTACACGATATTGAAATTTTATTTGAAAGGAAAGTGCTCGAAGGGATCTCGATTTCCGTTGGTGTCGCCGCTTATCCCGAGGATGGCAACGACTCTGCAGGAATCTCTGCTGGCTGCCGATCAAGCGCTTTATCGCGCCAAAAATGATGGGCGTGACCGCATTATCGTGGCGGGTGATAAGTTAAAACGTGACTGAATAACACGATTTCTATTTAACCGAATTTGGATTTATTTCCCCACAAGAACAAAACTGCCTTCCGAAAGAACCCTTTAAGGCATTTATTAAGTGGGTGTTTTATCCATCCCACCCTATTTGTTCTGCTTATCCATTTGGTATATGGGATATCCAAACCCGTATAACGCTTGATCAACGCTTGTAAGTCGGCGATGATATTGGGGGCCTGCCAGACTTCCTGCCCCTCTGCCCCCTCAATCAGCGCTTGAACGCTGCGCCTGACCTGGTAATAATTCAGGTGGGTTGGCTCCAGCGCGGCATGCGCCTGGTATTCGGATAGATAGGATGCCGCCACCCAATCCCAATCCACGGTCGAAAGTCTATGCCAATGCTTTGACAAATGTTTTAGCGGGATGGTGAGCAAAACGAGCGTATTGCCCACATCATAAGCCGGATCGGCAGATTAGCAAAGCCAATGATTTTCGGGCTGATGCCTGCGAGCATTGATTGGCGCTGCGAGCAAGGTATACTGGACCCATGGCAGATATCAGTTCCCAGGCTTTCCTAGCTTACAAGAAGTATTACATCGACCGGGACTATGAGCAGGTGGACCTGTGGCGGCTGTTGAAGGTCGAATTCAATATCACGAAAGCGGTTTATCCCGGCAGTTATATTCACATCTCACCATCTTTCATCTACCCTTATGTGATGTATATTGACTCGGATAAGCAGGCGATCCGCTTTTTCGAAAGTGGTTCACTGACAGAGATCGTTAGGGCGCGTAAAGAATATCCCGAAGAGCCAAGAATTGTTTTTCACGGCATCGATTATCGAAAACCGGTTGAAGGGTATCGTACTGAATTTGACCTGCTCATTTCTCAATATGCCGGGTTCATATCCGAAGTTTGTAAACCTTATTTAAAGGTGGGCGGTTACTTGCTGGTCAATAACAGCCACGGCGATGCCGGGATGGCAGCTTTGGATAGTGATTACCACCTGATCGCGGCCGTCCACCGGAGCGGAGGAAAATACCGGCTTTCAACGACTGCTCTGGAGGAATACTTCATTCCGAAGAAAGACATCCAGGTCACCCGGGACTTACTGCTGGAAAGAAAAATGGGGGTAGGGTATACCAGGACCGCGCCGCTTTATCTTTTCCAGAGAGTTCAAAAAAATTAATTTAACGCAGACCCTGAATGAGGTTGGATGATTTTAACCAAGGGGAAAGGGAGTCTTCGGCTAAAGCAGTTGTAAATCTGCAGAAGAAGACTGTCTTTATTTTGATGGGGTCAAATGGCGGCTGGGAAACTATCACGATAGAACCCTGTTTGTCCTAAATATGACAAATTTGGTATAATTAATCACAATCAATCGGAAAGGAGGCAACATTCCATTTCCTACTTATTGGTACCCTTTATACGTATCAGGAGATTGACATGTTAAAAAATAAAAAATTGCTCAGTATATTGGCTGCCGTTTTCCTGCTGGCAGTGTCCGCCTCACCTGTGATCGCAGCTCCTCCCACACCTGTTCACATTGAAGTCCTCGAATTCCCTGGTGGCACGAGCGCGCCCGCGGAACCTTTTACCATTTCCGGCCCCGCTGTCAGCGCTGGGTTGGTCTGCGCGTCCGGGGTGGTCTCGGATGAAGAACTCTCTTATAATTCGCCTTCAGGCCCCTATCAGAGGATCTGGGCGTTGAAGCATTTCGTGTGTGATGATAGCAGCGGCACATTTGATATTCGAATGGTCGTCCAGTTGAACCTGGACACGCACGACACCACCGCAAGGTGGCGAGTTGTAGGTGGTACAGGGGATTATGCCGGTCTGAAAGGGCAAGGGTCCCTCATCGGATATTCTAATTACCCGACGGTAAGCATTCTGGATGTCTATGATGGTTTGATCTTTTGACCATCCTTAAGGACCATCAATAACAGATCAAATGCAGAGGCAGTTGCCTCTGCATTTTTCTTTCCGTGTCGTTCAGTTCAATAATTCAAGCACTGCACGCTTGCTGAAATCAAAAACCATGCAGGTAAAGCAGCCCATAGAAACACGAGTAGAATTGATGGGAAAGTATACTTAACGCTCAGGAGCAAGTTTTCTCACCTGCTCATTCGCCCATTTCGGAACGGACACATGCAATCTGACGGCAAAACCAACCTAAGGAAATTTAACAAGCTGATCCCGGTGGGGATTTTCTTGCTGGTTGGACTGTGGTTCGTCGTCATTAAACCGCTCGGCCCCGGTTTGTCGCTTGTCCCGGGTGATTTGGGAGATGCACGCTTCAACAACTATATCCTGGAGCATTTTTATCAGTGGGTCATCGGGCGGGTCAGCGATTATTGGAATGCGCCTTTTTTCTACCCCTTTCAAAATGTGTTCGCATTCAGCGACAACCTGCTCGGCGCAGTGCCGCTGTATACCTTCTTCCGGATGGTCGGGCGCAGATAGAGAAACCTCGTTTCAATTCTGGGTTATTTTTGGATACCTCCTCAACTACCTGGCTGCGGCCTGGTCTTTGGACAAACTGAAACTTAGACCCATCGCGGTTGGCACGGGCGCGTTCCTCTTCGCCTTTGGTCTCCCCGTGTTGGCTCAGGAGGGTCACGTTCAGCTCGTCTACAGGTTTTGCGTTCCATTGGCTTGTTATTTCCTGCTGAGGTATTTCAAGAAGCCCCAACTCAAGACACTGGTCGTTCTTTTCGCCTTCCTGGTTTGGCAATTTTATATTTCGATCTATTTGGGACTGTTCCTGTTCCTCCTCCTGGTTGTCCTGGCCGTTCTGTTCCGACTGACCATGCCGGATGAAACCGTCTGGTTTAAATTCACCCTTGCACCGAAAAACCGCATCACCGCCTGGGGTCGCGCGAGTAAACCCGGGAAGGTACTTTTTCTGATTGCCATCGCCCTTCTGGGCCTGGCTCTGGTTTTGCTGTTCCTCCCATATATCCAGGTCACCCGGGCGTATGGTTTTGTCAGGATTCGGGAAGAGGTCGCCATATTGCTGCCCCGGATCCAAAGCTATTTCCTGGCGGATAATTCCCTGATCTGGAAAGGGGCCTCATCGTTAATTCAAGGGATCCGGATCCGGCACGAGCACCAGTTGTTCCCGGGGTTGGCGGCCAGCCTGCTCGTGTTGATCGGCCTGATCTTCGGCAGACGTTTTCAAAACCGTGGCGTGGCGTTCGTTTATTTGGGTGCAGCCCTTCTTTTGGCAGCCCTGACACTGTTTATCAGCGGCTATTCGCTCTATTACTTCTTACTCAAGCTGCCGGGGGTAAGTTCCATCCGTGCTGTATCCCGGATCATTCTTGTGATCCTCTGGCCGGTATCCGTTTTCGCGGCATGGGTCGTCAACGCAATCCTGCAGAAGAAAAAGGTTGTATGGCAGGTCTTCCTGCTGCTTGTCATTCTGCTGCTGGTGGCAGAATCGGTCTTCTACCAACACGCGGCCTACAACAAAGCGGATGCACAGGCTCGCATCGCTGACCTTCGAGGAAAGCTTCCAACCGACCTTCCGGATGACCCTGTCCTGTATGTCGCCTGGGATGGCGAGGGGTATTTTTGGGAAACGGAAATTGATGCGATGTTATTGGCGCAGGAGCTGGGCTGGCCGACGTTCAACGGTTATTCAGGTAATTTCCCGCCCGGATATGCCTCGCCCAGAAGCTGCGAGCAGCTCCCAGCCCGGATCCTCACGTTCATGAAACTGAACGGGATTTCCGATCCATCCTATTATTTGGACCTGATGAACCGTGCCGTGTTGGTTGGCTTCACGGATTGCGACCCCGCCTGGTGGGTGACAGTACCGAACGGGTTGCCTTAAGCCTTGGAATGATCATAATTAATGGAGATATTAGAAGGATAGGAGATTAGCTAATGAAATACGGCGTTTTTTACTACACACGAACGAATAACAGCAAGCGGGTTGCGGAAAAGATCTCACAAAGGCTTTCCTGCGAACTTTTCCAGATAACGGACAATATCAATTGGAAAGGTCTTTTCGGCTATCTGAAGGCCGGATTTTATTCCATGACAAACAGACATGTCGATATCCAGGTTGAGGGCGATCCGGATGCCGTGGATGAGTGTATTGTTGTCGGCCCCTTGTGGGCTGGTGGATTGGCGCCCGCGCTGCGGACGTTCTTAAATCAGGTCCCTAGAGATAAAGTCCACCTGGTCGTTACCTCCATCGAAAGCATAGAGAAAGATCGGTCAGGTTTCCTTTCGGTTGATGATATCACGAGTAAATCAGGCAATGAAGATGCGGTAATTGACGAACTGGTAAAAAGGCTTTGACCGGCAAGGTTATGAGTTGATGTATAACAGAAAACGGATCGATAAGAATATGTGAGTAAACACAAAGTCCTCTAATTGAAATTAGAGGACTTTGAGAATGATAGTGATGTGAATTTGGACTCGATTTCACCTATCTAATTCTGTTTTAGAGGCCTTTTAGGAGCGTGGCAAGCACCAGTAAAACAAAACCAACGACGACGAACCAAAAACTATTCGCGGTGACAAACGGAATATTGACGAAGCTTGCAAGAATGCCAAGCCCGCCTACGATTACTGCGATCAACCAGGTGACACTTTTTGGGGCAGATAGCCTCATGATTAACTCCTTTATTATTTAAATAGTCGAAATTTTTTACCGCCTCCAATCTAAATGCAAAGGCGGGTCCATATAATATAACAATTTGACAAGCAATTCGTTACACAGATACCGAATGTGATTCAGGGGGAGGAAATCGTCTTTGATGTGGAATAAAATCCTTTGGAAAAGTCCTATATAACCTTTGTTTTTGTCTACATCAAATGGGTTTATCTTCCGTAAGTATCTAATTTTCCCGTTTAAATATGATTTACCTTATACAATCCTATTTCCAACTTAATATTATGTTATAGCAATTTAACTAAACAAACCGATCACAATTGATATTTTTTCGTGCAGGAGAATTGATTATGCAAAAATCCGCTAACGCTCGTACAGCCTTCTGGGCCGGGATCGGCTTCAGCCTGCTCTTCACCCTGCTCATCTGGTGGACGGGGTCATTCCTCGATACCAGCAATTTCCTACCCGACCAGGGCGCGAGTTGGTATTTCTGGAAGCTGCCCAATCCGACCTTTTGGTCCCGCTTTTCCGCCTGGGGGTTCTACCTGGCGCATCAAGTCTCATTCTGGGTTGTGATTTACCTGGCGCAGAAGAACAAAACCAAATTCTCCGATGGACTGAATAAATACGCACGTTGGGCGCTGGGTATCAACGCCTTTTTCATTGTCGCCCACCTCGTGCAAACCCAGATTTGGTATGACGGGCTGGCGCAGGATGTTTCGATCTGGAGTTCGCAGGTCTCGGTCATCATCATGCTGGTGCTGATCCTGCTGATGGAGATCCCCCGTCGGGGCTTATTCTGGGGGAAGAAGATGCCTTTCTCCAAAGCGATCACGTCTTTCGTCCGCCGCTATCACGGGTACTACATCGCCTGGGCGACGGTCTACACCTTTTGGTACCACCCGATGGAGAACACCAGCGGGCACCTGATCGGCTTTGTCTTCATGTTCCTGCTCCTGCTGCAGGGCAGCCTGATCTACACCCGGGTACATATGAACCCTTATTGGACGACCTTCCTGGAGGCGTTCGTGATCTTCCACGGCACCATCGTCGCACTATACCAGGGTAATGGACTCTGGCCGATGTTCTTCTTCGGTTTCCTGGGCATCTTCGTGATCACCCAGATGCATGGGTTGAAGGTGCCGAAGTGGGTGCACTGGCTGATCCTTGGCGGTTATACAGCGGGGGTCATCGCGATCTACAGCCAGCGCGGCATTGGCAAGCTTTATGAACTGGTCTCGATCCCGCTGATTGAGTATGCCAGCGTGTTGGTCGCGGGATTGCTGGTCTGGGTCATCCTCTGGGCCATTGGGCAGAGAACGCCTTTGCTAAAAGGTAAAAAAGACCGAATAGAATGAATGTATGTCTTTGATAATGGATTTTGATACCCTGAAGATCTTCGCCGTAGCTGTCGGATTAGTCACTGCAGGTGAAGCCCTGGCGCTGGCGTTCGGGGTTGGAATATTTAGCCGCAGGAGAATTGAATGGTTGAATGGGAAGAACCTGCTCTTCCTCGCGCTGGACGTCCTTGCCGGCGGAGTGTTGATCTGGGCGGGGTTTGACCTTGGCAGCGGCGGTGTGAATCAGGTCATGCTTTTTAGCAGCCTGATTATTTTATTGCTCACGCATACCTATCGCACTTGGGAATTCCTGGCGCACCGGTCGAATCCGTTTTGTTTAACCTGGCGCTTTTTATAATGAATGAGATTAAATCCACCGGAGCCTGATAGTATTTATTATGTATATCGTAGGAAAATAACAATCGATGGAATAGGAGACACCAATCAATATTGGGATCGATTGTGCAGAATAGATAATTAACAAATTTATTTAAAAATTATGACTTTTGTTCTACTATATTGTATATAATGGGGGAGTGAATAAGAAAACTGGGAAACGCATCATCGCCTACCTGCCTGCCTTCATGTTCGGCCTGGCCTATATCATCTATCAATATTTGTTTTCCGGCATCTCAAGATATATTTCCCCTTTACAGGCGCTGAAAACGTTGATTTTTTTCTTGTTATTCCTTACCATCTGCCAATTATCACAGGGAAGTTATT
Organism: uncultured Chloroflexia bacterium; assembly: GCA_963748065.1. Taxonomy (GTDB): domain Bacteria; phylum Chloroflexota; class Anaerolineae; order Anaerolineales; family Anaerolineaceae; genus Brevifilum. The sequence goes on along the minus strand of CAVVHL010000011.1, from coordinate 250,132 downwards.
AAAGATGACACAAAAGCCGGTTTGGTGCTTTGGCTGATTGCCGAGTTCTTTTTGTTCTCTCAAAAATTCTTCCTTTTTACCGGCGCGATAGCGCTTGTCCTGAGCTTGATTTGGGGCGGGATCACGTATATCCGAAAGAAAAGAATCATGTGGGAACAAATCTCGTTTCTATTGTCCGTACTGGGCCTGGGGGTGGTTGTTGTGAGCATTCTCTTGAACACGATTCCCTGGCGCCTCTATTTCAAGGAATATCCTTTAAACAATGAAACACCGGACATGTCATTAACTGTTTCGGAAAACCCACCCGATATTTATTACATCATCCTTGATGCTTACAGTCGATCGGATATTCTGAAAGTTTTGTATGGATTCGACAATTCGGATTTTCTGAATTTCTTAGATGATCACGGATTCATTCTTCCGGAGGATAACCACTCCAATTATCCGATGACGGTCTATTCTATAGCCTCGACATTGAACATGCAATATATTAACAACTTGATGCCTGAGCTGGAAAGCTGGCATTTTGGTTGGAGGGTTGCTCCTCTGGTCAAGGACAGCCAGGTTAGGCGGATGCTGGAAGGTGCTGGTTATACCTCTGTCTCAATTCATGTTGATTGGGTGGAAACAAATGTCACTGATACGGATGTCTATTTGAAACCCATATTGGTTGAGATCAATACGTTTGAAAAGCTGCTGATTCAGAAGTCACCCTTGAAACTGCTATCACCGATTCTTGATAAATTCGTAATTTTAAACACCTATCCCTCTCACCGAAAATCGATCAATTATTCTTTAGAAGCCTTATCCGATGCTACCAATATAAAAAATCCTAAATTCGTTTATGCACATATCGAATCTCCTCACCCGCCATTTGTTTTTGATGCGGATGGTCAAGCTGTGACGCCAACCTATGAATTTTCATTCAGCGACGGTAATGCAACGCTGGAGGACATTGAGTCATATAAAAAAGGGTATATTGGCCAATTGCAGTACATCAACAAACGGCTGGAGACAGCCATTGACATGATCATTGAAAAATCCGAATCTCCCCCTATCATCATACTCATATCCGATCATGGCTCCAGGCTGCTCACTGACTTTAATTCGGATTCACAAACTTGTTACTGGGAAAACCTTTCAAATTTCGCGGCATTTTACCTTCCTGGTGTTGATCCAGAGGTAATTCCTTCCGATATCACCTCAGTCAATGTTTTTCGGGTGTTATTCAATCAGTATTTTGAGGCAAACATGGATATGTTGGATAATGAATATTATTCTTTTCGTTTTGAAGATACTTCAGAACTGATTAATCAGAAATGTGATTGGTCTTACTATCTACCTTCAAGTGAATGACAAGGCCGCTCCAAGATCACTTTATCTCTTCCAGAATCCTTTTAGTAATTTGCTTATAATGGTAAGGATTCTGTTTTCACGAATGGAGGAACCATGCAAACCAAAGAGATCATTAAATCGCAATATTGGGCTTCGATGGCGATGCTGCGCCAGGCGATCGAGAAGTGCCCGGAGCCGCTCTGGGCGGACGCTTCCTATAAGAACCCCTTCTGGAACATCGCCTACCATGCCATATTCTTCGTTCATCTCTATCTACAACCAACTGAACAGGCTTTCACCCCCTGGGAAAAACATCGGGATGAGGTCGTCGGGATGGAGGAGACTGATGACGCGGTCGAGCCTTACAGCAAGGAAGAGATCCTGACCTATCTGGACCTCTGCCAGTCCGAAATGGAAGAACAGGTGGATGCGCTGGACCTGGAGGCCGAATCGGGTTTCCACTGGCTGCCATTCAATAAACTTGAACTGCAATTCTACAACATCCGCCACCTGATGCTGCATACCGGCGAACTTTGCGAGCGGTTGGGCACACACGGCGAGGTCGAAGTTGGCTGGGTGGGGATGAAGAAATAGGCGGCGATTCACAAACTTAGGTGATATGAGACGATCATCCCCGAAGAAAACTTCGGGGATTTGACTTTATAATTACACATCATCGGACAAATCAGGGAGAGAACTCATGACAGTGCAATACAAAGCAGACGTGATCGTGGTGGGTGCAGGGACAGCGGGGTGTTTATTCGCCTGGCGGATGGCGGAGCGCGGCTACAACGTGCTGGTTTTGGAGAAGAACCGGCTGACCGCGCTCGGACAGCATATTGAGATCTTCCACATGGGACAGGATCAGTTTGACCCGTACGGCATCCCGCATCCAGAACCACCCGAATTGATCCACACCGAGACCATCAGTTACACATACTCGCCGGACCTGGAAGTCAAATTACCGATTCGCGGCACCTTCTATGTGATGAACATGCCGGCTTTTATCCAGCGCATGCAGGGCTATGCCCGGGATGCCGGCGCGGAGATCGTTGAACGCGCGGACGTGACAGACGTCCTCATTGAAGATGGCACGTTGGTCGGCGTCACGGGGACTTGCGACGGCGAACCGTTTGAGGCTCGCGCGCGAAGCTGGTGGTGGACGCTTCCGGCCTGGCCGGCGCGGTCCGCACCCGGCTGCCCGAGGACTTCGGCGTGGAAAACGCGCCCGTCCCGACAGAGAAATGCCTTTACGTTTGCCTTGAGCTGCGCAGTGAGATCCCGGAAGGTTTTCCCACCGGCAGCAATGGTTACATGTTCCATAAGGCTTTTTGGAACAAGAGTTACGGTGAGGATGTCGTGCTGGGGATCGGTCAGCCGATCAGCTATGACTACGCCTGGGAAAAACTTAACGAATGGCGCGATGCGTATTTCGGCGATCCGGGGAAGGTGGTCGGCAGGCGGCAAGGCGCGATCCCATTCACCCGGACCCCTTTCTCGCTGGTGGGGAACGGCTTCATGCTGATCGGGGACGCCGCCAACCAGAACAAACCTTTCTCCGGCGAAGGGGTCACCTCCGGATTCGCGGCGGTTATGATCGCGGTGGATGTGGCGGACCGGGCGTTGAAAGAAGGGGATGTCAGCAGTGCTAATCTGTGGGCATATAACGCGCAGTACCAGCATGGGCAGGGTGCGAAATTTGCGGCCAGCATGGCGCAGCTTCCCGCGGTGGCGGAGCTGCCCCGCAAGGATGTTAACTATCTGTTCCACAAGGGCATCATCTTCACGAGTGCGGATTTTGAAGAATTGAACGCGACCTATGAGATGTCAATGAGCACCGGGAAGCTGATCAAGATCGCGGCGACGCTGCTCTGGGGTGTGCTCACCGGTCAGTTCTCTTTTGCAAGCCTGCGAAAATTCCTCAAGGCGTCCTCGCTGGCGGGGAAGGCCAAGGCGCACTATCTGGCTTACCCGGAAGATCCGGCTGCGTTTGAGGAATGGGTTGAGAAGGCGAAGGCGGTTTGGGGAGAGTGAGAAGAATCCGGATATTTCTTTCCTGACCTCAATATCTCCCTTTTACTTAAGCGTGATAGCTTCTCTGTCCTTCGTATCCTCCGCTCCCGCTCAGGGTGTTTCGATCCGGAGGGGTTGTTTTTACAGCGGATTATTGTGGAACAGAGATTTTTAAACGATTGATTCCCCCTCATCCGGCGTTTCACGCCACCTTCCCCCCGGGGGGAAGGCATTCTTAAAGGCTTGCCGAACCTTTGCACCCTCCGCTAACACTGTGGTATTTCGCTTCGCTCCAGGGAAGCTGTCTGCCCCGCAGACTGTTGAGGGGAAGATGACTTGCTACATAGCTGGTATCGTTGTAAGAAAGGCACTTGACATTTAAGTTCTAATAAATAATAATTATTATAAATATATAACTATTACAAAGTAGGTAATTATGAGTACGCAACAAGAACTGATCGATACCCTCAAACAAGCCGGGCTGCGGATCACGCCACAACGGCGGGCGATCTGCGCCTATCTGGCCGGGAACGAGATGCACCCCACCGCGGCCATGGTCTACGAGGACCTCAAGCAGGACATGCCGTCGCTTTCGCTGATGACGGTGTACAACACGCTCAACACCCTGGCGGACCTGGGCGCGATCCAGGTGGTCGGCCAGGCGGGAGATGACACGGTCCATTACGACCCGGATACCGAGCCGCATCTAAATGTGGTCTGCATCTCCTGCCAGAAGATCCTGGATGTCCCCAGCGACCGGCTTGGGGAACTTCGCCGGGAAGTGGACGCCCAAAGCGGCTTCCGCCTATTGGGCGCGCGAATGATGTTTTACGGCCTTTGCCCGGATTGCCAGGCGAAACAGGGAGCGTCCGCGGGGCATTAATCCAACGCGCACCAAAAACATTTAGGAGAAAAGCATGACAATTACACAAGCAATCAAAGATGAATTATTAAATGCTCAAAAAACGGAGATCACCGAATACCACGTCTATACCAATATCGCCAAACGGGTCAAGAATCCAGACAACTGCAAGATCATTCAGGAGATTGCGGCAGACGAGAAAAAGCACTACGATATTTGGAAAGGGTACACCGGACAAGAAGTCAAACCCAATCGATTCCTGGTCGGCATGTATACCCTGGTCAGCCGAATTTTTGGGATCACTTTTGGTTTCAAATTAATGGAGCTGGGTGAAAGCCGGGCTCAGGTCAATTACGCAAAGATCGCCGAAGACGTGCCCGAAGCCGGTAAAGTTATTGAAGATGAGCATACGCACGAAGATAAGCTGCTGAACCTGCTGGATGAAGAAGCGTTGTTTTACGCCGGCTCGGTCGTCCTGGGGCTAAACGACGCCCTGGTGGAACTGACCGGCGCGCTGGCTGGCCTGACCCTGGCTTTCCGCAATGTGAATACGATTGCCCTCTCCGGCCTGGTGACGGGCATTGCGGCTTCGCTTTCCATGGCTGTTTCCGAATATCTTTCGACCAGTTCAGAAGAGACGGATAAAAACCCGCTGCGAGCCTCGATCTACACGGGCATCGCCTATGTTGTCACCGTCGCCTTGTTGATCCTGCCCTTCCTCCTGCTCCATAACGCCTATATTGCACTGGCAATTTCCTTGACGACATCTGTGCTGATCATCGCATTGTTCAATTACTATATTTCAATCGCAAAAGGACTGCCGTTTGGCAAGCGTTTCTTTGAAATGGCCGGGTTGAGCCTGGGCGTGGCCGCGATCAGCTTCCTGATCGGTTACGTGCTCAGCAACTGGATGGGTGTGCCGGGTGCGTAGCACGCCGGCCATTCAATCAAAAAGCCCTAGCAGAACTGGGGCTTTCTTTCTAAATAATACGATCAGTGGTTTAGCAGGGGGAGGTATGTTTTATCGGCCGCGTCCATGTACCGACCAAAAATATCATAATCAATCCCAAAACCTTGACCTGATGTATCGTCTGAGAAGGCCACGAAAAATTCCCACCAGTTGTTAGAGCCGGTTATGGCTGGATATCGTGTTTGATAATCAAACCCATTAGCACTTATTACCACATAATGATTTAAATAGAAATCAATTTCATAGCTTGGATTTATTGGGTTACAATTTCCGCGCAGGTCGGTGGCTACAATGCCGTTAGGATCTTCATCTCCATCCCGAACGTAGGCGAGGACCAGTTTATCGGGGGCCGGGTCGCCTTCTGCAGCATCCGCATCCTTGAGATAACTGATATCGGCGCTGTGCTCAGACGCAGATGATGCAGCGATGGTGGTTAGTCCATGCAGCAGGTAATTCTCACTGTCAATCACGGTGACAAAAACGTCGTAATCGGTTCCGTTATCATAATAATCATGCGTGAAGACGATGACGTAATTCTCAGAACAGTTATCATAGGCGATCCCGGTCACGTATTTGTTGGTGTGTTCGAGCCATTCGGTTGCGATAGAATATGATGTTCCTTGTACAATTTGCGAATAAACGGGATGCCAATCTTCCATAACCACAGAATGGACGGGATACATCTCTCCGCCGCCGGTGGCAGGCCAGGTGTATGCAACCATATAATTCTCATCGGGTTCGCTCCAAGCCACATGTGGATTATGTTCATTCTCAAGGGTTGAAATCGCAAAATTGGGGGAACTACTTCCCGTTTCAATGCCATTTGTCGGATCAAGGTGCATGTACCGTCCGTCAATCCGAAAAAAATCAGTTCTATTGTCCAGGTTATAGGCAACCAGGCAGGATTGGTCGAAATAATTGCAATCCACGCTTGGATAAGATTCTGCCCATGAAGAACTGGCAACATCAACGATGTCTCCCACAATGTGGTCACCCCAAATATTGGGGTCGACGGCTACCGCCTGGATGTTCCAGCCTTCGGTTGTTTCAGTATCGGTTGTCCAGGTCACAATAAAAAGTCCACTGGAGGCCTCATAAGCAATATCGGGGGCCCATGAATCTCCATTTCCGTCCGATACCTGAAATCGATTAATAAAGACGCCATAGTAGTAAAGAAAGACATAAATATCCCAATCGTTGTTATGTGCAACAGCCACATATCCTCCTCCATGATCGGCCGCTGAATAGCGATTGTTTCCAGCTGTTGCGATTTCAACGAGATTCCGTGGTTGTGGAATGACAGTGCGCGTTTCGGGCTCTGAGCTTTGACCAAGAGTTTCTTTTTCAATTTCAGGTACAGAAGCAAATGGCGACACATTGGGTTCCAGCGGTTCTGACAGTTGGGGTGGATAATCGCCCTGCCCGAAAACAGGCAAAACAGTGATGATAACTAAGATGAGACATAATACAATCGAAAACTTTGCGTACTTCATTGCTGATTCCTTTCTTCGAATAACAGCCAACAGCAGACATTAGTAGTGAACATTCAAAGCGGAAATTAAACGCCCTGAAGGCAGAGTTTGGACTATTGTCAGATAGATTCATACACGGATGAATCTTTTTTGCTAAAAAGCAATTTGTTTTTATACTGGGGATTTAAAGCAGAAGGTTGATCCGAAAATGGGGGAGATGCAGTGACGTTCTTTTCTCTATGACGAAGGCGGTGTGGGCAATAAATCCATGTTGTTTAGGCATTCTCAGTTTTATTGCCAGAATTTAAGGCCGCCGCCCTAAGAGAATACTCAGATTATTTTAATCTGATTATATAAAAAGATTTTTCAGTCGTCAATAAAAACTATAAAATTTTCCTAAAATTTTTATAGTTTGCTTGAATCCGGGATTTGATTTAGGGATATTAATCTTGAAAATCAGAATTGATATAATAAACATGTATCTCATTTGAAGGATTTTCATACATGTTTTCTAATGCATTCATTCAAAAGCTTGAGAGTTTTTATCAGACCCACTTCTCCTTGCTTGATCCGAACATTCAGCCGGATTGGGTCAACGATACCGGTTGGGAGAGCGTGATCTATGCCTATACACTCACCAGCGGCCCGGTGAACGCACGTCAAAGTCAGAAGCTGGTGATGCGGATGCTGACCGGGGCGGATTTCAGTGAGGCTCAAAAAGAATATCAGTTCCTTTCCAACTTGCACCGCGCCGGTTACCCGGTGCCGGCTGTTTTCGGCCTGGGCAGTGCGGAAGAAGGCTTCGGGCACCCCTTCATCCTCATGCAGCGGATCGAGGGCGGTGATTTCTCCGCCAAATTCCCCCGGACACCGGAGGACGACCAGGCGCCACTGGTCGCATTCGTCCGGCTTTTCCGCCAGCTCCATACGCTCGATTGGCGGCCCTATTTTGCTGATCCGGATAAACTGGCGCCGCCGGATGCTCCTTTCTTTTACTTCGATCGACTGTTGAGCTTCTTTCGGAACTCATTTTAATAACGTGAAGGGGTTGGAACCCTTGGGCGCGTTGTTGGCGTGGTTGGAGGGGCAGCGCGAAAGCGCAGCCTGCCCACAGGCGAGCGCGCTCCATTGGGATTTCCATGCGGATAATATCCTCGAAGACGCGGAAGGGAAACTATATGTCGTCGACTGGACCAGCGCCGAGATCGGAGATTATCGCTTCGACCTGGGTTGGACCCTGGCGCTGAACCTGGCTTACGGCGGTGCGGTGCGTCGGAAGCTGGTGCTGGATGAGTACGAACGACAGTTGGGCGGAAGCGTCCCGGAGTTGGACGTGTTTGAAGCAGCTGCGTATATGCGCCGGTTTGGTGCTGTGATGCTCAGCCTGGCTTTGGGCGCGGATCAATTTGGGATGCGTCCCGAGGCTGTGGAAGCGATGCGTAAGGATCGCATTCCGCTCACAAGGCTCTATGAACGCCTGCGAGATATCACAGGCCTGGAATTGTCTGAAATCCGGGACTGGCTGGAGCAACTGGAGTGAATGGGTGAAACCTAATTTGCAAGCTGCACCGGATTGGCGGGTGGAAATGCCCCTGCGAGTCAGGTTGAGAATGACCTTAGCGCTTGCGCTTTTGCTGACGCTTTCCGGAACTGGTGGGGCGCTTTTATGGGTCTTTGGAAATCCGGTTGAACCGCCGGTTGCTATGCTGATCGTCATGGGCGGCACGGGGTTATCGCTGCTGGTTTTGGGTGGATTTTTCTTTTGGCGCAGTGGACAATTTCCGGAGCAACCTGTCCCGCGAGCGATGCGAAAACTGCGGGGGAAGATGTTTGCTGCGATCGGGCTGGCGTTGATCTGGTATCTCATCGGAGGACTTTTGGGTGTCTTTCTGATGGATAATTTCGTGGGTTGGGAACATCTGCCGATCGTACTGAGCATCCTGATCGGACTGGGACTTTTACCGCTGGGGGACGCTTTTCACCGGCCGATCCTCTTCCTCTGGGCTTTCCTGATCATACTTATGGCCGCTTTGTTGTTGATCGCCGTGCCGGCGTGGCATACGTTCCGCGCGCAGGTGCAAGGCGCCTGGATCACACTGGTATTGTGGACGCTTGCGCTGGATCAATATCGTTGGGCTCAAAATCAAACGACAGACTTTCCCGAACTATAAATCCATTGATTATTTTGAATTCTCTGTATAAAATAGGTTAATTCACAAGTCTGTAGTAAACATTCATAGCGGGTCTGGTTCCTGATGAGGTTAGTGATGAACCGTTTTCCTCGGAATTTCCGATTGATCCTTCCGTTCCTGATATTGGTAACCGTTGCTTGCAGCTGTCCGTTCAATCTGTCGGATTGGTTTGGTAAAAAAGAAACTAGTGATACTGAAGCCTGGCAATCGACGGTGACCGAGTTGAAATCCCTTGTTCAGGAGCAGCAGATCCCGGATTTCCTGATCGATCCTGAAATGCCGCAGGGAGGTGAGGCCTTCGATCCGAACCAATTGCTGGAACCGTTGACCCACTTGAGCCTGACGCCGGGGTATACACTGGATTTCGTTTACCAGTTTGATGGGATGGGCGGGTACCCGATCCTCTATGCAAGGAAAGAAACCACCCCAGGCTTCAAAAACCTGGATGAATACAGCCTAAACGCCAGCGAATGTGATCGCGAAAATCAACCTGCCGGCTGCGACTACCTTTCGTTCGTCGAAATCGACGGCACCGAAGAGGGTTATTTCGAATGGATCCTGCTGGAGATGATGGGCGATCAATTCTATCTCTTCTGGCATGCCGGTTACCACGACGCACAAATCATCGCCAGCTCAGATCGTCTTGAAACCCTGGTGGACGATATCGGCGCAAATGACTTTGGTTATCCGCTGACGGATTCACAGCGGCATCAGGCGTTGAGGATAGACCCGGCTCCGGAGGTTTCGATTGGTGATAGTGAAACGAAAGTCCGGGTGGTCTGGTTTACCAAGTGGGGCGGATTTTATGAGACCGTTTTTTGGGTCACCAGTGCTGCGCCGCACCGGATTCTGGACAGCGAGACGAACAACCTGGTCGATTACGACTGCGGTATTATGTTCTAAAATTAGTCACTAACGCCGTTGATTATTGGTATCTTGTTTGATCAATTGGAGGATGAGGATGGGTGTGGATTTTATTCGGTTTGATAAAGCGTCTGATTTTTTTAGCGTCGTTGGTGAAACACTCTATCGAGCGCGCCACTGTGAACAACCTGATCCTGGGGATTTGTGAACGACTGATCAAAAATCCTTCCGCCTATGACAACCCATTCTACGCAGCGGTCGTCAACGACATGGGCGCGCCGGTCCTGGCTGCGCTGATGACGCCGCCCCATAATATCGTCCTGGCAGACGGAGAGGATTATTCAGCGGGGCTGGATAAACTCGTGCAATATCTTCTGGCGAATACTATCCCTGTCCCGGGTGTAACGGGACCGGCGGAAATGGCGGAAGATTTCGCCAACCTTTGGAAGGCGGCTACCGGGCAGGACGCAAAAGTGGAGATGTACCAGCGTGTTTATGAATTGCGTCATGTCCGTTTGCCGAAGATGCCATCCGGGAAATTCAGAATCGCTCGTCATGAGGATATTGTAAAAATTGCCCAGTGGGTGAAAGCCTTTGAAAATGAGGCGCTGGATAAAGAGCATGAACTGGACCTGGAAAGAGCGGAACGATTCGTTAACAAGGGTCTGATGTTCGTATGGGACGACGGCGGCAATTCGACTTCGATGGCAATGAGTACGCGGCCGTTAAGGAATTCGGTCACGGTCAGTGCGGTCTACACACCGCCGGAATACCGCCGGAAAGGGTATGCGACCGCGTTGGTGGCGCGGCTGAGTGAACATCTCTTAAGCATGGGGTATGCATTCATCAACCTGTTCACTGACCTGGATAACCCGACCTCGAATTCGATCTACCAGAAGATCGGGTACCATCCGGTAGTTGATTTCAGAATGTATAAATTCCTGGAACAGTAAAAAGTATCTCGACGTCATAAATAGTCTCGGAGGTGCGCTTGTTTTATTAGCCGCACCATTTCTATTATTGAAAGGGAGATAGTTAAGACGTGATCAATCTGCATGCAAGAAGACAAGACGTTTCATGGTTAATGCACCCTTCGACTTGAACCGCTTCTGAGATTGCCACGCCGCAATGACAAACACCCTTGTGGTCGTGAAACAAAGATAATGAAGAAACCACCAGATTTGATTAGCGATATGACTTTTCGTTGGTGCGTTGTTTTACCTAAATAGGGTCTGAGTATGACCCCCGCATTCACAGGTTTGAACTGGTGGTAAACTCAGGATATTACATTACCGGTTCCAATCAAGGATGATCCTGTGATCCTCACTCTCCAAGTCCTGCAGGTGGTCCTGTTTGCCATCCCAATCCTCACATTATTGATCTACGGTCTGTTGATCCTGATCCGCCCCGTTGTTGTCATCGACCGGCGCTGGATGCTGTTGGTTTTCCTGCCGCTGTTGGCGGCGAACCTGCTGGCGATGTGGGAAAACGACAGCGTCAATGAGGTTACCGTGCTCACCGATTGGCGTCTTTGGCTGATCTTTGCAACCGACCTGGCCCTGGGGGTGGGCCTGACGCTGAGCTTGCGCGGAAGGGCGATTTACGGCGTGAGTTCGTCAGACGCCGCATATCTCATCCGGGAGGCTTTAGAGAAAGCGGGCGTTAATGTGGAATCCCGCATTGGGGAGAAGCGAAGTATCTGGACCATGCCGCAGAATGCGCAGATCCTGACCCTTCACACGCAAACGGGAACGGAAGATATCTGGTTCACCTCGCGAGCGGGAGAAGTGCTGATGCGAACGAGTTCACGGCAGGGGATGGCGACAGTCAGGAAGGCGCTTCCGGCAGTGCGCACCGTCCAGACGGAATATTTGTTTTCAGCGCACGCCATGGGCGTCCTATACCTCGTCCTGGGGGTCGTTTTTTCCGTATTGAGCTGGATCATTTTCTTTGAGCCGAAGTTACTACTGATTGAGTAAACCGATCGATAGAAGTGCAGGGAGCGAAATGAAGCCATCAAGTAAACCTCGAACCCGTATCAAAGACCTGCCCCGCAATGTTTGGGCGGTCAGCGTGACCAGTTTCTTCATGGATATCTCCAGTGAAATGGTCATCAATATCCTGCCGCTTTTCCTCTCGAATGTCCTGGGCGTCAAGACCAGCATCATTGGGATCATCGAAGGTGTGGCGGAAGCCACAGCCAGCATCCTGAAGGTTTTTTCGGGCTGGTTATCCGATAAGCTGGGCGGACGCAAATGGATCGCCGTGGCAGGGTACGCGATTTCAGCGGTTTCGAAGCCTTTCTTTTATATTGCCAATAATTGGGGCATGGTCGCCGGCGTACGCTGGGCAGACCGGGTGGGAAAAGGCATTCGAACCGCACCGCGCGATGCCCTGGTGGCCGATTTGATCAAACCCGAGCAGCGCGGGATCGCCTTTGGTTTCCACCGCGCCGCGGACACAGGCGGGGCGGTCCTTGGGATCCTGGTTGCGGCGTTGGTGGTTTGGCTGGCGCAGTCCAATAATGTGAACCTCGGGGCCGGCACCTTCAGGACCGTGGTGCTGATCAGCCTGATACCGGCGTTTTTAGCCGTGCTCAGTCTGGCGGTTGGCGCCAAAGACATCAAAAAAGGCGAGAAAACCAAAGCGCCCAAGATCACATTCAAGGGGTTGGGGAAACCTTTCCTGACCTTCATGGTGATCGTGGGAATCTTTGACCTGGGCAACTCTTCCGATGCCTTCCTGGTCCTGCGGGCGCAGGAACGCGGAATGAACGTCCTGGGAATCCTGATCATGCTGGCGGTCTTCAACCTGGTTTACACGTTGATCTCCACGCCAGCCGGCGCGCTTTCCGACCGGGTGGGCAGGAAAAAGGTGATCATCGGCGGCTGGCTGGTTTACGCGCTGATCTATCTGGGGTTCGCCCTGGCACAGAAGACCTGGCATATCTGGGTGCTTTATGTCGCATATGGCTTGTATTACGGACTGGCTTATGGGACGGCTAAGGCGATGGTCGCCGATCTGGTCAAGCCTGAACTACGGGGCACCGCCTACGGCACCTATAACGCGGTCCTGGGGATCCTCGATTTCCCCGCTTCACTGATCGCCGGTCTGTTATGGCAGGGCGTCGGCGGGTGGCGCGGGTTTGGTCCATCCGCACCGTTCCTGTTTGGCAGCATTTTGGCGTTTATCGCGGCCGTTCTGATGCTCTTCTGGAAGCCAAAGCAGATGGTTGAGGAAGAAGTCTAACAAAATTATTCATTATTTCACACTATTCAGTAGAGATGCTGCATGCAGCATCTCTACTTTTAATTTAACAGGATAGTGGTTCTCAACATCGTGTTTTGAGAAATCGTTTCATTTGGTTGGTTTCTGAATCATTTGAATCATTTTGAAAATAATTGACAAGCCGCGCCGCTGTTTTATACAATGTGTTAGTTACTACAAATTTTTCTTTTCTCGGGGAGGAGGCAGAATTGTCCATTTTCTGGACCTTGTATTGGTTGGGCTTTTTGGGGATTCCATTGGTACTTTTATTAGCGACTGTCTTTTTACCCAATGGTGCGGCTGCTTCCCGCTCCCATATTTGGGTCTATAAAGGCACCAGACGAAAAGTGAAAGATGCTTCCGTCAAGGAAGTCTGGCAGCGGAATAACCCGGGGAAATCCTGGGATAAGCATCAATCGAACCAATATACCGGATGTGCCGTCTTTCTGGTGATCGGATTCATGGTCTTCCTGTCTTGGCTCGCGGGGCAGATCTTCGCGTTACCAACGGCCCGGACGGGACTGCGACTGTTCTGGCAGATCGGTGCGCCGATTTTGGGTGCGCTCTCGGCGGGGGTTGTCCTCGGCGTTCAGTCTTTGATCCTGGAGGCGTTGAAATCTAGTTTTTTCAAGGTCCTCCAGATTATTTCCATAAGCCTGGCAAGCATCGGTTTGATCGGCGCACTGGTACTAACCTTCCTAAAACGCCCGTTACCAATATCCCAACATTGGATTTGGGCGCCGATTGGTGCGACGATCGTGTTCTGGATTCTGGATAGTATTTTTAGCGGTACGAAACAGAAAAAAGCCGGTAAAGGCGGCGCAAAAATTGAGGACTGGGTGATGGATGTGGTGCAATTGATCAACCATTGGGACCCGGATGATTACGCGGCCAGCATTGTTTTTGCTGCGTATGAGGTGGAACAGGGTAAGCATGATTGGGCGGTAAGAGATGATAAATTCTTCAAATTGACCGAATCCATTTTCCTAGATCTGATCAACGGCAGACCGATGTCGATCCAGGACCAGGATATTTACCAGGCTCGGGACGAAGTGGTCAAAGCTGTGCAAACCATTTATTTTTATTGCGTTCAAAACTTCCCCGAATATGATCTCCACCCCAGGATAAAAAGGGCTTTGGAAAACCATTAAAATATAAAATTGAAATATTTCATAATATCATAAATACAAGCCTTGATTAATCCCCTGAACCCCACCAGGGGATTACCGTATTAGCTTCTTTGGAGTGTGGTATTACATTGGCGTGTTGACTACAATGGACTCATCTAGTGATAAAAAGTTTGTGTTTTAGGGAAAGCCGCGCTAACCAAAAATATTCTTTTGCATATTTTCTCCTCTGTGTTAGCTAAAGTCACCCCCCCCAAGGAGCGTTTCCTACAAGACGCTCCTTTTGGATTCAATCCCTAATAGACTAAAAAGATGTGTATAAATGGAGATTCAAACGCTGAATTGCGGTAGGATTAGGCTATCTACGCTGATGGTCCATCATTTCCGATGGGCTTTCAATTCCTATGGAGGCTTTCTTGATCGCCAAACAAGCTATTGTCGCCGGACACATCTGTTTGGATTTGCATCCCAATCTTTCCAATGTCCCACAGGGGCAATTTGAGGCTTTACTTCAACCCGGGAAGATGATCGAAGTGGATGGGATTGATATATCTGCCGGCGGAGTGGTCGGCAATACCGGCCTGACGCTTCACCGCTTGGGTGTCCCGGTCCGACTGATCGGAAAGACCGGGCAGGATTTGTTTGGCGGGTTGTTGAAAGACGTTCTCACAAAGCATGCGCCCCATCTGGCTGCGGACCTGGTCATGGATCCAAGTGTGTCCACCGGGTTCAGCGTCGTGCTCAATCCGCCGGGGGTTGACCGCATGTTCCTGCACGACCCGGGGGCAAACGACACCTTTTACGCTTCCGATCTGCCGAAGGCGACCCTGGGGCAGGCGGATCTTTTTCATTTTGGCTATCCCTCCCTGATGCGTTCCATCTATCGAGGCGGCGGCGGGGAACTGGTCTCGATCCTCCAAAAAGCTCGGCGGGCTGGGCTGACCACCTCACTGGATTTTTCACTCCCTGATATGTCCTCTCCAGCTGCGAAGTTGGATTGGCCGGATGTCATGGCCAATGCCTTGCCCTTTGTGGATTTATTCCTCCCCAGCGTCGAGGAATTATTCTTCCTGTTGGACCGCGAGGCTTATCTCAACCTGAGTGAGTCGGGAATAATAACTTTTCAAGATTCGGTAACAGCGGCGCAGCTTCACGCGCTCAGCGAAATCGTTCTGGGTTACGGTGTGAAAGCCCTGCTGGTGAAGTTGGGCCACCGCGGTATTTATTTGCGTACGGCGGAAAGTGAAGCCTGGGCAAAAGGCGGACGCGGGCTGGATGGGCTGGGCCAAGCCTGGCACGGCCGGGAACTCTGGATACCTGCTTTCGGCGTTGAGGTGAAATGTACGACCGGCGCCGGTGATGCGGCAAACGCCGGTTTTATCAGCGCGCTGCTCCGCGGGATGGATCCTGAGGCTGCTCTGATGTTGGCCGCTGCAGCTGGCGCATGCATTGTGGAACAGGTGGATGTTGGCTCGGGTATTCCGGGCTGGGAAGAGGTTCTCGATAGGATTGACCAGGGTTGGGAACCCTTACCCCTTGATCTGTCGGATGTGGCGTGGCGAAAGGATGAAAACAGTGGAATCTGGGAAGCCGCTTGATAAAGGTCTGGATATACTGACAACCTGGCAACTGATGGCGATCAACATCCTGCTGGCGGTTGAACCGAAGGCGGAATTTGATGTGAATGCCGTGCAGACGAATATGCTTGCGCTTGTTGAAGCGCTGGATTCGGGCAGGCTCGATCCGGCCTTGCAGGATGCGCCGTTCATGCAGGCGACGGAAGCTCTGCTGCTGGCGCTGCTGCATGGTGACCATATCGATGTGGCAAATCCGTATGTATATGAGGCACGTCAGGCTATTTTCGCAGCCGCCCAGGTGGTCTATAACTACGCTGTCGTGAAAGGGTTATGGCAGATGCACCCGGAGATCAAATCGGCGATGGAACGAGGTCAATGAAATTCGGCGACCTGGTCGCGGGCACCTTTGTCAAGCGCGGCAGCCGTTTCACCGCCGGAGTTTATCTGGAGAGCGGCGGGGTGAGTACGGCCTTCATCCCCACCACGGGGCGGCTGACCGGCGCGTTGAAGCCCGGCTGCCGGGTCTGGCTGGAACGAGCCGAGAACAAAGAACGTAAAACGCCTTACACACTCGTTTTGAGTGAACTGGAAGGGGGCGGTCTCTGTTCGGTCAATGCCATTATGGCGAATTGGCTTTTCGATGAGGCCATGCAAAACCGGGCATTGGATGTATTCCCTTACCCAGTGGTTGAAAGAGAAGTCACCTTCGGCCGCAGCCGGCTGGATTTCCGGCTTTCGGATGAGGATGAATTCTGCTGGGTCGAGGTCAAATCGGTGACTTATGCAGCAGAGGGGGTGGGGATGTTCCCCGATGCGCCGACCGCACGCGGCCATAAACACCTCGGCGAACTGGCTAAACTGGTCAAAGAAGGGCACCGGGCCAGCGTGGTGTTCATTGCTCAGCGTGAAGATGTCCGGAGTTTCGCACCATTCGAGCAGATCGACCCGGATTTTGCCGCAGAGCTGCGACGGGTGAGTGCCGAGGGCGTGGAAGTGCATGCCTTCCGCTGCGATGTGAGCGCCGAGGAAGTGGTGATTGTGGAAGAACTACAAGTGCTTATTGACGTTCTTGATTAATTTAGAAAGGTGAACTTTAATAATCCCTCAAAATCAGAAATTTCATTTTCATAAACAAGATAATCATCAATATATAAATCAATAATAAATGGTACATTAATATTATTAGGGATTCTGGCATCAAGTGAAGATGTCAAATTATTAAATTTTTTTCCTCGAACAATTTTATCTCCTGAGTATATATCAAAAAACTCAACCCTTACATCAAAAGGTCCAGGCGATTTTGAATCAGGAGAAAAATAAAAAAGGACTCTATCATCAGAAAGAGTCACACTTTCGATAAATGTATGTCTTCTAAAGAATAGATCAAATTTGCCTGATGAGGACACGAGCATCGAATATTTTTGATACAATTCTGGATTTTGGCTGAGATAAAAAAGAAGGGTTTCCTTTTCTGCTTCAGAACGACAATAAATTTCTTGCAATCCATTTAAATCTATTTTCTCTGGGACTGTGATTTCAGCACATCTATTACGTATGATTTCTCTAACGATGTATGGATCGAGGAAGCTATCATGATAAATGTTTCTCCATGGTAAATTATATAGGTGTTCAGGGTTAGAAAAGGTTGCAGTTCTTAGACTTCCTAAATTACCATCCGAAAATTCTGAAGCTGTTCTAGATAATATATTTACGATATCAAATATAAAGAATACTGGAATCTGACATTGAACATTAAATGTATCCTGATTAAGATCAGGGATTGATTTTATACCTTCAATGTGATATTGGGTTGGAGTCCTTGGACGAAAATAGAATCTTACACGATCAACTACATTTTTTGGAGTACCACTTAAAACATCAGTGCTTGCGATGTCATTCCAAGAATAATTAATGCTCTCCATATAATTTCGACTATATAGAAATCCTTCCCGTAAAATTGGGATGACATTGTGTAAATCAGTATAGTGGAAACAATGATCTTTCCAGAGAAACCTTTTAGTTTTTGAAATCCACTTCCAATTATAGTTATTGAAGAAATCTTCTATCTGTTGAATTTCATCGGCAGACCGAAACATAATTATTAAATATTTATTTGAGTAAATAGAGGTAATTGTATATTATCTTTTTCGCTAGGGTATCCAAGGGGAGTTAACTGCAATGCGTATGATGAATTTTTTGATTGATCATATGATGAAGAAATTTTCACCGATTGAATATATGGTAAATTCTCAAGTAAGGGGAAAAGATAATATATTGTCTCACCAATTCCTGATACAAGTTCACGGCTAATGAAACCAAAATTCCTTAGCTGCTGCCATATGAATTGCAACTCATCATATGAGATAATGACCTCTTTTGAAGTTTTAATTCGTATTGAGTTTTCATCTTCTATTTTAATTACGAAGTCAACACCTTTACCGAGAGTAGAGAAATTATTCTTTTCATTGAGAAGTGCTTTAATATCATCCCATACTTCGACAAATGCTAAACTTTTAGGTTCACCACGTAACCAATTTTTAAAATCTTTTAGTTGTCTGTGTTCAGGTAAACTTAACTCATATTGATCTGGATATATAAAAACGTCAATTAATGATTCCGACAAGAATCTTTCCATTATTGGTTGAACTTGACTAGTAAAATCTAATTCACCATTTCCACAACCAAGAGCCGGGAAAGCAATACTATGGATTTTTACTTTATTGTATAAATTAGAAAAAGTTTGCAAACCTTTTTGGATATATTCGATTCTTGATGGGTTTTTCCAGTGGATTTTAGTTGGAAAATTAAGTATCCATTTGTTTGGGGATTGATATAAGAACAATTTCCCAACTTTTCGTTCCCCAGTTTCGCAGAGATTCTGATATTCTGTGAACATGCCTGGGTAAAGTTTTTTAAATTCTAGAGCTATACCTTTACCCATTACACCTACGGTATTGACAGTATTGACCAAAACTTGGGCTGGCGATTGGAATAAATTCCCATGTACATATGTAATCATATTTTTATCCTGATAATATACTAGAACAAATGTTCTTTATATTTATTATACATGAATCTAGCGAATTATCAATATAGGTGATAAGGTTCGATCATTTCGTACAATCTATCGTTATTTGTTAAAAATAGGAATTGATATTCAGGTAATAATGATACTTTGATGGTTGTTTCACTGATTCTTAGTATAACAGATTGTAGATTAATTGGAGAATAATTATGAAAATCCTGATCATTGGCGGGACCGGACTGATCAGCACGGCTGTCAGCCGGTATTTATTGGCGGACGGTCACGATCTGACGCTTTATAACCGCGGCGAGACCCCTTCACGCGTTTCCGGGGATTACCGCACGATCAAGGGCGACCGGAACGACTTCGCGACTTTCAAATCCCAGATGGCGGAAGCGGGCCCCTTTGACTGTGTGATCGATATGATCTGTTTCCGGCCGGAACAGGCGGAAAGCGACATCCGCGCCTTTAAAGGTCGCACCGGCCAATTGATCTTCACCAGCACGGTGGATGTTTATACCAAGCCGCCGGCGAAATTCCCGGTGGTGGAATCGATGGAACGGCACGCCCTTTCCGATTACGGCCGGGATAAGGCCAAGTGCGAGGATTTGTTCATGGCGGCCGACCGGGCGGGAGATTTCCCGGTGACCATCATCCGACCGGCCAGCACCTATGGTGAGGGCGGTTTGATCATTCATACCTTCGGTTGGGCAACTTATTTCCTTGACCGGCTACGCAAGGGGAAACCCGTCATCATCCACGGGGACGGTGAGGCCCTGTGGGTATCTTGCCATGTGGACGATGTCGGGCGAGCATTCGCCAACGCGGCGGGGAATGAGAAAGCCTTCGGCAAGGCGTACCATGTGACCGGCGAGCAATGGCAGACCTGGAACCAGTATCACCAGCGGCTGGCCGAGGCGATTGGCGCGCCTGAGCCGAGCATCATCCATATCCCGGCGGATATTCTGGTGAAGATCGCGCCGGAAGAAACCATGATCACCTATTTAAATTTCCAATACACCAATATCATGGATAACAGCGCGGCCAAAGCCGACCTGGGGTTTGAATATACAGTGGATTGGAAGACGGGCGCCAGGCGTACCTATGACTGGCTGGTCGAGCATGACCGGATCGAGGATTGGCAGAGCTTCCCGCTTTATGACCGGGTGATTGAGCTGCACAAACAGCAGTGCAGCGGCCTGGTGGCGGAGATGGGGAATTTTAATAAGCGGTAATTGTTTTTACATGTTGGTTTATCATTCAATTTGGAAGTGCCAGTCTTGAGCAAAAAAATCAGATATTCACGGGCGGCCCCCTATGGCCGCCCCTACAGTAATTGATATATAACAGGCGCTCTCTTTACTATAATTCTTTCCTAATACCTATTGCCTAATACCTAATACCTAATACCTATTCCCCATTCACCATCCCTACCCCAATCATGATACACTTTCTTTCGCATGAATGAAAAAGCGCTCGTTACCCTTGAATATCCCAAGATCATCGACCGGTTGGTGGCATATGCTGATTTTTCCGCCTCGGCCGACCTGGCGCGCCAGCTCACGCCCACACCCGACCTGGAAGAAGCGCGCTTGCGGCAGGCGGCGACTCGTGAAGCACGATATATCCTCAGCCTGGATTCGGACGTCTCTTTTACCAATGCCCAGGACATCCGCCCACTGGTCGGCCTTGCCAAACGTGACGGCGTGCTGGAACCCGGTGACCTTCTGGCGATCAAGAACACCCTGATCGTCTCCCGGACCGTCCGCAGGGTGCTGGAAAACATGGCGGAAGAAACACCGCATCTTTCCAGCCTGGTGGAAGGGCTGCCGGTGGGCCTGGGGCTGGTGGATATGATCAGCAAGACCGTTTCGGATCGCGGTGAGGTGCTCGATTCCGCCTCGGATAAACTCGGGGATATCCGCCGGGAGATGAAGATCACCTATGAGCGGATGATGACTCGACTGCAGCGGTATATTTCCGATTCGAGTACCGCCCGGATGCTGCAGGAACCGATCATCACCCAGCGCAACGGCCGAAACGTGCTCCCTTTACGAGCGGAATTCAAGGGACGGATCAAGGCCGTCATTCACGACCAATCCGCTTCCGGTGCGACCCTCTTTGTTGAACCGTTGGCAGTGGTGGAGTGGAACAACCGCTATAAAGAATTGGAACTGGCAGAACGCGATGAGGTCCGTCGAATCCTGGCGGAACTGAGCCGTTCGGTTGCGGGTTATGCCGACACACTGAATATGATGGTAACGGTGATGGCTGTTTTGGACCTGGCCTTCATGCGAGCCAAATATGCTGAAGATTTGGATGCCAATGAGCCGCGGTTACAACCGTTCCATGAGGTTGCGGACGGGAAACACCCCGGCAGCACGATCCGCCTTTTCAAGGCGCGCCATCCCCTGCTGGACCCGAAGACGGTGGTATCGATCGACGTGGACCTGGATGACAAGACCTACGCTTTGGTGATCACCGGCCCGAACACGGGTGGTAAAACTGTCACCCTGAAGACGATCGGGCTTTTAGCGTTGATGGCCCAGTCCGGGCTGCAGATCCCGGCGGAGTCCGGCTCTGAATTAACCGTCTTCGACAACGTGTTTGCCGATATCGGCGATGAGCAATCCATCGAGCAATCGCTCTCGACCTTCTCCGGGCATGTGACCAATATCGTCGAGATCCTTAAATCCGCCGACTCACATTCACTTGTTTTATTGGACGAACTGGGCGCGGGCACAGACCCACAGGAAGGCTCAGCATTGGCGCGTGCGGTGATGACGCATTTACTGGAACGCAATATCACCAGCATGATCGCAACGCATTACCCCGAATTGAAAGCCTATGCCCACACCACGGAAGGTGTTTTGAACGCCAGCGTGGAATTCAACCTGAAAACCCTGCGGCCGACCTATCATCTCACGATCGGACTGCCGGGCCGTTCGAATGCCCTGGCTATCGCCGAACGCCTGGGGCTGCCAATTGAGATCATTGAATCGGCTAAAGCGGAAATTAACCCCAGCGATTTACGAGCAGAAGACCTGCTGGATGAAATCCACCGGCAGCGAGACCTGGCGCGGCAAGCTCGCGCGGCGGCCGAAGAGGCAAAGCAGGATGCGGAGCATATCCGCGATGAACTTGCTGACCGACTCGATAAGATCGAAGATGAGCGTTATGCTCTGCTGGAGAACTCCCGTCAGGAAGCGGAAAAGGAACTATCCGACCTGCGGGAAGAGATGGAAACGCTGCGGCGCCAATTGGCAAAGGCACGCCAACCGCTGGAAGCCCTGGATGATGTGGAAGAGGTCGTCGAGGCGTTGGAAGAGGAAGTGGCCGAACCGGTGGTGCGTAAAGCGCCGGAAAAATCGCCCCGAAAAATCAAAGGGCCTTTGCGATTGGGTGAAAAAGTTCATCTACGAAGCATCGATCAAGACGGCGTGGTGACGGCGATCGGTGAGGACGAGGTGGAGGTGCAAGTCGGGATGCTGCGGGTGCGGGCGCGCCGGGGAGATTTGGTCCGTAAAGGTGAACCCGAGCCTGTGGCTTCAGTCGAAACAGTGAAACAAAAGACCGGCAAGACGACCCTGCCGGGAAACCATGAATCGCCGGGGATCGAACTGGATATCCGCGGTCAGCGGGTGGACGAAGGCCTGGATGAGTTGGACCGTTATCTTGAAAGAGCTTACTTGGTCGGATTGCCCTACGTGCGGATCATCCATGGCAAAGGCACAGGTCGGCTGCGCGAGGCTGTGCGGGAAGCACTTGGTGCGAACCCCCACGTTCAACGATTCGAATCAGGCAGCCGGACGGAAGGTGGGGACGGCGTCTCAGTTGCACACCTCAAGGCCAGCTAATTAAAAGAAAAGAACCGACAGTATTGGCGAAACATTGTCGGTTCTTTTGCACATGGACCCCTCGACCACATGCCCAGAGGCGGAAAATTCGTGTATTGAGAGCATAACATGGGATCGTTACCAAAACGTGGACACGAATCAGGGGTAATGGTGGCCTTCGATCCAGGATTTTTGTGCTAATTGAAAATCATGCCGTAATGCATCTGATTGGGTATGGGATTCCAATGTGGACATCAGTGCGTTGAATGCTTCATCGATGAACGTCGGATTTCCCTCTTTATTACCCTGGGCTTTTTGCAGTTGAGTCGCAAGTTGGACCCCGTAGAGTGTGGTCCAAACCGTATTCATTTTATGGCTTTCTTTGATCAATTGAGTCAGGCGATTTTCGGCTTCTCTGAATTGATGCCTGGAGATCATCAGCCGGGATTGTCCGACCCAGCACCACAATCGCTCATCCGAGAGTCCATTTTGGTTTATGATTTCTTCGACTGCCTGGTATTTGCTTTCGGCTGCTGTAAAAGATTGCATGACGATATCGGTAACAGCTGATATCATGAGGGCTTTCGCGTGGATTTGCTGCATCCCTGTCTCTTTTGAAATCTTCAATGGCTGATCCAACAGGACAGTTGCTTGTTCGGGTTGCCCTGACCAGGCCAAAAGGTATGCGAGCATGATCTCGTTTTCCAATCCGTGTTGGGTAACTCGCGAGAAGCCGTGGCGCATTTTCGCCAGTTGGTAATGTTGGCTGGCCTTAGAATAGTTTTGCAACCGCATGAAAATATCGCCAAGAATGCTGTTGCCGTGGATCATGGCATCGTTATGGTGACTCATTTCTGCCAGTTCGATGGCCTTTTGAGCATGACTATAAGCCTCGTCCAAATATCCGAGTGCATTTTCCGCCTGGCTCAAAGTCAAAAGAAGCACTTCCTCGACAAATGTATTATCGAGGACGTTGGTGATCTCCAGAGCGTCAGTCGCTGCGGAAACACATCCTTTGAAATCACCCGAAAGCAGCATTCCCATGGCTAAAAGGTTTTTTTGACGAATGTGGTCGAATGGGGAGAGGTTATTGTGATCCTTACCAAGCTGGTGTGCGATTTGGAGGGTTTTGGTTGCATCTCCCTGGGCGTAATAGCCCGTACCAGCCATATATCTGGCTGAAAAAACCAACTCGTCGTCTTTCAGATTGGGACTTTGCTCTTTGATGATCTTCTGGACCTGGGTATAGCTGGCCAGGGATTCCGTGAAATTTTAATAACCACCAACTCAGCGCGCCTTTTCTATATAATGCTTGACAATACAAGCGCGGGTGGTCGGTTTTTTCGAGGTTATCCAACGCATTTTGGATCAGATCATACCCGGGTTCGAATTCATTTCTCAGGAAGCAGGCATTTGAAAGTGCAATTTGTGAAATACCTAATACCAAAGGATCGGGATCATGTTCTCCGAGGTATTGAAGTTTGACTCCAAGTTTTTCCAGCATGGCAATTTGGTTGGATTGGTAAGCAAATTCTATCCATAACCGATAGAGATGAATTGTTTGCTCCCTGGTTATCAATGAATCCGCTGGATTCCTGATCAATCCCTCAGCTTTCTCAAAATTCCTCAAAACTTCATCTCGGGCACCGAGTGTCCAGTCGTATTGCGCTGCTTTCAATAACCATTTGAACGCTTTAGAGATTTGAGATCCGGAAAGAAAATGATTCGCAATGACAGCCGCATTGGTTTCCGACTGATCTGATTCTGAAAGTATCTCGGCGACCTGTTCATGGAGGTGTTGACGCTGGAGTGTTGAGGATTCTCTGAGAACAACGTCCTTTATTTTTTCATGGGTGAATTGTAAATGTCTTGTCCGAGAGTGTTCCTGCGGATCGACCACCAAGAAACCGAAGCCAATCAATTTGTCGACACTTGCAACGACGGCTTCCTTTGACTCATTTAGAAGCTTATGAAGGGTTTCCAGCGTAAAATCATTCCCCAGGACAGCCCCCACCAATAGAATTTCCCTGGACAGTTCATCGAAATGGTTAAGACGTTTGATAACGAGTGCTTGAATGGTTGCTGGTAAAAGGAGTTCCGATGAAGGCCCAAAATTTTCAATATTTTCTTGTGAGTTTTGAATTTCGCGAATGAATTCAAGCGTAACGAATGGGTTACCATGCGTTTCTTTATATAATTTTTCCATGAGGAAATTTGGTGGAGGTTCGCCCAAGACTTGTTCCGCAAGGTCAGTCAGCTCCTTTTGATCCAGTCCTGTCAAAGAAATTGTGGTTACCGGATTTTTTCGATTAATGCGAGCAAGGAAATCCTGGAGATCGTTGTTTGGTTCCAAGGTTCGAGCTACGATGGTCAGCAGCCCATAACGATCAAAGAACCCTTCTCCAGTGAGGTAATTTATGGCTTGAAAAGTATAACGGTCAGCCCATTGCGCATCATCAAAAATGAAAAACAGCCGTCCGAATGTTTCCGCAGTGAGGATCAAAGCGTGATGAATCGCGTCAAAAAGGTTTTGTTCTCCAGTGAAGAAGTTGGCTTGTAAAGAGATTTCACTGTCTTCACAATAGATTGATAATTCAGGCAGCAGGACGCAGAGGCGTTCAAGCCAATGACTATCCAGCCTTTCCCAAACCTCAGCGGGCACATCTCGCCGCAGGCAATGGATCAATGGTGAAAGGGGGAGCGCATGCTGTGATTCCTGACATGCGGCATAAAACAGCTTGGGTTTTGGGTTAAGCATTCGGTAGGCTTCCTGAACCAACCTTGTTTTTCCTGCTCCCAGTTCTCCTTGCAGGACGACTAAACCACCCCTGTAAAAGGCTTTGAGCAGGCTGGTTTAATTCGGTTTGTCGATCGACCAACTTTAAGTGCATTGTCAGCGGAGCAGGCCAATCCGCTTCAGGATGATTGTTGTTTGCATCCACGCGAATCCTGGAAAGTTGGCAGCGTTCAAGGATCGCATCGGGAAGGGGGGAATTGAAATTCGTTTCGAAAACACGCTCCAGGTCATCACAATAAATGATGACATCGTGATGCCTTCCCAAATCCGCCAGGATATTGATAACTTCAAGGTGGTAAGAAACATCGAGGATATTGGCTTGTGCCAATTGGGAAAAAACTTCAAGTGCCTCATCCAAAAGGCCGCTTGTGCGAAGGTGCTGTGCAAGTCTTTTTAATAGAAACTGCCGATGATATCCTAACCGTCGGGAGAGAGTTTGCCGCCAGGCTTCTATCTCAGAGTAATTAGCCAGGTTATCGCCCTCAATGACATCATCACCATGCCAAAGCTCAAGAGCGGTATTGATTTGCTGCACCACTCCCGAAGGCAGTGGACGAGTTTCCTGGTAGGCGGACAATTGAGTCTGGAGTTTGTGGTATTGGGATTCAAATTCCAGAACATCGACTGAGATTCGCTCAGGGTCCAGCCAGACCTGGTCCAAATCGGTGACCAGCAGATCGGCGTCCGGCAGCTTGCTGCGCAGCCGGGAAAGGGCAGTGCGCAAAGCACTGCGCGGGTCGGCCTGTTCGGCTTGCGGCCAGAGTAAATCGATCAGGCTTGAGCGGCTGAGGGGATGATTTTCAACGGCGAGGATGTAGAAGATGGCGCGTTCCATCCGCCGGCTGATGTGCAGCGGTTTGTCGTTATATTGAATTTCGACCGGCCCCAATAAATGGATAATTAATTTTGGTGAGTTCACTGTGTATTAATAATACCTTCTATTTAATCGTCATCTTAAGTTTATTATCACATATGGAAGTCACGAAAGACTATGTAAAATAGGCTCAAAAGAAAGACAACTGCCGCGCCGGTTTTGGGATCCGAAAACAGGGATTAAAAAACTGCTCAAAAAATCTTGAGCAGTTCATAATGCCGAAGGTGGGAATCGAACCCACATACCCGTAGGTACACGAGTTTGAGTCGTGCGCGTCTGCCAGTTCCGCCACTTCGGCAAGTGAGACCAATTTTAACCGTTCACAAGAGGAAGGTCAAGGTGAATGAACAAATCGGGCAATGGAGAACGGCAGTCAAATTCATCGTTCTCAGGTATGATTGTTTGGTAGCGTAAATTAAAACTCAGCACTCAAAGAATATTGTGCTGCAATTGGAGAAAATTATGGAACTCGGAATCATCGGATTGCCGCAATCGGGAAAGACCACCCTCTTCAACGCCCTGACCCACGGCGATGTGCCGACGGGCATCAGCGGCGGTAAGGTTGAAGTCCACACCGCAGTGATCGATGTGCCGGATGAACGGGTGGATAAGCTTATAGAGCTGTTCATCCCGAAGAAGGTTGTCCACGCCAAAGTGACCTACGCCGACATCGCCGGCCTGGAAGGGAAAGCGGCCGAGGGCGGCATCTCCGGACCGCTGCTCAACACGCTCTCGCAGATGGACGGATTCATCCACGTCGTGCGACAATTCGAAAACCCGCGTGTGCCGCACCTTGATGGCAGCGTGGACCCGAAGCGGGACCTGGCGAACATGGAAACCGAGTTGATCCTGAACGACATGATCCTAGTTGAGCGAAAATTGCAGCGTTTGGGAGAAGAACGAAAACGCGGCGGCGTCGGGCGCGATAAAGGCTTGGTGGAACGGGAGACCGCGCTGTTCGAGCGGCTCCAGGCGTTGCTTTCCGAAGAGATCCCCCTGCGGAACGAGAGTTATACCGAAGATGAAGAGAAAATGCTCGGCAGTTATGGGTTCCTGAGCCGCAAGCCGCAGTTGATCGTCATCAATCACTCGGAAGAACAGGAGCCGGTTGAGATCGAAACGCCTTTTGCCAATACAACCGTGGTCCATATCCCGGCGCGGCTTGAGATGGATATCGCTCAATTGCCTCCGGATGAAGCTGAGATCTTCCTGGCCGAATATGGCATTGAAGAGCCCAGCCTGAACCGTTTCATCCGCCTCTCTTATGACCTGCTGGGACAGCAGTCCTTTTTCACCGCCGGTGAGAAGGAAGTCCACGCCTGGACGGTCGCTCGCGGCGCTACGGCACCGGAAGCGGCCGGCGTGATCCATTCCGATATGGAAAAAGGATTTATCCGGGCGGAAGTGGTTTCATACGATGATCTGGCTGAGTTAGGGAGTTTCGCCGAAGCGCGTAACCAGGGCAAGCTGCGCCTGGAGGGGAAGAAGTATATCGTCGAGGACGGTGATGTATTGACCATCCGGTTCAATGTGTGATTGCGCAAGTGAGGCGTAGAAATTCCATACCCTGACTTGTATATCTTGACCATTTTGTCGTAGAAACGCCCCGTCGGGGCGTCTAGGTTTTAATCCGATGTTTTATGAGATTTTACATATGACAAAGAGTTTGGTAGTAAAGCAAAAATGTGGGTCATGCATAGTGAGTTCGTAGACCGAAAACAAGACGGGGCTGCCGACCCGCAAGGACGTTTACTCTGAATCAGACCTTTCCCATAAACCCGTAAGAGGCATCAAAGGGCCGATCAAGAAAAAACCCATCAGGTTCACGATCAAGGTAACCGAATGGGTAAGCGTTTGGCAAAGCCAAGAGATAGGACGAAGGTGTTGTGGATCATCCCCAACAGACCGTGGACAGGGAGATTGCAGCACCGATGTACCTAAAGCGGAATACCATCTGGGCGTTTGCGGTCTTTGAGCCCATCGTGATTATTCAATATTCCCTTGTTATGTGGTTGGTTTAATGCCATTCAATATCGTTATGGTTAATCTGATGGGTGTGGCGTTTTTAGGTTGAATAATAAAAACGCAATAAATTCTGAAATTTCCTGACTGGCAGCATGGCTTCGTTGACGTGCTGGCAGGGCAACGGTAGAATCGTGTTCATCATGGCAGATCTTCTTAGCGAACTCAATCAGCAGCAAAAATTAGCCGTCGCCGCACCCGCCGGGCCGGTACTTGTATTGGCGGGACCTGGCTCCGGCAAGACCCGTGTGCTCACCTTCCGGATCGCATACCTGATCGCAGCCTTAGGGATCCCACCCTACCAGATCCTGGCGGTGACTTTCACAAACAAAGCCGCCAGGGAAATGGAAAGCCGGGTCTCGGATTTGCTGGGCGGCAAGACGGATGGCCTCTGGTTGGGCACTTTCCATGGGATCTGCGGTCGGATCATGCGTCGGGAGGCGGCCAACCTGCCGATCCATAATAACTTCGTGATCTTCGATAGCGATGACCAGATCGCTCTGGTCAAGCGCGTGATCCGCGAAATGCGGATCAACGAGAAAGACTTCCGCCCTCACCAGGTACTGGCCAAGATCAGCATGGCGAAAAACGACCTGATCGGCCCGGAAGATTTCCCTTCGCAGACCTATCGGGACGACACGATCAAAGAGATCTACCAGGCTTATCAACAGTATCTGGTTACCAGCAACGCCGTCGATTTTGATGACATGCTGCTCTATACAGCCAGATTGCTGGAGACCAACCCGGAAGTGCGCCAGAAATACGCCCAGCGTTTCCGGCATATCCTGGTGGATGAATTTCAGGATACCAATCAGGCTCAATATTATCTGCTCCATTACCTGGCTTCCTACCACAAGAACATCTTCGTGGTCGGCGATGAAGACCAATCCATTTACCGCTGGCGAGGCGCAGACTATCGTAACGTTGACCGGTTCATGCACGATTACCCTGATGCGACGAAGATCCTGCTCGAACAGAATTATCGCTCCACCCAGACCATTCTGGACGCCGCCGTTTCCGTGATCGATGAGAACCCCAACCGCACCAAAAAGGAACTCTATTCGGACCGCGGTACCGGAGAAGAGATCGTGGTTTATGAAGGTGAGGATGATCACGATGAGGCCGATTATGTCGTGGACACCATCCAACGGCAGGTCATGCTGGGAAGGGCGAAGGAATCCGATTTCGCCATCATGTATCGCACCAACGCGCAGTCCCGCTTACTGGAAGAAGCCTTCCGCCGTGCAAATATGAGTTACCGTCTGGTCGGCGCGCAAAGGTTCTACGGTCGACGCGAAGTGAAAGATATGATCGCATTCATGCGGCTGATCTATAACCCGCTCGACGAGGTGAGCCTGGCGCGGGTGATTAACCTGCCGCCGCGCGGGATCGGTTCGGTGACCTTGGAAAAACTTCAACACCATGCGAAGCAGGCCGGGATGAGCAGTGGTGAAGTGCTGCTGGCCTTGGCGGCCGGTCAGGATGACCTCGTCGAGGCGTTGGAACGTTCGGCGGCCCGGCTGCAGCCCTTCGCGCGAATGCTGCAAAGCTGGCGAGAAAACCTCAACAAAGTCTCACTCACAACGCTTTTCGACCAGGTGATCCTCGATACAGGTTATGAGGGTCACATCAAGGATGAGGGAGACGAGGATCAGGACCGCTGGGCGAACGTTCTGGAATTACGACAGGTATTATTAGAGTATGAGGACCGCGGTTTGGCGGAATTCCTGGAAGCCATGGCGCTGGTCGCCGACCAGGATACGCTTCCTGACACGCTGGATGCACCGACCATGCTGACGCTGCACGCTGCCAAAGGATTGGAATTCCCTCAGGTGTTCATCATCGGGTTGGATGAGCTTTACCTGCCGCACAGCCGTTCCCGGGATGACCCGGAAGCGATGGCCGAAGAACGCCGTCTGTTCTATGTCGGTCTGACCCGCGCAAAGAACCACCTCTATTTGCTTCGAGCGCGGCGACGGCGCAGCCCGTATGGCAGTTACGAGACCATGCAGCCTTCCCGGTTTTTGGAGGATGTCCCCGAGGATCTTACAAAGGGACACATCACACGTTCCTTCGAGCAGGGGACCAGCTATGATTTCGGCGCTTTCCAATGGGACCGGACCTACGGCTCTCCTCAGTGACCGGAAGCGTACGCCGCCGCCGGAAGCGCCCAAACAGCGCTTCTCCCCCGACATGCGGGTGGAGCATCCTGTTTACGGCGAAGGTGTTGTACGGAACAGCCGTCTGGAATATGGCGATGAGACCGTGGAAGTCTATTTTGAAGGATTGGGGCTAAAAGCGCTGGTTGCATCTATGTCCAGCCTCAAGATCCTTGAGGATTAAGATCGGATCGAACGATGAAGCAAGTCAACAAGATCTGGATAGGGATGATATTGGGGTTAATGCTGGTCAGCCTGGCGTGCAGGCTGACGTCGCCAACCCCGGTATCGTGGTCCGGCACACCCTCAGCCGAGGCGCGCCAGGCGACCAACGCGTCAATCGCCCAAACTCAGCAAGCTGCAGTGGAAGAGGATACGGACCTGACCCCGATCCCGACACCTACGCCGCGGGTCCTTACTCCGACTCCGAAACCGACAATTGCAGTAGACGGGCCCTGGCTGGTCTATCATGCGCCGGAATCCGGCGTGATCCAGGCTTATGACATCGATGCCGGAGAGACGCTTGAGATTGTCCTGCCGGAGCCGATCTATACCAGTGATCTGGTCAACGGCCTATCTCCGAATGGACATACCCTGGTCGTCCGAGCCGGTTCGGAATATGTCACCGATGAGCTGGGACTTTACCTGATCGACCTGCCTTCCATCGAAGTCACCAAACTAACGCAACTTCTGTCCTTATCCGCCCAACGTAATATCGCCAATGATGTCGGCACACGGGCTTTCGACACTTTCCGCGCCGTCACCCGTGAGGATGGGTTGGCCTGGTCTCCGGATGGACGGTTCCTCGCCTTCACTGCCGCGCTGGACGCGCTTTCCAGTGATCTGTATATGTGGGACACCCAGCATGACCGGATCGAACGGTTGAACGGGGTTTATTCGCACAGTACGTCGCCTTTCTGGGCGCCGGGCAGCAACTGGCTGGTTTCACAGGAACTCGGTAGTTATTCAGAGGAAACCGGCTGGCGTTCGGAAGTGGTCACCAGCTTGAAAGTACCGAGTTTTAGCGACCAGAACACCCTTTACCTGCCGGCAAACGGCAGCCAGGGCGAGGTCTTTCTTGGATGGCTCAATGCGCAAAGCTTCATGAGCTATTCGCAAACCGCCGATGGACCGCGAGTCCTTCGCCAGGTTAATGTCGACACCTTGCACGTCAGCCAGCTCATCCCCGGTGCGTTCACCGATGCCGCCATCGGCCCGGGCACGACCGCGTATGCCTTTGCATTGGATACGGACGCCGCTGCAGTAAGAAATTCAATTGCAGGCGTTTACCTGGTCAAGGCTGGAAGCGGCGCACCAGAACTGATCCGTTCAGGGGAGTGGACCACCCTCGTATGGGACCAGGGCGGGATGTTCATCGCATCCGGTGTGCAGGGATTGGTTGCTTTTACACCGGAAGGGAAAAGCATCTTCCTTTCAGGTGAAAAAATGGCCCGTATATCCCCCAGTGGTAACTGGATCGTCGCCTGGGGAGCGGCGGATGGGGACCATTCCGGTGCGCAACTTTATCAAAGCCCAAGCGGCACATGGTTGCAGAATCTGACCGATAAACAGATCGAATCTGTTTATTGGCAGCCGGATTCCAAAGCCTTTTTCATATTGGCCGGAGGGACGATCTACCGGCTGGCGTTCCCGGACCTTAGCCTTAATATGATTGCGACCGGGTTCGACGCGAACCAGATGTTGGATTTGTCCTGGGTGGAATAAGATAATTTACCATCCATTTTAAATACAAAAAGACATTGATCTCCGTAGAGTCAATGTCTTTTTTGATTCGTGGTTACAGCACTTGTTTGCGGCTGAGAAGCAGATTTGTGATGAAGAGGGCAATAATACCACCGATCAACCCGATCCAGACCTGCGGCCAGAGGATCACGCCTTCATTGAACTTGGTTGCCGACCAAACCTGCTATCGCCCAGGGATAGTATGGGCCAAAGGTCTCGGAATTGATCACCATGGCGCCGGAGACGGTGGCAATAATGCCGAAGGTGGAGGCGATTACGAAACTTTTCCAGTTCAGCGCTACCCAGGTGTTAATGGCAATGATCAGCCAGCTTGCCAGGAAAACCAGAGCGGAATAGAGCAGAAGCGAATCCCAAGGCGGGGCACCGGTCAGGCCGAATTCAGGCTTAATCGCTTGCAAAGCAAACCCCATAACGAGCGTGAGCGCCCACAACACCAGGCAGCTCAATGCGATCAGAGATAGACCTGCGAATTGTTTGGCGGCGATTGTCATCCAACGCGGCACCGGCAGAGCATAGAGCTTTTTCCAGGTCTGGTTGTTATGTTCCAGCCCGGCGATCAGAGCCGTTTCAAGGGTGACGAATAGGGGCAGCATGATCAGGCTCCACATCACCAAATTGGATTGGTAGACATACAACCAGGCTTCCTCACTGGTATCAAAAGCGAGCCAATTTCGTTGTAGCATCATTCCGAATTGCATCAGGGTGATCGATAATGGTGCGATGAAGGCTAATGTGAGCGCCAGTGTCCGGCGCATCTTGAGCATTTCAGCACGCAGGACATGCCAGAGTGTTTTCATAATTCCACCTGTCTTTCAGTTGATGTGAGCGAGAGGAAGATTTCCTCCAAGGAACGCTTTTCCTGGCTGAGGTGATAGACTTCGATCCCCTGCGCCACCAATTGGGCGTTGGCCTTTGCCAGGGTCTGCATGTCACGGGAAACAATCGAGAGCGAGTGGTCGCCGTTCTGGCCGACCTGCCAGCCCATCCCGGTCAGGATCTGGCGTGCCCGGTTCGGGTTATCCACCTGAAGGATCGCGTTGCCGCTCAATTTGGTTTGTAACTTCTCCGGAGAACCCTGGAAGATCAGTTTGCCTTTGTTGATGATCCCGATCTGGGTGGCGATCTGCTCGACCTCGTTCAGAAGGTGGGTCGAGAGGAAGACGGTCACGCCGAAAGCTTCCGGCAGGCCGCGTAACAGATGACGCATTTCCTGAATACCGGCGGGATCCAGTCCATTGGTCGGTTCGTCCAGGATCAGCAGCTTGGGATGACCCATTAATGCACCGGCCAGGCCAAGCCGCTGACGCATGCCGGTGGAATAGCCGCGAACCAGCCTATCCGCTGCTGCCTGCATTTGCACAATCTCCAACACTCGGTCGATCTCCTCACCGGGTAAGTCGAGCAGCAATGCCAGCAGTTTAAGGTTTTCACGGCCGGTCAGGTTTGGATAGAGCGACGGCGCTTCCACCAATGACCCAACCTGGCGGAGCACATTGATCCGGTCCTTCTTGAACGTTTTTCCGAACAAATGTACGGCAGCCCTTGTTGGGCCGGATCAGCCCCAGGAGCATTCGGATGGTGGTGGTCTTCCCGGCGCCGTTCGGCCCAAGAAAGCCGTATACGCATCCCTTTGGTACGGCCAGGTCCAGCTCGCTGACGGCTACGACATGACCAAAGCGGCGAGTCAGATATTGCGTTTGAATAATATTTTCTGTCATAACGATTTCCTTTCTTTTGAAAGGATAAGGGGAAGATGTCACAGATTGTTCACCGAATTGTCGCAGAATTGTCGCAGATGGAGAAATCTGGAATTCATAAGTGTAAAAGGATGCTTAAAACGATAAAAGCAAAGGGCCGCCACGGAGGGCGGCCCCTACAGCTTATTGACATGGTTTGTCGATTTTGGATTAATCCACTTAGTATCCCCTCCCGTTTGGAGTGCTCCGATAAAAAGGCTATAATTAGGGCAATATGTCCCAAACACATCAACCACCTAAAAGAATCGCTGTTCTGGGGAACCCCGGCATTGATGGCGCGATCGTCGTCGCCGGAGATGTCGCCGATTTCCTCATCGCTGAAGGTGTGCAGGCTGAATCCGGATCTCTTTACGATCAGGACCTTCGAAAAGCGATCACAGACAAGGAATTCGACCTGGTGATCTGCCTGGGCGGCGATGGAACTATCTTACGGGCGGGACATCTTTGCGCGCCGGTCGATGTGCCTCTGCTGGGGATCAATGTTGGTCATTTTGGTTTCCTGGTCGAAATCAAGCCTGATAATTGGCGGCAGGCCCTGCCGAACCTGCTTTCAGGTCATTTCCGCTATGAAGAACGCATGATGCTGCTGGCGAAATGTGTCCGTGAAGGCCAGAAGGATACCTTCTTTGATGTGATCAACGATGTCGTTGTAGCCCGGGGGAAGTATGTCCGGCCAATCGAGGTGGAAGCCGACCTGGATGGCGCACGGATTGCCCGGTATAACGCCGATGGTCTCATTGCCGCCACTGCCACCGGTTCAACAGCCTACGCTCTCGCCGCAGGCGGGCCAATCCTGCCACCCGAACTGCGTAATATCCTTTTAATTCCCGTCGCACCGCACCTCTCCGTTGATCGGGCTGTGGTGCTGGCTGAAGGCGCTTCAATATGCATTACGCTCCATACCGAGCATGAAGCTGTGGTCAGCGTGGATGGGCATGAGCCGCTGAAAATCAGCGATGGGGACTGCGTTCTGGTCAGGGCGCACGAGAAGTCCCTGCATATGGTCCGCTTCCAGGACCCCGGATATTTTTATCGCAATCTCACCGCTTATATGGAGCACAACCCTTTATTAAGTATTAAATCCAATGGACAATCCTAATACTCCCCAAAACAACACTGAAAACGAAGACATCACCCTGCGCTGCAATCGGTGCGGTAAACCGATCACGCCGGCGGAGGCTGTATTAACCCCGACAGGATATCGCTGCCAGGATTGTGTACGCCAGCAGCAAAAGATATTCGATACCAGCAAGCCGATGGACTACGTTCTGGGACTCGTGCTCGCAGCCGTGGTCACATTCCTTGGAAGCCTGATTGCCTCGTATATCGGTTTCTTTACGTTTCTTCTTGCCCCTGCAGCAGGCGTGGCGGTTGCGGAAGTTGTCCGTTTTGCGACCGGCAAGCGGCGCAGCAAGCGTCTTTTCAGGCTGGTCAGTGTGGGAATGGCGCTGGGTGGTCTACCGCTGGTCTTGATCGGCTTAGGGAGCGTTTGGATCGGTCTTCAAGCGGGTGCTTTTTCGCTCTATGGTCTGATCCCGCTTGGCGTCCAGGTCCTTTATCTGGTTTTAGCAATCCCTTCGGCCTATTACCGGCTGTCCGGGCTTCGACGCCGATGAACATCTTTGGTAAAATCATCCTATGCTGACCGAACTGCGCATTCAGAATTTTGCCATTATCCACGAATTACAACTGGATTTTGCCAGGGGGCTGGTGATCTTCACCGGTGAAACCGGCGCGGGGAAGTCGATCATTCTGGATGCTCTTGAAGCTGTTTTGGGCGGCAGAGCCGAGACAGCCTCCATCCGCACCGGTGAGGAACGCGCTCAGGTAGAAGCGACCTTTTACCTCGACCCCGCAATCCGACAAGCGGTTCACGATCTGCTTGAACCGGAAGAACTCCTGGATGACCCGGAATATGTAACGCTCTCCCGAGAGATCCGGCTTGAAGGACGTAACACCGCCAGGATCAATGGACGCATCGTGACCGCCACGCTTCAGCGGGAAGTTGGAGGTTATCTGGTGGATATCCATGGTCAATCCGAACACCTTTCACTGCTTCATGTCCGCAATCATTTACACCTTTTAGACAGCTTCGCCGATCTGGAGCCGCTGCTGGCTGACTACCGGCAGTCCTATGAAAAACTGCGTGAGGTACGCACACAACTCGACACGCTGCGTCAGAGTGAGCGGGATGCCGCCCGTCGTACGGATATGCTCACCTTCCAAATCCAGGAGATTGAAGCAGCCAAACTGAAACCGGAAGAAGAAGAGGAATTACGTCAGGAGCGGACCCGGCTGGCGAATGCGGAAAGCCTGGCATCGCACGCTCAGAATGCGCTGGACCTCATTGACGACAGCAATCCGGAAGTGCGCGGGATCAGCGAACTCCTGGGCGAGGTGGTCGGCGCGCTGCAGAGCCTTTCCCGCATCGAACTCGACCACTGAACAAATGCACGAAACGGCTGAAACCAGCCTGACCGCGCTGCAGGACCTGGCGATGGAACTCAGGAACTACGCTGAGAACATTGAATTCAACCCCCGCCTGTTGGACCGGATTGAGGAACGGATCGACCTGTTGAACGGGCTCAAGCGCAAGTATGGTAACAGCCTGGCGGAAGTGATCGCCTTTGGCGAACGCGCCAAACAGGATCTGGATAACATCACCCATGCTGAGGAGCGATTGGTAGAGCTTGGCGAAGAAGAGCATGCACTCATCGGGGTGTTGGCGGAAAAAGCTGAAAAATTGAGTCAGAAACGCCGTCTGGCGGCGGAGCAGCTTGGTGGATTGGTTGAAGCGGAACTGAACGACTTGCGGATGGCAAATGCCCGGTTTGAGGTGTCGATGGGCACCCGGATGGATGAGGAAGGTTTACCGCTGGCGGATGGCACCCGGGCTGCGTTCGACGCCAACGGATATGATCGGGTGGAATTCCTGGTCGAGACCAACCCGGGAGAAGGCTTCAAATCCCTGGTGAAGGTAGCTTCGGGCGGCGAGACTTCCCGATTGATGTTGGCCTTGAAGAATGTGCTCGCTAAGGCAGACCAGGTGCCTACCCTGATCTTTGACGAGATTGACCAGGGGATCGGCGGTCGAGTTGGGATGGTGGTTGGCGAAAAACTCTGGAACCTTTCCAGCCAGCACCAGGTGATGTGTATCACGCACCTCCCGCAGTTGGCAGCCTACGGCGAACAGCACTACAAGGTCACCAAAGCTCAGGTTGACGGGCGGACGATCACCGAAGTGATTCCGCTGACCGGCACGGACCGTCGTGAGGAACTGGCTCAGATGCTTGGCCCGGTCAGTGAGGGCACGCTGCATTCTGCAGATGAAATTCTGCAGTTGGTGCGTGAGCGCACCAGCCGACAATGACTTAAGTAACCGCCTTAAAGGCGGTTTTTCTTTATAAAAGAAGGATTTAATCGGATAAAATAGAAAATGAGAAAATCAAATTCACACCATGCTCCTTTCAGGAAGGAGACCGCATGCCAGGCTTGAACGATATCTTAGCTGTCATTTTAGGCGGAGGTCAGGGGAAAAGGCTTTATCCACTCACCATGATGCGCTCCAAACCGGCCGTGCCTATCGCCGGGAAGTATCGCCTGATCGATATCCCTATCAGCAACTGCATCAATTCGGATATTTACCGCATCACCGTGCTGACCCAATTCAATTCCGTCTCACTACATCGCCACATCAACAGAACTTATAATTTCGATTCTTTCCACACTGGGTGGGTTCAAATTTGGGCGGCGGAACAGACCACGGAACGCATGGAATGGTATCAGGGAACAGCCGACGCGGTCCGTAAGCAGCTCTTTGAGATCCAGATGTCGCGTTCCAAGTATGTGTTGATCCTTGCCGGTGACCATCTTTACCGGATGGATTACTCCAAGATGGCGCAGTTCCATTGGGAAAATAACGCCGATGTAACCGTCGCCGTGCAGCCCATTGGTAGGGAAGATGCCTCACGTTATGGCATTTTAAAACAGGATAAAAAAGGGGAGATCGTAGATTTTGCCGAAAAGCCGAAGGACTCTGAGACTTTGGATTCTTTCGTTTCCAGCGACAATCCCGAGAAACCTTATCTGGCGTCAATGGGTATTTACCTTTTCAACCTTGACACGCTGGTGGATATCCTCTCCATGGATCAAGGCGGCGAGAATTTCGATGATTTTGGCTACGACATCATCCCTCACTGTGTAAAAAACGAACCTCGCGTTTTCGGCTATGAATTCAACGGGTATTGGCGCGATATTGGGACCATTCGTGCTTTCTATGAAACCAACCTGGCCCTGACCATGCCAGACCCACCCTTTGATATCAATGATCCTGACCAGCGGCTCTATACGCACGCCCGGTTCCTGCCCGGGTCCCGACTGGCGGATTGCAGGCTGAATAACGTGTTGATTGCGGAAGGCTGCGGGATCCAAAAAGCGGATATCGACCATTCGGTGATCGGTTTGCGCAGCATGATCAAGGGCGGCACACGGATCAAGGATACCGTCATCATGGGCGGCGATTATTACGACGACTCCGGTGACATCCCGATGGGCATTGGCGAGAATTGTGAAATTGAAGGTGCGATCCTCGACAAGAACGTCAGGATCGGTCAGGACGTCTGCATCAAGCCCTTCCCTCGCGGCACTGAAATTGACAATGAGACCTTTACGGTCCGGGACGGGATCGTGGTGATCCCCAAGCGGATGATCCTGCCTTCAGGGACGAGGATCGAACCGTAGAATTGTGACCCTAAAGATTTTATGGAGATGCCCACACGGGCATCTCTTTTTTATACAAGCAGACATTCTCTACTGAAATATCGATGATGCTCATAGTGGGGTCCGGGTTCAAATTAAACTTTGGTGTGTCACCTCTCCCTGCTATAATACTCCCCATGAAAACTTTCCTTGATTGTTACCCCTGCGTTCTCCGCCAATCCCTTGAGGCGGCTCGGATGGCCGGCGCGACGCCGGAACAACAGCGGACCGTCGTGCTGGAGACGCTGGATATCCTCCGTGCATTACCCGATGGCGCCACACCGCCGGAGATCGGCGCAAAGGTGCATGGATTGGTGCGAGAAATCACCGGCCATGATGATCCATATCAAGCAGCCAAGCAGGCTTCTACCGAAAAGGCGCTTCTGCTTTTACCCAGACTGCGTGAACTGGTTTCCACGGCGAAGGATCCTCTGGAAGCCGCGATCCGGGTCAGCATTGCAGGGAACATCATCGACTTCGGGCCGAATCCCGACTATGACCTGTGGGACGTTGTCCGTAAAGTTCAGCGGCAGCCTTTGGCGATTAACAACCTTTCTGAACTAAAGCAACACCTGGAGGCAGCAAATTCCGTTCTTTACCTTGGGGATAACGCGGGAGAGACTGTGTTTGACCGAGTCCTGATCGAAAACCTGGATAAGCCGGTGACCTATGCGGTCAAAGGCGGCCCGGTACTCAATGATGTCACCCGGGAGGATGCCGTTGCGGTTGGATTGGATGAGGTTGCAGAGATCATCGATAACGGCGCTCGGATTCCCGGCACGGTTTTGGCGGAGAGCAGCCCGGCCTTCCAACGTATATTTAAAGAAGCCGAACTGATCATAGCGAAGGGGATGGGGAATTATGAGACCCTTTCAACAGTTGAAGCACCGATCTTTTTCCTCTTGCAGGTGAAATGCCCGGTGATCGGTGGGGATATTGGTGCAGTCCCAGGCGAGATCGTGATTCAAAAAAGTTCGGCAGTTCGGACGTCCTAGCACCTGTCTAGACTTAAAATCGGATATAATTATCGGGATTTGTCTCCGAACCCGGCGCAAAACACCCTTAGATTATCTAAGGGTCACGTCATTATATTTTAGTAAAATTGTGGGTTGATATCATAACCAATAGGAGTTCATTAATGAGCGAAGAGAATCCCGTATTCGATAAGATCAAAGCGGAGGACGTGAGCATTTCCTGGCATACTATGTCCAGTACGGATGTGTTGGACAAACTGGAAACCCCGCTTGACGACGGTCTCTCACTTGAAGAAGTCAAGGCGCGTCAGGAAAAGTTCGGTCCGAACGAACTGACCGAAGCGCCGTCAACGACCTTCTGGGAGATGCTTTGGTCGCAGATCAACAGCTTTGTGATCTACATGCTGTTGGCTGCTGCCCTAGTTTCAGCTTTGCTGGGAGACTATGTGGAGGCGGTTGCGATCCTTGCGATCGTGATCCTGAATGCCATCATGGGCATTATTCAGGAGAGCCGCGCCGAAGCAGCGCTGGCAGCATTAAAGAAGCTGGCAGCCCCGGAAGCATCCGTCATGCGTGGCGGTCACCGGGTGTCCGTTCCGGCGGGCGAGCTTGTCCCGGGCGATATTGTCTTCCTTGAAGCCGGGAACTACGTCCCGGCAGATGTCAGGCTGTTGGAAGCCGTCAATATGCGGGTGGACGAAGCCTCATTGACCGGTGAATCGCTTCCCGTTGAAAAGAACGCCCAGACCCGCCTTGAAGCGGATATTCCTCTGGGCGACCGCAAAAACACCGCCTTCATGGGCACGCTGGTCACTTACGGCCGCGGTAAGGGTGTGGTCACATCCATTGGGATGAACACTGAGTTGGGGATGATCGCCACCATGCTGCAGTCCGTCGAGACCGAGGAAACACCTCTCCAGCGCCGCCTGGACCAGCTTGGTAAAGTGTTGGGCTGGGGTTCTCTGGCAATCTGCGGTCTGGTGTTCGTGATCGGTGTCGTCCGTTTCATTATCCAACCCGGCCATCCCGGATTGTTAAGTGAAGCCGCCGTCGCCGAATATACGAACCTTTTCATGATCGCTGTCTCACTGGCGATTGCAGCGGTGCCGGAAGGTTTACCCGCTGTGGTGACCATCAGTCTGGCGCTGGGTATGCGCGAGATGGTTCATCGCCATGCACTTGATCCGTAAACTCTCCTCGGTCGAGACCCTCGGTTCGGCCACCGTGATCTGCTCCGATAAGACCGGGACGCTCACCCAGAACGAGATGACCGTCACCTGCATTTGGGCGGATGACCAGTTTGTCGATGTGACCGGCTCCGGTTACGCACCCAAAGGCGAGTTCATGGTCGACGACGAAAAGGTGTCGTTGAATCAATATCCCGCGGTTAAAACCTCTTTATGGCTTGGCACACTCAACAATGACGCTCAACTCGAGCATGCCGGTGAACAGGATGGGCAGGAAACTTTCCGAATGATCGGCGATCCCACCGAAGGCGCGATCCTGGTGGCTGCCCTGAAAGCAGGTGCATCGGCCAAATCTTTGAACGAAGCTTATCCTCGTCGGCAAGAGATCCCCTTCGATTCCACTCGGAAGCGGATGGTCACGGTTCACGATGTAGAAGAACCGACTGAAGAAGATATTTCCCCATTCAAATCCGATGATGAGAAGCGTGAATGGCACATCATTGCGGTCAAAGGTGCACCGGACGTCGTCCTGAACCTGTGTTCGCATATTCAGACCATGGAAAACCAGGACGAACGCCTGACAGATGAACGCCGGCAGGAAGTACTGAAAGCTAATGATGTCATGACGGGAAATGCCCTGCGGGTTCTCGGTGTAGCTTACCGGATGGTCCCGGTATTACCCGAAGAGATCAACAGCGAAGAACTGGAGCAGGACCTGACGTTCGTCGGCCTGATCGGTATGATCGATCCCGCTCGTCCCGAGGTCAAGATCGCACTCAACACCGCCCGTGACGCTGGTATCCGC
Source organism: uncultured Chloroflexia bacterium (assembly GCA_963748065.1). Classification (GTDB taxonomy): domain Bacteria; phylum Chloroflexota; class Anaerolineae; order Anaerolineales; family Anaerolineaceae; genus Brevifilum. The sequence goes on along the minus strand of CAVVHL010000011.1, from coordinate 208,495 downwards.
ACGATCATGATCACCGGTGATTATCCCAATACCGCCCGCGCGATTGCCGAAGAGATCGGTCTGCTGCAACCCGGACATAAGGTTATGACCGGTGCGGAGATCAACGATCTAACCGATGATGAAATGATTGAGAACGTCATGGAAGCCGATGTTTATGCCCGGGTAAGCCCGGAACATAAGATGCGGATCGTGGATGCCTTGCGCGCCAACAATCAGGTCGTTGCGATGACGGGCGACGGCGTCAATGACGCCCCGGCCATCAAACGGGCTGACATCGGGATCGCTATGGGTATCACCGGCACCGATGTGGCTAAAGGCACCGCTGATATGGTCCTCACCGATGACAACTACGCCAGCATCGTTTCCGCTGTGGAACAGGGCCGTGTGATCTACAGCAACATTCGCAAGTTCGTCTATTACCTGCTCTCCTGTAACTTCGCCGAGATCATGGTGATCTTCCTGGCGACGCTGTTCGGCTGGTCGACACCTCTGACGGCGATCCAACTGCTCTGGCTCAACCTGGTGACCGATGGTGCACCTGCGTTGGCGCTGGGCACGGAGGCGGGTGATCCTGACATTATGGATCAGCCCCCTCGTCCGCCGAAGGAACCGATCATCAATAAGTTCATGTGGACGGGGATTGTGGTGCAGACGATTGCGATCACAGCTGTTACGCTGGGCGCATTTGCCATTGGCCTTTTCGTTGACCAGGAACACATCGCCTTTGCCGAGACGATGGCCTTCACCACCCTCAGTATTTCGGAACTGTTCCGAGCCTATACCGCTCGCTCAGAATATTACCCACTCCTGAAGATCGGCATATTCAAAAACAAGCTGATGAACTGGGCTGTCCTCGGTTCACTGGTTTTGATCATGCTGGTGATCTACGTACCGTTCCTGCAGCCGGTATTCAATACCTTGCCGTTGGGATGGACACAGTGGGCGGCGATCCTGCCGCTGATCCTGATCCCGTCCGTTGCCGCGGAGGTCGCCAAATATTCGATGCAGAACAAACTCCGTAAAGAACGGGAAGCACGGATGGAAGCGCTGGATTTGGATTAAATTCAGAGGTAAGTGATTAAAGCATAAAACTGAGACGCCCCGATTGGGGCGTCTCTATGTTTAATTTTGTCATTGCGAGAAGATCGTAGGCCGTTGTGGTGATATATGAAATGGATTGTTCGTGCGATGTATCAATTATAGTTACCACAATTTATACATGTAATTCTTAGATTGCTTCGTTGGTGCTTCGCACCGCCTCGGAATGATGGGAACTATGCGGTTGTGAAATGTGGATAGGTCGTGCCGCCGTTCGGGAAGATCAGCACCTCCGCGCTCTTGGGGAATTTCTTACGCGCCGCTGCAAGGGCATCATCCAAAGTATCCTCAAAGGTCACGAAAGGCAGATTCCCTTTCACCTCCTCCGGAATGGTAGGAGCGACCATGATCAGGGTGGCATGCCGCATCGCCTGCAAGGCGAAATAAAGAAAGAAGCGGTCTTCCTCGCCCATGCCGCTCAATTTCAGCTTCGGCACCAAGGGGATCAGCAGCGGCGCCAGGATTTGGAGCGCTTTGCGTCCGACCGGCAGTTTCTTTTCGGCCAAGCCAAACACGCCCACGCCTTCTTCCGCTCTCACCATGGTGATCATCACGCCGCCGCGTCTGACCGCCCGGACGTTATTTGCCAACGCTTTCACGCCCTGGCGCAGGTCCGAATCCATCGGGAAGGAATTGGTGATCACTACATCGACGGGATGACTGACCGGGACGCCGAACAGCGCCGCACTGATCTCACACCCGGCGCGATGGGCCTCCACCGGGTCTCCCGCGACAACCCGGACGATGTTCAGTTTGGCATCCAGCACGGTATTGACCAGAAATACCGGATTTTGCAGCATCCGAACTGCTTCTTCCAGGTCTTGCCGCATGGGGTTATCCGCAATGGGCTGGCCGACCATGTTGAAGGTGGCCGGGGTGGCGTTGAGGCTGTGATTATGAGCGATGGTCACCCTGGCGGCCGTTCCGGGCAGCAGGTTCTTGTACCCGCCGCCGAAACTGGCGATGATGTGCGGTTCGATGCAGCCGATCGATATCACCAGGTCCGCTTCGGCAACAGCTTTATCGAGATAAACGGGGGTGCCGCGGCTGGTCGTTCCAAGGCTGGTCATCGTCGCCAGATCATCGCAAGCCGGGTTACGCACCTGACTTTCCTGCAGCTCAACCATCCCGGTACGCTGCTGAACTTCTTCCAGGCTCATGGGACGGTGCAGCCCGAGGGCGGGGATGACGGTCAGCGCACCACGTGAAACACCGGCGGCTTCCAACTGCGCCAGGATATGGGGCATGACCGCCGATACAGGTGTGGGCCGGCTGATGTCGTCGATCACGACCACCAGCTTCATTCCGGGCTTAACCATTTCGGTGAGTTTCGCCATCCCGATCGGCTCGTTCAAACTCCGTTCAACTTCCGCAGCAACGTCCTTAACGGGCGGAACGTCGTTCGGCTCCAGATAGCCTGCGACATGCCAGTCTTCCGGTAAATTAATCGGAAGTCTTTCGTCGCCCCAGGGGAGTGAGTAGTGTTCCATGTGCAGCCGCCTCCTGATAAGTTCTACTGAATGAGTGCAACGCATACTATTATAAATTCAAAAAATGGGGGAGGAATGCTTCATGTCGCAGCGACAAAATTTTAAGTGAAGTCGATTGAATGGGTATATGGAACGCGTTTATAATTTGATAGAACTCACCGCAAAATCACCATTCAGCTTGTACTCAAAACGCAATCAAGACGAGGAGCGCAATCGTTCGTGGATAAATTCATCGCAGTCGCAGGGAATATCGGGGTGGGAAAATCGACGCTGGTCCGATTGATCAGTAAAGAATTGAACTGGACCCCATTTTATGAACCTGTGGCTGAAAACCCCTACCTGGCGGACTTCTATGATGATATGCAGGCCTGGGCCTTCCATTCGCAGGTCTATTTCCTGATGCGGCGCCTGCGAATCCATCGCCAATTGATGAACCAGACCGGCTCCGTGATCCAGGACCGCAGCGTCTATGAAGACGCGGAGATCTTCGCACACAATCTGTTCCTGCAGGATTCGATCACGGACCGGGATTATGAGACTTACCAGGAGTTGTACCAGGTGCTGGTGGAGTTCTTGCCGCCCCCGGACCTAGTGATCTACCTGCGCGCCTCAGTCCCCACACTGCAGGATCGGATCGCCATGCGCGACCGTTCCTATGAGCGGACGATTGGCGCCGATTACCTGGCGGATTTGAACGAACTTTATGAAAGTTGGGTAGACCAGTTCGATCTTTGTCCTGTTCTTGTCGTGCCTTCGGACAACTTGAATTACGTTGAAAAACCAGGACACCTTGCATTGGTGATTGAGAAAGTGCAGGATATCCTGACCGGTAAGGAAGAAGTCCATTTCGATTTATAAAAAATTTATTCCATAAGGATTAAGGGGTAAAAGAACAGACGCGTATACGCGTCTGTTTTCATAACTTTTGAGTTTTATGTACGAAGCGGTGAAAATTATTCGGGTGTTTCCAGTAGTTCTTCCATAACCTCCTGCACCTCTTCTGGAGGTGTTGGTTCCTCTCCGCGCGGGGTGACTGTCAATTTAATGGCTGTCCGCACCTTGCCATCGATATCCACATCAACAAATTCGGGAACGCAAATGATATCGATCCCATCGTTGACGAGGTACCCTTTGGCAAGAATGATAGCTTTAACAGCCTGGTTGACGGCGCCTGCACCAATGGACTGCACTTCCGCAAATCGGTGCTCACGCATCACGCCTGCAATTGCCCCTGCTACAGCAGCAGTGCGGGAGTTTGCTGAAACTTTTATGATGTTCATAGGTTTCTCCCTTGGTGATAAGGTGATATTCCAGTCCGAAGATAAGATTGCATTACAGTTGGGGGGCTGCATGAATGCTTATCTAGATTTTACAAGATTTTTCGTTTGTTATCAAGAATCGGAATTCGCTGAAAAAATCAATCAACCCCCTAATTTTTCAGTCTATTACTTATGTTGTTTCTAATTTGAATGTAAATTTCCGATGATAAATCCCCGGATTAAGTGCAATGTATTTTGAAAACAGATCAATCTTTATAGAATGAACATGATTAAAATTTAGAGATCAGGTTTCCTTTGAAGGCCTTGACATCTTCCAGGGTCTCCGAGAAAACGTCGGGATGAGCGCGACTTCAATTCCAACCCTGACTATGTTCAGACCGGTATTTGGTAGACGCGATAACGCTTATAGATCTTCCCACCCAATCGCTCGGCCAGGACTGGCGTTTTCGGGTTGTCGATGGAAGTTAAAGATAGGTCCAACCATTCATAACCCTTTTCCTGGGCGCGCTTCAACATTTCTGAGAACAGCATCAGGCTGACGCCGGTGCCCCAATATTCCGGGAGGACCAGGACGCTCTTGATCGCCAGCCCTTTGGTCGGCATATTCCGGTGGCGCAACATTTTCAAATAGTCCCAGGGATAACGCAGGCCGTTTACTTTATGTAGAATCTCGTTCAGGTTGGGAATGCCGGGGAAGAACCCCACCGTCAGGTCGCCGACATCCGCGAAAAGCACCAGATAAGGGTCAGCAAACTGGCGGAAAGGTTCCAGCGTATCATCCAGGGCCTGCCGGTCCCAGCCGACGAAGTCGACCAGGTGCGCCAAGGCTTTGTTGAGCAGGAAGTGGACCCGGTCTGCTTCCTTATCCCATTCCTCCAGGCGAGCTTCCCGGATCACGGCTGTATCGCGCTCGTGGGCTTTTTCGGCCAGTCGATGCAGCAGCCGGAACTCGCGGGTGTCACCAGTGATATCGACGGCATAGGCGATGTTATCCGGACGGAGCGCCGTGAAACCATAATTAACGACCAGGTCTTCGTAATATGCCGGGGTATGACCGCAGCTTATCGCTGGGGGGCGGTCCCGGCCTTCGATCAGAATGCCATAGGCTGAGTCATAATCCTGATGGAAGGGCCCGGTCATCCGATCCAGCCCATGCGCTTTGAACCAGTCGCGGGCTGCATCGAACAGCGCATTGGCGACCGTTTGGTCGTTGATACATTCAAAGAACCCGAACATGCCGTCTTGTAAATCACGCGATTCATTCGATGACGTGTCTTCCGCGGCCATGATCGTCCCGGCCAGCTTGCCGTCTTTATAAGCGAGGAAGAAGTCCGCCTTGCCATGCTCGTAGAAGGTGCCTTTTTTCGGATTGAGTTGTTTCATCCGCTCCGGCAGCAGCGGCGGCACCCATAAGGGATCGTCCCTGTAAATTTTCCATGGGAAGGTGGCGTATAAGCGGCGTTGGTGGTGGTTCTCAACCTTTTTTATTATGATGTCGCTCAAAGCGTCTCCTCGGAGTCTAATTGGGCACGCCGGATCTCCAGTTCCTCAACCACGTCATGATGTTCCTGGCGGGAGAGGGGATAGAGGATCGCGAAGACGATCCCGCCGACCAGCAAGAGGGCCGGAATCGGCCCGACGACCAGCCTGAATACCGGTGATGGTGGAGGCCGGCTGGACGGATGCATTGGGGATATAGCCGCTGATATCCAGCACGGTGAGCGCCAAAGGCACCGCAATAGAGTTGGCGACCTTGCTGGCGAGGGTTACCAGGCTGTAGAACATACCTTCGTGCCGTTCACCGGTTTTGAGTTCGTCCACTTCGATGGCGTCCGGGATGATCGACCAGGGCAGCACGTGGGCGGCGCCCACGCCCAGCCCGGCCAGGACGCAGAGCGAGAGCAGGTAAACGAGCGAACTGGACGCGGACACGGTGATCAGCATGATCTGGACCACGGCCCAGAAAGCGATCCCGTAGATATAAGCCAGGCGTTTATTGAATTTTTTGGAAACCCAATCCCAGAGCGGAAGGGAGATGATGGCGGTGACGAAGATGGTCGCCATGATGATCTCGGTCATGTTTTCGCGCTGGACGACGTACTTGATGTAGAACAGCAGGTTGGCTTCGATGATCGCCATGCTGGTCCAGGTGAAAAGATAGATGATCGCGCTGAAGACAAAGGGTCGGTTTTTCAAGGCGGCTTTGAGCGAGTCTTTCAGGCTTGGGCGTTCGAGGTGCGTGAAGTAGGGCCGCTCACGGGTGCCGAAGAAAACCAGCAGGAGCGGCAGGGCGGAAGCGATCCCAAAGATCAGACCCATCTTAAAAACATTGGGCGCATTCCCGGGAGCCATCTGGCCGATGATCATCATAGGCAGGACAAACGAGATCAAACCGCCCAGGATGGAGAAGAACATCCGGTAGCCGGTTAGCTCGGTACGCTCGTCGTAGTCTTCGGTGAGTTCGGGAGTAAGGGCGAAATAAGGCATCCCGACGATTGTACTAACTGCATCGTAGAGCACATACATCACTGTATAGAAGATCACCAGGGCGGTATGCGTTTCAAACGCCGGTTTGAACCACAGGAAAGCGAAGACGATTGCAAAAGGTATGGCGCCAAAAAGGAGGAACGGCCGGCGGCGTCCCCAGACGTGTGCGGGTACGGTCAGAAATGTAGCCGACCAGCGGGTCGTTGATGTAGTCCCAGCTTTTTCCGATGAAGAGGGCGATGGCGACTATGCCCGGGGTCAACCCGACCACATCAGTCAGGAAGATGGGGAAATAGGCGGCAACGATGGTGCTGGTCATGCTGAAGCCGACATCACCGGAGCCGTAGATGAGCTTGGTTAATCTGCTAAGTTTCTTCATTGCGCCATCCTTATTCGTCAAAAGGATTCTCAATGTTTATAAAAGTCCCTTTGGCAGGGTTACCAATACCAAAGGGACGCTTTCGGTTAAATGATCATATTTCAGGTGATGGTTTCCGGGTATGGATCAGGCTGTTTCGTTGACCCCGGATAAACCTTTGCCTTCCGCTTTGGCTTGTTTTGCTGCGGCACGCCGTTCGCGAAGCTCTTCAACGATCTTGTGATGCTGTTCGCGGGTGAGCGGATAGAAGAGGGCGAATACGATCCCACCGACCAACAGAATGGCCGGGATGGGGCCGATCACCAGGCGGATACCCAATAAAGCACTATCCGGTTGAACAGTTGCGCCGGCTTGATAGCCGGTCACCTGCAATACCATTAGTGACAGCGGACCGGCAATGGAGTTACCGATCTTGCCCAGCAGGGTGATCAAGCTGTAGAACATACCCTCATGGCGCTCAAACGTCATCCATTCATCCCACTCAATCGCGTCGGGGATGATCGACCAGGGCAAGACCTGTGCGGCGCTGACGCCGATACCGGCCAATACACAAAGGATAATAATGAGCCAGAAGGGTGTTTGGGGAGTGACCAGGATCAGCACGATCATCACCACAGCCCAGAAGGAAACACCGATGATGTATGCCAGGCGTTTATTCCAATGTTTGGCCGCCCAGTTCCAGATCGGCAGGGCGAAGATGGCTGTGACAAAAATGCTGGCCATGATCAGACTACTTTGTCCCTGGCGCTGGATGATGTATTTAATGTAGATCAGCAGGTTGGTTTCGAGCACCACAATGGTCATCCAGGTGAGCAGGTAGATACCTGCGCCGAAGATGAAGGGTCGGTTCTTGAATGCAGCTTTAAGCGAGGGGATCAGCTTGGGCTGCTTTTCAAGCATGTACTCTTTTTTCTCTTTGGTGCCTAAGAAGACCAGCAACAGCGGCGTGGCGGCGATCGCACCTGCGATCACGGCCATGAGCATGACTCGTTTGACGTTTTCCGGTACCATCGAGCCGATCACCAGCATGGGGAAGACATATGCTGTCAGGCTGCCGATGATGTTAAACAACATTCGGAAACTGGTCAGTTTTGTGCGCTCATCATAATCTTCAGTGAGTTCCGGTGTGAGCGCATAATATGGCATATAGACAACGGTTGCCAGAGCTTCGTAAATGATATATGCAATGGAATAATAAATGATTAGGCCGGTCTGACTGAAGTTTGGACTGAGCCACAGCAAGATGAATGACAGACCAAAGGGAATTGCGCCGAAGAGCAGGAAGGGACGCCTGCGCCCCCAACGTGTTCGGGTGCGGTCTGAGAGATAACCCACGATGGGGTCGTTGACATAGTCCCAACTGCGGCCGACAAACATGATGATTGCCGCCATAGCAGGGGTAAGTCCGATCACGTCCATCATGAAGATGGGAAATAATGCCGTGATAATAGAGTTGTTCATGCTGAAACCAATATCGCCGGTGCCGTAAATGATCTTGGTCCAGAACGGTAATTTGTCCTTTTTGTCCATACGAATAATCCTCTCTCAGTTCAAAATGATCCATTATTACAACACAAAGGGTGCCTTGAAGTTGTGGGAAGGTTGGGGATGGGTCATTAAAAATCCTCAGCGCGCTCCTGACGTGTAGAGGTTATGTTAAGACAGATATCCCGGTGGTGAAAAGGCAATCTTGGTCGCATATGAAACACAATGATTGTAACATCAATGCCCGAAATTGGTTTAATTTATAGTGTAGATTGGGTAAATGATTTGCTTTATTAAACTGTTTTGTCATTGCGAGACCCTGGAAGGGTCGAAGCAATCTTCGAACATATTCACAAGGTACTCTGGACCAGAACATGTTTCAATTTGTGTGGAAAGAAGATTGTTTCGTCGCACCTGACGGTGCTTCTCGCAATGACAAAGATGAGGGTTTGGGTGCGCTCAACAGAAGACCGCACCCTAATTAGGCTTTCCGCAATCGCAATATAGAAAAAGGCTGCCCACCGCGAGGGTGAGCAGCCTAACTCTAAGGAGATTGTGTTGTCTGGGTTTTACCGATGTCCGCCGCCGCCGAAGCCGTTACCACCCAAGCCAGTACCGGTGTTCATACCGCCGCCAGCCCACAAGGGGGTCCCGTCGTCTTCACGGATCACAACGGTGCCTGAGGAGGTCGTGATCTGTCCGGTCTCAAAGATGCCATCATCATAGAAACCGAGGATGGTTACGTTGTCGCCAACGTTCAGGACAAAACCGGATTTGTTGAGGAAGTAGAGCTCACGTCCATCCAGCACGAAGGTCGTACCATCGCTGAGGGTGATGACCACTTCATAAGAGGAAACGGATTGTACCGTCCCGGTCACCGTGATCCACTCGCTTACATCGGCGATCCCATCATGGGTGCCATCCATAGGAGCATCTTCGGGTTGGTTGCCGAACCCATTGGGGTTGGCGATACCATAACCAGTACCATCCTCCGGGGGAACGACGTTACCGGTGCCGTCTCCGGGACCATAGCCACCGGCCTCACCGTTATATGCGCCCAGGTATTCGCCGTCAGCGATCGTGTCATCCACGCCGCCGTCCAGGATCTGGTTTTGGTAGGTCAGGGTATTCCCATTCCCATGTCCGCCGCCGTATCCATCCTGAACGCTATCGTTCAGAGCCAGGGCTTCGTTATCAACGGCTTTCGCCATTGTGCGGTTGACCGCACCGAATACCAGCAGGCCAAACGCCGCTGCTAACAACACACCAACAAATACTTTCTTAACCATTCTTTACCTCATTTCAACTATTGGTTTTTGCAAATTTTCTCTGGAATTTTATTTTCAAACGACTATGCGTTCTCTTTTACAGGCCCCAGAGCAGCCTGTCCGGTTTTCGATATCACCCGGCGTGAGCCGAACATCTTGCTTGAAATATTGGTGATCCAACTCCAGTGCAATACAATGTGCAGCATTGCGCCGATGGTCATGATCACGCCGCTCCAGGTGTGGACCAGGTCCCAGGTGGTCTTCGTGAACAGGAATGCTGTCGCATTCGGTCCGCTTTCTGCATTGAACAGGAAATAGATACCTGATGCGCTGCAGAGGAGGAAACTGACAGCGATGGTGACGTCGAGGACGATGTTGTAAGTCAGTCGTTCGCCGAAGCCATCACGCTTTTTCGTCAGGACCTCCCAGGTCCGGGAAATGGTTCCGATGATCCACTTCCAGTGGATGATGATATGGACGAGGGCTGCAAGGATCATCAGGATCCCGGCCCAGGTGTGAAAGGTGTCCCAGGTGGCTTTGCTGAAGATCAGGGTTTTGTTGTAATAAGGATTACGCCCACCCTGATAGCCAGTGACGGGATAAATCAGGAAGTAAATACTGGAAAGGACCGCCAATACGGCTGAAATGCCGAGGCTGGCATCAATCCACCAGTTGCTCTTCAATTTGGGTGTCAATGTTGATTTTCTTTTCTTCACAGCGATACTCCTAAAACAATAAGTTTTGATGTTCTTTATGATAGACGGCTGACTTGCAGAACGCGTGGAGAAGATGTGAAGAAGTTGTGAAGATGAGGCTATTATTTTTTGAACACGCTATAATATGGCTATGAGTACGGTATTGATCATTGAAGATGAAAAAGAACTCTCCAACGTCCTTAAGGCTTACCTTGAGCGTGGTGGGTATGACGTCCTGACGGCTACCCGCGGCGATCAGGGATTGGCGCTTTGGGAAGAGAAGCACCCGGATATGGTCCTGCTGGACCTGAACCTGCCGGGGATGGATGGCATTGACATTGCCCGCAAAATCCGTCAAACGGATGACACGCCGCTGATCATGGCGACTGCCCGTGTGGAGGAACTGGACCGGCTGCTGGGGCTCGAATTGGGAGCGGATGATTACATTGCCAAACCCTTCTCGCCGCGCGAGGTGGTGGCGCGGGTGAAAGCGGTGCTCAGGCGGGTTGAAAAACAAAAACCTGAATCCGTTTCGACCATCGAGGTCGCCGACCTGGCAATTGACCCTCAGGCGTTCACGGCTGAGCAATCCGGGGTGACACTAGAGCTGACCCCGACCGAATTCTCGATTTTAGCGACCCTGGCGGAACACCCTGGAAGGGTCTTTTCCCGGCTTCAGCTTTTAGAAACCTGTCAGGGTGTGGCATATGAGGGTTATGAGCGTAGTATTGATGCACATATCAAGAATTTGCGTAATAAATTAGGGGATGACAGTAAAGACCCGAAATACATTGAAACGGTCTTTGGCGTCGGATATCGCTTTAAGAAGGGAGCCAAGTGAGATGCGCTGGCGTTTGATCGGTTCCTTTCTGATCGTGATCCTGATCGCTTTGGGGACGGTTGCACTGGTGACGCGTTATACAACTCAGCAGGAAGTTGAAACCTTTCTGGGCTACGGTGGTCAGATCGGTCTGGAGAACCTGGCGACTTCGTTGGAGGAATATTATGCCGAAAACGACAGTTGGACGGGCGCGACCGATGTGACCGCCGCAAATGGCATCGGCGCGAACGGTAATGCCGGCAGCGGCCCTGGCACCGGTGCGGGTCTCGGCGCGGGACATGGACAGGGGCAGCGTGCTGGAGTGGACGTGGAATCGGAAGAGTCCATGGATGCCACTGAGAGCGTTGAAACGGGTGCGCCTGGAAATGCGCCAGGGAATGCGGCAGCCGGACCGAAGGCCGATCAGCATGTTGTCACGGATGCCGGTGGAACCGTGGTGGTCAGTCCGGATGAAACGGAAATCGGCACGCAGCTTTCTGATACGACTCTTGCCCAGGCTCTTCCTTTGGAAGTAAATGATCAGGTGGTGGGGTATCTCATTCCGGAAGGCGGGATACCCGACCTACCTGATGATTTTGATGAGATACTGATCCAGCGGGTCAACCGTGCATCGCTTTATGCCGCATTGATCTCGGGTGGTATCGCAATCGTACTGGCGTTGATCCTGGCTTCATTGATCCTGCGTCCGGTACGGACTCTGACCAGAGCCGTCACGCAGATGGCCGACGGCGACCTCTCGCAGCGGGTAACCGTGCGTGGGTCGGGCGAACTGGCATCCCTGGGGCGAACGTTCAACCAAATGGCGACATCGCTGCAGGAATCGGATGAACGCCGCCAATCCATGACGGCGGATATTGCCCACGAACTGCGTAACCCGCTGGCGATCCAGCGCGCCCACTTGGAGGCTTTGCAGGATGGGGTCTACCCGATCACGCAGGATAACCTGGCCCTGATCGGGGAGCAAAACAGACAACTCACCCGGCTTGTGAATGACCTGCGTACCCTGGCGCTGGTGGATGCGGGTGAACTTTCACTCAATATGCGCAGTGTGGACCTGACCGAACTATGCCGGGAACTGGCGGCTCGCTTCCAGCCTCAGGCGGATGCGAAAGCGGTCCGGATCATCTCAAGCTGCGAACCGAACCCGCTGATCGGTCGGGGCGATAAGGAGCGGCTTCAGCAAATCCTCGACAACCTGATGCACAATGCCTTGCGCTACACGCCGCAGGACGGGTGGATCAAGCTTAGCCTGCAGCGGCAGGGCCATTCGGCGATCTTTGCCGTTCATAACAACGGCCCGGTGATCCCTCCCGAGGTGCTGGAGCATTTGTTCGAGCGCTTTTATCGTGGCGATAAAGCACGAGATCGAGCCAGCGGCGGGACGGGATTGGGCCTGGCGATCGCTCGTAAGCTGGCGGAAGCGCACGGCGGCAGCTTGATCGGTGAGAACTATCCAACTGGCGGGGTGGTGTTCAAGCTGGTGTTGCCGGTGAGTTGATATCCATTGGATAAATTACATAAAAATTCATAAACACAAAATTTGTTCTACCTATTTCTATTTTTAATTGCTAGATTATATAAAAGCCTTCTCCTCAAAGGGAAGGTGGCGCGAAGTGCCGGATGAGGTGTTTTGATTTATTTTCCCCCTCATCAGTCGCTACGCAGACAGCTTCCCCCCGTCCTCAAGAGGACTTCGTCGTTCCACTCCTCGGGGGGAAGCCTTAAGAAATTTGGTTGGTCGATGACCTACTATTCGAAATTGAGACGCCCCAATCGGGGCGTCTTTACGATATAAGCGAAATTATTAGCTCTCGATTCTGAAAGGCTACGTTGCCTCGGCTATTTGCTCTTCTGGACGGAACACCAGCGACAACACAGGCAGGATCAGGATGTTGATGCCCAGCAAGATCAGATAGGTGGTCTGGAACCCGACGCCATCCGCCAGTGACCCCGTGAGATACATCCCGATCCCCTGGCCGATGTTGGTGAAGGCCATCAGGATGGCGAACATGGAAGCCGCAATCCGGGGGTCTACGAACCGCATCGCCACCGCGAAGTATTCGGTCTGATAAGCACCATACGCCACGCCAAAGAAGATCACCATTGCGATTGCCAGCGGCAATCCGAGATTGGGGGCGATTAAAAATGCCAACGTGAGTAAAGTCACACTTAATAGGACCACACCAATTGACAGCGCACGTTTGGGTTGGAACCGACGCATCAGCCATCCACCTACCAGACTCCCGCCAACCACGCCTATGCTCCAGAGTGATGTGATCATCCCTGCCGCTGAAAGGCTGATCCCAAACTGCTGTTCGAGGAAGGGGTTCACCAGCTGGTTCGCGCCGAGGATGATCATGAACATGAGCAGTCCAAGACCACCGGCCAGGAAGGTCCTGCCGTTGAAAGCTTTGAACGCCTGCCATTCAAATCGCTTTTCCACCGAGCGAGCAGCTTCGTGCACGAAGAACATCAACGGTACCGGGATCAGGGTCAGGGCTGCCAAAACCCAGAACACGGACAGCCAGGAGACATCTTGCGCCAGGAAACCTACCACGGACGCAGCTACGATCGATCCGACGGCTCGCCCACCTACCATGAAGCTCTGGATGGTCCCCTGTTCTTCAACCGGCGTGGTGTCCAACGCGAGGCCGTCGGTACAGGTGTCGTAGAGCGCCATCCCGAGCTGCATGGTGAAAGCGATGCCGACATAACCCCAGAAGTGCAGACCAGGGTTGATGAATGGTGCTGCAAGCAAGCAGAGGAACTGGACGGTCAGACCGATGAAGATATAGGGCTTGCGGTGACCCATTTTGAACAGGTTGACCCGGTCGCTGAGAATGCCCAGGCCGATCTTTAGCACGAAAGGCAGCAAAGCGATGAAGCCGAAGACGCCCACATCGGTCATGTCCAGGCCGTTCTCGAGCAGATAAAGCGCATTGAGTGCGGCAAAAAATCCCAGGATGGTGCCCTGGGTGAAATAAAGCGAACCGAAGGTCAGATAGCGAACCAATTTATGACGGGACATGATTTCTCCTCTTAAGAAGCTAAAAATAAAGATAAAAAATAACGGTTGTTTCCTTGATTAACGGATTTATGATAGCATGGTTTCTAATTTCGTACGGAGATTGGAAATGATCGGGAATATAAAAAGACGCTGCAAGCAACGTCTTAATTGTCAATTTATTTTCGTTTGATGAATGTCCGTTTGAATAACAGAAATCTAGCCCCATAAAAAAGGAAAAATTCGTCTAATTGCCCAATAATTTGTTCAGTGCGTTAAAATCCGTCCGGCTGGTCATGTCGATACTGATCGGCGTCACCGAGACTTTGTGCTCGATCAGCAGCGCATAGAGGTCACTGCCCGGTTCAAGATCTTTCGGGTCGTAATCGATCTCATACCCCACCGGCCCATGTTCGGTCACGGACGCGCGTGCGGCTGGTTTGGGCACATAATAGCGTTGGCGGGACTGGCGGGTAAGTTCCCAGGGAGTTTGGGGTGTGGCATTTTGGGGGACATCGATCTTCAACACATCCACATCAAAGGGCAATTCCAGATTGAGGACTTTTTCAGCAATCAACTGCGTGAAATACCCTGCAGCGCTAAAATCCACATCCTGCGAAAGGGATAAATGGTGTTCACGTCCGGTCTGCATTGAGACGGCCAGCGCCGGGATGCCCAAGGTGGCGGCTTCCAGCGCCGCGCCGACCGTACCGGAAATGGTGACTCCGGAGCCGACATTCTCGCCGTAGTTGATGCCCGAGACGACGATATCGGGTTTGCCCTTGATCACGTCATAGATCCCATGCAGCACGGCCTGGCCCGGTGACGCGTCCACCGCGAAGACTTCCCATTCTCTGCCGTTCACATTGAGTATGGATTGTTCGATGATGCCGGAAGAGTGGATCGGCATACTGCGTCCCGCGCTGGTCTGTTGGTCACGCGGGGCGACCACGTGGACGAAACCCAGGGGGTCCAGCGCTTCTGCGGCGGCCCAAAGCCCCGGTGAATGGATGCTGTCATCATTCGTCAGTAGAATTTGTAAATTTTTATTGTTCATCGCAATTTCATTCTAATCGAGAGGGGTGCGGATAGCAATCAATGGGCAGTAAAGGTTTGTTTAACATCCCGCTGTAGGTATCGCTAGAAAAAATAAGACGGTCAATGACCGTCCTGCTTTTGAATATACCTCACGGGATTCCCAATGAAATTTAAGCTTCACCCGCCGCACATTCAGCCGCGAAGGCCTTGATTTGATCGATCATGGCCATCAGGCCGTTGGCGCGTTGGGAGGAGAGGTGCTTGCTCAAGCCGGTGCCTTCAAAGAAGGTCAGCTTCGCAGTGAGGATATCCTCGGCCGGTTGCCCGGAATAAACTCGCATCAGCAGGGCGGCCAGGCCTTTGACGATCAGCGAATCGCTGTCGGCTTCCAGCAGGACTTTGCCGTCCTTGCATTCGCGATGCAGCCAGACGGTGGATTGGCAGCCCCGTACGATGTTGTCTTCAGTTTTGTATTCTTCAGGCAATGGCGCCATTTTCTGCCCAAGTTCGATCAGATAGGCATAACGTTCGTCCCATTCCGGCAGGAAGGAGAAATCTTCAACAATCTCAGCTTGAATTTCATCAATTGCAGGCATACGTTATCGTCCTAACATTTTCCGCACTTTATAGATCGCTTCAATCAGGGCATCAATTTCAGATTTTGTATTATAGATCGCCAGCGAAGCCCGGACGGTACCCTCAATGCCCAACGCGGTCATGATCGGCTGGGTGCAGTGATGCCCGGTGCGGACCGCCACGCCTTGCGTGTCGAGCAGGGTGCCCAGGTCATAGTGGTGGATCCCGTTGATGTTGAAGGCCAGGATGCTGGTACGGTGTTCGCTGTTGCCGTAGATCGTCAGGCCGGGGACTTCCGAGAGGCGTTCCCGTCCATATTCGAGGACATCATCTTCGTGGGTCCGAATCTCGGCGAAGGGGAACTGGTTCAGGTAGTCGATTGCTGCGGCCAGGCCGATCGGGCCGACGATGTTGGGCGTCCCGGCTTCGAACTTGAAGGGGAGTTTGTTATAGGTCGTGCGCTCAACCGTCACCAGGTCGATCATTTCACCGCCGCCCTGGTATGGTGGCATGGCATTCAGCCATTTTTCTTTCCCATAAAGCACACCGATCCCGGTCGGGCCGTAGATCTTGTGGCCGGAGAAAGCATAAAAGTCCGCATCCAGCGCCTGCACATCATGCTCGATATGCTGCACGGACTGGGCGGCATCCACCAGCACAGCCGCGCCGGCGTCGTGCGCCATTTGGACGATCTTCTTGGCTGGGTTGATTGTGCCGAGGGAATTGGAAACATGATTGAAAGCGACGATCCGGGTTTTCTCGCTCAACATATTGGCAAGAACGTCCAGCCGCAGGTCACCTTTCTCGTCAAAGGGAACTGCCAGGAACTTCGCCCCCCGGCGTTCGGACATCATCTGCCAGGGCACGAAGTTGGAATGGTGATCCATTTCCGTGGTGATCACTTCATCGCCGGGGTTGACGAAAGCCTCACCGAATGAGAAGGCCACCAGATTGATCGATTCGGTCGTGCCGCGGGTGAAGATCACCTCGTAATCGTGCGCGGCATTGATGTAAGCCTGGACGGTCTTGCGGGCTTTCTCGTGGGCTTCGGTAGCCAGGTTGGAGAGGTGATGCGTGCCGCGGTGGATGTTGCTGTTGTAATGGGTGTAGTAGTCGGTGATCGCGTCAATCACACTTTGCGGTTTTTGGGTGGTTGCAGCGTTATCCAGGTAGACCAGCGGTTTCCCTTCAATGGTCTCCTGCAAAATAGGAAAATCGGCACGGATTTTTTCAATATTAAGCGTCATAAGTCCCTTCAATTGGGTGGATGATCGTCATTGAATTTTACCAGACATGAAAGCGCATGATGGGCTTTTTCATCCCGCTGATTTTTTACAGGAGAGAGGAATTACATTAGAATAGAATCACGCAAGCGGAAATGAGGGAAGCATGATACGTGTTGTGCTGGTGGATGATCATCCTGTTGTCAGGGCAGGGATGCGGGCTGTCCTTGAAAGGTCGGAAGGCCTGCTGGTGGTCGCGGAAGGCGGCGACGGTGCGACCGGGCTGCGCCTTGCAGAAGAATACCGGCCGGAAGTCCTCGTGTTGGACATCAACATGCCGGATATGACCGGCCTGGAGGTGACCCGCCGCCTGCGCAAGGATGGTTACGATAAGGGTATCCTGGTGCTGACCCTCCACTCTGACTCGAAGACCGTTTTTGAAACCCTGGAAGCCGGCGCGAACGGCTACGTCCTTAAGGATGAAGCGCTTGAATCGCTGGCGATTGCCGTCCGGGCGATTGCGGCCGGGGATAGCTGGCTCAGCCCATCCGTGGCTGGGAAGGTTGTGCGTCGGTTGGCTGATGGCAAACCACTCGAAATCGCCGAACCGGAGCTGCCCATTGATTTCACGCCGCGGGAAATCGAGATCCTGAAATTGATCGGGCAGGGTCTGGATAATGAAGCCATTGCCGAAACGCTGGTGCTCACCAAGCGCACGGTGCAAAACCATGTCTCCAATATTTACAGCAAATTAGGCACCTCTTCCCGGACGGAAGCGATGCTATTTGCTATTCAGCACGGCCTGGCCGAGGTTTCTTCATCCGGAGCAGAACATGTCGGCTGAGGCTCGCCGGAATGGACCAGCCTGGGGATTATTACCCCTGAGCCTGCTCCCGGCGACCTTCGCGACGCTGCTGCTGATTCCCTCGACCCGACTACTGTTCCTGGGGAGTGGGACATTACCAGATCTAACCGGACGTCTTTTTGCGGCTGTCATTGTTGCCGGTTTGTGTTTGTTCATGGGGGTATACACGCTTTTCAAGAGCAGTACGCATTTAGGTTCGCGCACGTTTTTCCTGCTGTGCCTTGGTTTTGGGCAGGCGGTCAGCAGCAGCATCATGCTGATCGGAAACGATACGTCAACGCCTGTATTGACCCTGCTTTTTGCCTTCAGCTTTTTCGTCACCTCGGTCCTTTTCCTCCAATACCGGCTGACCTTCCCGCGCTTCCTCGGGAAAAAACCGCGTTGGTGGCTGCCGCTGTTGTATTTATCTTTTGTGCCGGGGATTGTCATCATGATTATGGCGCCAGGCAGCGTAATGGCGCGGTTGTTCATGGGCTTTGCAGGGCTGGTTATCCTGGCTGGAATCGTCACCGGTTGGATCGTCTATTTTCATTGGGACCGTCCGATATATCGCCAGAGGCTGCGGGTGGGCAGTGCGGGTTTGGCGTTGGGGTTGGTGGTGATCCTCGCGGGTTACCTGATCCCGACTTTCACCGGCTGGTATACCAATCTTTTCCCTGCTTGGTTAGCAGCCTCATTAACCGTACTGGCGCTTGTGGGCTGGTTCATTCCGCAGAATTTCAGCAAACTTTACCGGTTGGATCGTGTATACCATGCAATAGCCACGTTCATGGTGCCTGCTGTTTTGACCATCGCAATCATCGGCGCATACTTTACCTGGTTATTCCCGCTGATTTCACCCAGTCGTTCAGGGCGTACACTGTTCACTGGTGGGTTGATCCTGCTGGTTGGGATGGGTTTCCACCCGTTGTGGCGTCTGGCCCGACTCGGGTTGGATAAACTGATTTACCATAGACAGGAGCAGGACCCACAGTTGGCTGCTAAAGTCAGCCAGGCGCTGGCGAGCGCCCTCAGCCGCCGGGAGTTGAACCAGGTGCTGACTCGGGATATCCCCGGATGGATGCACCTTTCCGGCGGGCAGCTCTGGTTTGGGGATTCGGCCAGTGCACCCACCCGTAAAGGTGAAGGCGGGAGCCTGGAATTCCCGCTGACTTTCCAGGCCAAGGTGCGAGCGGTCTGGAGTGTTTTATCACCGCAGGATGGTCGCCCCTTTGCGCCTGAAGACGAAGCCTTGTTGGGAACGATCGCCAAACAGGCGGAGGTTGCCCTCCGGAATGTGCTGCTGGTCGAAACACTGCGCAGGCAGTTGGATGAGATCCGCGCTGCACAAGACCTGCTCGCGCAGGCCCAGCACCAGTTGATCCGCTCGCGGGAAAATGAACGCTCAAGGTTAGCGCGGGACCTGCACGACGGACCGGTGCAGTCACTGGTGGCGTTGAATCTGGCTTTAGGATTGATGGAACCGCTGGAAGCGGATAACGCTGAAAAGATCGCCAAAGGACTGCTCGAAATTCGGGCGGAGATGAAAGACCTGATTGCAGAACTGCGTGAGGTCTGCGCGGAACTGCGTCCACCCCTGTTGGATACACTCGGGTTAGGGTCCGCCCTGGAAGCGCTGGCCGTGGTCTGGGGTGAGGAAAACGGGATCGCTGTGACAACGGAAGTTGAAGCTAACGAAGAATTGCTTTGCCAGCTTTCCGATGAGACTGCGGTCAACCTTTACCGGATCGTGCAGGAAGCGCTGCACAATATCGGCAAGCATGCGCGCGCCGGTCACGTTACACTGCGGATGCAGTGCCAGGAAGCCGGTTTACAAATCACTTTGATCGATGATGGGGCAGGGTTCGCCGTGCCGGATACCTACCGAGACCTGACCCAGGCCGGGCATTTCGGTCTGGTTGGCATGCGTGAACGCGTCAATCTGATTGGGGGGAAATGGGACCTGACCTCGACACCCGGTCAGGGGACTTGTGTGACAATTGACCTTCCGATTGAATCGCAAGGGTAAAGAATAACTTAATTCTCGCAGGATAAATTTCGAAAATAAGTCTGGTTCTTGTCTAAATTATGGCGTTTGAATAAAAACGTCCGTCCCCAGGTCCGCACCCAAACGTTCGGCGGCGTTACCGTTGACGACCGCTATAGCAAGCGAGCCGCTGCTGTCGATGATGGCGACCAGGTCGCCGGGTTCGGCTGCGCCGAATGTTTCCCTAATGCCTTCGATCATCGCGTCCGCAATCGAAATTTTCAGATCAGATTTGTTGGCGGGCAATTGGTCCACCTTCATGTTGGTACTCAGGTTTCCAAACGTGTCCACCCAGGTCACTTCCGCTTCCCAGCCGTTCCCAATTTGGACGGCTTTGGGCAGCGTCAGCCTGACGGGGTCGTCAATTGGCGTCCCCAGAGTCCTCAATGGGATGCCGTTGACAAGATGCGCGCCGATGGGTGAGAAGATATCCCGCCCATGGAAGGAATGACTGGGATCGGGGAGCCAATATTCCGACCGGTCAAGATTAACAACTTCGATCTTTTCACCCTTTTCCTCCGCTGCTTCAAGCAAGGGAGTCAGCAGGCCGTTGTCCGGCGCGACGTAGAACATGTTCCCGATCCGGGCAGCGATCGCCCGTCTGGATGTCCCCACGCCTGGGTCGACCACGGCGACATGGACGGTGCCGGCCGGGAAGTAAGGCGCTGCTTCGGCCAGCATCCTTGCGCCTTCCTGCACATTTTGCGGCCGGATTTGATGACTGATGTCGATCATATTCGTTTGCGGGGCAATATTGGTGATAACGCCTTTCATCACGCCGATGAAGTGGTCCTTCAGCCCGAAATCGGTCAGCAGGGTAAGCACCCCGCAGGGATAGAGGGTGTCGGGGGTTGGCTCCCACCCGAATTTCGTCACGGTGTCGTTGTAGTTGTACCCTTCACGCAAAACTTTGGTGAAGATTAGCGGCAAACCCGTCAGGCGCATTTTTCGGACCGATGCCATGATGTCATAAGGGATACGGAAATGTTCCACGGAAATTGCATCACCCTCGATGGTCAGGACTGCGTAGCTGGCCCGTGGATCGCCGTCATCCGGACGGCCGACACTGCCCGGGTTTACGAACAACACGCCGTCCACTTCTTTGACGTAGGCCTGGTGAGAATGACCGCTCAGAACGATGTCCGTTCCTGCGAGTGCGGCCAGTTCGGAGAACCGCTCCGGAGGGGTATCGGGCAATAAGTGTTCGGTGTGGGCGGCAGGGCTGCCATGGGTCATCAGGATCGATTTGCCGGCCAGGGTGATCTCCCGTGTTTCGGGGAGCGAACGCAGGAACTTGCGTGAGGATTTGCTCAGCGCATGATATGTCCAGGCGAATAAGCTGCCGTTTATCGGGTGATTTCACGCTTTGCCAACCCACTTCCCGATTGCGTTTGCTGAGGACCTTTTTGTCGTAATTCCCCTGGATATTGATGAATTGTGCGCCGCGGATCGTTTTAACGACCTCTTCCGGGAAGGGACCATAACCCGTCATATCTCCCATGTTCAGGATCATTTCATCGGCAAAGCGGCCTTGCGCGTGTCTCAAGTACGGCCTGAAACGCCGGCAGGTTGCCGTGAATATCTGAAATAAGGGTGATTTTCATCTGAAAAAACTTCTATTCTTCGTCAGTGGGGAACTGGTCCGTCAGTTCGATAAACGAACCTTCATCGTCTGGTTCAGGATCTTCATTGTCGATTGGTGGTTCATCGGACATCGACTCCACTGCCACTTCGGTTGTGATTTCATGGAATGCCGTCACCTGGGTTTCCTCGAGCGACGTCTCATCAGGAGTAGGTTCGGATTCCGGTTCGTTCCCTTCCGGTATAGCGATCATGGATTCAAGGACATGCCAGGCGTTATCATCCAGTACGGATTGCCATTCCAAACGGAAAGCCTGGTAGGCGGCGTCACGGGCAGCCTGCCTGTTTTCCATCAGGTTGTGGAACCCAGGCAGCAACCGCTCCAGCGGCCCGGAATTGCCGAAATAATCCTCGATGCGCTCGCGTTCCTTTTCGATGAATTTGGGCAGCCAGTTGATCCAAACATCATTGTCATGGAACGCACCCAGAAGGTCCTGAATGTTCTTCATGACGACGATAAAGGGGTCCAGTTCACCGGCATAGATCGGGGCGAAAATTTCCAACGTGTAACGCAGATGCTTCCCGGCGATTCGCATGGCATGCAGCTTGTCGGCGTTTTCTTCCTGGCCGACGGTGTCCTGAAATTTCAGGAAGCCATCCAGGGCGTGTTGGATTTCGTCCTGGGCTTTTTTGAATAGATCCGGAGAATAATCGTGGAGTCCATCAGGCTGATCGACCCGCTTTTCCAACCAATGGGCCAATTGCGTCAGAACATCACCTTCGGTCAGCTTGAAAAGAGTCTTGTTGATCTTCTTCTGCGCTTTAGTACGGGATTGTTTCAGCCGCAGAAGCAGGCGATTATAACCCGGTTTATATTTAGCATCCAGATGTTCATCGTAGAGGGCGGTCAATTCGGTGATCTGGATATCCAGGTCACGCGCCGTTCCAAGGGAATGCAATACTTTACGGACTTCGTCCCGCCAGGTTTTAGAACGCTTGTGGGGGAGGCAATCCTTGAAGATTTTCAAGCCGTTACTGAGCCGTCGTGAGGCGACCCGTGTCCGATGTACACTTTCAATATCTCGACCGAATTGAACGCCTTCAATTTCACCGGCTAGCGCATGGACTTGCGTCAGCATGAATTGAGCGCCAAATTCACAGATCGGTTTTGAGATTTGCTTGCCCATCGTGCTATCTCCCAGTCTTGCTAACCGACAAATCGAGAATTATGTTTAAAGATTTACATCGATGATCGGCTGTTGGTCTTCCAATAGGTTTCTAATCTTGTTTTGGAGGTCTGAGAACACTTCCAATGCAGGCCGGCCGGCATCAATGGTTACAAAACCATATTCTTTTGCCAGCTTATCGAACATCAATTCCAGTTTGGACTGGTAATCAATGAAACTGTCAAACAGGTTGTCTGAAAGATGGATATCCATCCCGGCTTCCCAGTAATTCAAGCCGCGTCCGTGGATCAGGCGGGAAACCAGGTCGCTGACATCCGCCTTAAGGTAAAGGATCAGGTCAGGTTTGAGCGCAAAGCCGTAGACCTTATGCGCCCATTCAGGGTCAGCGCCGCGAACGATATCGCGCGCCATGATGGAATAGAAATAGCGGTCCGAAAGGACGATAAATCCTGCTTCCAGCGCCGGAATGATCTGGTTCTCCAGGCGGTCGGCAAAGTCGGTCGCGTAAAAAAGGCTCATTGTGATCCGGCTGAGCGTATGCCCGTTCTTGGCCTCATCCAACCCTTTTTGAGTCATGTTTGATCGGCGCAGGCCGGTATCCGACACGGCGAAGCCTTCATCCTCCAGCCAGCGACGAAGGAGCTGGGTCTGGGTGGAACGTCCAACGCCATCCGATCCTTCCAGGACGATCAGTTTTCCGGGGAGGTCCGAAATTTCACGATAGGGGAAACCAGCGCCGTAGAATTTTGGATCAGACATAGGCACCGCCTTTCCCGTTATTCGCTTCAATATCCAGGAGGCTCTTCGGGTTCCCACTGGGGATCGGCAGGCCCTTCCAGCCTTCAAGCTCCTCTCGCACGATCTCCCGGACGAGCCGCTGCTGCGCCTGGACGGTCAATGTGCCGTCGATCACGGTCAAACCAAATTCGTCCACCATCTGGTCGTATTCGTTGAGGATCCGTTCCTGGAAAAGATGGAAACTTTCAATCCTGCTTTCTGACAGCTTAAGGTCCATACCTGCTTCATAGTATTTGAGGGTTGCCCTGGCGCTGGTGATGCGCTTGACGGCGATATCCAGCGGCACCCGGAAATATAGGGCGATGTCCGGCTGCAAGGCGAAGGAATAGAGATTCCGAACCCATTGATGGTCCACGCCGCGGGCGACATCACGTCCGAAGGCCGTAAAAGCATACCGGTCGGCCAGGACGATCACCCCTGCCTTCAAAAGCGGAAAGATCCGGTTTTCCCAACGGTCGGCAAAATCGGTCGCCTGCAGGAGGCTGAATGTGGACGGTGTGAACAACTTCTTTTTCTTGGCGCGTTTAGTGGTTGATTTGACCAACTGTGAGGAATTCCATTCACTGAAATAGACCGATCGGCCTTGCGTCTGAAGCCATTTATAGAGCAGGTCAATTTGAGTGGATTTCCCACTGCCGTCAATACCTTCAACGACAATTAATTTTCCGGGGGTATTGTTTTCCCTTAACACGTGTAGCCTTTCGAGCTGAGAGAATCCAGGTGAGTAGAAAAATTATACTAGATTTATCACACTCATCCCAATTCAGCAAAAAATAAAAACCGGCTTTTAAAGCCGGTATTATTCTATTCAATGAATTAAAACCGAAAAAGAATTAGAGCTCGTCCTCGTCATCCCATTCATCATCCCCGGTATCAATTTCCAGGAGTTCCCCGGTGGCGATAAAGATCGTCCGCTCGCAGATGTTCGTGACCCGGTCGGCCATACGCTCGATATTGTGGACGACCCACATTATGTAATTTGAATGGTCAATGATCTCCGGGTCGGCGATCATGGTGGCGACCATCTTATGGTAGATCTGGTTATAAAGTTCATCCACCTGGTCATCTTCTTTGGGGATGCGGTAAGCCATATTGACATCTTCTGAGATGAAAGCGCTCAAAGCACGATGGAGCATACCCACCGCGAGGTCACCCATCCGGCTGATCTCACGGCCGGGGATCGGTGTGTCGTCCTGACCGATCAGCAGATTGATCTTGGCGATGCCTTTGGCGTAGTCTCCCATGCGCTCGAGTTCAGTGATCACTTCGAGGATGGCGGCCAAAAGGCGCAGGTCATGCGCGATCGGCTGCTGGGTAGCGAACAGGATCAGGACCCGGTTTTCGATGGCATAACGTTTCTCATTGATCAGGTCATCGTCGCGATAGACCCGCCGGGACGATTCCAAATCCCGCCTTTTAAGTGCATCAATGCTGTTCAACATGGCCTGTTCGACCATGCTGCCCAAAAGCAGGACCTCATCTTGCAGGTGATGGATTTCTCGGTCTAAAGTCTGGCGTGGCATGTCGCTCTCCCGAAGGATGGATCAGTAGGTTTTGTTATTTTATATCATTCTATCCGAAACGACCAGTCACATACTCTTCCGTCTGGCGGTTTTGTGGGTTGGTGAAGATCTGTTCGGTTGCGCCGTATTCCACCAGCGTCCCCGAACGATTGTCATCGATCATCAGGAATGCGGTGAAATCCGATACACGCGCAGCCTGCTGCATATTGTGAGTGACAATCACAATGGTGTATTCTTCTTTCAGCGATTCCATCAGCTCCTCGATCTTGAGCGTGGAGATTGGGTCGAGGGCCGAAGCGGGTTCATCCATCAGGATCACCGCCGGTTCCACGGCGATGGCTCGGGCGATGCAGAGTCTTTGCTGCTGACCACCGGAGAGCTCCAGCCCGGATTGTCCCAGTTTGTCCTTGACGTCGTTCCAGACGGCAGCCTGACGGAGCGAATGTTCCACGATCTCCTCAAGGACATTCTTCTTCCGGATGCCGTAGAGACGAGGTCCGTAGGCGACGTTGTCGAAGACGCTCATTGGGAAGGGGTTTGGCCGCTGGAAGACCATCCCGATCCGCTGGCGGATGTCGACCACATCAACGTCTGGGTCGTAGATATTCTTACCGTTGAGCAGAACCCGGCCTTCCACGTGGGAGCCCTGGACGAGGTCGTTCATCCGGTTGAAAGAACGCAGTAAAGTAGATTTACCGCATCCGGAAGGACCGATCAGAGCCGTGATCTTATTTTGCGGGATGTGCATGGAGATGTCGTTGACCGCTTTGAATTTACCATAGAACACAGAAAGATTTTCCGCCGCCATCTTGATCGGCAGAGATTCGAGGGCTTGTTTTTCCTCTTTTTCACCAATATTGATACTGGTTTGCCCGGTCCGGGGAAGGGGTTCGTTGGTCATCTCAGTTGTCATTGTGGACAGGCTCGCAGGTTTGAATACGTACATTGATTGGATCCAGTATTTTGTTCGTGTAAATTAATGGGGTGTGAGTAAGGTGTTCGATCACACGTATTGAAATCATAACATGCGGACATTTCAGCCATACCAATAATCAGTTAAAGTCTAATAAATGCCGGTAAATAACGGGTTAACATCAGGCGACCGGCAGCGTGAAGTAGAATGTGCTGCCGACCTGCTCTTCACTTTCAGCCCAGATGTTGCCGCCGTGCGATTCGATCATATGCCGGGCGATGGAGAGTCCCAGGCCGGTGCCGCCGCCCGCTCTGGCGCGATCCGCCTTATAAAAGCGCTCGAAGATCCGCGCGATGTCGTTCTGGGCAATCCCCACGCCGGTATCCCGGACGAAGAAAACGATATGGTCGCCGTCCTGATAGGCGGAAACGGTGATCTTGCCGTTGGGTGGGGTGAATTTAACCGCGTTGTGGATCAGGTTGATCAGCACCTGGGTGATGCGGTCCGGGTCGGCAAAGACCATCGGGAGGTCTATCGGGCAATCAAAAACAAGTTCGAGGCCGGCGCGTTCAGCCTGCAAGGCCATCCGTTCGGTGGAGGGACGGAGCAGATCATAAGGTCGGATACGGTGGAACGAGAGCGGGACCTTACCGGATTCGATCCGGGAAAGTTCCAAAAGTTCGTTGACCAGTTGGGTCAGGTTGTCGATCTCGGTTTCCATGCGGATGATGAACCGACGGGCAGCCGGTGGATCTTCCAATGCGCCTTCCTGGAGGGTCTCCGCCAGGGCTTTCAGACTGGCCAAAGGTGTCCGCAGTTCGTGGGAGACATTGCTGATGAAGTCCCGCCGAACGGTCTCCAGGCGGCGGAGTTGGGTCAGGTCCTGAAAGAGGATCATGGTGTTCCCCGGCAGGATGGTTTTCAAGGGGGTTGCCACCACCTGCAGGAACAGGTGCTGCGGCCCGATCTCGATGGTGATGCTTTGTCGTTCGCCGGATTTTGTGTTACGCCACAGGTTCACCAACTGGTGATAGCGGATCACTTCGACGATCGACCGGTTAAGGGCGACGGATTCGCTGATCTCAAACAGGCGCTCGGCTGCCGGGTTAAGGAGTTGAACCCGGCCGTTCGTGTCCACGATCATCACACCATCGGTCATTTGGTTGAGGACGGCAGAGAGTTTGGCGCGTTCACTGGTGAGCGCGTTGATCTGCGCGCCCAACTGCTTTGACATTGTCTGCAGCGCACCGCTCAATTCGGTCAGCTCCTGAGGGGATTCGGGGAATTCAACGTTGGTGAAATTCCCCATGCTCATCTGCTGGGCCGCGATGGTCAGTGTTTCCATCGGATGGAGTGAGCGGTCATTGGCAATCAGTGAGATCAACATCAACCCGGTGATGCTGATCAGGATCACCGCCAGGCTGAGCCAGGCGATCCGGTTGAGGTTCAATTGAAAGTAGGAAAGAGGGATTTGGAGCTGCAATATCCCAAGGGGATTTTGCGCGTCATCTTCGATCAGAACCGCCGCGCCCAAAGCCTTCCCTGCGCGGCCAAACCCTGAACCCGATTCCAATGCCTGGTTCACGCCCAGCAGCCGGAGCGGATCTGCAGGGACGTTGTCGCCCGGAATCGAGGAGGCGATGATGTCGCCATCCGGATTCAAGAAGGTGACACCAAAGCCGTATATTTCAGATGTGTCAACAGCGAGTTGGGTAAGTTGGGCGCTGCCGTCCGGTGAATTGAACAGCGGTTTTGCCTCCCTGGCGACCATTCGCGCGGTATCCAGGGATTGATTCTGCCATTGGGTGTCCTCCTGCTGCCGGATAAGGTTCACGATCAGGACCGTGAACACGATCATGGAAACGGCGAGCAGGATCAGGTAGGGTAAAACGATCCGCCAGCGGATCTGACGCTGCATGGATCAGCCTTCGAAGCGATAACCGGCGCCTCGCACGGTGATGATTCGCCGGGGATTGGCCGGATCGCTCTCGATCTTCTCACGCAGCCAGCGGACATGCACGTCCACCGTGCGGCTGTCGCCGATGAAGTCCCAGCCCCAAACGCGTTCGAGAATGAATTCACGGGAAAGCACCTGGCCCTGGTGTTGGGCGAGGAAGGTCAGCAGCTCGTATTCCTTGGGTTTGAAGGCGACTACCTCACCGTCCACCGTAATTTCCCGGCGGGTCATATCGATCTTCAGGTTATCGAACTCCAAAATTTCCTTTTTCGGTTTGCCATCCGAACCTTCGCCGGTATTTACTTCTTCACGGATCAGGCGGACCCGGCGGAGCATGGCTTTCACCCGAGCGATCAATTCCCGCATGCTGAATGGTTTGGCCATATAGTCGTCGGCGCCGACTTCCAAACCCACCACGCGGTCGATCTCGTCATCACGGGCAGTCAACATCAACACGGGAGTCGTCATTTCCTTACGCAGGATACGGCAAATCTCAAAGCCGTCCAGCCCGGGCAGCATCACGTCCAGGATGATCAGGTCGGGCTGCATTTCCCTTGCCAGGTCCAGCGCTTCGGTGCCATCTCCGGTAGTTTGCACGTCATATCCCTGCTTCTTCAGGTTATAAGCAACCGTTTCCTGCAGGGAGATTTCATCATCTACAACTAAGATCTTTTCAGGCATTTCTCCTCCTTATTGATTCCAGGAGCGTCGTAAACCTTTCGGCAAGTTCCGTCCTCGAAAAATTCATTTCAATTAACTTTCTACCGTTCACTCCCATTTTATTACATTTTTCAGGGTTTGATGCTAATTGGGTGATCGCAGCAGCCAGCGCCTCAGGGTCACCGGGTGGGACGAACACGCCGGCCTGCGCCTCTTCGACCACCTGCCGGATCACACCGTCAATTGCCAGGACCACCGGCTTCCCCGCAGCCATGTAATCAAACACCTTGTTGGGATAGGTGGTTTTGTACAATTCAATTGGCTTGAGGATCGCCAGGCAGGCGTCCGCAGCGGCCAGGGCTTCGGGCATCAGCACCTTTGGGATTGGAGGCAGGAACAGGACATTGTCCAGGCCGCGCCGGTTTGCTTCCTGCTGCAAGCGGGGTTTTTCCTTGCCGTCTCCAAGCAGAACGAACTTGATTCCGGGGTTGGGCAGAAGATATTTGGCAGCCTCCAGGACGATGTCCAGGTCGTTGGACATGCCGTGTGCACCGGCGTAGAGCACCACAAAGGCGTCATCCAGGCCATGTTGTTCTCGAAAAGTCTTGCCATCCGCATTGAGAGCGAACATCTCCGGATCCGCGCCGTTGGGGATAAGCTCAATCTCTTTCGCGCCGTGGGTTGAGACATGCTCGATGAAGCCGGGTGAATTGACCATGACCAGGTCGGCGTGTTTGTACAGGAAGCGTTCCAGCCATTCCGACATGCGGATGAGAGTTTTGTTTTTCAAAACACCTACCGCTACGGCGAACGCCGGCCAAAGATCGCGCACCTCCAGCAGGAAAGGCACACCTTTCAATCGCGCCAACAGCCAGGCCGTGGGACCCTGGAAGATGGGCGGCGTGGTACCCCAGACCAGGTCCACTTTACGGACGAACAACCCGTTGATGAAGGATGAGAGCATGAAGCTGAGGAAACTAAAAACCCGCCAGATAAAAGAACGGTGTAAGGCGGGTAGCGTGTAACTGCGGATAATGGTCACGCCCAGGTCATCGGTTTGTTTGCGGACCCTTTTACCCTGTCCGGTGCCTGTGAGGTAGCTGATAGGGCTGGCGATGATGGTCACCTTGTGCCCTTCACGAGCGAGGTGCCTTGCCAGTTCATGGTGACGGGTGCCGCCGGGTTCATCCATCGCCGCAAAGGCCTGGTGGATCAGCAGGATGTGCATATTGTTAACAATTTTACTCGATGAATGGGGAGTTGGGGAAAAGGTCGAGCGGGTTGATAAATCCGCAAGAATAAAAAGTTTGAATTCCTAATAATATAGAGTAGCAGGGTGGGTCGCTGACCCACTATATAGGATAGGCACAATTTATTGCCATAGAAGAAATATGAACTATAAAACCCAAAGGTGGTGGGTTAACCCTAGTGGGAGTCTAAGCTACCCAACAATAAGGTTTAATCAAAGCGCCATTCGGTGATGATCTCGATGGGGAGGCGACCGGAGGTGGCTGCGACCACCATCAGTCCAGGTTGCTTGATGGCATAGGTGGGAGAGAGCCAGCCCCAGGTGGGTTCAGGGTCAATATCTCCTAACATACATTCACCCCCGCGTATCAGACCAAGCGTTGATATACCAGTGAACTGCAGCTTGAACGAGAACACTGGCGTGTCGATCTGTAAAGCGTTCTCCGAAATTGCTTTCCATTCCCAATCCGGTAAGAGCCAGCTTATTCGAGCGGTATGATTTTGACTTTTTGCGTCATCAGCAAGCAGCACCGCATCGATCACCCGCCAACCGGAAGCGGTCGCTTCCAGCGTTCGCTGGTGCAGCGCACCGAGTCGCCGGAAGCCGTTGTGTTCGGCGACAACGCGCCGGAGGTGACCCTCCTCATCCACTTCATGCGCCAAAACTTCCGCCTGTGCCCAATCCAGCCAGAGGAAGCGTCCGGCTTGCTGCATCTGGTCCTGTCCGTCGAGAGTCAGGGTGTTGTGCACGAAACCGGTCACCAGGGCATTATCCCAGGGCGGTGCGCCATTGTAGAGGTAAGTCCCCGCGTCTCGTGCCACATTCACGCCTCGCCACCAGAGGTCCACATGGAGCTGGTCGGCGTGGGAGGGGCGGTCGTGGAAGTGCGCTGCATGGAGGAATGCCCGACCGGAACCGCTTGCCACGCGCAGCATATCCTGCACCTGCGGTTGTTGCGCGCCGCTCGCCGGTAGGTCGGTAAGCCCGAACCAGGTGGACATCTCGTCTTGTCGGTCGGAACCAGGCAAAGATTCGCCCAAAAAAGCACGCGCGGCTGCGTCCACCACCGGGCGAAAATCGGTGAACGGCTGGCTGGTGAGCGGGAAGATGTAGGCGCCATCGTTGGCGCCCAGGTTCGGGACGGCGCCCGTCTCCGGGTCGGTCAGCGCCCAGAGCCAGCGAGTCGCCGCGACCAGCCGCTGGCGGGTGGCATCCGGCCAGTCCGGTTCACCGGCTTCGCGCCGTAGCCAATCCGTGAACAAGGCCAATTGCAGCATCAAACGATGATAGTTGACGCTGTTTTGGATATAGGTGCCGAATTCCTCGATCTGATGCTGGAAACCCCAATTGAGCCAGCGTTGCCCCAGAGCCTTCCATCGGGCGGCATCAGGATGGTCCGCCAGGTAAATCCCGGCGGCGTACAAACCGGCTGCTTCAGAAAGCAGGTGGTTGTTGTTCTGGGCGCGGGCATACACCAGGGTGGGTGGGATGCGCTGTGCATGTTCGGCGACAGCTTGCCACAAGCGGCGTCGCTTTTCCAGGGTTGATTTAGGGCTCGACGCAAAGGCCCGGTCACAGAAGACCAGCGCCATCAACCGGATTGCCACTTCCTGGGCGGACTGCCACTGACGCCCCAGATTGGGGGGATGCGCTTCCAAAAAGTGCAAGGTCTTCTTCCAAAAATCCCGGGGGTATTTTTCCTCGCCGCTGAAAGCATAGGCGCGCGCCAAAGTGATCGCCCAACCAAATCGCCCCGGTTCCCAGGTCAGCTTGATATCGCCTTCAGGCGGGATTCTTTCCAACGCCGTCCAGTGCAGCGGTGATGCACCGGCATCCAGGTCCAGCGGGACGGGTGGCCCGCCGAAGAGCCGGACCTTGCCCTGCAGAACTTCATCCGCTTCGGCGATTGTTTGATCGATCTGGTCGGAGGAGAGTTTAGGAAATTGTGTTATAGGCCGGAGAGCTGGTCTACCCGCATAATTCGAGCGGCGATTGGGCGTCAACCGCCGGTAATGTCCGCTGAACAGACCAAACCGGTACAGGCCGTAGCGCCAGAGTTTGCCCGGTCCAAGCTGCCGGAGGGATTTGAAGATTTTTACGAGAGAGTTCATAACGCTCCGCTTAGGGGCAGGTCATCAGCCATACATCCAGATTACGATGTTTGAGGATGGCGTCGATTGAAAGATCGGCTGCGAGGGTGCAGAAGTCTTTGGGCTGCATGCCTTCCTCGGTATATTCGATATCGAAGACAGGCTTTCCGTTTTCAATGAAGGGTGCTAGTTCATCACACCAGCCTTCGGCAAAGCAGCTTTCGGTGGTCGCCCAGTCGAAGTCGTTTACCAGCGCTGCTGCCTGTTCCGGGTCGTTCTTCAACCCAATCCCCAGGCCGCGTTGGTGCGCCTCGGCTGCCAGCCAGCGGTTATAGGCGAGTTGGTCTTCCGCTGTCAACGGGAAACCGGTGGCATTGGTATACCCGTCGAGGTTGTCCGGGTCCACCCCATCGAATCCCTTCCGGGCACAGAGGTCCAACCGGGCGGTGATGATGGGGGCGAGGGCGTCGATCTGGCGGATATCCAGCCAGCGTTCCCCGGGCCACCCGGTATAGTCCGCGCCCAGGACCGACTCCGGGAATTCATCGCTGTCCGGCCGCCAGTCCTCCCAGGCGCCGGCGTTAAGGTAACAAACCACTTTTTTACCGTCGGCATGCAGCGTTTCGATCTGAGTTTCGGTCGTTTCAAACAGGTCCAGGTCGAACACGTCCGCGTCAATGGATAAATCCGGATCGTCCACATACTGCACCTGCCAGCGCAAGCCTTGTTCCGGCTGCCATAAAACATCGGTGCTGGTTGGGTTAACTGTCGCAACCGGCGTTGTCTCGTCCGGTGTGCAGGCAGACAGCAGAATAAGGATAAGCGGGAAGATGGCGATCACAATAAGTATGCGAGGTTTGACAATGCCAGACATACCGATCAGAGGTCCGTCCCTCAGGCGAGGTCCGTTTCCGGGATAGTGATGGGTTTGTCGTTGCGCAGGGAGTCGACCGCCGCGAAACTGGCTCGAGTCACGCCGATCAACTGATCATAAGGGATTGGCGGGGATTGGTCTCCCTGTACTGCTGCCAGAAAGGCGCGCCAGGCGTCTTTGTGGCCTTTATCCTGCCGCAGGGCGCTGCGGTGAACCTTGCGATGTCCCTTTTCCACCAGTTCCAGTTTGCGCCAGTCATGCAGAACGGCAATTCGACCGCCGGTGAAGACTTCCACGTATTCCTTTGGGAAAGATTTGTCACCGTTTGCCAGATAGCTGACAACGCCGATTGACCCATCCGGGAAGCGGAAGGTCATCACGACATTGTCTTCGCTGTATTTACCGTTGTCGGGAAGACCCTGGGTGGTCACTTCGACGGGGTTAGCGCCGACCAGGAAGGTCAGGAAGTCGATGAAATGACAGCCTTCGCCGATGATGCGCCCGCCGCCGATTTTCGGATCGTTGATCCAATGGTCAGCCGGGATCATGTTTGCGTTGGCCCGGAAATGGGCGTAAAGCGGCTCCTGACGTTTGTCCACAAAGCTTTTTAGATGGACGGCCAGGGGAGCAAAGCGCCGGTTGAAACCCAACATCAGCAGGGGCTGGCCGCCTTTTTTCAGAGCTTTCTCCATCCGGTCGAGCTGCCGTTTATTGATTGCGAGTGGTTTTTCGCAGTAAACATGCTTGCCGGCCTTGAGGGCTTGCAGGGTCTGCGGCGTGTGCAGGTTGTGACGGGTCAGGACCGCGATCAAATTGATGGCCGGATCCTCGATGAGCGCGTCGGGGTCACTGGCGGCGAAGCCAAAACCGTAGCGTTGGGCGGCATGGTGGGCGCTGACGCCGGAAGCGGAAACGATCCCTACCGGCGCAATCCCACCCACCTTGGTGATCGCCGGCAGGAAGGTCGAAAGCGCATAATTACCTGCCCCCAGCACGCCCAAGGCCAGGATCTCGCCGGGGACGACCCGCACGGGAGGCGCCTTTTTATTGGGTATCCGGTTGTCTTGGGGTAGGGGGTGGTCACCATAGGTCAGCAGGACACCAAGGTAAGGTTCCTTGCCTGTGATCAGTTCGTAGGCTTTTTGACCTTCTTCGATTGGGATGCGATGCGTGATGAGCGGTGAAACATCCAATTTCCCGGATGCCAACAGATCGAGGAAGGCTTCCATGTTGCGCGTCTCAGTCCAGCGGACATGTCCGATGGGGTAGTCCACGCCGGCTTCTTCAAATTGAGAGTCGTACCGGCCGGGGCCATAGGAACGGGAGACCAATACTTCCAACTCTTTTGCATAATATTCATTGCGAGGGATTTCCAGGCCGACGGCACCGATAGCCACGACCTTCGCCCGGTCCCGAGCGATTTCACCGGCCAGCTCTATCGGATCGTTCGAGGTTGTATCGGCGCAGATCAGAACGGTGTCCACGCCGCGGCCGTTGGAAAAAACGCCCGCTGCTTCAGAAGCTTGATCACGGACTACCGCGGTAAGGGCCCCCATCGATTTCGCCAGTTCAACGCGCTGCGGATCGAGGTCGATACCCAGCACCTGGCAGCCGGCTGCGGCTGCGATGCCGGTGGTGATCAGGCCTAAAAGCCCCAGGCCGATTACGGCCACGCGGGACCCGACCTGCACGTCCGCCAGGCGGAAGCCCTGCATCGCGATCGCGCCGACGGTGGTAAATGCCGCCTGTTCGAAATCGACTCCATCGGGGATGTGGACCATCAGGTTTTTCGGGATCACGGCGTATTCGGCGTGCACGGCGTGACCGCCGCCCGCACAGGCTACCCGGTCACCCGCCCGGAACCCTTCCAGGTCCGGCCCAACTTCGGCGACGGTGCCGGCGGAGGAATAACCGAGTGCCATCGGCTGGTCGAGTTTGTTCATCGCTGCTTCATAGGTGGTCAGGAGCCCTTCACGCCAGGCTTTGTTGATGAGCTGGCGCATCAGGTCGGGCCGGGACTGAGCTTTACCCAGCAATCCCTGCTTGGCGAATTCGATCACCATGCGTTCAGTGCCGGCTGAGACCAGTGAAACAGCGGTATGGACAAGTGCTGTGCCTTCCGCAGGATGCGGAATGGGGACTTCAGCGACCATCGGTTCACCCGTTTTGATATTCTGAAGCAATTGTTTCATAATTTTGCACTCATTTGTATAATTTAGACGGTAATAGGATTATAGCGCAAACCGGTCAAACGTTGGGTCCGAGGGGCAATCGCGGCGAAGGTTAGGTACTGGCAGAAACCGAACTACGCCCAAAATTATATTAAAAAGGCTGCGATTTTCGCAGCCTTGCAAGCGGGTAATTCCCCAAGTTTTTGGTGGATTTGATACCTTCCTTATAGTTCCCTCTCCGTTTCAGCTGTTAGTTTTGGCGTCCAAAATCCTCGTTTATTGAGCCATTTCCCAAAGGCCACCAAACTCAGCATGACCGGGACTTCCCAAAAGAGACCCATTGTTGTGCCCAGTGCGGCCTGAGAACCTACGCCATAAAGTGCAACAGCGGAAGCAATCGCAATTTCAAAATGGCTGGAGGAGCCGATTAAAACGGTGATGATCGCCTCCCGGTAATTAAGCTTGAAGGCTTTTGTAATGAGGATGTTATAGCCAACCACGATCACAAATCCGACTAATAAGGGAATGGATACCAGGAGTAATTTATCAAAATTTTGCAGAAGCACCTGTCCGTTCAGGGAGAATAGGATCACCAAGGTGGTCAGCAGGGCAATTGTAGAAATTTTTCCGACAACGTATCGATATTTATGGTTGAACCATTCAGTACCTTTCCATTGGATAAGCAGTTTCTTACTCAGGATTTCGAAGATCAATGGTAACCCAATGAAAACAAGTGCGGAGGAAAAAGGAGCAGACCGCGATCAAGCGGGATGCCCTGGAGGCCGGTCAATAAACTGACCACAGGCACGTAGAGGAACATGATTGTGATCGTATTAATGCTGGTGTTGACCACATTCTGCTCCTGATTGCCCTTTGCCAATTTTCCCCATACCAGCACCATTGCCGTGCATGGACTGGAGCCTAAGAGAATTACGGCAACGAGCAACTGTGGATTATCTTTGAGGAATAGAATTGCCAGTAACGCCGTGATCAGTGGTGCGACGAGCCAGTTTGAAACCATTGTCAATAATATTGGTAAAGGATTCTTGCCCAACTTCTTAATTTCTGAAAATTGGATATTGAGCATCGCCGGGTACATCATCAAAAATAGGCAGATCCCGATTGGGATTGAAATGCCTCGTATCTGCCAAGAATCTATTGCCTCGCCAATGCCTGGCAGTACCACAGATAATAAAATACCGGCCGCCATGCACAAAGCGACCCACAATGCTAAATATTTCTCAAATGTACTGATTTGTTTTTCCTGATTCTCAATCATTGCTTGGCCTCGGATTTAATGGTAGTGACGGTTTTTGGTTCTGGGGGTAGGGATCGTGTACTACTGGATGATGAATGATTATTCCTTTTCAGTTAAGTTCGGGCCGCATGTGCCCAGACAAGGCTTTATTCTCTCCTGATCAAAGAAGTCATCAAACTGATGTCTTATTTTGTCCAGGGTTTGCGTATTGATCGAGTAATAAATCCACCTTGCGTCATTTTCATCTCTGGTTGCTTCGACGATCCCAGAATCACAGAGAACGGACAGGTGATGGGAAACCAGATTTGGTGCTAACGCCAGCGACTTGCCCAATTCGCAGTTGCACTGCACGCCTTCAATGATCTTGTTCAGCAGCATCAAGCGATTTGGTTCGCCGATGACTTTCAAAATCTTTGCGAATTGATTAAGGTCCGAATTAGCCGCCTCGGTAGGTTTCATGTTCATTTTTTATCTCACTTATTTTCCAGAGGTTATCGTTTTATTCAATTCCTCTGAGCATTGATATTGTTTAATTGATTGGTTGGGGTATAATAGTTCAATGGCTATTGAATTATATTAATTCTGTGTTTTTTGTCAAGAGAAAATGAGCAAAGGTTATCAAAGACCTTTATGGGATGAAAGTCATATTGACTTTCTTTTTTTTGGTAATAATATATGCATAAAATCATATATATAAAATATTGAATATATAAACTCTTCAATATTCTTAGAATGAAGTGACGGAATTGAGTGTTTTTCAGTACAAGAACATCAACGATAAATGGTCCTAGTGAATGAAATTGTTGACTCAAAACGAGATCAATTGTTGAAGAAAAGCTTCTTAGGAGTGAAAATGGCTAAAAATTGGTATCCCATCATCGATGAAGATTTATGCATTAACTGCGAAACTTGTGTGAATTTTTGTCAACATGATGTTTATGAAGCGGGGGATGAATTTCCCCAGGTTGTAAATCCGGAAAATTGTGTTGAATTTTGCCGGGGATGTGGAAAAATCTGCCCTGAAGAGGCGATTTCATACTTCGGCGATATTCAAAAAAAGGAGTAAAAATGGCGAAAAAAGGTTTGTTGTTATGTGTATGTCAAGGCACCTGTCCTTCATTTCAGGAAATGAACATCTTTGAAGTGGGGAATGCACTCAGGCGGGAAGGGTTGGTTGATTATGTCGCGGTTCATCCGCAGCTTTGTGCTTCGGATGGCGATGTTTTCCTGGAAACATTGCTGGGGGGTGATTCCACTTCAGAACTTTACGTTGCGGCGTGTGATCCCTTAATGCAGGTGAAAATGTTCAGAGACGCAATGGAAAAGGCTGGTTTCGAGAAAGAACACCTTCATGGCGTGGATATTCGTAACATGACCACCGAACAGGCTGTCGATGCGATCAAGGCTTTGGTCGCTGCTGAATAAGGAATAAACACAATAAAAACAGGCAGGATCGGTTAAGCCTGCCTGTTTACTTAAGGACAATTCATAATGAAAATAGCGGTGAGTTCAAAAGGCGCGGGTTTAGGCGCATGGATCGAGCCCAACCTTTCAAAGTGTGGTTTTCTTGTGATTGTTGATGAAAATTTCAGGTTTGAAACGATTGAAAATAATTCCGGCACGACAGCCTTGATTGAAAAGGCAATTGCTGCAGGCGTTCACACATTGGTGACGGGATCCCTTGAAGACGAGCTGCTTCAGCTGCTGCAGAACAATAATATCGAAATTTACTATGCTCAAGAGGGAAGTGTTTTAGAATTGGCTGATAAATTTATTGATGCTTAACATTACCCCCACTAATTTCCTGCTAATCTTCTTTTTTAGCTTTCGTCGAATTCTGATTTGTTTTCCGATTTGGTCTCGCTCTTGGATTCAGCACTTTCCTTCTTGCCGTGATCGTCCTTTTCGGAGGAATAGGTTTGGCCGGAGGGGGAGCGGTTATCGGTGGCGTAAAACCCTTTACCTTTAAATACAATACCTACCGGCTGGTAGACCTTGCGCAGGGCGGGCTCGCCGCACTCCGGGCAAACAACCAGCGCGTCATCCGTGAACTTCTGGTATTGATCGAAGCGGATTCCGCAATTTTCACATTGATACGTATAAGTCGGCATTGCACTCTTCCTAACATTTATCCTTCCAGATTATAGTCCCCTTACAGGTCGAAGGCAAGCGTTGGGGATGCGATCTAACGATTCTCTAACACCTGGGTGCAAAAAGGCTGAATTTAACCCATCATTTGGCTTTGGAACCGCTGAACCTTCACTGGTATAATGCCAGCATGCGTAAAACCAGCTATTTCGCGCTGTTTACACTCATTTTCGTGGGGTTTATAGCCTCCGCCTGCGCTTCTGTGACCGATACACCACTCACCGGAGGTACGCCGACGGCAACTTTGAGCGGGACCCTGCGACCCTATCCCTCGGGCACCCCGACGGTCACGCCGTTGCCTACCGATTACGTCAGCCCGACCCCCTCACCGACCATCACACCCACACCCACGCCGGTTTACTACGAAGTGCAGTTGAACGATGATATGTACAGCATCGCTTTCCGCTATGGCCTCAGCCCGGATGTGCTCATGACCGCTAACCCTGAAGTGGACCCGCGAGCCATGACGGTCGGGATGACGCTGCTGATCCCGATCACACCTACGCCACCTCCCACGCCCACCGCAACCTCTGAAAATAACCAGGAGACCGTCGAACCGACGCCGGATGAAAACGCACTCGGAACGCCGGACTGTTACCCCGACGCATTGGGTGGGTTGTGGTGCTTCGTGCTGGTCGAGAACGACCAGGACACTGCGCTGGAAAACGTTTCCGCCACAATCAAGCTGGGTCAGGGTGAGGATATCCGCCAGGAGACGGCTATCACACCGCTCAACCTGCTGCCTGCAGGCAAGTCGCTGCCCTTGATCGCATACTTCCAGCCGCCCCTGCCGGCTTCGCTGGTTGCTTCGGCTGAAGTCAACTTTACTCTGCCGGTGATGCCCGGTGACCAGCGCTATCTTGACCTGGTCATCAATGATCAGACGCTCGATATCAGCGAGGATGGTCAGTCGGCGATTGTCAGTGGGACGATCTCGCTTTCGTCCGACCAGCAGGATGCACAGTATGTCTGGTTGAGCGCCACCGCCTTTGACATTCAGGGCCACATCCTGGCGGTCCGCCGTTGGGAGAACGACCTGGAGCTGCTGGCCGGTGGGGAGATTTCTTTCTCGGTCACACTTTA
Organism: uncultured Chloroflexia bacterium; assembly: GCA_963748065.1. Classification (GTDB taxonomy): domain Bacteria; phylum Chloroflexota; class Anaerolineae; order Anaerolineales; family Anaerolineaceae; genus Brevifilum. The sequence continues at coordinate 169,248 of CAVVHL010000011.1, read as the reverse complement.
CAGCATGGACGGACCAATTGACCGGGTGGACCTGCTCGCGGAAGCCCAGCCAGTGACAACCGGCGAAGGCGAGTGAAATATCGTCCTAAAGACCGATCGAGGAAGATATGCTTTACCGATCAACGATCAAAATTCAAGGCTTAATTTGAGGGCATGATGGGAACAAAACCTTTACCGCCGTTGGACTGGGGAAAACGCACTTACATCATGGGAATCATCAATGTCACGCCGGATAGTTTTTCCGGCGATGGGCTGCTGCGTCAGGATAATTTGATCGAATCAGCGCTTCAGCAGGCTGAAATTTTCCTGTATCACGGCGCGGATATCCTCGACGTGGGCGGCGAAAGCACCCGGCCGGGCGCGAAGCCGGTGGGTGAAGCGGAGGAACTGGAACGGGTAGTTCCGGTCATCGCCGAGATCGTCAACGCCTTCCCGGAAGTGCGTGTTTCAGTCGATACCTATAAGCCGGAAGTGGCGCGTCAGGCCCTGGCGGCCGGCGCGCAATGGGTGAATGACATCTGGGGGTTCCGGGCTAACCCGGATTTGGGCGATGTGGTGGCGGAATATGACGCCCCAGTCGTCCTGATGCACAATCGTTTGCAGCCTGGTTCGGCTGAATTCGGAGCGCGGTTGGGCGGTCATATCGTGGGCGTCAAATACGATGACCTGATCGGTGATATCTGCAGCGAGTTGATGTTCAGCGTATCGCTCGCACATAAGAAAGGTGTCCCGGATGAGCATATCATTCTTGACCCCGGGATTGGGTTCGGGAAGACAGTCGAACAAAACCTGGCATTGATCGACCGCCTGGACGAGATCAAGGCCCTTGGCTATCCACTGTTGGTTGGCCCTTCCCGAAAATCCTTCATCGGATACACTTTGGATCTGCCGCCGGATGAGCGGGTGGAAGGGACGGCCGCCGCCGTCTCGATCTGCATTGACCGGGGTGCGGATATCGTCCGGGTGCATGATGTGGATGTGATGACCCGTGTGGCGCGGATGACCGATGCCATCGTGCGCTGAGGGGATCACATATTTTATAAGGCGATTGTCGAATGAGTGATCGATATTTTGAATTTCCACAGGTTCAGGTTTCCCTTGATGATCTGCAAGTTGAAGGACTCATTCTCGATATTGGTGGGGGTGGTGAAGGCGCGGTCAGCCAACTGCACGGCCGGAAAGTTGTGTCCATAGATCGACGCATGGATGAGTTGAGAGAGGCCCCGGCAAGTCCCGGTAAGGTGGCAATGGACGCCAGACAGCTGGGCTTTGCGGATAATACTTTCCGGACGGCGACGGCTTTTTTCACGATGATGTATATCTCGGATTTTGAGGATCAGCAGCGGGTTTTTGAAGAAGCCAACCGGGTATTGAAACCAGGCGGAACCTTGCATCTCTGGGATGTAGACTTGCCCTCACATCACCCGGAAGATGCGGATCATTTTGTGGTCTATATCCGCTATCAGACCAACGGTGAGGAACATGGCACCGGATATGGTAAGGGCTGGCCGGATAGCGCTCGGAACGAGGCGCATTACATTGGCCTGGCGGAACAGGCCGGCCTGCTTCACACACGGATTGAATTAAACCATCACACTTTTTACCTGCAGTTTCAGAAGCCGACAGGGATTCCTGACCGTTTCCCTCCCCCATATTTAGAAATTTAGATCAATCCAGCAGATCGTGGACGTTCTGGATCGCCTGCTCCAGGGTCTGGCCCAGGAAAACGCCGCTCATGTCCTGGAGCGCTTCCGGGTGTTCATTGAAGTAGCGGCCGCCGAACCCCAGCTTGGGCTGCCCGGATAACTCGTCCAATTTAGCCTGCATCTGATAAAGCGGCTTGGCGGTCTCTTCGAACCCCGCGGAGAGGATCACCATGTCCGAACCCGTATCTTCAGCATAAAGCACCAGATCATCCACCGGCAGGTCCGGGCCGAGGAATTCCACCTGGTAACCTTCCCGCCTGAGCAGAACGGAAAGCATCAAGGGGGCGATCTCGTGGAACTCTTCCGGAGCACACCCGATCAATAGACTGGGTGCGTCGCTGTAGACCGGGAACGCCTGGAGCAATTTCATCAGGATGCCGCGAATGAATGCGGAAGCGAAATGCTCGGTGGCGATCCGGATCTCGCCCCGATACCAGGCGTCACCAATTTGATAGAGACAGGGTTGGAAGATCTGGAAGAAGATCGTGTTGAGGTCGAACATACTCTGGATCGAATCGACAATCTTCCTGGCCCGGCCTTCGTTGTGGGAGGTCAGGGCATCATAGAGCAGTTCGGCGTATCTCTCCGGGGGATATTTCGGTGGTTCACTCGGATCGGGTGCCAAAACGGTCGGCAGAGCTTCCGGCCAGATACCTTGATTGCGCAGGTCCTTATATTCCCGCACGGCATTACTGATGGATAAGCCTTCATCCAGGCGGTGGGTGATCCAGCGCACGACCTGGATATCGCGGTCCGAATAAAGCCGGTAATTGTTCTCCAACCGTTCCGGCTCCAGCAGGCCATAGCGCCTTTCCCAGGCGCGCAAGGTCACCGAGGGAACGCCTGACCGTTCAGTGACCACTTTGATCGTGTATTTACCTTCTTGGGGATATTCTGCAATGGAAACCATGTTGATAGCCTTTGATAAAGATTATACAAATTACTGCTATTTTACCGTGTTTCCCATCCGCTGGCCTTAAAAAGCGATTCGAGGAAGATCCCTCGTTCCTTTTCCGTCATCGGCCGCGGCTGAGCATAATCTTCGAGCATTGCGGTCAGCAGCTCGGTGCTGAGGTATTTTCCGTCGTAAAATGTGTGGCGTTGAATGATCTCCCAACGAGTCTCCGTGATCTGGTTGCCATACTGATCGATGATGCCCATCTGGTCGAAGAACAGGTTGCCCAATCCGTATTGGATGAAAGCGTCATCCCGGAAGGTCATGCCTTTGGAGAGGTGCGCCTGGCTGCCATTGACGATCACCGCGCCGGCGTCCGCCATCATCCCAAAATCGCGGATATGGTTCTCGTTCGGGAAGTTGTAATAATCCTCGTAATACTGGAAGGTGGCGATGGGTAAATACCCTTCCGCCTTCAGGCGGCTGATCTCATCCGCCATCCATTCATAATCGCCGCAGGGTGCTGCGCCCCCGTGTTCGGCTGTCGCCCAGGCGTAATCAGGGCCGGAGGCGTTGCAGCCGATGAAGGCCAGCTTGTTGCCGTGGTCGGTCAGGGTCAGCGGGGCCAGGGCGTCGTTCAGATCAAGCCCGCCGCCATAATAGACCATTCCGTGCTGGTCATAAAGGTCCAGCGAAAAAGGCACCACGTCCACACCATACACATAAGCCGAATCGTTGTTGTGGTTACCGGTGAGTTCGATGATGTCCGCGCCGATGAAATCGAACAGCTCGATATAGTCCGGGCTGCTGCAGAAGAACAGCAACCGCGAATGGGGATCCGGCGTGGGGCAATCAACATAGAAGGAGACCTCGTTGCTGATATGGGTCAGGTCGGCGCTGGCGAGCCAATCGACGATCTTCTCGGCGGGATAGAGCACGCCGTTGGCTTCCATCTTGTCGGCGGTGGCGCGCACGAGGGCGGTCACGCCCGTCATCACCAGGGTGGTCATCTTCTCCGTATCACGATTGGTGAGTGTAACGGCGGCATTCAGTGTTTGCAGGCCGGCATCCGATAAGGTTTCGTTGGTTGATTCTTGTTTGATCAGGTCAAAGGTCAGGACGAGTGGTGCTGCAGCCGGGTCAAAGTCCGATTTGGAAAGCGGCGAGATTCCGTCAATCGCGATCACTTTGAGCTGCGGTGTGAGTGTATCGAAGGGCAGGATCGCCCAGGCATTTGCCGCCCAAAGGTCTGACGTTTCAGGCAGACTATCGGCAATGACGACCAAAGTGGGATCCGGCGCACCCCATTGGGCTTGTAGAAAATTTGCGACCGGTGCGGGCACGGATAGATAGGTCACATCCGCCATCGTTTCGACGGGTTCGCCCTGCCAGTAGGCCTGCAGGTCGTCCAGCGAGACCGAGTCGGTCAGGGTTGGGAAGGGTGCCGCCAGGGCATAGACCCAGGTGCTTGAAAGCAGCAGTTCACCCGCCGGTGCCTTGGAAGCAGGACCGAACCAGAGGTCTGCAGAGGCATCATCGGTAATCGTGATATCGTTCAACGCATCCCGGTCCAGAACACCTTCGGGTAAGGCCGAAGAGATGAAACAGGGAAACCGGTTCAATGGGTGTGGGCGTATATTCGGGAGGTTGTGTCGCTGTGGGTGTTTCAGTCGCTGTGGAAGTCTGAACAGGCGTTGCCGCGCTGCAGGCGGATAGCAGAATGGGAAGGATCAACAACAAACTGATCAGTCGAAGCGTTTTCGGTGAAGTTTTCATGGGCAGCAGCTTTACAAGTATCATGAATAAAAGCCGATGGATCGTAGATAAAATTTGGTGGCTAACCAGTCGTAATTATGCCACTAAATCGGAAAATCAAACACCCCTGGCTCTGAAAAGGCAAACAGGGGTGTCAGGTTTTAGATTTAGATTTGATTTCTATGGTTTAGTATTGGATCACACGAGGCATCTTTTTGGCTTGGGCGACCCAATTCGCAACCTGTTTTTCCGAAGGGAGCTGGCGGACGAGGCTTTTCTTCATGTTAACCTCAACCAATTTCGCATGCAGATTTTCCGGCTTGCGCATTGCCAATTCGGGAACGGTGTCGACGCCGGCTTCTTCCAGTAGGTCGGAATATTCCTGGGCCACGCCTTTGATCCGGTAAAGGTCGACATGGTTGACCCATTCCAGGATCAGTTCATGACCGATACCCGATTTCTCTTCGATTTCCTTGCGGCCCATCGGTGTGGCGCCTTTTTTCAAGAGTTTGTTGGTGGTGGTAATACCGATTGCGACGAGTTTCTTGCTGTAAACCGGGCCAATGCCCTCAACATCAATAATTTTTGCCATTTAAATCTCCTTTTATTAGATCTGGTTTTCAGAGGTGGATTGGACCTTATAGATCCCATCTATTTGCTTCTCTGTTTCTATTATAGATTAATTTTACTTATTTTGACATTACTTGTCCAGATTTTCAATTAATTGAAGCGAGTATAATTGGCGGATATGTCTATTAAACCCAGAAAAATCAACTTTGATATTTTGTTATTCACGTTGACCCGGACGGCCATCAACACCAGTTACAGGATGGTCTACCCGTTCCTGCCGGTGTTCGCAGCCGGTTTGGGCGTGGAGCCGGCTGTGCTGGCTCTGGCGTTTTCAGTCCGGTCATTCCTGGGTGTGTTCGGCCCTTTCCTGGCGACCGTCGCGGATACCCGTGACCGCAAAACAGGTTTGCTTTTAGGGATCGCGCTGTTCACCGCCGGGAGCGGCCTGGTTGGGCTTTGGCCCGGGTTCTGGACCTTCATTCTGGGGACCAGCCTGACCCTGCTGGGAAACGGCGTTTTTATCCCCTCGATGAACGCTTTCCTCGGGGATCACATCCCTTATAACCGCCGCGGACGGGTCCTGGCGATCACGGAATTGAGTTGGGCGGTCGCATTCATCGGGGGCATCCCGATTGTGCGCATGTTGATCGAGAACCACTCCTGGGTGACACCTTTCATCGTATTCACCATTCTTGGGGCTTTAGCCTTCCTGTTTCACCTGGTTTTGATCCCGTCTTCGAAGATCGAACACTCACATGACAACACCATCTGGCGGAACCTCAGCAGGATCCTGAGCACCTGGCCGGCATTGGCGGGGCTAATCGCAGGCGTCCTGTTCACCAGCGCGAATGAATCGGTCAACCTGGTCTTCGGGATCTGGATTGAAAGTCGATTCGGGTTGGATTTCGCCGCGCTGACGATCGCTTCGGTGGTGATCGGCGCATCCGAGTTAGTTGGCGAAGTCGTAACCGGCATCTGGCTGGATAGCGTTGGAAAACGGCGGATGATCTGGATCTTCCTCGGATTGAACAGCCTGGCCGCACTGCTCCTGCCGCTGACGGGACGCGTCCTGGGGTTGTCGATGGCGGGATTGGGTTTCTTCTATATCACCTTTGAGATCGTGCTGGTCAGCGCGATGACGCTGATGAGCGAGGTTGTTCCCTCCGCCCGCGCAACCATGCTCTCGGCAACGGTGGCCGCGTTCTCATTGGGCCGTATGCTCGGGGACCTGGTTGCCCCCGGGTTGTTCCAAGTTGGGTTTTGGGCGTCCTGCCTGTTGACGGTGGCGCTGAACCTGATCGCTGCCGGGTTGTTGACTCAGGTGCGGGTGGATACAAACAAAGGGCTTGATACCCCCTCCCAGTCGTAAAAATGATTTTGATTCAGTTGTGCAGCAAGAATAATTGTTGACTTGAATTAACGATTACCTGGAAATGATAACGACCCAATCCGGGCCAAAGCCAATTCCATATTCTTCACTGAAACTCCCCTGGTTGACGGCGAAGGAAATCCGCATCAATTCATTGTTGTAAATCATCACGTCACTCTTCTTGGCAAACCCGAAGGACTGATCGAAAAGGACCCGCCGATCAAACACAACGAGGCCTTCGTGTTCGATGGTCAACTGTAATTGATCGCCGTAGTTGAACCCGGCCTTCAGGAAATCCTTCGTCCGGATATTGGTCCAGAGATTCCCGAAATGAGGGTCGTTAATCTCAATAATCCCCGTCACCTCGTTTTCGCCGAACGCCGGTTCTTGAATGGGATGACAAACGATCTCCGCCACCGGGTATTCGGGGCCGACGCCTTCAAAGTCGATGATCCCGCTGGCAAGCCGGGCGGCGCAATAGGAAAACAGGTCGCGACCGTGAAAAACACTAACCTCTTCGGTGTTCTTACCTTTCAGACGGTTCACATCTTCATCAATCTCCCGTACGGCTGTGATACCAACCCATTGCGCCAGGTGGGTTAAAGACCCATTATCCGGTGTGACCACGTAATAACCGTCCGCTGTAGCCGCCACGCAGGCTTTGCGCTTTGTCCCTACGCCAGGGTCAACGACGGAGACGAAGATCGTGCCCTTTGGCCAGAAGGCCATCGACTGGTAGAGCCGGTAGGACGCGCTCCAGGTGTCGAACTTGGGGATCTCATGAGTCCCATCGATTATCTCAATTTCTCGATCCACACTCTTGACCACGCCATACATGGCGCAGACCGCGCCTTCGGCATAACTGAAATCGGTCTGGTAAACGAGGATAGGTTTCATGGAGCGCTCCTAAATGAAAGGGTTGTAGAAACGGCTGTGGTTGATGAAAATGGAAACGCTGATGCTGGCAAAGAAGATCAGCGCTGAGATGATGATCGCAACCCAGTCCTGGCGGGTGAACTTCCTCGCAGAATACCAGGTGCGGGTGCGCAGCTTGCCGAAACCGCGCAGGTCCATGGCGTTGCTGATCAGCTCGATCCGATCCAGGGAGGAGAAGATCAAAGGAATAATGATCATCAGTGCGTTCTTGAAGCGATGGGACATTTTCGCCTTGCGCGAGAGGTCCAGTCCCCTGGCCTGCTGGCTCTGGCTGATATCGCGGTAATCCCGCTGGATATCGGGGAAATAACGCAGCGTGAGGGAAACCGCATAGGATGCCTTATAGGGTACACCGACCCGGTTCAGTGATGAAGCGAATTCGCTGGGGTTCGTGGTCAGCAGGAAGATGATCCCCAGGGGGATGACGGAGGCATATTTAAATAGCTTGGTGATGGAATATAGGAGTTGTTCCTGGGTCAGGGCGAGTTTGCCCCACAGGGGAGCGATCACATGCCGTGTGCCGTAAATTTCGACGCCCATCTCAGGTGAAAAGAGGAATGAGATGACGGCGTTGACCAGTACGAAGATCAGCACGTATATGACCATCAGGCGGATTTGTGAAAACTTGATCTTGGAGATGATCAGGATCACGATTGAAAAAGCCATCACTGCCAGGATCACTCGAATGTCGTAAGAATACATCACGGCGAAGGTCAGGAACAGGAAGCAGATCAGCTTGGTCAAGCCGGAAAGGCGGTGGATGGGGGTATCGAGGATGTCGTAAGAAAAGAGTTTGGCCTTGGCGTTCATCGGTTCTTCAACCTCCTTTCATAATCAATAAAACCCTGCACAAAGTCGGTGCCATTGGGGATCCCGATCATCTGCGCCAGGTTGAAGAGGGAGGTCTCTTTCAAGTTGGCTTTCTCGATCACCGCACTATCGGTCAGGACGATCGAAGCGGCGGTATCGGCAACGATCCGGCCTTCCGCCAAAACGATGGCACGCGGCGTGTATTCAAGCATGAGGTGCATGTCGTGGGTGATCAGGATGATCGTCACGCCCAGCTTGTTGATTTCGACCAGGAACTCCATGATCTCGGTATAATGCCGGAAGTCCTGTCCCGCGGTGGGCTCATCCAGGATCAGGATCTTCGGCCCGAGGACGAGGATCGACGCAATCGTCACTCGTTTCTTTTGCCCATAACTGAGAGCGGAGATCGGCCACTCGATGAAGGGGGACAATCCGCAAACTTTGAGGACCTTCGCAACCCGCTCCTGGATTTCTTCTTCCGGAACGTCCCGGAAGCGAAGCCCCAGGGCTATCTCATCAAAGATCAGTGATTTGGAGATCATCTGATTCGGGTTTTGCAGAACCACGCCGATAAATTCAGCGCGCTCCTTGATGGTCTTGTCGGCAATATCCTCACCATAATAGCGGATGACGCCGGTATCCGGTTTCTCGAATCCGCAGAGCAGTTTTGAGAGGGTGGACTTTCCGGCGCCGTTCTTCCCGACCAGGGAGACCATCTCGCCTTCTTTGATATCGATATTGATATCCTGCAGCACGGGGTGGATCCCGTCATAGGAAAAGCTGAGATTTTCGATGCTTAGGATCGACGGTGCGGCGGGTTTCTCAGGCGGTGCCTGGATGTTATTAAACCAGTTGCTCAGGGCATTCCGGGAAAGATCGGTTTTCAGGGTGGTAATATAACCCGGTTTGATCTCGCAGTTGACATTCACACCGGCGTATTTGAGTGCGGTCACATACAGCGGTTCACGAATCCCGGTGTCTCTGAGGATATCGGATGAAACCAGGGCGTGGGCGTCCATATCGGCAATGATCCTGCCATCCTGGAGTACTAGGATCCGGTCTACATGTTTATAGAGTACGTCTTCCAGGCGGTGTTCGATGATGATGACTGTTTTACCTGAGATATTGTGAATATCGTCGATGATCTCGATCGCCGCTTTACCTGTCGCTGGGTCGAGGTTGGCCAGAGGTTCGTCGAATAACAGGATATCGACATCATCTACCATCACGCCGGCTAACTCAGTGCGTTGCTTTTGCCCGCCTGACAATTCGAAGGGGGACGAAGCCAATAGGGCATCCATATCCACCATCTCGGCCACTTTTTGCACCCGTTCGTGCATCTGTTCGTAGGTGACGTTGTCATTTTCCAGGGCAAAGGCGATATCCTCACCGGCGGAGAGCCCCACAAACTGTCCATCGGAATCTTGCAGAACGGTCCCCACGGATTTGGAGAGTTCGAAAATATTCTTCTTGAAGGTGTCCTCACCTTTAATCTTGAGACTGCCGGTGATCTCGCCTTTATAAGCAAAGGGGATCAAGCCGTTGATGCAATGGCCCAGGGTGCTCTTCCCGCTGCCGCTCGGCCCGACGATCAGGATCTTTTCGCCTGGGAATATCTGCAGGTTGATATCATGCAAGGTTGGTTCAGCCTGGCTGTAGTATTGAAAATTGAAGTCTTTGAATTCGATGATTGGTTGTCGGTCCATCAGCAATGCCATTGGTGAGGTTATAGGAAGATATATTGTACCCAAGTATCTGGATTTTAACGTCTTCTGCGAAATTGTGTCTAAATTCAGCCAGGAATTAAAAAAGAGATGGCTGTCTCCCAATGGACGACAGCCATCCTTGTCATTTCTGTATGGGTGTCAGCCTACTCTGATTTCTTGAGGCTGCCTTTTTGTGTGCGGGTGGCGGCATAAGCGAGCAGGAGCAATGAGCCGATCACACCGGCGCTGATGATGTTCATGATCGCGGCAGTGATGCCCTGCGTGAAGACCAGATTGACAGGTTCCTGATAAATGAGGATATCGAGCACCGGGGCGACGACCACCCAGGCGATTACATTCCCAATGACCTGGATCAGGTTGAAGGTGAGCAAGTCCTTGCCCTTGAACTGACCTTCATCGACCTTGGTGCGCTTGAATGCGAAACCGAAGATGAAACCGGCGACACCGCTGGCGATCACCCAGGACCACCAGGGGGAACCGTATTGGACGGCATCACTGAGGGCGTGGCCGATGAAGGCGATCAACGCGCCGGCAATCGGGCCGAAGAGGGTCGCCATGAATGCGCCGAAGCCATACGCCGTCTGAAAGCTGGTTTCCGGAACGGGGGAAGGAATTTTAACATACATGAATAGCAGCATGAAGATTGCTGCGCCGATGCCTATGGCAACGATGGTGCGGGTAGTTACTTTAAACAAGCCTTTCATGAGTTCTCCTTTTTTGAAACTGGTGATTTAATCTCTCCTGGAACAGGAATTTTATTTGGATCTTTTTGAGAAGATCCGCCAGTACGACAACGAATGAGTTTAAAAACGAATGAAATTTCTTATTTGCCGTTTGCTGGTCTTTGGAACCATGATGAAGCCAATATGATTGGTCTGACCGATATCGCCTCCTTGCGCCTCTTCAATCTCTATGACAATGATCTCAAAAAAATCTAGCGCTTTACTTCGATTCTATAATAGCGTTCCAAGAGTGTCAACACGTTAAGGCTTAATCCGTTTCGCAATTCCGGGTTTTAAATCGCTCGTTGTGAAAAAAAGGAGACGCCCCGGTGAGGTGGGGCGTCTCTGAGGAGAAGAAATGAAGCGGTGAACACGGAGGTGACCACCACTCTTTATCAGATTATTCGGTCACTTCGGCGAGAGCGGGCTCCAATTGAGGCCCATCGCCTGCGGGCGGTTCATCCATTTCGAGGGGTTTATCGGGCGCTTTGAACTTGAAATAAATCGGGATCAGGATCAGGAATGAGGCGCAGGCGGTGATAATGAAGGGCGTTTGAGGGCTGACGCGCTCCCAAAGCTGCGCACCGATCCACGGTGCCGGTAACGAGATGAACCCGCGGCTGCTGTTGAATACCCCCGAGAAAGTGCCTAACATCTTGTGCGGTACGACTTTCGAGATCAGGGATTGGTAGGCCGGACCCAGCATGCCGCCGCCAAACCCGAATACGGCCCAACTGATGGCGAAGGTCAGGAAGTTCGTTGCCCGCAGGAAAATGCCGAAAGCCACAAAGATCAGGAAGAAGCCGATCATCAATGGCAGCCGTTCACCACGCTTGTCGACCAGCCTGCCGGAAAGCATCGGCACGAACATGGCCGCGATAGCGTTGATCGAACCCAGCAGGCCGATCTGTTCAATGCCGATCCCGGCGAGCTTTTCGAGGTAGAGCGGTTGGAGTTCGCCGGACATGCGGAAGGCGATGTCAGCGACGCCGTCGGTCAGGAAGATCCAGGTCAGCACGCCGCCGCCCACCAGCATCCCCAGCATGCGGATCATACTGGTCTTGAAGGAGCCCATGGTGAGTTTTTCGGTGGGTGCCTGATGTGCCTGGGATTTCATGGTGGTCGCCATCCAGATCCGCAGACCGGCAGCCGTGGTATAGAGGATGCCTGAGATTGCCAGCATCCACTTGAAACCGAAAGCGCCTGCCAGCAGGCCGCCCAGAGGCGGACCAATCACGCCGGTGATCTGGAAGATGGTATTGGTCATACCATATACCTTGCCGCGGTTCTCTTCGGCCGAGTTTTCGGCGATAAAGGCCTGGAAACTGGGGCCGACCAGGGCGAAGGGGATCTGATAGATGGCAAGCGCCACGATCATCCACTGCCAGGTTGGCGCCAGCAGCATGGCAATGATGCCGAGGATCCCGCCGACGCTGCCTATCGCGACCGCACGTAGGCGTCCGATCTGGTCGGAGACCCAGCCGCCGAAAATCTGCAGCACCAGGATCGCGACCGAAGTGAGGGTGAAGACCAAGCCCACGTCGGTGATCTCCGCACCCAGGTCGGTGAGGTAGAGCGGCATCAGCAAAGGCGTCATCATCCCGCCGATGTTCGCCAGCACCATCGCCAGCATGAACCAGCGCATGATGGGGGTCAGCAAGGGTTGTTTTTGAGGGGCTTCCTGGGCTTGCATGCTGTTTTCCTTCTCTATCGAAAACGATTTGAGGGCGTCAGTTTGGGACGCCTGAAGGGATAACTTTCTTCCCCGCGATAAAACCAGTATAGGAAGGAAAGGATTGCGTGAGAAGCTCCCTTAGGACGGAATCCAGCCTGGCCGGTTGGGTAGGGTAAGTGCAATATTTATATCTATGCAATAAGTAGAAAAACCTTTATTGTCCAATCCGCTTTCCAATTCAGCGGATTTCGCCAGTCGGCGGGGAGCGGCAGGTAGAGGCAATTGGCGGGCGAGGGTTGAAATTCCAATTCCTCTCCAACTGCGCTACAACAAAAGCCAGTCCAGTGCAGATTTTGGTTGGACAATCAGGGGGATTTTATTGATCGTGAGGCTCTTTTATCTCCCGCAGATACTGCGTGACCGCCCGGTCTTCCTTTTCTAGGTACTCGAAACCGAACGCGTCCGCTACCTCAATGGCTGCGTCTCTGAACAGCGCACCCATCGCGAATAAGGCCTCCCAGGTGGGTTCGGTTTTGGCGGGCGTGTAGGTGGCGAGGAGCTGCTGCCACTGCGCTTCCGTCAGGACTTCCCGCAGATGTGAACCGCCTTTGCCGGGGTTACGCTGGAAATCCGTGCGGACCCCGAACAGCCAGGTCAGCATCTTCATCAACTGCACGCGCAAGGTGTCATCCAGCTTCTGCTTTGCATAAAGGATCTGACCGCGCGCCAATGCCTTGGCGACATAGGGCGAGACCCACCAAAACTCGTTACAGCAATCGAAGAAGGTTTTTTCCGTGGGCGGTGCAGGCAGGTAACTGGCCTCGCTGGGCGGAGGAAAAGGCTCGAACAACCCGTCCTTATCCAGCAGCAGGATGCTCAGGCTATCTTCTTCCATTTGCGCCAGGTGCGAGATGGGGATCAGGGTCAGATCGATCCGGTTGCCGTCCATGAACTGCATCAGCCAGGTGAAGCCGCCGTCTGCCCGGGTCTGCGGTTCACCCATCAGGTCCGGCGTCTGCAGAATCATCCTCTCACCGAAACGGTCGATCCAGGTTTTATCGCTTAGAAACGACTCGATCTCGGTCACAATATAGACCACATCGAAATCCTGGAAGCGGTCCGGCTTAATATTGGGATTGACCCGCGACCCATTCAGGATCACAGCCCGGATACGCGCATCCTCCAGAGCGGTAGACAGGATCAGATCCATCATTATTGATTCACTTCGCATGGGATTGACTTTTTTAACTGGTTTTGAATCGGTATGCCTTACTGTACGCTGCCGCTGCCGCAGGTCGTGCGCACCACCAGCTCAGAATCCATCACCTTGTTCCGCGGCGGGGTGACACCGTTTTCGATCAGGTCGAGCAGGAGTTCCACCGCGGCAACCCCCAGTTCCTCCACCGGCTGGCGGACAGTGGTCAGTTGAATGGGGGAAAACATTGGGATTGGGATGTCGTCGAACCCGATGACGGCGATGTCTTCGGGCACGCGCAGGCCTTTATCCTGGATGACCCGGATTGCGCCGATGGCCGTCACGTCCGAGGCGGCAAAGACCGCGTCAGGCTTATGCGCCAATAGGGTCCGCATACCGGCGTACCCACCCTGTTCGGTGAAATCCCCTTCCACGATCAAATTAGGATCCACAGGAAGATTGAAGGCTGCAAGGGCTTTTCGATACCCTTCGAGACGGTCCATCCCGGCAGTGCTTTGCAACGGGCCGGTGATGGTCGCCACGCGCTTATAACCCAGCCGCAGCAGGTGCAGCACGGCTTTATAAGCGGCGTTGACGTTGTCCACATCCACGTAGCTGACCTTTTCGGGCTCGAACGGCCGACCGATCACAACCATCGGCGTTTTTGATTCCACCAATTGGTCAATGATCTGGAGGTTGCCGTGGTGCCCGGATTGGACCAGGACGCCGTCCAGCAAACCGCGGTCCTGGATGCGGGTGAAGATCAGTTTCTCGTCTTCCTTGGATGACGCCAGGAAAAAAGCCAGCATATATTCCTGCTGGTTGCAGGCTTTGCTGATGCCCTTGATCAGGAGGGGGTAGTAGGGATCGGCGAACAGGGACGAGACGGTGTGGGGCAGTACGAGGCCGATTGTGAGGGAGCGCTGTGAGACCAGGGCGCGAGCGGCCGCGTTTGGCCGGTAGCCGGTTTCCTGAATGATCTGCAAAACACGTTTGCGGACTTTGGCACTGATGTTGGGATGGTTATTGACCACACGTGAGACCGTCGATCGGGACACGCCGGCTCGTTTTGCAATATCCTCTAATGTTAAAGTTGACACATCAACTCCCTTACTACCTACCCAGGCCCCAACACGGTTTGAGCGGAACGCCAATTGGATTCTCTCAACAAATCCGCACAGTTTATTCGATTTATGGTATGATGGTGAGAGCGCTCTCATTAAAATTATAGAGGCATTCCTTTTTTGTGTCAACAGTGTTAACAACTGATTAAGTAAGCCTTAACATTCGATGAATGAGCAAATGATTCCAATTTGAGGATTTTGTTTTTCGGAGGAACTGATGAGCGAAAATGAATTACCCCAACATTCCCTGGGAAGACCGACCAGATGGTTCCGCGGATGTGGTTTGGCGCTATTCACAAAACCCGATCATCCCGAGGGACCTGATCCCCTCGTCCAACAGCATTTTCAACAGCGCCGTGGTCCCCTTTGAGGGGCGGTTCGCGGGCGTATTCCGCTGCGACAACAAGAAACGGGAAATGAACATCCACCGGGGATTCAGCGAGAACGGGATTGACTGGCAGATCGAAAACGACCCAATCGAATGGCGGTTCCCGGATGAGGCTTTAAGTCATTTCCAATACCGCTATGACCCTCGGGTCACCTGGCTGGAGGACCGCTATTACGTGACCTGGTGCAACGGATTTCACGGTCCCACGATCGGGATCGGTTATACCACGGATTTTGAGACCTTTACCTTCCTGGAAAACGCCTTGCTGCCCTTCAACCGGAATGGTGTGCTGTTCCCGCGCAAGATCAATGGCAAATATGTGATGTTGAGCCGGCCGAGTGACAATGGGCACACACCCTTTGGTGACATTTTCCTCAGCCAAAGCCCGGATATGGTCCACTGGGGTGAGCACCGTTATGTGATGGGCGTAGCCGGCGGCTGGCAAAGCACCAAGATCGGCGCGGGTCCAATCCCGATCGAGACCCCCGAGGGCTGGCTGATGTTCTACCACGGCGTGCTGACGTCCTGCAACGGGTTCGTGTACAGCTTTGGTGCGGCCCTGCTGGACCTGGACCAGCCCTGGAAGGTGATCCGGCGGGGTGCGCCGTATTTGCTCTCGCCGCAGAAGTATTATGAAAACGTGGGTGATGTGCCGAACGTGGCCTTCCCCTGCGCCGCGCTCTACGATGAACCGACCGGCCGGATCGCGATCTATTACGGCGGCGCGGACACCGTGACCGCCCTGGCTTTCTGTAAGCGGGATGAGGTGCTGGACTGGCTCAAGGCGAATGCGATGTGAATGGCGGTCGACACATCAGAATTGATTAACAGTCAGATTCCCGGGATTTTAAAAATCCCGGGAATCTTTAGTTTTCCGAGGGATTTTCAGCATCCGTTTTGTTCGCAGGTGAAAATTCAGTATAGGATGAACTCTTGGAGATTATCTACAGACTTTCTTGCTAAATCTTGTCTCCGATATGGTAAAGCACATCGACAATCACGATATCCATGTTATGTCGCAGCCGCCGCCGCAAGGCTCTGGCTGTTTGGTTGTGCAGCACCATTGCCGCCCGGTCTTTCGGAATGAACTCCGGGATCACAATGGTGGTGAGTTGATCGGTAAACTCAATGTTATTTACTTCAAGGATATAATCCACCAGCGGGGTGAGGATATCCCGGTAATCATAATCAATGAAGATCAGCTTGATGCTCCCGGTGATATTTGGAAACCGCTGCCAGCGTTCCAACAATCTAGATTTCATATCCTCAGAAGTGACGACCACCAATGCCCGGACGTCGGATGATATGCGCTGGGCATATTTCAGAGCCTGGAGTGTGCCCCGGTGGATATCTTCAATGGGGATCATCACGACATCGGCAAGATCCGTTAATTCATCTTCCGTCAGGCCTTCAGTGCTCAAGGAATCGGCGACGTGTTTGTAATGTCTTTGGATTGTGTAGAAAACAATCACCAGAATCGGGATCAATAGTGCAACGATCCAGGCGCCTTCTTTGAATTTGGTCAACAGCAGGATCAAGAACACCAGGAAGGTAGTAATCGCACCGACCGCGTTCATGATCTGTTTGGTGCGGGCATTTTCATCGTAGTGGACGGTGGTCACCTTCGTCTTGAGTGTTTCATCGGGCTTTAAGTGCATGATCCGGCCCATCAGACGGAACATGCCAGCCTGGGAAAGGCTGAAGCTGAGCATCACGCCCAAGGCATAGAGCGGCAGCATGGCAATCTCATCGGCCTTGAAGAAAATGATCAATAATGAAGCTAATACGGTCAGCAAGACGATCCCGGCACTGAAGACCAGCCTTGAACCGCGCATGGATAGCCAGCGGGGGAGGAATCGGTCTTTTGCCAGGAAAGAACTGAGCTGCGGGAAAGCCTGGAACCCAGTATTGGCCGCTAAAAATAAAATCGCGAAGGTGGAGAACTGGACCCAGTAATAAAGAAAGCCGCCGTTGGTGATCTGGCGGGTCATTTGCGAAAGAATGGTATCGCTGTCGTTGGGGACCAGCGACAGGCGTGTTGAAAGAAAAGTGATCCCGATAAAGAGAGACATTGCCATCACGCCCATGACAACCATCGTGATGATGGCGTTACGGGACTCCGGCGGTTTGAATGCTTTGGTGCCGTTACTGATCGCTTCAATGCCGGTGAGCGCCGTGCAGCCGCCGGCAAAAGCCCGCAGGATCAGCCAGATGTAGGCAAAACCGATGGGAGAAACAGAGGGGGGAACGGGGGCGGCAGTGCTGACAATGGGGCTCAAACCGAACCAGCCCAAGGAGCGGAGCAAACCAAGGACGATCACAATGAAGACGCCCGCGACAAAGGCGTAAGTGGGGAGGGCGAAGATCGTCCCGGATTCCCGGACGCCCCGCAGGTTGATCCAGGTGATGAGCACGATGGCTGAAAGGGCAATCAGCACGCGATGATCGTAAAGCGAGGGAAAGGCTGAAGTGACCGCGTGAACCCCGGCGGAAATCGACACTGCTACGGTCAGGACGTAATCGATCAACAGAGCGGCCGCAGAGATCAGAGAGGGGACTTCGCCAAGATTGTCTTTGGAAACGGTGTAGGCCCCGCCGCCATCCGGATAGTGGAGGATGGTCTGGATGTAGCTCATAATGACGATCAGCACCAGGAAGGCGACCCCCAAGGCCAGCGGCAATGTCATCGAAAGCGCACCGCTGCCCAGGACGATCAATACGCTCATGATCGCTTCGGTCGCATAGGCGTTGCTGCTGATCGGGTCAGAAGCAAAAATGGCTAAGGCTCGGATATTGTCCAGACGCTCATGTTGGTCCATGCTCGAAGGGAATGGTTTCCCAAGCAGGAATAGTTTCAGTTTATCGAAAAACATTTGATCCCTTAAATGTTGAACAAATAAGATGTAGTCGCTGGTGGAAATCGTTTCGCCGGTTTACGAAAAGACTTCCCGGCATGATTTGAGCTCAGCCCTAAGCGGACGATGAATGAATTAATTATACTCAGATAAAGAGAGGATTGAGGAAACGAGCAAAAGTGCTTCGGTATCTGGCTTTTGAAGATTTTAATTTTGGCTGGAATTTCAAGCATCCGGATCATAATGCTGTTTGTTACCCCTTTGCCCAGTCGTAGAGAGGTTGCATGCGACCTCTCTTCGGTGAAGAGCAATGTTTTTCTAAATCGTGACGAAGATAAATTCAGATGAATGGGTACCTATGGATCATTTTTCTCCATTTCCCAGGGCCTTAGCCGCGGCCACCAGCGGTGCACGTTCGCCTTGTAGCGCCGGTAGTCCTCGCCGAACCGCGCTTGCAGTTTAGGTTCCTCGGAGAAGATGAAATAGACCGTATTGACGAGGAAGAAGACCAGGGCCAACACCAGGATGCCGTAAGACTCGAGGATCAACCCCTCGCTGACCAGCACCAGGACCACGCCGAGGATCATCGGGTTGCGTACGTAGCGATACGGTCCGCGGCCCACCAGGTGCTCGGACGGGATCCAGGGCATCACCGTGGTGTTGGCGAAGATGATGATCAGGCGGATGGAGACGACCAGCAAGATCAACCCGCCCAAGCAGATCAGACTCCCGATGATAAGGAGGGTTAGTTGATGGGAAAACAGGGGACATCCGGCCAGACGGAGTTCCAGTAATTCGATCGGGGTTTGTTGTGAAGAGCTTTCAGGACTTGAGTGACTTTAGTATACCTTTCCAGGTTTTTACATGGTTCTCATCAGGATAAAGACCTGGAAAGGAGCCTATTTTGATCTTCTCGATAGCTGTAATTTCCAGACAAGGAGCGTCAGCCAGATTGGCAGTAAGGTGATCAGGATCAGGGCGATCAGGCGGGGAACTGTCAGGTTTTCCGGATGCTGGCGGATGTGGATGAAAAAAGCCGTATCGGTGGCGGCAATGTCAACAAAAGTGACGATGAGAACCCTTACCGGCAGGCGGATTTTAATCCCTGATTTGATCCCTCGTCAGGGTTCACATTATGCTTGCGTTCGTACAACTGCTGAATATACCAGACCAGCAGAACGAGCCAGATTGGCAGTAAGGTGACAAAGATCTTGCCAATCAGGAAATGGATTGTCAAATTCTGGGGATGCCGTTGGAGAATTAGAAAAATAACGAAATCGGTCAGGACGATATCGATTATTGAAATGATGAATACCCTTTTGCTCAAAGGCATTTTCAATCGTTTCTTCAGAGAGTCACTAAATCTTTCACTAAAGGGTTCTTTCATAGGTTTTCTCTATTAATCATCAAACAGTTTATTTGGAACATCTTAAACTTAATCGTAGACCGTGTAGGTCAGAATTGTGTCTGAATTTCCTTGATCTTTTTTCTTTATCCCCCTCCCTATTCGAAAAACGCTAAAGATGTTTCAGCTCAAGCCGATAAACCTGCCGTGATCCGCCCTCCGGACCGTTCGGTGCGGATTCCGCGGGTTGAAATCCGAACTTCTCATAAAAGCGGCGGGCCGGTTCCCCGGCCGGATTGTCGGGGCCGAAGGTGGTCAAGCTGATGGTGGCCGGTGGGGTTACTGTGGCCAGCGCGTGTTCCATCAGCGCCCAACCGACCCCGCCCCGGCGATGGGCTTCGGTGACCGCCAGCCAAGCGACCTCGTACTCTGGTGGTTTGGGCGAAAAGAGCAGCCCACCCCTCATGGGCGCGCCGGCCGGTTGCCCATCCACACGGACACAGTAGGCCGTCCCGCGGGCGATATTCTTTTTCAGGGCGCGGTGAAAGCCGGGATCTTCTACCATGGGGCCGAAAAGTGGTTCCACTTCCCGAGCCAGTTCCAGCCAGGCGGGGATATCTTCGGGTTGCGCTCGGACAACTTCCACTTTTGCCATAGTTATTTTTCTTCGTTAGCCAGAACATAATGGTCCGGCACGTCGCCGTTTTTACTCTCGTTGAGCAGGGCGCTCAGCTCGCCGAGGTGATAAAGGCTGTGACGCAGCAGGAAGATCGCCACCGAGAGCTGGGTCTTCCCCGCCCAGGGGAAGGTCTCGTTCGGCGTCTCGTAATCCAGCTCACTCAGCCAGCGCTCTGTTTTCATGGTGAACAGGTTGATGGCATCCAGGATGTCCGCCTGGGACGGGAGGTCTTCCTCGTCGCATTCCAACCAGTTCCCGGTGAACGGTTTACCCGATTTGAAGGTGACATCCTCGGTGTCCTCGATATAGAAACGGGTGGAGACCAGCACGTGATAAGCAGAGCCGCGCTGGCCGCATCGCGTTTCGCCCGGTGTGGCGCCAGGCGTCCGCATCGAAATCGTTTACGAGCCGGGCGAAGACCCGCCAGGTATGTGCGTATTGTTGAATGATTTCGTCCTTCATTAGCCCTCCAATAAGGTTATGTTCTAATCCGGTCTCAAAACAATGCAGGTTGTTTTATTCTAGTCCAAACGGAGATACCATTTCCGATCCCAGAGTAAAAGGATGAAGGGCACCAGGCTGATGAACAGCGAGAAGATATCCAGCAGCCCGACCTGGTCGGTTACGGAAAGCAGTGCTAGCGCGCCCAACATCAGCAGGGCGAAGTAGTAGGCGAGCTTACTGCGGCGGCGCAGCAGGAATGCGGCTCCGGCCAGGGCTAGGGCGCTTAGAGCTGCCAGCCCAGCCCAGATCCAGGTCATCGCGCTGAGGCCGGCGCCGGAATCGTAGCGGATTTGCAAGGTGATAACGGCAAAGCCCAGCCAGAAGACCGCATTGAGCAGGATGAAGGCGTGTGTGACTTTGACCCTGCCGGGAAGGTTTTTCAAGCTATCCCTCAACTTTCTTGTCCAGAGAAAATAGAAATAACACTTACTATCGACTGTTAGTCTCTCTAGAAAATTCGCATACCCTGCGAAACCAGTAGGGTGAGCACAGGCAGGGATGCATCCAGCAGTAGATGCAGGGCCATCATGTAGGGCAAGATTGTCGGCCGCCGGTCGATCATATATCCAGTCCACAAGGCAAAGGGCAGGAATTTTACCGCCAGCCAGAGGTCGTACCGCCAATCCAACTGGAAGGAAAAGAAGAGATGTTGCAACGAGAGCACAAGGCCAACCACAACGATGACGACCCAGCGCCTGACACCGGACGCTCGCAGGCGGGGCGCGACATAGCCCCAATAGATTGGCAGCTCCGCTAAACCTTGGGTGACCGGCATGAGCAGGAACAATGGATAGATCGCCCAAAGCGGCAGAGGCCGAATGAGCATACTCGTTGCATAATTCGGGTCTCCCCAGAGGGCGCGGGCGAGCAGATTCCCGGGGAGCATGGCGAAGAGCGCTGAGCCTGCTGCTGCAATCAGGAACCAGGGTAGATCTTTTTTCCAGGTTGCGGGTCTGAAGAAGAAGATATCTTTCAGCTGCAGACCTTCCTGATGGGCAAAGCGATTCATCAATAAAATGCATAGGACGTTGACGATGGTGACAAACCACAGCCACCAGGCCGAGGATTCGGCAATCGCAGCCTGGCTGCCGGATAATTTGTAGACGAGCGCGGTCAGGAGAAGCAGTCCGAAAGGTAGAACGGACCGTAACGCCAGCATCCCCCAAACGCGGCGCATCGGGATTTGCTTAAGGTCAAATTTGGGTTTGAGGGCTTCGGGGGAATTTGGAATTGAGTTGACGTTCAACGGTTAATCTCCTGACTTTAATCCGAGCTGAAACGAAATTTAATTCTTTACAGCCGGTAAATGATTTCTTTTTTGCTAAAAAGAAGGGGGTTGCAAACTTTCCACCCATTATCGCACATTTTCGTGAATTAAAGCGCGATCTCTATAAATACTGAAAACTAGCCCGATAGAATGCGTTTGCAAATCAGACGCAGGGTATATTGAACACCCTGATCGTCTTCTTGATGCTCAATTTAATATTTCAGCCAGCTTATGAAATTCAATATGAACGTGTTGTTCGAGATCTTTCTCAAAGCTCGTGGAAAAGATCCATGACAATATTGGATCAAATATTTTTCCGACACCATTTAAGCCAACAGTCAAGGTATGGAAAATAATGACCCCTTCGGTGTTATCAATGAAGTTGAGGGTGAGCCTTGCGGGCAATTTTACAATCTTCTTCATTTGCCACTCAAGCTTTTCACCGGGGATATTTGCCGTGACCACCCCTTTAAACATAAGCCGGCGCTTGCCAATGGTTTCATCGAAATAGACCAGATTGCCCAAATCATTTGGGAATCGTTTGAGCGTATGAAAGGCAAAATGGGTACCTGGCCACCACTGCCGGTAAAGATCGTCCGTGCAATTCAGCATGAAGATCGAGATATCTTCTCCAGTGATGCCCTTAACCTTTACCTTAGATTCCATCCTGATCATGACCGCATGACTTTCACCAATTAGTGCAACTTGTTCAAATAGAAAGTTTAACGTAAAGCTGGGAAACGATCAACGGATGAGGCGACCTTGCATGGCCTATTGACCTAGGCCGCGTTCATTGCCTGTAGATTGATGACCTTCATCGATCAAATGGATCACTTCTTCCGGGTGTTGAGTCGAAAAGGCAACATCCCGCACGAGACCCTTTTTGTCCTTGAGCCGCAGCACCACACGGATGGAAGTCAGTTTTTGTGCTGCCTCGTACGGCCGCGATGATGAAGACTGGGCCGGCCATAGTCCGACCGGCCATCAGTGACCGCGTCAATCAACCTGGCTGCAGATAACAGTCTGCTGAACCGTGTCGGTCTATGTTATTCCCGCCGCCCTGTCAAAAACTCTCGAAAATGCTGATATTAGGGTCAGGCGAGGTCGAAACGGTCAAGGTTCATAACCTTGTTCCAGGCTGCAATGAAGTCCTTTGCGAATTTCTCCCGGGAATCGTCACTGCCGTAGACTTCGGCAATCGCCCGGAGTTGAGCGTTCGAGCCAAAGATCAAGTCGACCCGGGTGCCGGTCCATTTAAGTGCACCGGACTTCCGGTCATAGCCTTCGAATATATCCTCATCCTCGGTGGGTTTCCAAACCGTGCCCATATCGAGCAGGTTCACGAAGAAGTCATTGGTGAGGTTTTCTGGCCGTTTGGTGAAGACACCGTGCTGGGATTGTTCATAGTTGGCATCCAGGACTCGCATCCCGCCGACCAGGACGGTCATTTCAGGGGCGGTCAACGTCAGGAGTTGGGCTCGGTCGACGAGCAGTTCCTCCGCCTTGACGGCAAATTTGGTTTTCAGATAGTTCCGGAACCCGTCCGCAACCGGTTCGAGCACGGCGAAGGCGTTCACATCGGTTTGCTCCTGGGTTGCATCCGTGCGCCCGGGCATGAAGGGCACGGACACATCGACCCCCGCATTCTTTGCGGCTTGTTCGACGGCTGCGCAGCCGCCCAGAACGATCAGGTCGGCCAGCGAGACTTTTTTATCTCCCGGCTGTGCGTTGTTGAATTCCTTTTGGATGCCCTCGAGGGTTTTCAGGACAATCTTCAGTTGTTCCGGTTGGTTGACTTCCCAGTCCTTTTGCGGCGCCAGGCGAATACGAGCCCCGTTCGCGCCGCCGCGCTTATCGGAGCCGCGGAAGGTGGAGGCTGATGACCAGGCGGTGTAGACAAGCTGTGGGATCGACAGCCCGGAAGCTATGATCTTTGCTTTCAGGGCGGTGATGTCCTTGGCGTCGATCAGATCGTAATCAACTGCCGGGACCGGGTCCTGCCAGATCAGTTCTTCTTCAGGCACTTCGGGGCCAAGATAGCGTGAGCGCGGCCCCATGTCACGGTGGGTGAGCTTGAACCAGGCCCGGGCGAAAGCATCCGCGAACTGATCCGGGTTTTCATAAAAACGCCTTGAAATTTTTTCATAGATCGGGTCAACTCGCAGGGCGAGGTCGGTGGTCAGCATGGATGGCGCGTGACGCTTTGACGGGTCGTGCGCATCCGGGACCGTACCCGCCCCGGCGCCTTCTTTCGGCGTCCATTGGTAGGCCCCGGCCGGGCTCTTGGTCAGCTCCCATTCGTAACCGAACAGGATGTCGAAGAAGTTGTTGCTCCATTCCGTTGGGGTCGTCGTCCAGATGACTTCCAGGCCGCTCGTGATCGCATCATCGCCCATGCCTGAGCCGAATTTACTCTTCCAGCCAAGACCCTGTTCCTCAATCGGGGCGGCCTCAGGCTCGCGGCCGACCAGGGCCGCGTCACCCGCGCCGTGGGTCTTCCCAAAGGAATGCCCGCCGGCGATCAGTGCGACCGTTTCTTCGTCGTTCATCGCCATTCGGGCGAAGGTCTCGCGGATATCCCTGGCCGCGGCCAGCGGGTCCGGGACGCCGTTCGGCCCTTCCGGGTTGACGTAGATCAACCCCATCTGCACGGCAGCCAGGGGGTTCTCGAGGTCTCGTTCGCCGGAATAGCGTTTGTCACCGAGCCATTCACTCTCAGCCCCCCAATAGGTATCGCCTTCCGGCTCAAAGATGTCCTCACGTCCGCCGCCGAAGCCGAAGGTCTTGAACCCCATCGACTCCAGGGCGCAGTTCCCGGCCAGGATCATCAGGTCGGCCCAGGAGATCTTCCTGCCGTATTTCTGTTTGATCGGCCAAAGCAGCCGGCGAGCCTTATCCAGGTTCGCATTGTCCGGCCAACTGTTGAGCGGCGCAAAGCGCTGGTTGCCAGACCCCGCGCCGCCGCGGCCATCACCGACGCGGTAGGTGCCCGCGCTGTGCCAGGCCATGCGGATGAAGAGCGGTCCGTAGTTACCGAAATCGGCCGGCCACCAATCCTGTGAGTCCTTCATCAGCGCGAAGAGGTCCTTCTTCACCGCGTCAAGGTCAAGTTTCTTGAACGCCTCCGCATAATTAAAAGACTTCTCCCAAGGGATTTGACTCGGGAGCGTTCTGGTGAAGAATCTTCAGGTTCAATTGGTTTGGCCACCAATCCTGATTTGTCGTGCCTTTACCTGCCATGCCGGGCTCAGGCATGCCCGGATCCTGGTTTTTGCTTTCGTTACTCATAATATTTTCCCTTTCATTGGGGTTGTGACTTGTCGAACAGCATGATCGTATATCAAAGGATCTTGGCTGTCTAACCAGTCAGCTATTGAAACCACGGAAATGATGGATAATAACAATTTTGGATATCGATTAGTACAACTGCCGTTATTTTTTACCGCTAAAGTGATCCAAATAATGTCTATACAATTATGACTATAGTATAGGTTCACCGATTTGTAAAATTAATCTGTTGAAGGGTTTCAATCTTTGGGCATACCAAAATATCTCGCCGTGCTCTTAAGGTATGCCTTGTAGGGATCGCCAATCGTCGTTCCCCGCCCTGTTTGGAGAAATATGTTATTCAAGCTGAAAATGATATGTTTGGAGTTTTATGCGTGAAACATTATCTCTAAATTATGTTTGCTGTCGTATTCGGTAATTTATCTCCACAGTCAATACAAAACCCCCGATGAACACAAATGATTCCGCCGCATGTAGCACAAGTCCATCTGGTTATTTCGCTTTTTATGAAGGAATTGATGCCAAATTCAGAAATATTTTTCAAATTCTCAAGCATGCTCATATGATATTTGGTTCGATATCGTTTATCCAACGCTTTCAATCTGGCGCATGGGAATTTGCTGCATTTATCGGAACAAAAGATCAGGTTGTTTTCTCGCAGATTGTCGCAATTGATAATAATACATCGAATACAATGTCTTGGTTTGTTGGTATTTTCTCCCCGACAGCCAGGGCATTTATTTTCAATCCGCAATAACCGGCCCATACAAACGGCACAGTTCATGCCACATGGCGCGATCAGTTCCGGTTTGATCAGTGATCTTGGATCCACATGCGTCCTTTTTTCAATCAGAAAAGGGTTTTTAGCCGAATCATTAGCTGAAAGAATGATAGAAAAACCAGGCGATCATTTATTCAGAATGATGGATTATCGACAAGGATGATATTTCCTAACGGCTAGAAATATGATGACTTTGCATTTTCAATGAAGATCTTCTCAAAGCGTACCCGCTCAAACCTTTCAATATTATACACAATCATGATCCTCACTGATAATGTAAACCGAGCTCCGGTGGCGTTTGGCTCTTTCGCATGGCAAATACAAATAAAAACCGCCCTCCAATTGGAGGGCGGTCTTCATCATTCAATTCCGTTCTTTTTTTACGCGCCCATCACCGGGCGGAACTTATAGCCATAGACCAGCATCCCGCGCTCGTCGCCGTCGGAGCGCAGCTTGCGGGTGACCATCTCGACCGGCATGCCGATCTCGACTTTTTCCTCACCCAGATCGGTCAGTTGGGCGGTCACGATCGGGCCTTCGTCCAGCTTGATCAGCGCCACGGTGTAGGGGGCCTGTGCTTCAAAGCCGGCGGGGGCGCTGCTCATTTTGGTGAAGGAATAGATCTCGCCTTTGCCGCTGAAGGCGTAGGCCGTCTTGGCTTCGCCGCCGCATTCGGGGCAGACGTCGCGTGGGGGAAGATCTTGGCATCGCAGTGGGGGCAAATTTCGCCGACCAGTGCGTATCGTTGTTTCTTTAACCGCCAATGGCGTGGGACTTCCATGTGTCAAACTCCTTCAAAAGTACTTTTAATAGCCTTTCGGCTGCTTACAACCCAGAGTTTACTGAAAAGTAGACTCTCAGAAACTATCAAAAATGCCCATTTTAGGCGTTTTAGGATGTTCAGGGGTGGATTTTACCGGTTTTTGAATTTTAGAGGTTGTAATTATAAAAGTAAGCTAGTTATGGGATTACAGGTGTTAATTTGTTGGAAAACTTAAGACCCCATCCTCGTTCCCCGAGGAGCGGAGCGACGAAGTCCCCGAAGCTAAGCGGAGGGGATAATTGAAGGATGCCTGCAAACGCAAAGCAGCAGGAAGGGGTTATTTTTATAGAAATATAATTAGATGATTCTTTCCTCCATTTCTTTACATATTCGATTTAATGATGTTCATGGACTGATTTTTTCATTTTGGTATTATTTTCCCATTTCCTGGGCTATGATTAATGATATGATTTGAACAGGCAAACCGAATGTTCCCCATCAGGAGGACGCTCACCATGACCATTCATTTGCTGGATGACACCCTACATATTGACATTTTCTACGAGTGTGAGGACCAGGACTTTGAAGACAATGTCTGCCTCACCATCATCGAACGCTGTCCCGCCCGCCGAACGATTGTTTCGGATTGGAGAGAACCATCTCTACCTGACGCCGGAGGAGGCCCGAACCCTGGGAGAAGCCCTGCTGGAAGCGGCCGATCACAGCGATCCGGATATTCACGCCTGAGGAGATTGCCCTTTGATCACCCTGACCCCCGATGCCGTGCGCACCGTCATGCTGGCTGCGCAGGGCCTGCTAACCCCGCCCGAGAAGACCCCCCGTAAATCAGACCTGCTGCCTGCCATCCGGCGGATGGGCTACCTGCAGATCGACACGATCCAGACTGTCCGGCGCAGCCAAAACCTGGTGCTCTGGAGCCGCCTGGGCGATTATGACGCGGACTGGCTTGACCAGATCCACGCCGAGGGGCAGTTGTTCGAGTATTACGCCCATGCGCTCTGCTACCTGCCGATTGACACTTTCCCAACGTTTCGTGGACTGATGCTGCACGATTCTCGCCGGAACAAGCATTGGGCAAATTGGGCGGCGAAGAACCCTGAGGTGCTCGAGCGGGTGTTGGACGCCATCCGGGAAAATGGCCCCGTCAGTTCGATGGACTTCGAGTCGAAGACGATCTCCACCGGCTGGGGGGATGTGAAGCATGAGCGGCTGGCGCTGGACCGGTTGTTTGTGACAGGGGAGCTGATGATCACCCACCGGGATAATTTCCGCCGGTATTATGACCTGCGTGAGCGGGTCCTTCCCGGATGGGACGACGCGGACATGCACGACCTGGAAACGGCAAAGGATACACTGGTTGTTGAAGCTGTCCGGGCCCTGGGCGTGGGGCGTGTGGACTGGGTGGCGGAATATTACTATTTGCTTAAAACGGGAATGGCGAATAGGCTGGCCCGATTGGCAGATGAGGGGAAGCTGCTGCAGGCCGAGGTGACGGGCTGGGAGCTGCCGGTGTACATTCACCCGGATAATCTGAAGTTGGTAAAAAAGGCAGCCAGTGAGGGTTTGCGGGCGACGCATACCACGCTGCTCTCACCATTCGATCCGCTGATCTCCGACCGGGCCAGAGCGCTGGACCTGTTCGGTTTTGATTATCGCCTGGAATCCTACACCCCGGCCAAGGACCGTAAATTCGGTTTCTTCTGTTTGCCGATCTTGCATAAGGGACGGCTGGTGGGCCGGCTGGACCCGAAGGCGCACCGCAAGCAAAAACGGATGGAGATCAAGAATATCTACCTCGAGCCGGAGGTTGCATTGAGTGATACCTTGGTGGCTGCACTGAAGCAGACCCTGGACGATTTCACCGCCTGGCACGGCATGGAGTTGCTGACGATCACCGGGGCGGACCGGCCGGAACTGCTGGAGGCACTGGCATGAAGCTGACGCCCGCTTTCACGCTGTGTTTCCTGCTCAACGGGGATGACATCCTGATGATGCACCGTAACTTCCCGCCCAACCAGGGCTTGTGGAACGGGGTCGGCGGGCATATCGAGCCGGGTGAGACGCCGCGCCAGGCGATCATCCGGGAGGTGGCCGAAGAAACGGGCTTCACGATCAGCGATCCGCAGTTCGCCGGCCTGCTGACCTGGGACGGTTTCGAGATTCCCCCGGGCGGGATTGCGATCTACACCGCCGAGGTGCCGCACCGCGAGTTCGTCACCAATCATGAAGGCGAACTGGCCTGGGTACCGCGGGAATGGGCCTGCACCGCGCCGGAGGTGGTCGATAACATCCATGTCTTCCTGCCGATGATCCTGGCCGGGGAGACGGGGCTGCATTTCCATTTCAGCTACCGGGACGGCGTGCGGGTGCGGGACGTGATCGAACCGTTGGATGGTGATTTTGATGCTGAAGCCCCGTTCCGTCCGGATGCGGGATTTGTGGAGGAGCAGCGGGGCGATTTCCTGCTAAGCTTTGACAAAGACCGGCTGCAGCTCGACCGCGTCGAGGATTTCCTTTCACGTCAATCTTACTGGGCGGAAGGCCGTCCGCGTGAGGTGATTGAGACCTCGATCCGCAATTCGGTTTGCCTGGGCATTTATCACCAGGGTGAGCAGGTGGCTCTTGCCAGGCTGGTGACGGATTACGCAACATTCGCCTGGCTTTGCGACGTCTTTGTGGACCCGGACTGGCGCGGCCACGGCCTGGGCAAGTGGCTGGTGGAAGCCGTCACCCGTTACGCCGACCAGGTGGGCATCCGCCGCACGCTGCTGGCTACAAGCGATGCTCATGGTCTTTATCAGACCTATGGACAGTTCCACCCGCTGTTCATCCCGACCAAATGGATGTCCCGCGAACGCCCGGACCTGGATCAATTTTAAAAAGAAGGAGAGAAAACGATGGACTATCAGCAAGGTGATTTCATCATCAGTACCGATAAGAGCAAACTGCAGATCGATGTGATCCATCGCTACCTGACGGAGGAAGCCTATTGGACCACCGGGCGGACCCTGGCGATGACCGAGAAGTCGATCGCCAATTCGCTGTGTTTCGGAGTCTATCACCAGGAGGAGCAGATTGGGTTTGCGCGGGTAGTGACGGATTATACGATCTTTGCCTACCTGTGCGACGTCTTTATCCTCGAGGATTACCAGGGGCAGGGCCTGGGGAAGTGGCTGACCGAAACGATCCTGGATGTGCTGGATGAGGAAGGGGTGCGCTGGACAATGCTGGCAACCCGGGACGCCCACGAACTTTATGAGGATTACGGCGGCTTCCAGAAGCTCTACCTGCCCGAGAAGTGGATGGGGCGGGTGAACCCCCGGCTGCTGCGCGGCTCGGGCCAGTCCTATACCGTGCCCGGGGATGGAATGTGAGATAGGGATTAGGTATTAGGTATTAGGCAATCAGGTATTAGGAATTGAAGATCACGTGCCGCGAAATCCCTGGAAAGTAGTGAAGGGAACGCGCACGTGCAGAACACGAAAATAGGTGGCAACAGATGATCAAAGTTAAACGCGTTTATGAGGACCCAGACCCCGCGGATGGCAAGCGGTTCCTGGTTGATCGGCTTTGGCCGCGCGGGAAAAGCAAGGAAAGCCTCAAAATGGAAGCCTGGCTCAAAGCGGTCGCGCCCAGCAATGACCTGCGTCACTGGTATGAACATGACCCGGCCAAATGGGAGGAATTCCAGCGCCGTTACCGGGCAGAGTTGGATTCTGAGCCGGAGGCCTGGCAGCCCCTGCTGGCTGCGGCGAAGCAAGGCGACATCACCTTGCTCTACGCCTCAAAAGAGACCAAGATCAATAACGCTGTGGTGTTGAAGGCTTATCTGGAAGATCATTTACGGGGTTGAGGTCCAGGTTATGTGCTGCGTCAAAGGGGTATTAATAACCTTTTATTAAACACGCATTTCTGAATCTGTCTTAAAATGAAGATGGGGCATCTCAAAAGCGTCGGCTGAGGGGGCTTGAGCGTCCCCGTCGTATGATCGGTTCGTCTACCAAATAAACACGAAACAAAGGAAGGCTACTTTGAAAACTGTCGTTGCCGGTGCCATCGGGGAATGCGTGCACGTGGCCGGGGTGATCCAGTTCCTGCGCCTGGCGGAACAGGCCGGATGGCGGACGGTATTCCTCGGGCCGGCTGTTCCAATGGAGCAGTTGATCGAAGCGGCCCGACGGGAGAAAGCAGACCTGGTTGGCGTGTCTTACCGGCTGACGCCGGAGACCGGTGAGCGTTTGTTGGGTGAGTTCGCCGAAGCGGCGGATGAACTTCGGCAAGCCGGTGTACGGTTTGCCTTTGGAGGGACCCCACCGGTAGCAGCCCGCGCCCAGGCGATGGGCTTCTTTGAAGCCGTTTTCGATGGAACGCAATCGCCGGATGTCGTGATGGCCTATTTACGCGGACAAACGCCCGGGCAGGTGACCGAGGCGGACTATCCGCAGAATGCAGTGGATCGCATCCGCTGGAAGCGCCTTACCCGCTCCTGCGTCATCATTACGGCCAGCCAACCATGGCGGCGACCGTCGCCGGGATCGAGCGAATTGCAGAGGCAGGTGCGCTGGACGTGATCTCGTTGGGGATCGATCAGGATGCCCAGGAGAACTTCTTCCACCCCGAACGGCAGAACCCACGCCGGAAAGGGGCCGGCGGGGTGCCGGTGCGTTCAGCCGAGGATTACGATGCGCTCTATGAGGCCAGCCGCCGAGGGAATTATCCCCTGCTGCGTACCTATTCCGGCACGGACGATTTCCTTGAATTGGCGGAAATGTACAAAGAAACGATCAATATCGCCTGGTGCGCCATTCCAATCTTCTGGTTCAACCGGATGGATGGACGCGGACCATGGGGCCTGGCCGAGAGCATCCGCAAACACCAGCAGGTGATGGCCTGGTACGGCGAACGTGACATCCCGGTGGAGTTGAACGAACCACACCACTGGGGCATGCGGGATGCCTCGGATGTGACCTTTGTGGTCTCCGCCTACCTGTCCGCCTATAACGCCAAAGCCTTTGGCGTACGGAACTATATCGCTCAGATGATGTTCAACAGCCCACCCGGAACGTCGGATGCGATGGACCTGGCGAAAATGCTGGCTTGTTTGAAGATCACCGACCCATTGGAAGGGAAGGATTTCACCATCTGGCGCCAGACGAGGACGGGACTCTTGAGCTATCCCTTGCAGGAGGATGCCGCCCGGGCGCACCTGGCCGCCAGCATTTACCTGCAGATGGCGCTCAAACCGCATATCGTTCACATTGTCGGTCATACCGAGGCCGATCATGCCGCCACTGCGGAGGACGTGATCGCCGCCAGTCGGATGGCGCGCAAGGTGATCGACAACGCCCTGGCCGGCCAGCCCGATATGACCCAGGATCCGGCGGTTCAGGCGCAAGCGGCGCACCTGGTCTCTGAAGCGCGGGTGACCCTGGATGCCATCCGGAACCTGGCAGATGGCTCAGCGGCGGACCCGTTGATGGATCCCGAGACCCTGACTCGCGCGGTGACCACCGGAATCCTGGACGCGCCGCACCTTAAAAATAACCCCTTCGCCAAAGGCGCCATTCGCACCCGCATTCATCGGGGTGCCTGTGTGGCGGTTGACGCGGCGGGACAACCATTATCCGAAGCAGAACGCATTACACTACTCTTAGAGGAGGAAGCATGACCACCCGGAAATTCACCGTGATTGGTGCGGGGAATGGGGGCAAAGCCATGACCGCCCATTTGGCGCTCATGGGACAGGATGTCACATTATTCAATCGGACCTTTGGGCATATTGAGGTCATCGCCAAGCGAGGCGGGATCGACCTGGAAAGCTACCAGGATGGACCGCACGGATTCGGCCCGCTCCGCCTGGTGACGGACAATATTGAAAAGGCCCTGGACGGTGCGGAAATTATCATGGTCGTTGTGCCGTCTTCCGGCCATGCGGAGATCGCACGGCTGATGGCGCCGCATCTCAAAGCAGGCCAGATCGTGCTGCTCCACCCCGGCAGGACCTGCGGGACGATTGAGTTTCGTGAGGTCCTCAACCGGTGTGGCTGCGATTGTGAGATCATATTGGCTGAAGCTGAGACCTTCATCTATGCGAGCCGATCAGAAGGGCCCAGCCAGGCCCGGATCTTCCGTATTAAAGAAGCCGTGCCGCTGGCCGCGCTGCCTGCCACCAAGACGGGCCTGGTGCTGGAAGCCATTCAGCATGTCTATCCGCAGTACATCGACGGGATCAATGTGCTCCAGACCGGGCTGAATAACATGGGGGCGGTCTTCCACCCGGCGCTGGCGATCCTTAACGCAGGGCGGATCGAATCCACCCATGGTGACTTCCAGTTCTATGTGGACGGCGTGACGCCCTCCGTGGCGAAGGTGCTGGAAGTGGTGGACCGGGAACGGGTGACCGTCGCTTCCGCCCTGGGGATCCGAGCCCGGACGTCGATGGAATGGCTGGCGATGGCCTATAACGTGCGGGGAGAGAACCTTTATGAGGCGATCCAAAACCAGACCGGCTATTATGGCATCAACGCGCCCAGCACACTGAAGCATCGCTATATCTCGGAGGATGTCCCAATGAGCCTGGTGCCGATCGCGGCGCTGGGGGAGCGCTACGGCGTCTCGGTCAACGGGATCAACGCCATCATCCGCCTGGGCTGTATCCTGCACAGCACGGACTACTGGCGCAAAGGCCGCACGCTGAAGAAACTGGGGATTCGAAACCTCAGCGTGGGCGAACTAACCCGGTATGTCAACGAGGGCACCCGGGAATTCTAACCCCCATTTTTTACAGGCTTCTTACAGAATGAATAAACCCGCTTTACGAGCGGGTTTTATTATATAGACGCTTAATCAAGTCGTTTAATATAAGTAAGGAGTCAATCAGATGAAAAAAATAAGCAAAATCCTGCTCACCTTGGCTGTCCTGGTTGGTATCGTGGTGCTGGCCCTCCCGACGAGCACCGTTGCCGCGCAAGGCGAGAAGCCGCCGGTGGAGGAACGCCGGACGGCTCGCCATCCGAAAGGCCCGGAAGGGTGGTATGCCGAATTGGTCGATCAATATGAAGATGTCGGCTATCGCCTTCAGGACACGGACGACCCGGTCCGCAGGCTGGAGAACCGGATCGAGACGCTGACGGAAAACGGCGAGGATGCCTCCGGGTCTGCAGACGATCCTCGACACCTTCGAGGCCAATGTCACCTTGGCGCAGTCTGCCTATGACGACCTTGGGCCGGTCTTCGCAGCCCACGCCGGGTTCGATGACGAGGGCGCGGTGGTCGATGATGCGCAGGCGGTCAGCACTCTGCGGCAGATGGCAGAAGGCTTGCTGAACGTGCACCAGTTGAGCGAGGATGCCCGGTTCGAGCTGCGTTGGGACCTGATGACATACGCCTATCAACAAAGAGCAGAAGAATGAAATAAATTATCTCCTCAAGTTGTATCTCTCCGAAAATAGTAAGGGCGCCAAATCCGGCGCCCTTACGACTTTTCTGTCTTGTCCTCTTCGGTCTGCTGTGCAGACAACTTCCCCCACGGGGAAGCCTTTTATGTAAGGCTGAAAACAGCAATTAAATGATCTGCCATGCGTTTTTGTTTTGTTTCATCAATGAGAATACAACTGAAAAATGATTAAATATAATTAATATACAAATTATCCGATTCAGTTTGCATTTTTTCTCTTTGGTGTTATAATGCAATCCGTTCAACCAATTGAATAGCCCTATGCGGCACTCTTATCCAGAGAGGTGGAGGGACCGGCCCTTTGATACCTCGGCAACCAGAAAGCAAAACTTTCATGGTGCCAAATCCGGCAGAGCGATTTCTGGAAGATGAGAGGGAAGCCAATGCTCGATTTTACGCCCCTCTCGCACGAAGCCAGACGGGGCGCTAATCTTTAATGAGACATGGAGGTTCTCACCAATGACGTTGACATTTATGACTTTACCTAAATACCTGTTCACCTCGGAATCGGTCACGGAAGGCCATCCTGACAAAATTTGTGACCAGGTCGCCGATACCGTCCTCGATACCCTGATCGCACAGGATAAATATTCCCGGGTGGCTTGTGAATGCGCCACCAAGACCGGTTTCATCATGGCGCTCGGCGAGATCACGACCACCGGCTTCGCCAATTTCGACGAATTGGTCCGCAAAGTGGTGATCGGGATCGGTTATGACAACAGCGACAAAGGTTTCGACGGGAACACCTGCGGTGTGATGATCGCCCTGGCGAACCAGTCTCCCGATATCGCTCTGGGTGTGGATAGAGCCCAGGAATTCAAGAGCGGTGAGATGAGTGAAGACGAAGCTATCGAAGAAGTCGGCGCGGGCGACCAGGGGATGATGTTCGGTTATGCCTGCAACGAAACCGACGTCCTGATGCCGATGCCGATCTACTATGCCCACAAGCTCACCCGCCGTCTGGCGGAAGCCCGTAAGGCGAACGACCTGGATTTCCTCCGCCCCGACGGCAAGAGCCAGGTGACGGTGGAATATGAATACGGCAAGCCGAAACGCATCCACACCGTCCTGATCAGCACCCAGCATTCCCCCGACTTCACGTTGGAACAGATCCGCGAAGGTGTGATCGAAGAGGTCATCAAACCCACACTGCCGGCCGAATTGGTCGATGACGACCTGTTGATTTACGTGAACCCGACCGGGCGTTTCGTCACCGGCGGTCCGATGGGCGATGCCGGTGTGACCGGCCGTAAGATCATTGTCGACACCTACGGCGGCATGGGCCGTCACGGCGGCGGTGCTTTCAGTGGGAAAGACCCGACAAAGGTCGACCGCTCCGGCGCATACGCTGCCCGTTGGGTGGCCAAGAACGTGGTTGCCGCCGGCCTGGCGGACCGCTGTGAAGTGCAGGTGGCCTATGCCATCGGTGTGGCGCACCCGCTTTCGGTCAACGTGGAGACATTCGGGACCGGAAAGATCGACGATTTAAAAATCGCCAGACTGATCTCCGAACACTTTGACCTGCGTCCCGGTGCGATCATCCGTGACCTGGACCTGCGCCGCCCGATCTACGCGCAGTTGTCGAACTACGGTCACTTCGGTCGTGATGACCTGGATTTGACCTGGGAAAAGACGGACAAGGCCGAGCTGCTGCGCGATGCAGCCGGATTGTAAATTTTAGACACTTTTTAGAGGTAAATCAAACTCCCGGGATTTATAAATCCCGGGAGTTATTCGTTAACTGCTTTTTGGCGGCAGGCACTGGAACGAGCGGTCTTTTATGGTCGCTCCAACAGAATATTGTAATGATTGGGAAAAATCAACTCAATCTTGCCTGGTATCGACTGGCGAACAATGCCGGGCCGCCGCCTGTGTGCCAGAAGAGGACGGTGTCGCTTTGCTTGAAAAAGCCTTTGCGGATCAGGTCGATCATGCCGGCAGCAGCACGCCCGGTGTAGACCGGGTCCACCAGCAGAGCTTCCTGGCGGGCAAAGAGCCGGATCGCTTCGATCTCCGGTTCGCCCATCACGGCATAACCCGCGCCGGTGTACGCATCATTCACCAGCACGTCGTCCGCGGAAAAAATCCACGGCTGACCGAGATATCCGGCGGTGGCTGTCGCCAGGTCCGCCACGCGCCTTTTAAGCACGCCGGCTTCTTCATCCACGCTGATGCCCAGGATCTTGCCGGTAAAACCGCTCATTCGCGCGCCGACCAACATCCCGGCTTGGGTGCCGCCGGAAGAGCTGGGGAAGACGATCCAATCCGGGTGGACACCCTGTTCGGCCAGTTCCAGCATGGCGTTCACATAGCCGACCGCACCGGTTGGGTTTGAGCCGCCGTAAGGGATCAGATACGGCTTCCGGCCGGCATTCTGTACATCCTCAAATACGGCGTTCAGGGTTTCCCGAACCTTGTCGCGCGTCTGCAAAGACAAATTCCGCGCCCAGTAGATGATGCAGAAGGTGGTTGCCATCGGGTGGGTTGGGTGGGTCACCGAACAGGACCAGGATGCAATCCAGGCCGAATTTCGATGCGGCGGCCACCGTTTGTCGACAATGGTTGGACTGCACCGCACCGGCAGTGATCAGCGTTTGGGCGTCCTGCATCTTGGCATCCGCCAGCAGATATTCCAGTTTCCGGGTCTTATTCCCACCGAAAGCCAGGCCGGTCTCGTCATCGCGTTTGACCAGCAACTGCGGGCCGTCCAACAAAGCCGTGAGCCTCGGCATATCTTCCACCGGGGTGGGTAAATGGGCGAAATGCAGTCTCGGTTTCATGTGCTCATCCCTCTCTTGGTTTCGGTTTTACCGCGCCGCCGCATCCATCCCAGGATGCGGGGAAGGACCTGGCTGTAAAGTTTGTAGACCAATGGCCTGACCGGGTAGTCCCATGCGCCTAACGTGCGAACGACGCGACCGCCGAACCCGTCCTTGAAGCGGTAAACGCCCCACATGGGATCACTCTCATCAAAGGCGTCCGGCGCGCCCCAAAGGTCATACTCCCGGCAGCCGGCCGCTTTAGCGTGCAGCATGGCTTCCCATTGCAGGAGATAATTGAACATTTTCTCCCGGTGTTCATCCAGCGACATACCGTGGATATACCAGGCCCGCCCACCAAAGCGGAAGATCACCACCGCGCCGACCGCTTCGCCTTCCACTTCGGCGATCAGCGGTTCGGCCAAGCCGGCCTGGAAAAAGATCCGCCAGACGGTTTCATAGTAGTCCTTCCCGCGGATCAGGAAGTCATCCCGGATGGAGGTGTGGGCGTACATCCGGTAGAGCAGATCGATATCTTCCACGCCGCCTGAGCGTACGGTTACGCCTCGACGGGCGGCCAGGCGGATGTTGTAACGGGTCTTGGATTTCATCCGCGCCAGCAGGTCATCTTCGGTTTCCTGAAGGTCGATCACGACCGTGTTGCGGAATTGGATCTGTTCGTCCGAAAACAGCCAGCCCCTTGTTTGTAAGCTGTCACGGATAGCTAAACCGGCAGGGTTGGATTGCTCATCTTCCTTGCCGGGGATTCCATATCCCAAAGGGAGATCCGGATCGATTTTAATAAAGATGGCGCGTTTTTGTTTTGCGAAACGCTGCAGATCGTCCAGCACCTGTTCGGCTAAATCTGCTTTCGACCAATCGAGCATCGGTCCGCGGGGCACGTACATCACACCCATTTTCATCGCGAACCCACCCAACCGGATCCTGCGCATCAGCACCAAAGCAGCCGCCATGATCGCCCCCTCAACATCACGCCAAATCAGGGGGAATGCCTGCCAACCGACTTTCGCTTTCACCTCGGCCCATTCCCAGGTCTGCAGGGCGTGCGATCCGGGGAGGCATCTCGATCAGTGCGTCCCAATCGGAAGCTTGTTTGACCTCGGCAACCGCCATCCGGAAGCGCAGATTTGAATTCTCAGTCATGCTGAAGGTGTCCGGTTCCGTCGAGAATATAGTTGATATAGCTTGTATAAGAACGGCATATAGACCCGGTCCCAGGCGCCAATCGTCCGGCGGACCTCGCCGCCGAAACCGCGTTTGAACCGGTAGACGCCCCAAAGGCCGTCTCCACGGTCGGTGAAATTCTCTTCCAATGTGTTTTCAGGTTGGTCCGGGATTCCCCAAAGGTCATAGGTTTGGCAGCCCTTAGCCCTGGCCCAGCGTATGGCCTCCCACTGGAGGAGGTAGGTGGGCATCCGGTTGCGTTCCCGGTTGGTGGATGCGCCATAAAAATACCAGGCGGTATTCCCCTGCGCAAAGGCCATCAGCCCGGCCAGGGGCTGATCTTGATAAGAAGCGATCAATAATGTGCAGGCGTCCTGGGCTGAAAACAGGTCGAAGGCGCGCTGATAATACGCCCGGCTGTGGATGCCGAATTCATCCCGTTCACCGGTGGTCTCCATCATGCTGTGGAACAAGGCCACATCATTACTGGGCTGCACGATCACGTCTTTCCGTTCGGCCAGGCGGATGTTGTAACGGGTTTTGGATTTCATCCGCGCCAGCAGGTCATCCTCCGACCCTTGCAGGTCGATCAGTACGGTGCGGGGGGGTTGGATGGTTTGTTCGGTGGATTTGAAACCGGGTAAATGTGAAGCGACGAAACCCGACTCGACAGGTTCCCAGACGTCCGGTTCCACCCGCAGGAAAACAGCTTTCTCTGCCTTGCAGAGGGCATTCACTTCAGGCCAGAGGGCTTGCCAGCTGCCATCGCCGACCGGTCCGCGGGGAATGTAGGCAACGCTGTATCCCAGCGGCAGCTTGCGGAACAGGACCATCGCGCCCAGGTCGTCCTGCCGGATATATCTGGGTGTCCAGCCGAATTCCGATTTTAATTCACCCCAGGTGGGGCTTTGCAGGATGTGTGCACCGGGATGGTCTTGAATGAAAGTGCGCCATTCCGCTGCGGTTAATTCTGTCATTCTTTATCAGCCATTACTAAACGATTGATTGATCCGGTTAAATAAATGACATTGCCACTATCCCGGCAATATCCATGGTTACGAAACCCCTTTTGCGCGATTGCGGGCGTTATTCTACCATATCCAGGTTTGGCTCGTGCGCCTGGATCGCTGCACCGGGAATGGTCTCACCCAGCAGCTTGAGAATCTCTTCCGGTTTACCCTCTCGCGCCAGCTCGATCAGACGATCTACCGCAGCATTCAATTCTTCAGCGGAAAGCACATCTTCGCTATCGACCTGGTTGATATCCGGATGGGCGGTAGGGGAATAAGCAAAACCCTGGTCCCAAAGGTCCTCACTGAGCTTTTCGCCCGGACGGATGCCGCTGAAGGCGATCTCAATATCCTTACCGGGTTCCAAACCCGAAAGGCGGATCAGGTCTTCGGCAAGGTCGAGGATCCGTACCTGTTCACCCATATCCAGGATGTACGCCTCGCCGCCCTTGCTCATGGCGGAGGCCTGCAAGACAAGGTGCACGGCTTCCGGGATGGTCATAAAATAACGGCGCATTTCGGGATGCGTGACGGTGATCGGGCCGCCTTTGGCGATCTGGCGCTTGAAACGTGGTACGACACTGCCGCGGCTGCCTAATACATTCCCGAACCGAACCAGAGTGAAGGCTTTGTTATGGGATCGGGCGGCTTCCAACACCAGCATCTCTGAGATACGCTTGGTCGCGCCCATCACGTTCACGGGGCGGATGGCTTTATCGGTCGAGATCATCACCAGCCGCTCGACATTATTGGCCAGGGCAGCGTTGACAACATTGCGAGTGCCTTGAATATTGTTGGTGATCGCTTCTTCAATATTACTTTCCATCAATGGGACGTGTTTATGCGCGGCTGCATGGAAAACGACATCCGGCTGCCAGGTTTCAAATAGGGAATTCAACCGGAGGAAATCACGAACATCCGCGATCAGGGGATCAATTTCCAGCGTATGGGAATGCTTCACGCAAGTCCAAAAGGGCTTCAAAGATGCTGTTTTCGCCGTGGCCCAGCATCAGCAGTCGGGCAGGATGGGATTGCGCGATCTGGCGGCAGAGTTCGCGGCCGATCGAACCGCCTCCGCCGGTCACTAAAACCGTTTTACCTTCCAGCACATTCCCCAGGTCGGTCGAATCCATGTGAACGGGTTCACGGCGGAGCAGGTCGGCGATATCTACCTCGCGCAAGCGGCTGACGCTGACTGCGCCGCCCAGTAACTCGTAGAGGCCGGGCATTGTGCGGAAAGCGACGCCGCGCTGGCGGCAAACCTCAATCACATGACGCAGCACCGAACCACCCGCACTGGGAATGGCGATGATCACTTCGTCGACGGGCTTTTCTTCCAGGACCCGGTCAATTTGTGAGAGCGACGCCAGGACAGGAACACCGTGGATCTGGCTGTTTTGTTTGGACGGGTCGTCATCCATGAATCCGATCGGTTTCATGTTCAACTGGGGGTTCTTCTGCAGTTCCCGCACGACCATTGCCCCCGCATCGCCCGCACCGATCACCAGGACATTCCGCTTGCGGCGTTCCCTGGATTTAGCGCCGTTGGCTGCGGAGGACTGGTTCTCGGCCAGGATCCGGAAGATGAAACGCAAACCGCCGACAAAAGACATCGAAAGCAGCCAGTCGATTACCAACACGGACCGAGGGAAGCCAATGAAAACACCGCCGGCGAACAGGGCGATCATGATCCCCGAAACGATGATCGAAGCCGTTGTAACGGCCGAAAGGATCAGGA
The DNA here is from genome assembly GCA_963748065.1 of uncultured Chloroflexia bacterium. Taxonomy (GTDB): domain Bacteria; phylum Chloroflexota; class Anaerolineae; order Anaerolineales; family Anaerolineaceae; genus Brevifilum. The sequence goes on along the minus strand of CAVVHL010000011.1, from coordinate 128,725 downwards.
CCAATTCGCGAATGCTCGCATAACGCCAGATGCGGCGATAGATGCCGAAGAAATAGTACACCAATGGCTTGACGATCACCACGACCCCCAGCATCCAGAGCAGTGAGACCTGGTAGGTGGGGAAGATAGCGATCAATTCCAAGCGGATGATGTAGCTCGCCAGGACGGAAACCAGGCTGAGAAAGACATCCCCCATGAGCAGATATCGATTTCGAATGCGTTTACCAAAGATGATCATGTGGGTCGTTCCGAATCCTATTGGCCTTTGAAACCGAACACCGAGCCCACCGTCCGCAGGATGATGGAGATGTCCATGAGTAAGGTGCGATGTTCGATGTAATAGAGGTCGTATTCCAGTTTGATGGCGGTTTCATCCACCGTACCGGCGTATTTTTGATTGATCTGCGCCCAACCCGTGACCCCAGGTTTGACCAGCAGGCGTGCCCGATAGAAGGGTAATGCTTTTTGGAACTGCTCGACCATCTGCGGTCGTTCGGCACGCGGGCCGACCAGGCTGACCTCACCACGGATGACGTTAATGAATTGGGGCAGTTCGTCCAAATGGGTTTTGCGCAGGAACCAGCCGACTTTGGTCACCCGGTCGTCGTTTTCCTCCGTCATCCGAGGCTGGCCGTCCTTTTCAGCATCCCGCGTCATGGTGCGGAATTTGATGATATTAAAGGATTGGCCGCCCCGACAGAGACGCTCCTGGATCAGAAAGATCGGGAAGCCGGATTCAATGATGATCGCCAGGGCGATCAAAGGGAAGAGGGCCGTCATGATCAGTAAACCGATCACGCCGCCGGCGAAATCGACCAGCCGTTTGGAAAGCTGGTAAGCCAATCCGGTACGGGATTTCTCGACAAAGGATCGCACGACCCATTCCGCTTCCAGCAGGAAAATTGGCACCCGTGAGAGGATCTCTTCATAAACCTGCGGCATGGGGGTCAGATTGACGCCCATCTCCTGTGCGGCCAGGATGGCTTGAAACATCTTGCCATGCATCTCACCGGAGATCGCCAGGATCAGGTCGGTGATTTGCTGTTCATTAATGATCCTGATCAGGTTGCTGCTGTCTCCCAGGATGGCGTATTCGCCGACTTTACTCCCCTGTTTGGTCGGGTCATCATCGATCAGGCCAATGGTGTCGAAAGGCGGCGGCTGCTGGTCTGCGATCACTTTCACGATCGTTTGCCCGGCAACGCCGGCGCCTACGACCAGCACTCGGCGCAGCAGATGGGGGGCGGTGAAGATCTGGATGTAAATCCAGCGCCAGATCAGGGTCAGGATGGCGACGAAAACGATGAAGAAAGCCACCCCGCGGCGGGGGAGTGAATTCGGTGTGGATGTGAAATAGAGCAGTAGGTAGACAAGAGCATAGATCAGGATCGCCAGGCCGATCCCCTTGAGTGTTTCCCGTAAGTTGCTGGCCCGGCGAATGTCATATAGCTCAACGAGCAAAACCATCCAGAAGATCGGCAGCAGGAAATACCAGACCGGTGGGCGCTGGACAATGAACTCCAACGAAAACTCCATCCAGGCATCCCCGGCAGCCCAAAAATAGAGCGCCAGGAAAAGGGCGGCACCTGCCATCAGGATGTCGCCGATCAACAGGATGAATATCCGCTCCGAGGCACGCAAATGCCATCTTTTGGGAGGGGTCTGTATGTTCATGGTCTACACTTTAACATTTATTCGGATTTTGGGGGGCTGACGAGGCTCCAAAGGAATCCCGCGCCCCAGGCGAAGTGCATGGTAGCGATCGCCAGCGGTACACCTAATACCATTGCAAAGTCTTTCTTCCTGATCGCCAGTTGGATTCCGGCGACCAGCAAAACCAGAGCGTAAAGTGATAAAACACCCAGCAGCACCCAGCGCGCCAGCCACAAGAAAGGCGCGACCAGGAGCAGGATGAGCAACCCGGCGACGAACAAAGGCGGCAGCGCCTGGCGCCAGCGGATAGTCTCCGGGTAACGCCGCAGCATCTGGCGTTTCCAATAGCCATAGCGCCAATATTGTTTTGCCAGGGCTTTCAGGCTGCTGCGAGCGAAGTATTCCGAGCGTATGCGAGGATCGAGCCAAACCTTCCCGCCCGACTGCCTGACCCGGGCGTTGAATTCGTAGTCCTCATTTGTGAGCAGGGTTTCGTCGAACATGCCGATCTGGTCCAGCAGATCACGCTTGAAGGAACCGAACGGCACGGTGTCGACATAGCCGGCCTTGTCTGTAAAGCGATAGTGGGCGTCGCCCACACCGATCGGGTGGCCGGCGGCGGCGGCGATACTGCGGGCGATCCAGCTTTCGCTGCCGGGTCGGATATCCCAGACACCGCCCACATTCCTGCCGCGACCTTCCTTCAGAGCGGTCACGGCTCGTTCAACATATTCCGGGTGGGGTTTGGAATGAGCGTCCAGCCGGACGATGAAAGTCCCGCGGGAGGCGTTCAGTGCGGCGTTCAGTGCGGCCGGGATGGTTTGCGCGGCATTCTCAACCACAATCACCTGTTGATCCGGATGGGCGGATTGCCATTCCACGATCGCGTCGCGGGTGCCGTCCCTGGAACCGCCGTCTGCGATCACCACCTCCACATCCGTATGCGGAAAGCTTTGATCGTACAGCGCGTCCAACAAGGGCTGGATCGTCCAGCGCTCGTTATAGCAGGGGATGATGATGGATACTTCAGGTTTTCGTTTTGTGTTTTCAGTCATTTCTGTAGGGGTAGTTTTACCACAAAATGACTGCCTTCCCCAGGTTGACTTGTGACGGAAAGCGTTCCCCCATGCGCCCCGACGATTTGCTGGCTGATCGCCAGTCCCAAACCGTATCCCCGCACCTCACCGCCGGTCCGGGCTTTGTCCACCTGATAGAAGCGTTCAAAGATCCGGCTTTGCTCCTCCAGCGGGATCCCTTCACCGGTGTCGATCACATGGATCAGAACCTCATCCGGGGTGATTTCGCTGGACAGCGTAATGCTGTCGCCTGGGGAGGTAAATTTCAGGGCGTTATCCAGCAGGTTGTCCAACACCTGCATCAACCGGTCCGCGTCGCCCTGCAGCATGGCGGTGCCGTCCGCAATATCAACCTTAAAATCAATCCCGGCAGCCTGGATGCGGGGCGTGAATTTATGTTGGGCGGCTTTGAGCAGGGGGTTGAGGTTCATCGGCTTGAAGCTGAAAGCGGCCGTACCGCCATCCATCTTGGTCAGGGTCAGCAGGTCCTGTACCAGGCGATTCATTCGAGCGGCTTCGCTTTCGATCACATTAGCCGCCTGTGCCAGTTCCGCCCTGGATTGAACCGTGCCGTCCTGAATGGCGTGGGCAAACCCCTGGATAGAGGTCAGCGGTGTCTTGAGTTCATGGGAAACGTTGGCGACGAAATCTTTTTGGGATTGCTGGGTTTCCTGCACCTGGCGGGTCATCACGTTGAATGACGCTGCCAACTGCCGGACTTCTTCCGGGCCTTCCAGAGGGATGGGGTTCGCACGTCCGTCAGCAACCTGGCGCGCTTCCCGGCCGATCCGCCTGAGCGGTGCCGTGATCCAGCGGGACATCAGGAGTGAGAGGATGAAAGCCACCAGCATCGCCAGCATACCAGCCTGCACCATTGGGCCGAGGAATTGATCCGTGAAGATGGTTACGATCTGCAAGCGAGGGCGGTTGACGGCAAACAGGGCCAGTCGTTCGTCATTGATGTTATCGATAATGTAATACCAGCCGTGGCCTTCCGAATCACGGTAGAAAAGCGGCAGCGCACCGACTTCCGTCCGAGGTGGGGTATCCCCAAAGTCGGGCAAGTTTGCGCCTTGTTCGTCGAGGGAATCGGCGATTACTCTCCCATCAATGCTTAATACGACGATCCGCCCCCTAATTTGGCTGGTGCTGCGAGTGAGCATGGCCTGCAATGTTTCAGGTGTCAGGTCTGCGGCTGCCCGCAGCTTTGGCAGTGCATTGACTCGCAGTGTTTGCAGGTTGAGTGCGGCTTGTTGGAGGGGGATATTGCCCCGGAAGACCACCAGCACCATTGCCGCGCCAACCACAAATAAGACCAGCCCGATCAACAGGGCGTAGGTCAGCCAGAGGCGGGAGCGCAGGGAATTGAACATCAATCCACCAGCTTATAGCCGATGCCGGTCACCGTTTCGATTTGGATTTTGCTGTCTGCAATCTTTCGGCGTAGTTGGGCGATGTGTACGTCCACCGTGCGGGTCTGGCCGTAAAAATCATATCCCCAGGCTTTGCTCAGGAGCTGCTCGCGGGTGAGGACGATGCCCTTGTTCTCGGCCAGCACTTTCAGGACCTCGAATTCCTGCGTCCGCAGGTCGATCGGCTGACCGTCGATCCGCACCTCGCGTCCGGCCAGGTCGATCTCGATATCCCCGACCTGGATCGATTCCGGCTGTGTGGATGGCGCAGGCACGCCGCGACGCAGTACAGCTCTGACACTCGGCAACCAACTCACGAGGGTTAAACGGTTTGGTCAGGTAATCATCCGCACCCAACTCAAGCCCGAGGATCTTGTCGATATCCTCATCCCGGGCGGTGACCATGATGATCGGGACGGGGTTATCCTCCGCCCGCAGCCGACGGCAGACTTCGAACCCATCCACTCTGGGGAGCATCACATCCAGAACCACCAGGTCGGGCTGGCTGCCTGCAATGGCGTCCAGCGCTTTTTGGCCATTGTTCACCGCGCTGACGTGGAAGCCATCCCGTTCCAGGTAGAGACGCGCCAGTTGGACGATATTAGGTTCATCGTCGACAACCAGGATGTGCTGCTTATCCATGCGATTCAGTCTTTATCGTGGCAGTCGCAATCGCACTCTCCATCGTCGGGGAGCAGCGCCACGGCTTCGATTTCCACAGCCGCGCCTTTGGGCAGGGCGGCAACCTGAATGGCGGAACGGGCGGGATAATCGCCGGTGAAGAACTCGCCATAGACGGCGTTCATCGCACCAAATTCATTGATATCCTGCAGGAAAACGGTGGTTTTAACCACCTGATCCAGTCCACTACCGGCAGCATCAAGGATAGCTTTGAGGTTGGTGAGAGCCTGGCGGGTTTGCGCCTGGACACCACCTTCAACCAGATCGCCGCTGGCGGGGTCCATGCCCAACTGTCCGGCGGTAAAAACGAAATGCCCGGTGGTCACGCCGGCGGAGTAAGGGCCGATGGCCTTGGGGGCTTTATCGGTGGATACAATATTCTTTTCATGACAACAACAGCTCATTTTGTGCCTTTCTGTAATGAAATTGTGAGGAATCTTGTAAAAATTATAACATTTAGGAACACTAATGGTGTAATCCAGGCGTAAAAAAAGAAGAACTGCGTAGACCTCCTGGCCCTCCCATCATGCGGGGGGAAAATTGATTTTGGATTACGCCTTGATCAATCCGCCGTGGTAGCGCAGTTCGTAGACCATCTCACCGTTCTTTTCGATCCATTCGCGCCCGGTGTAGTGAGTCAGGTCGCCTTCCGAGCGGTCGTGATACGCCAGGTCACCTTTATGATGGTCCCAGCCTCCCAGGAACCGGCCTTCGGCATACATCTTTGAGAGACTGGCTTTGATCATCCCGCCGGTCTCCGCGCCGGTGATCTTCTCCGGTTGGAGGATGTAGCCGTAATAATTCATTGCCCAGACCGGGTCACCATCAAAGTAGACGATCTCTTCTCCGATGAAATCCGTTCCGCCGAAATAGCTGTCCAGATAGCGGAACGGTCCCTGTTCGAAGGAGAGGTCGTGTGACCCGGGACGACAAGACTCCACAGGCGATCCGCTGCCGACATACGTCGCGGACTTCGCTTTGACAATGAATGCTTGCAAATTATCCAGATCCATTTTTTCCCTCAACTTGGTTCATTCGAATTTCAAACTTTCGACGATTTCCGACAGGCAGGCGTCGAAGATCTCCTGCATCACTTCCGGGGCGGCTTTGTATGCGCCACCGAACATACCGTCGCCGTAGACTTCACGGGTGGCTGTCTTATCCAGGATCTCTCCATTTGACTTGGGCACCGGCTTGGCCCCTTCCGGCATATCGGAAACGATAGTGAAATCGAAGGCTTCTTCCCAGTTGGCATGCTGATTGATCAGACCGTGTTTCTTGCTGATCTCCGATACGACCTTTGTGGTCCACCAGGCATACCATTTCATTTGCAGGTCCGGCAATTCGTTGACCAGTTCCACCAATTGAGCCCTGACAGGTGTGTTGCCGCCGTGCCCGTTGAGGAGCATCACTTTGCGGAACCCTACGCCATATAGCGACCGCAGGATGTCTTCCACCAGGTCAATATAGGTATGCAGGCGCAGGCTGATGGTACCGGGGTAAGAGAGGAAATAAGGTGAGGAGCCGAAGTTTACCGGCGGCGCAACGATCTACGCCGGTGGCATCGCTGGCAGCTTCGGCGAGTGCCAGCGGGATCTTGGTGTCGGTCATCAGGCTCAGGTATCCGTGCTGCTCGCAGGCGCCGAGCACCAGAATGACGCGGTTGTCCTGTTTGAGATAGTCTTCGATCCCCATCCAGTTGAAGTCCTCGAATTGCATTAGGTTTTCTCCTCGTTAATTGTCGTTTGAAGGGATTATAGCATTGACAAAAAGGCCTGTCATTGCGAGGAACGAAAGTGACGAAGTAATCTTCTATTTTGATTCATCAACGAGGTTATATTGACTAGCGAGATGTGTCGTTTAAACCACTTCTTAGATTGCCACGTCGGCCTCCGGCCTCCTCGCAATGACAAGACAAGGATGTAGGGTGGGTCGCTGACCCACCAGAAAACGAATTTGTCATTGCGAGAAGCGTAAGCGACGAAGCAATCTTCGATTCACAAAGTAAGCAACAGCATGCCCAAGGAGAAAGTATTCTGAAATCTTAATGGAAGATTGCTTCGCTTCGCTCACAATGACAAAATTGAAGAGAACTCACCTTATCAAAAAGTAGAGACGTTGCATGCAACGTCTCTAAATATTTGCTAATAAAGTTGTCAGGTGAAAATCAAGCCACGATATTCACCAGGCGGCCGGGGACATAGATCACTTTCCTGGGTTTTCTGCCATCCAGATAAGCGATCACATTTTCGCTCTCCATCGCAGCTGCTTTGGCGTCCGCTTCACTGATGTTGACGGAGACCGTCAACCGATCGCGCAGCTTACCGTTCACCTGTACGATCAGGGTGATCTCGTCTTCTTTCGTGGCTTCTTCATCCACCACGGGCCAGAGCTGGGTGTGGATCGAATATTCATGCCCGGTCTTCTCCCAGAGTTCCTCGGCGATATGCGGACTGACCGGCGCCATCATACGCAGATAGATGCTCTCCGCTTCCTGCCAGGCATCCGTGCCGAAAGCACCGGCTGTCTTGGCCGTGTTCATCTCGTTGAGCAGTTCCATCAAGCCGGAAACGATCGTATTGAAGCTGAAGGTTTCAAAATCGTAGGTGATCCGTTCCAGAGTCTGGTGCACCTTACGCCGCATGTCTCGGATCTGCTCTTTGTCGGCGGTTTTGGCATTCTCCGCTGGTTCCAGGAAGGTGTACCATACCTTCCGCAGCCAGCGCACGCTGCCTTCGATGCCGCTGCTGTTCCAGGGCGCGCCCAGTTCCCACCGGGCGAAGAACATCAGGTAAGCCCGGACGGTGTCCGCGCCGTATTCAGCCACCAGGTCGTCGGGGGAGATCACGTTGCCGCGGCTCTTGGACATTTTCTCATTGTCCTCGCCCAGCACCATCCCCTGGTTCCGCAGCTGCAGCATGGGCTCATCACCTTTAGTGATACCCAGGTCGCGCAGCGCTTTATGGAAAAAGCGGGTGTAGATCAGGTGCATGGTGGCGTGCTCGATCCCACCCGTGTAGATATCAACCGGCATCCAGTAATCATATTCCTTCGGGTCGAAGGGATAATCGTCGTAGTGGGGGCTGAGATAACGCAGGTGGTACCAGGAAGAACACATGAAGGTGTCCATCGTGTCCGTTTCGCGCTCAGCCTTCCCGCCGCATTTGGGGCAGGTGGTATACCGCCAGGTGGGGTGCAGCTTGAGCGGGCTTTCACCCGTGGGCAGCCACTCCACGTCCTCAGGCAGCAACACCGGCAAGTCTGCATCCGGCACGGGCACCGCACCGCACTTTTCGCAGTGGATGATCGGGATCGGCGCGCCCCAGTAGCGCTGGCGGGAGATCAACCAGTCACGCAAGCGGTAGTTCACGGCACGTTTGCCGACGCCGCGCTCTTCCAGGAAGGCGACCGCTTTATCGAAAGCCTGATCACCGGGCGTGCCGGTCAATGAGCCGGAATTGACCATCGCGCCTTTCGCCGGGATGGCTTCCGTCAATTCTTCAACGACAATCGGGTCGATCTCCGGGGGTTGGATCACCACGATGATCGGCAGGTCGTATTTCCGGGCGAATTCGAAATCCCGTTGATCGTGTGAGGGGACGGCCATGATCGCGCCGGTCCCATAGCCCATCAGGACGTAATCGGCGATCCAGATCGGGATCCTTTCGTCATTGACTGGGTTGATGGCATAGCCGCCGCTGAATACGCCGGTCTTTTCTCGGTCGGCAGACTCACGCTGGATGTCGCCCATCCGTTTGGCCTGCTCCTGATATTCGGTCACGGCTGCTCTATGTTCGTCCGTGGTGACCTTTTCGACCAGGGGATGTTCCGGCGCCAGCACCATGAATGTGGCGCCCCAGAGCGTGTCCGGACGGGTGGTGAAAACCTCGATCTCGTCACCGTCTTCGGTTGTGAAGATCACCGACGCACCTTCGGAACGGTTGATCCAGTTGGTCTGCAGGGTCTGGACCTGGTCCGGCCAGTCAATATCGGAAAAACCCAGCAGTTCATCGGCGTAGTTGGTGATGCGGAAGAACCATTGGCGCAGATTTTTCTTGATCACCGGCGTACCGCAGCGTTCACAGTGCCGGTCTTCACCCTGCACCTGTTCGCGCGCCAGGGTGGTGTTGCAGTGAGGGCAGAAATCGACCGGCGCTTCTTTCTGGTAAGCCAGGTCATTGTTGAAGAATTGGACGAAGAACCACTGAGTCCACCTGTAATATTCCGGGTCCGCCGAAATGGCTTCCCGGCGCCAGTCGAACATCGAGCCCATCGATTTGAGCTGGCGGCGCATGTTATTGATGTTGCTGTAGGTCCATTTCTGAGGGTGGATGGCGCGCTGGATCGCTGCATTTTCCGCGGGCAGGCCGAAGGCGTCGAAGCCCATTGGGAACATCACGTTGAAGCCCTGCATCCGTTTGAACCGCGCCCGGGCGTCGGATGGCGCCATGGCGTACCAGTGGCCGATATGCAGGTCACCGGAGGGATAAGGCAGCATCGTCAGGGCGTAGAATTTGGGTTTGTCCTGATCAATATCGGCATGGTAGAGACCGTCGGCTTCCCAGCGCTTTTGCCACTTGGGTTCGATCTCTTCCGGTCGATACATTGGAATACTGGTTGGGTCTGGCATATTATTCTTCTCCGAAATAAATTCATTTGGTGAGTGGATTTCTTATGCCCGTGCAAAAATTAGGAGCCCTCACAGGCAGCGGGTCTCATTTTACCGCGAAAGCAGGGCGGGGCGGCCCGAATGGATCACCGATGCGTTGGCCGGTGACCCTGCCGGGCGGACCCGGGAACACCCTCCTTGCTGGCTGGGTGAATGAATGCTTTCAAATCTGACCACTAAGTAAACTCCTTCTTAAACAAAAAACGCCGTCCGCACAGGGACGACGTACGAAACGCCGCGGTACCACCCTGCTTCCCGGACCTCCAATAAGGCCGGACAGCTTGGGCCGCGATAACGGGCGGTCGTCGTCATTGGTTAATCATCCTGCACCCTTTTCGGGCGTTCGCCAATGCCATCTATCCCTGGTGGGATGGGTCAGGCGAGTTCGACCTTTGGTCTGGCGCTCCGCAACACCTGCCGGGCTCTCACGCTTGCTTCCCGGTTCGCTGGCGGACGGTCTACTACTCCTGCCGTGATGTTTTTGATATTGTCCACTGATTGTAACACATTCACGAGGAGCGGATTCAACCCCCGAAATGGGAAGATTAACCTGTTGATAACTTGGAAATGGATAATCCATGATATAGTCAAAACGAAAAATTTGAGTATTCATTGGAATAAATTATGCGCCCTGAAATCATCGCACTGATCTCCTTCGTCGTGGTTACGACCTATACGCCCGGCCCGAATAACATCTCGGCGGCCTCGATGGGCGTCTTGTACGGGTATAAGCGCACGCTGCCATATATGCTGGGGATGGTTTCCGGGTTTTTTATGATGCTGACGCTGAGCGGGTTGGTTTCCGGTTTCCTGATCGAGCAAATCCCTGCATTTGAAACAGTTCTGCGGATCGTCGGCGCGCTCTACATTCTCTGGCTGGCCTGGCATACCCTGAAGGCGAGTTATACCTTTGACGAGGAAAATCAAAAGCCCTTGGGTTATTTGCAGGGTTTCCTGCTGCAGGTTCTGAATGTCAAGGTGATCGTTTACGGGCTGACCCTCTATGGTACCTTCCTGGCGGGAAAGATCCCTTCCTTCTTCTATCTTGTGCTTTCCGCAGCGGGGTTTGCCGCGGTCGGGTTCACCTCGGTCAGCTTGTGGACACTGTTTGGCGCGGGGATCCGGAAATACCTGAACCGTCCCAAGTTAAGGCTGATCGTGAACATCATCCTGGCGCTGCTGCTGGTCTATACGGCTGTGGATATTAGTGGGGTATTACATTTATTAAGTAAGTAGATGAATAATCAGTAGGTATGCTATATTTCCCCTCATCAGTCTGCTGCGCAGACAGCTTCTCTGGAGCAAGCGGAACACCCGAAGCGATCGTCGAGGGTGCCAAGGGGAGAAGCCTTAATCAATTACTCAACGAGCAGGAAGGTTTCTCCAATGCATAATTTCCCCGCTGCTTTTACTTTTGCATACCGCACGCCATTTCGCAGGGGACAGGGCGCACCTTCCTGATAGAGTTCGCACTCCGGCCAGCAGGTCTTCCCTTCGGGGAGGATCTCCAATGCCAGCTCGTCAGCTTTGATGGTCGCGCCTTTAGCCGGCATCTCGTCACAATCGATGGTGATATCCGCTCGAAAGCGTTGGTAGCAAAGTCCACGTCTGACGGCCTGGTCGACTTCTTGCCGTGCGCGCCAGCTCATCAGGCTGACCGGACGGTCCGGGTTCTTCTTTCGCGCCCCAACCATGCCTTCTTCTGTGAAACGGACGCAGCCTCTATGATCAGATAATTCGGCTACTTTATATTCCATAGCGATTCCCTTTAGCGGAGTTCTTCAGATGAGTATTCTACTACAGCATCTTATTACCTAAAAACAAAAGACTTCCTCCACATCGTCCCCATTTCCTTTTCGTGGGTTGCTGCGCTATGGGCTATTAATACAAAAAAGTGTCCGTTCGACGTTCTTTAGGGACGACCTTCTCAATGCCATTGCGGCGTCGCTCCTGACCGACCGCAGGGAGGGAACCCTCAAAGGAGGGTATACCCTCTTTTCGAGGGCTGCTGCGCTATAGGCTTTAAAAAAAAAAAAGCGCTGTAAAAGCGCTCTTCAGTGGACCCAGAGGGATTCGAACCCTCGACCTTCTCAATGCCATTGAGACGCGCTCCCAACTGCGCTATGGGCCCTAATTTTTTGTTGAGCCTTTAGCGCTCCCAATTCCCCAAAAGGGGACAATGTGCGCTATGGGCCCATTTTCTTTATTTTTGCCCCGGTGCCCTGCGTGCGACGCCGGGGCACTTGGTGGACCTGGAGGGACTCGAACCCTCGACCTCCTCAGTGCGATTGAGGCGCGCTCCCAACTGCGCTACAGGCCCCTTCTTTCAGGGTGATGAGGATTTTACCTGAGAGGGTGAACCCTGTCAAGATGAGGGATTCTCAGCGTTTAAAAGTGGATTTTACTGTAACCTGAATTTAGATATTGTTGATCAGCGAACCCAAAATCAATAAAAGGCCTGCCACGATCAACGCCCAGAGACCGAGGTTGTTGGGTAAGGTAAATACGCCCAAAACGGTTGCCAGGATGCCGATCACCCATAAAATGATCGCGATGATCAAGGTTATACTCTTTGGGGGTTGAGTCTTTAATCCGCTTGCCATATATTCTCCTTTAATGCGTGGGGGAAAAATTTAGACGACCGTTCAATCGGCCGTCTAACTTCAGTATAGCATTTCTGTGGTGCGAAATCAAACCGGGTAAATCGAGGCTGAAAAGCGAAACCCATTCTGTGATTGTGGACATTCATTATTCATTAATCACCCATTCTGTAACTTTTCACATCAAAGTCGGTTAATACCTGTGATGGAGAAAAATATGATCCTGTTTATTAGTTGTATATTGGCGTATTTATTTGGTTCAATCCCCTTCGGCTTCCTGATCGCGAAGATGCAAGGGATCAATATCAGCCAGGTGGGCAGCGGCAATATCGGTGCGACCAACATCGGCCGCAACCTCGGCTGGAAAGCAGGCGCGATTGTTGGCGTTTTGGATTTTGCCAAGAGCTTCGTCCCCGTGCTGATCGCGAAAGCCTTATTCGCACAAACCGGGCTGGTCCTGCTGGTGTCGATCATGCCGGTACTTGGGCATATTTTCCCGGTCTGGCTGCACTTTAAAGGCGGGAAGGGCGTAGCGACCATCTTCGGTCTACTCGGCGCCTATTTCGGGATCCTGACCTTCCTTGGCTTCCTGGTAGTCTGGTTCCTGGCCGTCAAGAAGTTCCGGCTGATGAGCCTGGTCAACCTGATCGTGGCATTGTTGATCCCCGTGGCCTTCTGGTTCAAGTATAACCGGGTGGCCTTCGTGTTATTCGGTGTGCTGCTTTGCGGCATCATCTGGGTCAGCCACCGCGCGAACATCAAGCGCTTATTGGCGGGTGAGGAAAACCTTATCAAAATCTGATGTTTGGGTTGACACTTGTTGATTGTTTTTCGCTAAATTAATAATCCCTGGACATAACAAATCATTTCTTTCCGCGGAATTTTTATGACGCTACCGCTTAATCCACAACCTTCCCCCTCCGCCAGCCAGGTAATTCCGTAATGCCAACCGCACCTCGGCATCGCCGCGCCAAAACGCGCCAAGCTGCGACCGGTAACAAAGTACCGCATCCTGCCAGGCCGTCAGCGCCGCCTCACTGAAATTTCTCCCGATTTTGGTGAGATTCCCATCTGTCAGAATGGGATTGTTAAATTCGCTCAGGATATACGGGTAATCGACATAATAGCGAGTAACTTTTCCATACTGCTCACCAGCTGCGGCAACGACACGGTGGTCAATGTGGCCTCCCAGGCCGACTGGCAGGATCAGTGCAGCGGTTTTAGGCACTTCACGCTGGAGCATTTCAGCGATTTCACGCACCAGCCAGGCATCAGGCGCCTTCCCGAAGAGTTCCTCATCGTTGTTGACCATGGGTTCACCGGTCTCCGGATCATTACGGTAGATCACATCGGGGAAATCAAAGTGACGGCAGCCCGCGCCTAAAATTTGGCAGGCTGCCCGGTCCTCTTCCCGGCGCATTTCAATCGCCTCAACGCCCGATTTGCCCCAAGTGCGGTGGTTCTGCTGAGCGAACTCGGAGTAATCCTCATCAGTGGGGAAACCGGCCATGACCGTCCAGACGGAGACGTCATGCCCTTGTTGTGACAAGGCCCAAACCAGTGCACCGCAGGATAGGGTCACATCATCGAGATGGGTGGAGATGAAGATCCAGTTTTCTTCGGTCATGAAGATATTTTATCAGGAAGCCGACGGAAGATGATTAATTTCGAAGCGATTCAAAAATCCTGATCATTCTGTACAGAATGAGAAATCATCCTGAATAGGTAATGCATGGATAAAGACAATTTCTGAGATTGTTTCGTTGGTGCTTCACACCACCTCGCAAGGACAAGAAATAAAAAAACTGCCCTGGAGGGAATCCAGGGCAGTGGTTTTTCTGATAGAAGAATATCTGTTACTCTTCGCTTTCCTCGTCCTCGCGCTTCTTGGCGTCGATGATTTCCTGCGCCAGGTGCTGCGGGACCATTTCGTAGTGGTCAAATTCCATGGTGAAGTAACCGCGGCCGCCGGTCATGGAGCGCAGGATGGTGGTGTAGCGCTGCATTTCCGCCAAAGGCACGTTTGCGTTGACGATGGAACGGCCTTTTTGCGTGTCCATACCCTGCACACGGGCACGGCGGGAGTTCATATCGCCCAGAACGTCACCCATGTTGCTTTCGGGAACGATCACCTGAACCTTCATGATTGGTTCATAGAGCACCGCACCGGCGTCTTTGAATGCCAGTTTGAAGGCTTCGCGTCCGGCGATCTCAAACGCAATTGGTTTGGAATCGACGGGATGTTCCTTGCCGTCAAAAACGGAAACTTTCACGTTATGGACCGGATATCCAGCAACAACGCCTTCCTTCATCAGGTTACGGATCCCTTTTTCAATCGAAGCCATATAGTTGTTGGAAATTGCACCACCCACAACTGCGTTTTCGAATTCGAAATCTTCTTCCTGGGTTGGGGCAACCCGCAGGTGCACTTCACCGAACTGGCCGGCACCGCCGGTCTGTTTCTTATGGCGGTACATTGCGGAATTTTCCCTGGAAATATGCTCTTCGTAGGGCACTTTGGGTTCTTCTGTGTTCAGCCCAAGCTGGAACTTATTCTCCGCACGGCGGATGGCAACATCGATGTGTTGATCGCCCATACCTTGCAGGATCGTCTGCCGGGTTGCAGGTTCGTTATGCCACGAAAGGGTCATATCTTCTTCGCATAACCGGGCCAATGTACTGCTGAGTTTCGCGGCGTCAGATTGAGTCTTCGGGAAAAGGGCTACCCGGTAAAGGGCATTTGGATACTCGGCTTTGGGCAGCGCAAGGGGGTTGCTCCGGTCGCAAAGCGTATCTCCGGTGGTGGTGACACTCAGTTTGGCGACCAAACCGATATCGCCGCAGTGCAGCAGACTGGTGGGAATACCATCCTTACCCTGCGGCACCTGCATCCCTGCCAGGCGTTCTTCCTCTTCCTTTGCACTGTTCCAAACTCGTTCATCGGCGACCATCTTGCCGGAGTAGACCCGGAAGAAGGTTTGCTTGCCCACGAAGGGGTCGGCAGTGGTTTTCCAGACGAATGCGGCCAGGGGGCCGTCGTCTGTGGGTTCGAGCGAGACTTCCTCGCCTTTGTCGTTTACGGCGACTGCCGGACCGACATCAGCGGGGGAAGGCATCAGGTTGGAAAGGACTTCCAGAAGCGGGTATAGGCCGATTTTGTGTGCGCCTGCGGCGACCAGCACCGGGATGAAGTTTCCTTCACGGACCGTGCTCTTCAGGCCGCGGATGATGTCTTTGTCGTTCAGGTCGCCATCTTCGAAATATTTCTCGAGCAGGTCATCCGCGCCTTCTGCGGCGGCTTCAACGAGCGCTAAATGAGCAGCATCGGCTTCATCTTTGAATTCGGCGGGGATTTCAACGCCCGCTTTTTTATCGCCTTCAAAGGCTTTCATCGTCAGCAGATCAATCACACCTTTGAAATCCGATTTTTCTCCCCAGGGGAGCTGCAGGGGCAGCAGACGGGTTTCGATGTGATCCTGAACGGATTGAAGCGCCTTTTGGAAGTTGGCGTTGTCGCGTTCCATCTTATTGATCAAGAGCATCCTGGGCAGGTTGAATTGTTCGCTGTATTGCAGCGCCATTTCAGTGCCGACCTCCAGGCCCGCCACGGAATCCACGACGATGAGCGCACCATCGGCGACACGCATCGCGGAGATCACCTCACCGATGAAGTCGGTGTAGCCGGGGGTGTCGAAGAGATTGAGTTTCAGATTGTTATATTCAATCGGCACCACGGAGGTAAACAGTGAAATGCCGCGCCGGATTTCCTCGTCATCGTAATCTCCGAGGGTTGAACCATCTTCTATCTGGCCCATGCGGGTGGTGATCCCGGTCAAGTTTGCCAGGGCTTCAACCAGCATGGTTTTTCCGGCGCTGCTGTGTGAGGCCAGGACAATGTTTCGGATCGATTCGGTTTTATATTCTTTCATCTAAGAGACCTTCCTTGCTCCTTATAAGTTATGCTTCATATTAAGACATGCAAACCCCAATTTTAAGACAATCGGGGTTGAAAGTCAAAGCAGTGACTCGCAGCCTTCCTTATATATGGAATAATTTCGGGGTCTGTCTCAACCCACGCAGAACCGCCGCTTTCGACGGTTTATTATAACAGTAATGTTTGGTCAAAAACGTGTGAATTACATCTCTACGCGCCGTTTTTTCTTCTATTGAAACGATTTTAAGCCAAATTTGGAAAAGCGTAGCTCAGTATTGATTAAAAACCCTTCTTGCGAATGTTGTCACCTTACTTGCAATACTTATATAATCTAATTGGTATGTTTTAGCGGTGCCTTTCTGTACACATGCCATACGGTGAATTTATCGAAAGAAGGTATCGACGATAACCAGATTTATCTGGGAAGGTGTTTGATGATTTTTAGAACTATTGGGAGAAAACCTTATCTCTCTCAAGGATTCTTACTTGTAATTCTGCTTATCTGTATCATCTCGGCTTGCAGCGGTGGTAATGGTATCGAAGAACCCATGGCGATCGATGATAAACTGATCCGAGTCGAATCTGTCGTGCCCTGGACGGCCTCTGAAGCCAATGAGAATTCCGAGAGCGGCACACATGTCGTCCCCGTGCTTATCGTCCATACGGAAATAATGGCTCAAGAACTGGATTCGCTGAGAGAGTCTCGATGACTGGAAAGTCGAAATCCGGAACAGTCAGGGGGCAACCGCCCCTCTGTTGCATAAGCCCGACCTGGTCGGTTACAATCCGGCTGAGGTTAAATCCGACCTCATCCAGGCATCCGTGGATTGGTATTTTGAGATTGATCCTGCATCCGGCCCCTTCACGCTGATGCTGCCGGGGAATAAACAAATTTCCCTGCTGACCTTCCTGAATGCGGAGACGGAATGATCAGCCTTCTTCAATAGAGCGTGGAGTTATTAACTATTCAGGCCCGATCAATTAGATCGGGCCTTTTATGTTGGAATGACCAATATCTGATTGTCGCCTCAAGCGACATGTAGTTCGTTCACCTTGCGGAAGTGGTACCCGTAAATGCTGAAAGTGATCGCCAGGGGGAATTTGTCCGGGCAGTGGAACAGCGTCCAGAAGAACAACTTCCAGTATTGTTTGCGTTCTTTGCTTTTGATACCGATCTTAAAGATCGAGCTGAATAACGCGCCAATTTCCTGCCATTGAAGGGTGACCGCATGTCTTTGCGGTTTGTAGTTCATCAGAAATGTCCGCACCCGGTCATAAAACCCTTTCGCAGAGTAGATCGAATCGAGGATCTTTCGATACCCCATTTTCAGGATTTCCGGATCCATCTTGGGTGTGATGTTGGATTCGCCGTCGACATTATCGCCGGAATAGGCGTGGCTGATCCGGCCCTCACGCAGCATCCGCTGGTAAAGCTGTGTACCTATCGGTGCTTGCAGCAAACCGACCATCGCGGTCACGATCCCGCTTTGCTGGATGAAATCGATCATCCGCTGGAAAATGGTTTCATCGTCAGAATCGAATCCCACAATAAATCCACCCATCACCTGCAGACCCATTTGCTGAAGTTTCTTGATCGAAGACACGAGGTCGCGGTTGCGATTCTGGCTCTTGGAGCATTCCGCCAGCGCCATATCATCCGGTGTTTCGATCCCTACAAAGACCTGCATAAAGCCTGCATCAACCATCATTCGGATCAATTCGTCATCATCGGATAAATTGACTGAAGCTTCCGTTGTGAAAAGGCAACCCTTCTTCCCTTTCCGCCATTCGATTAGAGCCGGGAGCACTTCTTCTTTGAGGGCGCGTTTGTTACCGATAAAATTGTCGTCGACAATGAATATCCCTCGACGCCATCCCAGGGAATAGATCTTATCCAATTCAGCGATCAACTGCTGGGTGGTTTTCAGCCGCATTCGGTGTCCCAGGAGAGCCGTCACATTGCAGAAATCACAGTTGAACGGACAGCCGCGCGTGAACTGCAGGCTGAGCGAGTCGTAATGTCGCAGGTTGATCAATTCCCAGAGGGGAACGGGAGTTTTGGTGATGTCGGCATATTCTTCGGTCTTGTAGATCGGCTGGGGCTTGCCGCGTCCCAGGTCCGAGAGGAACAACGGGAGGGTGATCTCGGCTTCGTTGAGGATCAGGTGGTCCACATCCGGGAAGGCGTCCGGTTCCGCCGTGAAGAGCGGTCCGCCCGCGACGATGATCTTGTCTGCGGCCCGCGCTTGTGCGATAACTTCTACTGTGGAACTGCGCTGGACCGTCATCGCGCTGATCAGCACCATATCGGCCCAGGCCAGGTCGCTTTCTTTCAGCCGCGTGACGTTCATGTCCACCAGACGCTTATCCCAGGTTGCGGGGAGCATGGCGGCCACGGTGAGCAGGCCCAGGGGGGGTGAGGAAGATCTTTTTTGTACGAATTTAAGAGCGTGTTTGAAGCTCCAAAACGTGTCGGGGAATTCGGGGTAGACCAGTAAAATGTTCATTTATTCACCTTCATCATTATCCTCATTGTTTTCCTCTTGTGCGGCGTCGGGTTCTTCCCCTGGGTCCTCTTTGGCTGCAGTTTCGGTTATTTTCTTTTCCCTCTTTGGGTTGGGTTTTTCTTTGGGTGGGCGTTTCCGCTTCTTATCCTTGTCTGTTTTCCGGCTGCTCATTATTCATCCACCCCCATCAGTGCTTTGCGGTCCAGCAGGTTAACCTTCTGGAACATGACCGCAATTTCTTCCACTGAATAAGGGAGGTCGCTGTCGAGCCACCAATAGATGGTCGCCAGCAGTGACCCGGCGAAATGGTTGGCGATGAAATCGACCGGGACAAGAGGTTTCGCGCCCAACTCGTCGACCTCATTTTGAATGCAGGCTTGGATGTTCTCAGCCACACTTTGGTGAAGCTGGCGTGAGGCTGTGATCCCGCCGCTGCCGATGATCAGGATCCGATAGAGGTCGTAATGTTCGGCGGCAAAATCGAAGAGCTTGATGATGGCTTTGGTGTCTTCCAGCCGCCATTGCGCCTCCGAGAGCTGCGGCACCTGGTCCATGAAGTTGTCGATAAACTCCTGCATGACGTCCAGCAGCAGTTCATCCTTATCCTTGAAATGCAGGTAGAAGGTCGCTCTACCTAGGTTGGCCTTGTCGGTGATATCCTGGATCGAGAAGGCGTCATAACCGTCTTCCAGAATCAGTTCCATCAGGGCGTCTCGTAATAATTTGCGCGTGCGCTGGACGCGCCGGTCAAGCCTTCTGGCCATAGCAAAGTCCTTCCAGGATAAAAATGACGGAAAATTTAGGAATGTATAATAATAGACAAGTGTTTAATAATTTACTGTATGTTATTATATTGAAAAAAATCCACTTGTCAAGAGCATACTCGCAATAAATAAATTCTTTACGGTAGTGGTTCCAGCGGAACCATTTCAGCAGCGGCGTTTGTGTGCCGAAAATTATCTATTTGGCGTTTGGCGTATAATTAACCGCACTTTAATTCGATTGAATATCATTAGAACTAACCCCAAAAGGATCAAATCGTTATGGTCACCCGACCAATTCACAACCCGCTTGAAGACCTCACAATTACCTCCCGTATTCTGGGGATGAACATCACCGGCGCCAAGACCACCGCGGTCTACGGCGATATGAACGGTTTGATCTTTGAACGGATGCAGACCGAAACACCTGCCGACCGACCTTTCCTGGAAGGGTTTGACGCCATTTGTGCCCAGGCGGATAAACTGCTTAAGATTTGCCGGGCCCAGGGGCTGCCCAGCCCTGAGGTGATCTCGCTGGCAGTAAGCGGCCCTGTGGACCTGCTCAAAGGTGTGGTCCTCTCACCGCCTGACCTGCCGACCTGGGAAGATGCCCAGATCAAGGGACGTCTGACCGTGCGCTATAACCTGCCGGTGTTCATCGAGCAGCACAGCCAGGCTG
Organism: uncultured Chloroflexia bacterium; assembly: GCA_963748065.1. Lineage (GTDB taxonomy): Bacteria > Chloroflexota > Anaerolineae > Anaerolineales > Anaerolineaceae > Brevifilum. The sequence continues at coordinate 108,753 of CAVVHL010000011.1, read as the reverse complement.
CCGCCCTGGCTGAGGCGACCTTCGGCGCAGGGATCGGTGTGGCGGACATGGTCCTGGTGGATATGGAACCGATCTTGTCCCTCGGGATGGTGCTGCAAAACACCATTTACCATGGCGCAAACGACGCTTCAGGCGAAATCGGGCGGATGCGGATGGCCGTGGATGGCCCGGCCGGCCTGGGTGAACCCGGCTCACTGACGGGTTTCGCCAGTGGACCCGGCCTGGCGGAACTGGCGCATTTACGCTTCCCCGGGCGTTGGCCCGTACCGCCGGCGCCGTATGATCTGGTCAAAGCGGTCAACGATGGGGAACGCGAAGCCATTGAAGTGGTGGCCGAGGGGGCTGGTCAGTTAGGTAAAGCTCTCGTTTGGGCTTTGGCGATCCTCGACCCGGAATTGGTGGTCTTTGGACACCCCGGTGATCTGTTGGGCGATCGGTTCATGAACCCGCTGCGCGAAGCGATCCTTGCTGAAACCGGGGAGGGTGCGAAGCCGTTACCGCGTCTGGTGGGGTCGAAACTGGGGGCGAAACTGGATGACGTGGCGGCTTTGATGGCTGTCGTGGATAATTTCCGCCATCGGGGCGAATGAGGCGGAATCGAATAAATCTAAATTCAACCTGCGAAAAGATTGAAAAATACTGATAAAAAATTATATAATCGTAAAGATATTCACAATCCACAAGCGATCCTATGGCAAAGACCTTCTCTTCACGCGACCGCATGTTGGCAGCCTTGAACTGCCAAACTCCTGACCATCCCCCCTGCAGTTTCATGATCTTTGGCGCGCTGCACCAGCGTGCCAACTCTTATCTCGACTTTATCGAGCGCCAACTAGCGCTGGGTCTGGATGCTTTCGTGATGCTGCCGCCTCGACCGCCGCTGGTTCAAAACGACTATTACAACCTGCATGGATTGCCTGTCTCCTATCATCCTGATGTAAGAATTGAAGAAATGATCGCCACGCCCGCGGGCGCGAGCGAGCCCCTGATGACCAAGGTGTATCACACACCTGCGGGCGACCTCACGACCGTCGTTCGCCAGACCGAGGATTGGCGCTGGGGAAACCACGTCCCGTTTTTAGATGACTACCTGATCCCGCGTTCCAAGAAATTTATCGTGGAAGGTCCGGAAGATCTTCCCGCTTTCCAGTATTTGCTGATCCCACCCACAGATGAAGAATTGGCAGCCTTCAAAGCCGATTCTGCGCCGGTGATTGACTTCGCCGAGAAACGCGGTTTGTTGATTGCGGGCGGCTGGGGCGTAGGCGCGGACATGATCGGCTGGGTCCACGGGCTCAATTCGCTCGTTTACGATGTTTACGATCGGCCGGATTTCGTGCGGGATTTGCTGAGTATGATCGCCGAATGGAACCGGCAGCGCATGCGGGTCGTTCTGGACGCGGGGATAGATTTGTATATCAAACGCGCCTGGTATGAGAATGCAGACTTCTTCACCCCCGGATATTGGCGGAAGCTGATCCAGCCGGAATTGGCCCGGGACGTCGAATTGGCGCACCAGGCCGGTGCGAAATTAGGTTACATCATTACGGCCAGTGCCATGCCCTTGCTCGAGCTGATCGCCGAGACCGGCGTGGACGTGCTGATCGGCGTGGACCCGGAGGCTTTCGACCTGGCTCAGACCAAAGAAGCGCTGGGTGGGCGAGTTTGCCTTTGGGGCGGCGTCAACGGCCATCTCACCGTTGAACATGGTACGTCGGAGGCCGTCAAAGGGGAAGTGACCGCGGCGCTGCAGTCTTTGGGCCCGGACGGTTTCATCCTCTCGCCGGTGGACAACGTCCGGCAGGATACACCTCTGGCGATGAATAACATCAACACCTTGATCCAGACCTGGCAGGCGTGTACCGGCCAGATCGAATAACCTGCTCGCGGAGGCTCCTATGGCATTTTCAAAGCGAAAGATCATCGACGGGCACATCCATTATGCTCACTATTCCTACCAGGAATCGTTGATGGCGATCCTCGCTGAAGCCGGGATCGAGAAACTGGCCGTGGTCTGCACGCCGGATGAGCAGCGGCTCAGCCTGGTACCGGATGCCGTGCTGCTCAAAGCCGAATATCCTGAACGAGTCTATCTGTTCGGCGACCTGGACATCTCACCGCTTTTCATGACGCCGGAGATTGCCGGCGAGGCTTTCGCGCACTATGTGGATGTCCTGCTTGGGTTGGGCGCGGATGGGATCAAGATGATCGAGGGTAAGGCTCAGATGCGCAAGCGGCTGCCCATCCCCGATTTCGATGCACGGGTCTATGAGCCTTATTGGCAGAAAATGGCTGAGACCCGGACGCCCCTGATCTTCCACGTCAACGACCCGGAGGAGTTCTGGGATGCGGAGAAGGTGCCCGATTGGGCGCGCGAGATGGGGTGGTATTACGGCGATGGCAGCTATATCAACAACGAAGACCAGTACCGCCAGGTGATTAATGTTTTGGATCGACACCCGGATTTGAATGTGACCTTTGCGCACTTCTTCTTCCTTTCGGCGCAGTTGGAACGGCTGGCCGGGTACTTCGACCGGTTCCCTAACATGCACGTGGACCTGACCCCCGGGATCGAGATGTATTTCAACTTCAGCAAGGACCCTGAAAAAGTGCGGGATTTCTTCCTCAAATATCAGGACCGGATCATCTTCGGCACCGACATCGGCGCCAGGGCACTGCTCCGCGACCGGACGGCGGGAATCGAGGCGGAAGAAAGTCTGGCCCGGATTGAAGTGATCCGCTCATTCCTGGAAAAGGAAGGCCCATTCCAGTTGACCCATAAGGGATTCCTGTTCGGAGGGAAGGAAGCCGTCTTCCAGGGCATCCACCTGCCGGACGAGGTGCTGGATAAGATCTACTACCGGAATTTTGAAGCCTTTGCAGGCGTCAGCCCCAAACCGCTGCAAATCGATGCCATTCTGGAAGAGTGCCAGCGTTTGGAGACAGTGATCAACGCGATGGCAAGTGTCCAGCCCGGCATGGTTGGGGACACCTCATCGGTGACCAAGGTGAAGTGTTATTTTTCGTCGTGAACCCTATCGAGGGGCGCAGGAGATAGGTTTTAGATTTTCTGATGGAGGAACCTCAGTATGAAAACCTTGAAACGCTGGCAGGAACCCATTTACGCCATCGGCGGCTTCGGCCCCGGCTTCATGTATCAAATCGTCATGACTTATTTGCTTTATTTTTATCGACCGGCGCTCTCCCGGGTGGAAACGGGTGCGCTGATCCTCGCGCCGGCAGGGGCTTACGCGGCCGGCATGCTTTTGGCCCGCATCCTGGATGGCGTGGTGGATATCCCGATCGCCAGCTGGACCGATAACCTCAAGAGCCGCTGGGGCCGGCGGCGTCCGCTGATGATCCTGGGCTTCATCCCCACGGTGCTCAGCTTCCTGTTGCTCTGGTACCCGCCGATTTCCGGCAACACGCTGGGCGCGGACGGGCATTGGGGCAACGCGATCTTCATCGCAGTGGCCTCTTCGCTGTATTTCTTTTTCCACACGCTGATCATCGTGCCCTACCTGGCATCCCTTTCTGAAATTGTAAAGGACGAACAATCACGTGTAAGAGTGGCTTCCTGGCAAACTTTCTTCAATACAGCCGGTTACGTCCTCACCTATGTCGTGGCGCCGATCCTTTTCGAGCATTTCGGCATCCGCGGAACGATCTGGCTGCTGATCCCGGTCTTCCTCTCGTTCCTCGGCCCGATCCTGGTGATCAAGGAATCATCCACGCTCGAGAACGCACCGGATTCAACTGAGCGGGCTGCCGATGTGCCGCTCTGGCAGTCGGTCAAGATGACGCTGGCGAACCGTACGTTCCGGATCTATATGGTCTCCGTAGCGACCTTCTACTTTGGGCTGCAGTTCTTCCTGAGCGGGATCGCCTTCATGGCCGCGGATATGATGGGTCTGAGCGATTCACAACTTGGCCTCATGAACGCGGCGGCTTTTGCGCCCGTGCCGATCATGCTGATCTTGTTCAACTGGATCACTAAGAAGAAAGGCGCCAAGTGGGCCTTCCGGCTGGCACTGCTGGTGTTCGCTCTGGCGATGTTGATCTTCCCACTCGGTTGGACCCATTTCAACCTGCCCGTTTCGCCGCTCTTGATCGGCATCATCGCAGGCGGGATCGCCAGCTTCTCGATCGGCGTGTTCTTCACCATCCCATACGCCTTCCCGGCTCAGATCGCGGCGACCGAAGCCAAAGAGACCGGAAAGGACCGCGCCGGGATGTACTTCGCCGTGCAGGGCGTGATCAACCAGTTCATGGGCGGCCTGGCCGGGTCGGGCCTGGCGCTGCTGCTGGGCTGGCGGCTGGGTGTGGTCATCATCGGGCCGATCGTCGCAGTCACCTGTGTGATCGCCTATTTCCTGTTCAAACCCTATCCTTTGGGGCAGCCCAGGCCGAAAGAGTCGGCTGAGTAGTTTGTTGGTTATCGGCCACGCCGTGGCCGCTGAGTATGAGGCTGTCCGAGAAGTGCGGACAGCCTCTTTTTGATGGTCATCGTGAGGTGAGGATCGCAGGAAGAACAATTATTGTTTATGTGGTTGGAGAAGGAATTTTATGCATTGTATTTCTGAGATTGCCACGCCCCCTAACGGGGGCTCGCAATGACAGGGGCTCTATGAGTCCAAGGTACGAAAGATTTGTGCAACTATCGAAAGTTTAATGTATCGTAAGGGCGAGGCACGAAGTGTCGAGGAACGAAGACGAGCCTCGCCCCTACGGGGGTTGCGAAATTAATTTACTGCGGAAGACTGTTTTGCGCATTGTATTTCTGAGATTGCCACGCCCCTGCGGGGCTCGCAATGACAAATGTTCTATTAGTCCACTGAATTGTAGGTTCACGATATCTTCTTATTTTTTGATATATCGTAAGGGCGAGGCATGCCTCGCCCCTACGGTGATATATTCATGTTATGTTATAAAAGCTTTATGGACTATTGTTAAGGATTTTAATCTACCGCGTGATAAAATCAGAAACATGCAGCACCATCCTGACCCCTCTCAACCCATCGGCATCTTCGACTCCGGCGTAGGCGGACTTTCCGTCCTGCGCGCAGTCCGGCGCGAGCTGCCTCATGAGTCGCTGATCTTCGTCGGCGACCAGGGACATGTCCCTTATGGCTCGCGACCGAGGTCGCAGATTCTCGATTATGTTTTCGGGCTCACACGGTTCCTGCTGAATAAGGGCGCCAAGCTGATCGTGGTCGCCTGCAACACAGCCTCGGCCGTAGCTCTGCATGACCTGCGGGAAGCCTTCCCCGAGGTGCCATTCGTGGGGATGGAACCGGCCGTCAAACCCGCAGCCGAGACGACTCACACCGGCAAGGTCGGCGTGCTTGCCACCCCGACCACTTTCGCAGGCGAGCTTTATGCTTCGGTGGTGGAGCGCTTTGCCCAGGGCGTGGAGCTTTTCCAGAGCACCTGTCCCGGCCTGGTGGAACAAGTCGAAGCGGGGGACCTGGACGGACCGGCAACCCGAACCATCCTCGAAGAGGCGCTCAACCCCATGCTGGCGGAGGGGATCGACACGGTCGTGATGGGCTGCACGCATTATCCCTTTGTGATCCCCCTGATCGAGCAGATCACCGGTCCCGGTGTGCGCACGATCGACCCCGCGCCCGCCATCGCCCGGCAAATCCGGCGAGTCCTCGCCGAGGGCGGCCTGTTGAATCCCGACTCAGCCGCAGGAACAATCGAGTTGTACACCAGCGCAGATCCAGCAGCGACGGAGGCTTTGCTGCCCAAGCTGCTGGGCGAACCCGGTTCGGTCAGCGGGTTGACCTGGGAAAACGATACGACGGTCTCAGATTGAAAGATTTATTCTTCGCGCACGATCAATGACCCACCCGATCCGTTCGGGCTGGCGGTCACCACTTCTTCCCCCTTGAAAAGATACCCCTGATAATTATATTCGCCGGCCACGGCCTGCCAGCCGCTGAGCACCAGCGGCAGCGGTTCCCCGACGCCCAGCCATTCCCCGTTGAACTTACGGGCGAAATGCACGTGGGTACCGCTGGCCGACCCGCCCTCGCAGGAGGGGTGCCCCACCGGGTCATCCTGCGCCAGCCAGGTCCCGACCGGGACCCGATCCTTTTCGGCGATGTGCAGGTAGATCAGCACCCAGCCGGTGCCCTCGTCGCCGTCACCGTCCAGGTCGACCGCCACCACACCCCGCGCTGAACGCACCACCAGTCCGGCAGCCGCGGCCGTCGCCCAACGGAACGAGACCGCGCAGGGATCCTCACCCGTTATCGGTGCGAAGTCGATCGCGCCGCGGGGCGTCCCGGTTTGCCAGGTGATATGCGGCCCGCCGGTCAGGCTCCAGGCCTCACCCGGCGCAAAGGGCAGCACGAGCTCGGGTTGCTGCGTGTCCGCGAGCAGGGTGGGTTCCACCTGTGCCGCCCGCGCCCAGGGGTCGCCAAACAGGTCGGTGTAGAAGGTCAGGAAGGAGGCCGGGTCCAACAGGTCCGCTTCCCAACCGGCGCGGGTATCGAGCGCGGCGAAGAGCTGCGCCAGGGCGGCCGTTCCGGCATTGACCGCCGGGTCCAGGCGACCGCTGCCGCCGCCGTAGAAGCTCACCGTTAGCCTGCTCCCGTCCCGCCAGCCGTAGAACCCCTGCGCCAGCAGTTTGGCCGTGATCATCAGTTCCTTATAAAGCCCCGTGTCCGTCCCGGCGCCGAAGCCGATCGGGTAGGGGTCTTTGGCCGCGCCTTCCGGGAAGCCGAACACCCAGCCGGCGCGGTATTCCAGAAAGGCCAGCAGCAGGCGGGGGTTGGTGCCGGTCTCCACCGCCACGGTCTGCACGATCTCCGGGCCGGATAATGTCTCACTTTTCACTGTTTCGCTGTAATCAGCCAGGAAGCCGCCCGCGTTTCGGGCGAATTCGGCGGCGTCGAAATCCCCCACGGTCGGGCCATAGACGACTTCGCTGTCGGGGAACAAAAGGCCGCCGGGGAGGGTCTCTTCCAGCACGTTCGGGAGCTGCAGGGTCAAGCCGGGGGCGAGCAAGCCGCTTTCCGAAAGATTAACTTCCGCCCGGACCTCGCCAGGCGTCACCCCGAAGCGCAGCGCCAGGGCAGGCAGCGTATCGCCCTGCTGGGTGCGGTAACCCAGATAGCCCTCAGGGACAGCGGAGAGGGTGGGAGTCGCGGCGCGGGGTGTCGTTTCGGCTGGGGGTGTTTCAGGGTTTGACAAACCAGAGGGGTTCAGGATCCCGGCGATCTGGGTCTGGTGTTGGCTGGATTGAAAAGGTGTGCGCGTCCCCTGCGGCAGGTTGCAGCCGGAAAGCAGCAGCCCCGGCAGGAGCAAAATTAACACAAAGACCCGGCGGGGAAGCGAACGGTGCCGGATCGAAGGGTTTGGTTTCATATGTTTCTGACGATAAGGGTTCCCGAGAAGTTCCGGGACGAATTTAATGGGTAAAGATGGGGAAATACGCCACGACCGGGAAAGCGTCTCTGGAAATATAGATCGCCAAGGCGAAATCCTGGTCGGTGCTGTCACCTGTATTGGGGACGCCATCACCCGCGATCTCCGCCGCGGACACGGTGAAGGTATAGCTGCCCGCCGGATGGTTTTCAAGGAATATACCTTCGGTGTTGTTCATCCCATCGGCGGTGACGCTGTCCTGGGACGGAAAGCCCATTCGCATCGAAATCATTTCCGCGGTAGATGCTGCCTTCGATGTTGACCGTAAATCCAGATCGTTGACCCAGGCATCGGTGTTCTCCCCAAGTGCCGGCGTCCCGGTGCATCCGTCCAGACCAACATGGCGTGCAGATAGTGAATTGTATCCGGTGAGATGAAATTGTACTCCAGGTCTCCCCGGAGTTGTTGAGCAATGTTCCCTGATCGAAATAGATCACAGCCGGTCTTTGGATCCAGAACCGCATCGGCGTTCAATCGCCCCCAGCCCTGTTTGGAATCGAAGGGATGGCCCAATTGGTCAGTCGTCTTGCGCCAGTTTTCCAGCCAGGTCATGGGCAACGGGCAGGAATGCGGCTTTGACCATTGCCGGGCTGGGATCTTCGCCGTAGGAACGCCGGTATTTCTCGACGAACAAAGCCACCGAGCCAGTCACATTGGGGGAAGCCATACTGGTGCCGCACATCAATCCGTATCCACCAGGAACGGTGGAATCGACGTAACAACCGGGGGCGACCAGGTGGGGGATCGTGCGGCCGTCCAATGCGGGGCCTACCGGTGACATCAGCCAGGTCATTGATATTCGTATACTGATCTCCGGATGAGTTTTGCATCACGGTCGCACCGATGGTGAAGATGTTCTTGGCTTCATCGGTGTGCCCTGGCTGGAAGTTCCGCCATCGCCGTTCATGATCGAGAGCACGTAAGAGAGCTGCTGGTTACCGGCTGCATCGGGGTCAGCGTCACGCACGCCGACGTCGACCAGACGAGTATCAGTATCATAGCCTAGCGGTACCGGAAGGTCCCCAACTGTTGCCCGAGACCACCGCGCCGTTCCGGTAGGATTGGGTCATCAGGGTCAGCATGCCACCTGGAAGCTGATAAGTCGAACCATACACCTGTTCAACTAAATTCGCGCCGGGCGCCATACCCAGGCCGCGCAGGAAGCCGTAAATATCCCGTACGCCGCTGGCGCCATCACCAGCCATGATCCCGGCGGTATGGGTGCCATGAGGGCTCGAGATACTGCCACCGCAGGTGGAACCGCTGCAAGGCGCCATTCTTCTGATCAAGTCGGGATGTGTCTGGTCGATCCCGCTGTCCACGTTGGCGATGATCACGCCATTCCCGGAAAGGCCCACGCTGTCCAGCCAGTCCTGGTATCCGAGGAAGGCGAGGTTGTTCCCGTCGTAATTGCCGACGTTGATCTGGTCGTTGATCTCGCCACGGTCGCCGCCGTCCAGCGGTACGGGTTGGACGGGTAGGTCCGGCCAGTTGGGCGATTTTGCTCAACCGGTCACCGGGGATCAGGAAGGTCGCCAGGTCAAAGGCGGGGTCCACGCCGCTGGCGGTGCCCATCGTCTGGCCGCCCAGCGCTTCGATCTCGCTGACGGTCTCTTTCAGCCCTACCTGAGGCATGATCAGGCCCTTCACCAGCAAGGGGTCGCTGTTGAGCCCCCGGTTCTTTGATGCAATGGCAAAGGCCGGCAGGAAATCGCCCGCCCAGCGTACCGTGTTCTGGCTGCGGGCCTGCGAGAGGGAATCGAGGTCACCCCAGACGACATAGGTGAAGGGGTAAATGTACTGGATCACGTCCAGCCCGGCTTTCTCGAGATCGTCCAGCCAGGCGTCTTTGATCGGCCCGTGGAACTGCACCAGGTGCAGCCCGGGTTCACCCGATCTGAGGGCTTTTTGTTCCATAGCCAGCCCGAAAGCGGGGACGCCTTCCAGCGGGTCGAAGGTCTGCCCGCCCAAGGTGAGGGCATAAGGGTTCTCGATGGCCTGGTAAGCCACGCCGGCGGCGTCCAGCCCGGCCAGGTCGGTCGGCTGCATCACGGCCCAGAGGAAGCTGCCGTAATCGATGACGTGTTCCGCCTGGAGTCCGGATTCACGGACGCGCTGAAGGCGCTGATCTCACCCAGGCCCCGGCCGACGGGGATCCGCACGCCGACCGGCCCCGCCGCGGACTCAACGGGGTGGGCGCGGCAGCCAGGGCGAAGAAAGCGAGTATCAGAACGATCCAATGCAGCCAGTGTCGGGACATCAATGCTCCAGGTTTTGTATGTATCGGGTTGATGATACATGCTGAGGGGGGATGTTGCAATATGGAAACATATATTGTCATTGCGTCTTATTTTTTGTTGTCATTGTGAGGAGCCCGAAGGGCAACGTGGCAATCTTCTATTATTAATACTAACTTCATCCTATGTTGTAAAGTTTCTTTTTATGAGGATGGACTTGCTGATATGCTGATTCATCGCTTGTCGCAGATGACTTGAAGTACTTATTGCAATGACAAAAAAGGTGGGTCAGCGACCCACCCTACAGGTTTTTGGATGCCCGTAGAAATGGCACAGCGCTATTCTTCCCCTGGGCGCTCTTCCAGCCGGCCCCACTCCGCCAGCAGGTTTTCCATCTTTTCCTGCAGGTCCATGTATTCCGCGCCCAACTTGAGGACCTTATCCTGGTTTTCAGGCGGGTTTTCCAGGGTACTCGAAATGACCGCCTGCTGCGCTTCCAGATCCTGGACTTCACGCTCAATCTCCGTCATGCGGGCGTGGATCTGTTTGCGTTCGTATTTGGAGAGAGTCTTGCGAGGGTCTCCACCTGTTTTGATCGGGTGTTCCTCCTGCGCGCCGCTCTTTCTGCCTCCACCGCGGCCTGCACCTGTTCCTGCAGTTTGATCTTATAGGCTTTGAACTGGGTGTAGGAGCCTTTGAAGACCTGCATCTTCTGGCCCTGGGGCTCGACCTCCCAGATCTGGGTCGCCAGCGAGTCGATCAGGTAGCGGTCGTGGGAGACCAGCAGGATCGTGCCGGGGAAATTGGACAGCACCGATTCCAGCACTTCCTGGGTGGGCAGGTCGAGGTGGTTGGTCGGCTCGTCCAGCAGCAGCAAGTTCGCATCGGAGAGTGAGAGCTTGGCCAGCGCCAGGCGGCCGCGCTCGCCGCCCGAAAGCGTGCCGACCTTGCGGAAGACGTCGTCACCGGTGAAAAGGAACTTCGCCAGGTAGTTGCGGATCTCGGCCGGCAGCAGGTTCGGCGCGACGCTGCTGATCTCCTGCATCAGCGTCTTATCCGGGTCCAGCCCTTCATGCGCCTGGGCGAAATAACCGATCTCCAGGCTGGCGCCGAGCTGTACGGTGCCGCTGTAGGGCGGGATCTGCTCCGAGGATCGTCTTGAGGAAGGTGGTCTTGCCCGCGCCGTTCGGGCCGATGATGGCGGCGCATTCCTGGCCGCGATCAGGGTCAGGTCCGGGCAGTCGAACAGCGGCCGGCCTTCATCGTGGTAGCCGACCTGCAGGTTTGGGTTCGCAGCACTAGGTCGCCGGAGCGTCCCTTGGTGTTCAGGTTGATGTGCATCCGCCGGGGTTCGTTGGGCGGCGGCGCCAGGCGGGCGTCTTCCAGCAGGCGTTCCAGCCGCCGCTGGCGGCCCTTGGCCTGGCTGGTGTTCTGACCGGCGATGTTGCGCCGGATGTATTCCTGTTCCTTTTCAATGAAGGCGTTCTGCGCCTCGTATTCCGCCAGGCGCCGGCGTAACGTTCTTCGCGCTGCGGTCAGGTAGGCGGCTGTAGTTGCCGCGATAGACCTCCAGGGCGGGCGTCATCTCCCAGATCGTTTGGGCGGACCTGGTCGAGGAAGTAGCGGTCGTGGGAGACCACCACCAGCGCGCCGTCCCGAATCCTTGAGGAACGATTCCAGCCATTCCACCGCCTGGATGTCGAGGTGGTTGGTCGGCTCGTCCAGCATCAGCAGGTCCGGGTCTTCCAGCAGCAACTGCGCCAGCAGGGCGCGGGTGCGCTGCCCGCCGGAAAGCTGGGTGATCGGGCGGTAGTAGTCCCTTTCTTCGAATCCCAACCCGGCAAGAGTCTGCCTGATCCGCACCTCGTAGGTATAGCCGCCGCGGCGTTCGAAGGTCTGCTCCAGGTTGCCGTAACGCGCCACGGCTTCCTCGGCCTGGCCGGGTCGGACATGGCGGCCATGCAGACTTCCAATTCGGCCTGCATCTCGATCAGGTCGGTAAAAGCGGGAAGGCAGGTCTCCCAGAGGGTGCCTTCGGTGGCGAGGGTGGCCTCCTGGGGGAGGTAGCCGATCGTGAGGTCTTTGGCGGGGAAGATCGCCCCTCCGTGGGGAAATCTTCGCCGATCAGGATGCGCAGCAGGGTGGTCTTGCCGACCCCGTTGGCGCCGACGATGGCGATGCGTGCCCGGCGAGGGATCGAGAGGGTGATCCCCTCGAAGATGTCGTCCGGGCCGAAGGATTTTCCCAGGTTCTGGGCGGTTAGCAAGTGACATGGAAGGAAGTATACCATTTTGGGTTTGGGAGGAAGGATGCCTGCGTAAGCCGGTAGGAAGGAGATAATTGGAGAATTGTCTTGTAAATCGTAGGGGCGAGGCATGCTGTATACAGCATGCCTCGCCCTTACGGGTCTGCTGAATTCCAATCGCGGAACGGAAAGGATGCTTCTCCCTCCCGCATGGTAAAATCAGGCTCATGAAACGCAATACCAAACGCTGGCTGTTTTGGGTGGGGCTGGTCATCTCAGCCGTTTTCCTCTACCTTGCATTCCGTAAAATTAACTATCAGGAACTATGGGCTGCCCTGCGGCATATCCGCTTTTGGTGGCTGGCGCCCGGGCTGGCGATCTACTTCATCGGTGTGCTCGTACGCACCTGGCGCTGGCAATACCTGCTCAAACCGCTCAAGAAGATCTCGATCGGCACGCTTTTCCCCGTGATCAACATTGGATATATGGGCAATAACGTCTTCCCGCTGCGGATGGGTGAGGTGCTGCGGGCGGTGGTGCTCAAACGGCGTGAGGATGTCTCCATCTCCGGCAGCCTGGCGACCATCGTGGTTGAGCGGATTTTCGACGCGGTGGTGATCGTCGGCTTTGTGCTGCTCAACCTGGGTGAATTGGCCGACCTGCCCGGCAGCGGTGTCTTCGCCCAAATTGGCAGCCTGGCGACCTGGGCGGTGGGTATCTTCCTGGCCGGCCTGACGGTCTTCATCCTGATCGCCATGTTCCCCAAACCCGCGTTGGACCTGATCCATGCGGTGGTCGACAAGCTCCTGCCGGAACGCTGGCATGAGCCCGTCAACAACGTGGTCGACCGCTTCCTGGACGGCTTGATGAGCCTGCGTTCTCCCAAAGACGCCTTTATGATCCTGCTCACTTCGATCCTGATCTGGATCCTCGAGACCGGACTCTACTGGAGCGTGAACCAGGCGCTCGGTCTCAGCCTGAACTTCGGGCAGTTGATGCTGCTCAACGGTGTGGTCAACCTGGTGCTGCTGATCCCGGCTGCGCCGGGCGGCCTGGGCACTTTTGACGCGGCCGGCCGGGCGATGCTGGAAACCTATGGGATTGCGGCCGAATCCGCCCTGGGCTACACCCTCGTGCTGCGGATCGCCCTCTGGGTGCCGATCACGGTTGTGGGCGCAATTTACTTCGTCCGGGAAGGGCTGAAGTGGACTACGGATGTGAAAGAAATGCAGGCCCAGGCGGAGACCGGGACTGGAGAACAAACAAGGCGGATCCGCCGGAAAGGGGAAAGACGAATGACACCTGAAAAACAACATGTGGCTGTGGTCGGCGCGGGGATTGGCGGGATGTCTGCCGCTTATGACCTGGTGAAAGCCGGTAAGGACGTCACGATCTACGAAGCCGCCGACCATGTCGGCGGGCTGGCTGCCGGTTTCAAAGAACCGGGTTGGGATTGGTCGGTGGAGCGTTTTTACCATCACTGGTTCCAGACCGATGAGCACATGCTCGGATTGATTGACGAACTGGGCTGGTCGGACAAGGTGTTGTTTCCCCGGCCGGTCACCGTGATGTATTACAAGGGCAAATTCTATCCCTTTGATTTGATCCCGAACGCCCTGCTCTATCCCGGCCTGGGCTGGGGCATCAACAAGATCCGTTTTGGGATGGTGGGCCTTTATCTGCGGATGACCAATAACTGGCGCGCCCTGGAACAGACCACGGTGGACGAATGGATGCGCAAGTGGGCGGGCGACAAGGTCTATGAGTTGATGTGGGAGCCGATGATGATTGGCAAGTTCGGCGAGGAATACGCCAAGGTGGTCAACATGGCCTGGATGTGGGCCCGGCTGCACGCCCGTACCACCCGACTGGGCACTTTTGAAGGCGGGTTCCAGGCGTTCGCCGACCAGTTCGCAGAGCGTTTGGGTGAGATGGGCGTCAATATCCTATTGGACACCCGCATCGCCGCCATCACGGCAGCCGAGGACGGCCGCGTCCGAATCGAGATCGACGGCGATCAAAAGATCTTCGACCAGGTGTTGGTCACGACCTCCCCGGGGCTGCTGGCGCACCTCGCGCCGAATTTACCCGAGGATTACCTGAAGGGGCTGCTCAACCTGAAGAGCATGGGCGCTGTGGTGATGATCCTTTCGCTTAAGCACCAGCTTTCGGAAGAAGGGTACTACTGGTACAACATCCCCAAGAGCGCGGGCTTCCCCTTCCTCTCGCTGGTCGAGCACACCAACTTCCTCTCACCGGAGCATTTCGGCGGGGACCACATCATCTACATCGGCGACTACCTGCCGCAGGACCATGAGAACTTTGACCTGACCAAGGACGAGATCCTGACCAAGTTCCTACCGCATCTAAAGAAGTTCAACGCTGATTTCTCGCCGGACTGGGTCAAGAAGAGTTGGCTGTTCCGCACCCGCTACGCCCAGCCGGTGCCTCTGTTGAACCACTCGCAGAACATCCCCGCGATCCGCACGCCGCTGGATGGTTTGTACTACGCCAGCATGAGCCAGATTTACCCCTGGGACCGGGGGACGAACTTCGCGGTGGAGATCGGCCGCGCGCGGCAGAGATGATGATCGCAGATGTTAAGGACTGATTCCAGAATCCGAATCTTATTTTCGAACATATGAGCATTTCCTCACAACGCCTTGTAGAATCAGAACCCCAAAATATCGTCAATAACCTTAAATTTTAAGAATCAACCCCCATATATAGGGGTTCGCGTTTAACCGAGTTTGCTAAACCGGTGAGTCATCAAGCTGACGAATTAAGGCTTTAATTGTTATCAAAAGAATCATAATTTTTAAGATTTGAGTCTTCTCTGAAGATTTAGGATTTTTTAGCAAAAAACGCTGAATCGACTTGAGCTAAAAATGGTTGTCGGTTAAAATTGCTCTTACTGATTTACCGAGCGGGCGACTATTCCCAGTCTTTAGCAGACACATTTTAAATCAGTCGGATCACCTCCGCCACTGATCGTTTATACAGTGGCGCTTTGTTATCAACTCAATTAAGCAATTATCAATTATTTTTCGATCATTGCCGCACACGGACGAGAGGAGAGCAGGATGAATGCAGAACATGCCTGGCAAGCGACGTTAGGTCAGCTTGAGCTGGAAATGTCCAAGGCATCATACGATACCTGGGTCCGGAGTGCAGAGTTCCTTAATTATGATGAAGATGATCATTGTTTCGAGATCGGCGTCAAGAACGCTTATGCCAAAGATTGGATTGAAGATCGGTTGAGCGCGACCATGAAACGATCGCTGACCGGGATGATGGGCTGCCCGGTTGTGATCAAAGTGAAAGTTTGGTCTTCCAGCACACCGGCAAAAACAGTCGAGGTCGTCCAATCGGCGTCGAGTGCTTCCCAAAACGCTGCTGAAAACGCAACCATCAATCCTCGTTACTGCTTCGATAATTTCGTGGTCGGGTCGGACAACCGCCTGGCCCATGCCGCCTGTCTGGCGGTCGCCGAAAACCCCTCCCAGGCTTATAACCCGCTCTTCCTTTACGGCGGCGTCGGGCTGGGGAAGACCCACCTGCTGCACGCAATCGGCAATGCCTGCCAGGGATTGAACGCCTTATATGTCTCATCCGAAGAGTTCACCAATGACCTGATCAACGCCATCCGCACGCACGCCACGCCGGCCTTCCGCGAGAAGTACCGCCAGGTGGATGTGCTGCTGATCGACGATATCCAGTTCATCGCCGGCAAGGAATCGACCCAGGAAGAATTCTTCCACACCTTCAACACGCTTTATGGACAGAACAAGCAGCTTGTGATCTCATCCGACCGCTCGCCAAAAGCCCTGGTGACTTTGGAAGAGCGCTGCGCTCCCGCTTCGAATGCGGCCTGACGGCTGACATCCAACCGCCTGACCTGGAGACTCGCCTGGCGATCCTTCGTTACAAAGCCGAGCGCGCCGGCCGGGAAATCCCTGCAGAGATCTTGGATTACATCGCCCGGCAGGTGCAGTCCAACATTCGCGAACTGGAAGGCGCACTCAACCGGGTGTTGGCTTATTCCGATTTAAGCGGCATTCCCCTCACGCTGGAACTGGCGCATAACGCGCTGCTCGATTTCCTCCCGCAAGGCACCGACCTGGAACCCGATGATGTGTTGAATGCCGTGTCGCGTGCGTTCAATGTCTCTCACGACAGGCTGCTGGGCCGCGAGCGTACCCGCGAAGTGGCACTCCCACGGCAGATCGCCATGTATCTCATGCGAGAAGAGGGCGGCGTCTCTCTGCCGCAGATCGGCAATTTCGTGGGTGGGCGCGACCATACCACCGTGATCTATGCCTGCGATAAGGTGTCCGATCTGATGGAAACGGATGACCGGCTCCGGAGGCAGGTCTTGCAGATCAGGGAACAGCTTTATGGCCGGGTCAGCCTGACCGTCTGATTTTCATGCCAAACCAATCAACTGATTTAGGGGGAAAGCGCGCTGCTTTGGCGTGTGAGATTATAATTATGGTATGGAGCAACAAAAAAGGTTCGGCATCCTGACCGCGTTCATCGCAGCTTTGTTGTTCGGGGCAGCCGCACCGCTGGGAAAGCCGCTGCTCAATTTCCTGACCGATTTTCAGTTCGCAGGTCTGCTCTATCTGGGGGCAGCCCTGGGCGTCTTGCTGATCCTGGTCCGTGAGCGTTCTTTCATGTTCCCCTGGCGGATGCCCCGCAAGGACGCGCTCCGGCTTTCCGGGGCGATCCTTGTTTGGCGGGATCCTGGGGCCGGTTTTGCTGCTGGCAGGGCTGCGGATCGCAGCGGCAGCATCCGTCTCATTGTGGTTGAACATGGAGATGGTCGCCACGGTCGTCCTCGGGTATTTGTTCTTCAAAGACCCGCTTTCAGGCAAAGGCTGGCTGGCAAGCCTGGGCGTCCTGGGGGCGGCGATTTTGCTGTCCTGGGGTGGGGGCATGGCCGGGTTCAAGGCAGGCGGGTTGGTTGCCCTGGCCTGTATCTGCTGGGGCGTGGATAACCACATGACTGCGTTGATTGATGGGATCTCACCGGCCCAGAGCACCTTCTGGAAAGGCGTCGTGGCGGGGACGGTCAACCTGGTCCTGGGGATGCTGATCGCGCCGTTATCCATTACGCCGCTGGTCCTGGCCGGCGCGTTGGGGTTGGGTGCGGTTTCTTATGGCCTGTCGATCCTGCTTTATATCACCGCCGCCCAAAGTCTGGGGGCGACCCGGTCGCAGTTGATCTTCTCCAGTGCGCCGTTTTTTGGCCTTTTACTTGCGCTGCTGTTGGGGGACTCGCTCACGGCTCTTCAGTGGGTCGCGTTCCTGATCTTCCTCGGTTCGGTGTATGTGCTGTTTCAGGAAACACACAGCCATAACCATGTGCATCAGCCTCTCGTGCATACGCACAGCCATTACCATCCGGACGCGCATCACAACCATGCTCATTCGGAAGGCGTGGCCGCCCTGGGACGGCACAGTCATATCCACGAACATCGACCGATTGAACACAGCCATCCTCATTGGCCGGACCTGCACCACCGGCATGAGCATGGCTGAAAACATTTTCTCTGATGTTACGAATTTAACAATATTGGCTTATCTTCAAAGACCCTAACAGACTGCTCGCAGTGGAACAAATTGGCAAGGTCTTTCCATCCATCCTGGTCTTGCTAGAGTTTTTCCATCTCGCCCCAACTCTTCCCGGCTTTGGCTTCCGTGCTCAGGGGGATATCGAGGGTATAGGCGTTTTCCATCACTTGCTGCACCAATGCAGTCGTTGCCTTGAGTTCTTCCTCGGGCACCTCAAAGATCAGTTCGTCGTGCACCTGTAACAGCATTTTTGCTTTGAGGCCGGCTTTTTCCAATTCACCGGGCAGCTTCAGCATGGCGATCTTGATGATGTCCGCCGCGGTGCCCTGGATGGGGGCGTTGATCGCTTCGCGTTCCTCGCGCTGCCGGACGTTGTAACCTGCACCGCGCGCCAGGTTCGGGAAGTAACGCCTGCGTCCAAGGAGCGTCTCCACATAGCCCTGTTTGGCTGCGGTCTCACGGATCCCGTCCAGATATTTTTTCACGCCGGGGAATTCCTTGAAATAGGCCTCGATGAAATTTTCCGCCTCGGCGAGGGTCAGGTCGGTGGCGTTGGTCAGCCCGTAGGCGCTCATGCCGTAGATCAGGCCGAAGTTGATCGCCTTGGCATGCCGGCGCATGTCGGGCGTGACCTCGCTCAGGTCGATCCCGTGCACGGCGGCCGCGGTGGTGGCGTGGATGTCCTGGCCGGCTTTGAAAGCGGCCAGCATGGCGGCGTCGTGCGCCATGTGCGCCACGATCCGCAGCTCGATCTGGGAGTAGTCCACCGCCAGCAGGGTCCAGCCCTCCTGGGCGACGAAGCCGTTGCGCACCCGACGGCCGATCTCGGTGCGGGTGGGGATGTTCTGCAGGTTGGGGTCCGAAGAGGCGATCCGGCCGGTCACCGTACCGGTCTGGTTGAAGGAGGTGTGCACCCGGCCCGTACCCGGATTGATCTGCTCCGGCAGGGCGTTCACATAGGTTGAGCGAAGTTTCTCCAGCTCACGGTATTCCAGGATCCACTCGATGATCGGATGCTGCCCGGACATCGCTTCCAGGACGGATGCCGCGGTGGAATAATGACCGGATGCGGTCTTCGAAGCCCGGTCGGGCGGTTCCAGCCCCAGTTTATCGAACAAGGCTTCCGAAAGCTGCTGGGTGGAGTTCAGGTTGAACTCATATCCGACCGCCGTTTGGATCTTCTCTTCGATTTCAGCCAAACGCTTTTCCAATTCTGCTTCGAATTGGGTGAAGAAATCCTGATCCAATCCGATGCCGGCTTCTTCCATATCCGCCAGGATCGGGATCAGGGGCATTTCCATGGTTCGGAAAAGTTCTTCAGCGTTTAGTTTCTTCAGGTCGGCTTTAAGTTCGGGCACCAGACGCAGGCTGATGGCGGCGTCGGCGGCGGCATAACCTGCCGCCTCTGCGATCGGTACCTGGTCCATGGTTTTCTGCCCGCGACCTTTGCCGATCAGTTCTTCAATATGAGTCATTTCATAGCCCAACCGGACCCAGGCCAGGTTCTTCAAACCCAGATTGCGGGAGGCCGGGTTGACCAGCCACTCGGCGATCATTGTGTCAAAGGTCAGGGGACTCACTTCAAGACCGTTGCGCTTGAGCATCAGATAATCGTATTTCAGGTTGTGCCCGGCTTTACCGATCTTTGGGTTGGTGAAGGGCGGCCGGATAGCATCCATGACTTCTTTGAGGGGGAGCTGCTTGCCTTGGGCGTGCCCGACCGGAATGTAATACCCGTGATCGGGTTCCACCGCCAAAGAGATGCCGACCAGTTTGGCCCGCATCACATCGGTGTCGGTGGTCTCGGTATCGAAAGCGATCAGCTCAGCCTGGTTGATCTTCTCAACCATCGCGGCCAATTTCTCGGGCGTGTCAACGATGGTTGTGGCGATGGCACCGGGCGCAGTGATGGCTTCTTCGGCTTCCTCCTCACCCGAGGTGAAGAGGTCCATTTGCTCACCCTGCGGCATGAGCGGGTTCATTTTCTTGACCAGGCTGTTCAGTTCCCGGGTCAGCGTACGGAATTCCAGCACTCTGAACAGGTCTTCCACCGCCTTTGGATTGAAGCGGTCGATCCGGGCCTGTTCAAGGTCCAGCTCCACGTCCAGGTCGGTTACGATCCGGGATAGGGTCTGGCTGAGGAAGGCTTCATCCTTATGTTCTTCCAGGGCGGTCTTTGCCCGACCGCTGATCTCATCAATATGCGAGTAGATTCCTTCCAGCGACCCAAATTCATCGAGCAATTTCACGGCCGTCTTTTGGCCGACGCCCTTTACACCCGGGATATTATCGGACGTGTCGCCGATCATCGCTTTGAAATCCACGACTTTATCGGGCATCACACCCAATTTCTTCTTGACGTCCTCAGGGAAATAGTCCTTGGCTTCAGAGAGTTTGCTGCCGGATAGATTGACGACCACCTGATCGGTGACCAGTTGGAGCAGGTCTTTATCGCCGGTGATGATCTTGACGCCCAGGCCTTTTTCTTTGGCGGCCCAACGCGCCAGGCTGCCCAGGACGTCGTCCGCTTCATAGTTATCACGTTCGATGCGGGGGATGTTGAAGACGTCCACGATCTCCCGCATGCGTTCCACCTGTGTGCGCAAATCGTCCGGCATCTTGGCCCGAGTACCTTTGTAATCCGCATACATCTCGTGGCGGAAGGTTTTACCTTTGTCAAACACCACGGCAAGGTAGTCGGGGCTTTCCTGTGACAGCATGCGCAGCAGGATGCTGGTGAAACCATAGACGCCGGCGGTGGGTTCACCGCTGCTGGTTTGGAAGGCGCTTGAATGAGTGCCGCCCGCAGTAAGCGCGAAATAGGCCCGGTAGGCCAGGCCGTGACCGTCGAGGAGATAGAGGATCGGAGGCATAAGCGTTCCTTTTTACTATTGGATCAGGTGATGTCTTCTCATTTTAACTCGGAAGCGATTGGATTCAAAGTGAAACAAGAAAAAGGGTGCGCTCTTCATTTGAGCGCACCCTACAGAAACATATTATTAAATGATTCCCGGGATTTTAAAAATCCTGGGAATCTCAAATTGTAAATTTATCTTTCCTTATTCCTCTACATGTTTAAAGATTTTCTCAATCTTTGCCATCACCTCATCGGTGAGTTTCGCTTTGGCATCAATCGCCTTCATGTTCTCCTGCACCTGGCTGACCTTGCTGGCGCCGGTGATCACCGTGCTGACATGCGGGTTCTTCAGCAGCCAGGCCAGAGATACCTGCGCCTCCGTGAACCCCAGTTCATCGGCCAATTCCGCCAGCTTACGGGAGGCTTTGATCTTGGCTTTGTCCTTGACGCGCTCCTTCATCCACTTGTAGTCCTTCAAATCCGCCCGGCTGCCTTTCGGAATTTCACCGTCGTTGTACTTTCCGGCCAGGACGCCGCCATACAGTGGGCTCCAGGTGGTGGTGCCGTAGCCCAACTCTTTATAGAGCGGCGCGTATTCCACTTCGAACCGATGGCGGTGAAACAGGTTGTACTGCGGCTGCTCCATGGAAGGTGGACGCAGGTTATTGCGCCGGGCGAAGTCAGTCGCCCGCATGACCTCCGCGGCGGACCATTCCGACGTGCCCCAATAGAAAGCTTTTCCCTCGCGGATGACCTGGTTGAATGCGAAGACCGTTTCTTCGATCGGGGTTTCCGGATCGGGCCGGTGGGCGAACAGCAAATCCACATATTCCAACTGGAGACGTTTCAACGAATTGTTCACGCCTTCGATGATGTGCTTATAGGAAAGGCCGCGGTCGTTCGGACCCTCGCCGCCCCAAAAAATCTTGGTTGAGACGAGGTAATCCTTGCGCGGCCAGCCCAGGTCCTTGAGCGCCTCGCCCATGATCGTTTCAGCCTGTCCCGCGGCATAAGCCTCGGCGTTATCGAAGAAATTCACTCCTGCATCATAAGCAGCCGCCATGATTTCCTTGGCTTCTGCGACGCCAAACTGGTTCCCGTAAGTCACCCATGCGCCCAGAGAGAGCTCCGAAACCTTCACGCCTGCCTTACCTAAATGTCGATATTCCATTTTTCCTCCTTAATTTATTTTTATATATACTTGAGTTCTCTTGTTTGGATACATTTTTTGATATATCGTTACATTAAGTATACGCGGTGGCGATCTCGCATCACAAATCAATCATCGATGATGAAGAATTGACGCTGGTCGGACTTGATGTTAATATGGGCGTTGAGACTTATCCGCATATATTTATTATTGGAAGAGGACTGTTAGCATGCCAGATGTCGTAACACTTGGTGAACTGTTGATCGATTTTGTCCCTACCGTTTCGGGTGTGACGTTGATCGAAGCCCCGGCTTTCAAGAAGGCACCTGGTGGTGCGCCTGCCAACGTGGCAGCCGGGCTGGCGAAGTTGGGAGTCTCCTGCGCTTTCCTTGGAAAAGTGGGTGAAGATGCCTTCGGTCAGTTTCTGAAAGGGACGCTGGAGGACGTTGGGGTGGATACGTCCGGACTGATCTTCTCAAAGGAAGCCCGTACCGCGCTGGCATTCGTCTCGCTCAGGGCGGATGGCGAACGCGAGTTCATGTTCTACCGCCACCCGAGTGCAGATATGCTCTATACGCCGCAGGAAGTCGCTTACGACTCTGATCGAAGGAGCGAAGATCTTTCACTTTGGCTCGATCAGCCTGATCACAGAACCCTCGCGTTCCGCGACCCTGGCCGCGGTGGAATCGGCTCATGCCAACAACCTGTTGGTGTCCTACGATCCTAATTTACGGCTGGCGCTCTGGCCGGATGCGGCGGCAGCCAAAGAAGGGATGCTCAGCGTGTGGGAGCAGGCGGACATCATCAAGGTCAGCGATGAGGAACTGGTGTTCCTGACCGGGAAATCAGATATCGACAAGGCGGTTGAGGGGCTCTGGCATGACCACCTGCAGCTCATGGTTGTGACCTTGGGGAAATCAGGCAGCCGGTACTACACACCTGATTACATGGGGGAAGTGTCCGGTTTCAATGTGAAATCCATCGACACCACCGGCGCGGGGGATGGCTTTGTCGCCGGATTATTGTTCGGGCTCCTGCAGCACCCCGAGGACTGGCAGGAGGAATCACGCCTGCAAGCTATTTGCAGGCTGGCGAACGCGGTCGGCGCACTCACGACGACTGAGCGCGGGGCCATCCCGGCGCTGCCGACGCTTGAAAAAGTGCATCAATTTCTTCAATCTTAAGTGGTTTACAACAAATCTTAGGGACGCCAGGCCGGCTGGTAATCACCCGCGGCGTCGTCCGTCAATGCAGTCAGGCCAGACCCATCGCGTTGTATAACATAAATTTCAAGTCCTGAACTGACCTGCTTGCCATCGAATACGATCCAATCCCCATCCGGTGAAAAAGCCAGGTTTTCAGCGAGCGACAATGTTGTGTCCATCGGCCTATCCAGGCTGCCTGATAAAAGACGCCCGCCCAGGATGCCGCTATTTCCCGGATCGAACCGGATCAAATCGCCATCGGGCGACCAGGCCGGCCGGAGCATTCTTCCTTCAGCCTGAGCTGTGAGGGCATGCGGTTCGTTAACGCCTGAGGCATCAACGATAAACAGGATCGGCTGGTTGTTGACCGGGCTGGGGGAGACGAATACGATCTGCTCACTGTCGGGCGACCAGGCCGGCATCCGGTTGACGGTGGAACGGTTCATCAGGATATGCGCGGTCCCGCTCTCAAACTCATAGATGAAGATCTGCGGTTTCCCGGTCTGCAGGGAGGTAAAGGCCAGGCGTCTGCCATCCGGGGACCAGGCTGGGTCGTAATCGCCGGTTGCCAGGGTGGAAATCAGGTCGGTGCGGTTGTTCTCAAGGTTGAGGATGAAAATGCTTGCGCCGTCATAACGTTCCTGCGCGCCGGCACAGGGTGAGATATAAGCCAGGCGGCTGCCATTCGGGGACCAATCGGGCTGGCAGGCGCCCTGGGTTTCCGAGGTGAGTTGGCGGATATTTCCCCCATCAATATCCATCAGGTAGATCTGGGGCGTGCCGTTCCGCTCGGAAACGAAAGCGATTTGCCCTTGACCGCCGCCTTGAGGTGTCCCCTGCACGGCAGTGACAGCGGTGACCGTCGGCGATGGTGCTGATGCCGGTTCGGTCTCGGTCGGCGGTGTGTCGGTCGGACGATCCGTAGGTGTATCAACCACGCTGACCACGACAGCGGTATTCGTGGTTGTGGGTATTGACGGCGTTTTGGGATTGAAGGGGCCGTTACCGCCCAGCAAGAAGACTGCCGCCGCGGCGCCTGCACCGAGGATGACCAGGACCGGGACCAGCCAGGCCCAGACAGACCGTTTCTTCACGGGTTTGGCAGGAAGCACAGGTTCTTTTTTAGGTTCGGTATCCCCACCGACCGGGGCGACAACCGGTTTTTCGGGAGAAAAGTCTGCCAGGGGATGGGCTGCAAGCAGCGCGTCCTGAAATTCACAGGCGGTCTGGTAGCGGTCCTCCACTTTGATCGCCATTGCCCTGGAAATCACATCCGCCAAGGAGGGACTGATTGCTGGGTTGAAATCGGATATCGGCCGCAGGCTGTCCTGTCCGATGGCACGTTCAAGCGCTTCCGGTGGGACCTGGTTGGTCAGCAGGGTATAGAGGGTTGCGCCTAAAGCATAGATATCCGAGCGGGGATCGGTCCCCTGGCCGTACTGCTCTACCGGGGAATAACCTGCGGTGATCCCTTGTGCGCCGGTGGAGGTCTCCTCGCCTTGTTCGAAGAATTTCGCCAGGCCGAAATCCACCAGCACCACGTTGCCTTCCGGGGTCAATTTCAGGTTGGCAGGTTTGATGTCACGATGGACGATAGGCGGTTTACGGGAATGTAAGTAATCCAGCGCTTCACAGACAACTACGCCGATCCGGACAACCTCATCTTCCGGAAGCGGCTTCCCGAGACTTTCCATCCGCTGGCAGAGGTCCTGACCGCTGACGAAATCCATTACCAGATATTCGCCCATACCTTCGATCACGAAATGGTCGATAACCCTCGGCAGATTGGGGTGCCGAAGCCTGGCGAGAATGGTCGCTTCCTGCCGGAACTGGCGTGAGTGGGTTTCGGTGGTGTAGAGGTTCTCTTTGATTGCGATATCAACATTCAATACCTCATCGTGCGCCAGGTAGATCGTCCCCATACCGCTCTGAGCGATCAATGATTTTATGCGATAACGGTCTCTCAAAAGGGAATCGATCGACAAACTCACCTGCGCCTCCTGAAGGATGCAATGCTTTTTGGATTAATACCTGCCAATGGACAGGGTCAGGCTAAAAAAGAACGGTTAAGGGCTTGGCCGCCAGGCTGGATCGTAGTCCATTGCGGGATTGTCGGTCAACTGCGTCAGGTTTGATCCAGGGAAGACCATCATATAAATATCCGAAAGGACGTCAAAATACCAGTAGTCAAAAGCCAGCCAATTACCGTCCGGAGAACTGGCGACATTATCCATCAGTGGAATATAGTCGGAGGGTGCGCTGGGGAGGATCACGTATTCTTCCGCCTGGCCAATATCCTCCAATCGCATGCCAAAGATCTGCTTGGAAGGGCTGCCCAACCCTAAAACCTGGCTGAAAAGGATCAGGTCTTCCCGGCTGTACCAATTCGGGTTGCTGTCATCAATGGCGCCGGAGCGGGTGAACTGGATGACATTTTCACCATCAGAGTCCATCAACCAGATCTGGCCTACACTGCGGGTCCGTACGAAAGCCAGTCGATTCCCGTCGCCGGACCAGGCGGGGCTGGAATCATCATATGTGCCGTCGGATAGCTGAATGACGAGGTTAAAAGCATCCACCCGAACCTTCATCAACTGCATCTGACCGTTGATCAGGGAGGTGTAAGCGATCCAATCTCCATCGGGGGACCAGGCCGGGTCAAAGTCACCTTCAAGGGACGTTGGGAGCGGAGTCAGTTCCTCTGTTTCTAAATCCAGAATGAAGAGGCTTGAGCCCGGGTAACGGGTGCGTTTCTTCGGGCAGGGGGAGGTGAAAACGATCTGTTTCCCATCCGGCGACCAATCCGGTTGGCAAGCGCCATCCGACAACCCAGTCAATTGGGTGACCTGCCGGGAGGGGATATCGATCATCCAAATTTGGGGCATTCCCGTACGGTCGGAAGCGAATGCAATCATACCCGCGCCGCCGCCGCTCGCAGTTGGTGATGCCGCCGGCGTCTGATCGTTGGCCCCACCAGGGATGGCTGTTTGCCCGGCTCCAGGTGTACCGTTCGTCCCCTCAGATGTGGCCCCAGGAGTTCCCTGGTTGTTAGCAGGGTTGGCGGTCAGGGCTAATTCCGTTTGCCTTGGTCCGGTCAGGAAGCCGGTCAACCCATTTGGACGGATCAGGGTATAGACGATCATGATCAGCAGGATGATGATCAGACTTCCGATGGAGACCCAGATTGGGTCAATTTTCCCATCAGGCTTGATGATCATTTCCCTGAAGCCTCGCAGCCAGGACGGAAGCTTGCGGAATTTCTTCCCCAAGCTGACATTTTCCGGTTGAGTTTGGGTCATCACAGATAAACGCGGGCTGATCCGCTGGTCCGCAGGCAGGGCACTCAGAGCGGACATTAGGGCGTCTTTGAATGCCTGGGCGGATTGCCAGCGGTCCTCAAGATGGAGCTGCAAGGCTTTTTCAATGATGTCAGCGGTTTGTTGTGAGATTTTGGGGTTGTAATCACGCAGCGGCGTAAGTGTGGATTTCCCGGTTGCACGAGCCAGGCTATCCTCAGGCAGGAATCCGGTCAGTGCGGCATAGAGTGTGGCACCGAGTGAAAAAATGTCTGAACGATGGTCGGTTGGGTCCGGGCCGTATTGCTCCGGCGGTGAATATCCGGGAGTCATCGCTCGCGCGGCGGAAGTGGTCATCTCTTTGCCGTCCATCACTTTAACCAGACCGAAATCCACCAGCACGACTTCTCCGCTGGGCGTGATTTTCACGTTGCCGGGCTTGATATCGCGATGGGCGATAGCCGGGATTCTGGAGTGGAGATAGATCAGGGCGTTGCAGATGGCGATCCCGATCTGGAGGGCTTCACCCTCCGCGATCGTTTCCTCCCGCGTCATCCATTGGCGCAGGTCGTCCCCGGCGATATAATCCATCACCAGGTATTGCCCTTGCTGGTCAATCACGAAATAATCGAAAACCCGAGGCAGGTTGGGATGCCGCAGCGAGGCCAGGATTCGAGCCTCACGCTCAAATTGACGGGCGTATTCCTCGGAGAAAAAAGAGTTTTCCTTGACCGCAACGGTAACGTCCAGGTTCTCATCGATCGCACGATAGACGGCACCCATCCCACCCTGTCCGAGGATGTCGAGAATGCGGTATCGGTTATTTAGAAGGAACCCGTTTTCCAAAGGCATAATGAATCCAGATCACTGTAGATCTTCCCCTGATTTTAACCTAACTCGGGCTTCTTGGAAGATGGAATGCCCGGTAAAATACGCTATAATTCGGGTGACCGAGGATAGACCTCCTTATGGTAAATATTGACATTCGCTCTACGGTTTTGACAGCCAGCCTGATCATCGGGGTCGCGGCAATTCTGACTCTGATCTTCGGGATTAACAATATCATGAAAAGCCGTAAAATCCCCTTTTACAGCAAGCGCCATAACCGGATGGTGCGCGGCTGGCGGATGATTATACTGGCGATCATTCTGGTCCCAATCGCCTGGTTGATCCTGAATTATTCCGAACCGGTGGTCTATCAGTTCATTTCACCTTCCCCAACACCCTCTTTGACCCCGACCATCACCCTGACCCCGACCATCACGCTCACGCCAACCATCACCCTAACGCCGACCATCACTGATACCCCTTCGATCACCAGTACGCCCAGCATGCCGGTGGGGATCCAAAACGAATTCGAGAGTGAGACGACGCCGAACCCGGATGCGCTTTTCAGTCCGCTCCAATTCGGCCAACAGATTGGCGATGATCTTCAACCCATTGACCCCGCTGCAACCTTTGACAACCCGGTCGGGCATTTATACGGCACATTCAGCTATAACAATATGTCTGATGGTGCACAGTGGTCCGCGCTCTGGTACCGGGACGGTGAGTTGGTCTATTATGAATCCAGCCCCTGGGAAGGCGGCAGCGGTGGTTATGGGTATACGGATTGGGATCCCGCCAGTGATGAATGGCTGCCTGGGAACTATGAAGTGCAGATCTTTGTGGGTACTGAGTGGAAGGTCTCAGGCTATTTCGTGGTGACCGGTGCGCCATCCTCGCCAACCGTAACCAACACCCCGACACTCACCGCAACACCCACCCGGACGCCGACCAAAACCGGTACGGCAACGGCGACACAAACCCTCTGGCCAACGCAAACCCAAACCCCCACGCCATAAAAACGACGACGAGCTTGCAGTTTAGAATGGGCCGGCTTTCTCTGACCGGTTCATGGCGACCGCCACTTTAGCGGCCACTTTGGCGTTATTGCGCAATAATGCCAGGTTCGCACGCAAGCTCTCACCTTCGGTGATCTCGCTCATCTGCTGCAGCAGGAAGGGGGTTGTCGCAGCGCCATAGACGCCCAAATCCTCCGCCTCGGCGATTGCAGCCATAACCGCATCTTCCATCCGGTCTTCAGGCAGCGCGGTTTCTTCCGGCGGCGGCACGACGAGCAGTACGGCTGATTTCAAGCCGGCACCCCAGGCTTGACTGGCGATGGCGGCGGCATCTTCAGGTGTATCCACACGGTAATCGACGGGGATTCCGCTGGAACGGGTGTAGAAGGCGGGGAAGTCGTCGGTTTGATAGCCGATGACCGGCACGCCCTGGGTTTCCAGCACCTCACGTGTGGATGGCAGGTCGAGGATCGATTTAGCGCCGGCGCACACGACCAGGACGGGTGTCTTGCCCAATTGGGGGAGGTCCGCAGAGATATCAAATGTGGAACCGCGATGCACACCGCCGATGCCACCGGTCGCGAAGACCCGGATTCCCGCCTGAGCGGCAACGTGCAGGGTGGCAGCGACCGTCGTCCCACCACTAAGTCCGTTTGCCAGGGCGATCCCGAAATCGCGCAGGCTGATCTTGCGGGATTCCTCCAGGTTCGCCAGTCGTTCCAGTTCGGCGGGTGCCAGACCCACCCGGATCTTGCCGTCGAGTAAGGCCACAGTAGCCGGCTGCGCGCCTTCAGCCCGTACGTCCGCTTCCATATCCCTGGCAATCTCCAGGTTTTGGGGGTGGGGGAGTCCGTGGGTGATCACGGCCGATTCCAGCGCAACGATGGGTGTGCCGATTTTTTGAGCAGTGATAAGTTCTTTGGTAAGGATGTAAGTATTAGGTAAGGTTGCCATTAGGGAAGATCCTCTCAAGTTTAATTCTGTAATTGCCTTAATTTTAGATTCAATTCATGTGGAGGGCAAGCGAATATCCCCCCATCCCCAACCCTTCCTCCGCAAGCTGGGGAAGGGAGACACAAAAGCGTGTATGGTTTCTCCTCCCTGTCTACGGGGAGGGGATAAGGGGTGGGGTTGGTTAATTTCTTTCTTGTCTTCAATTTCAGGGTAATAGAAAGAGATATGACAAAATACTGCATGTGGCGTACGATTGCCTTTCATGATGCCCCCATCCCCAACCCTTCCCCCGCAAGCAGGGGAAGGGTGCCTGGCACAAATGATTGTTATTTAGATATGTAAATTTTGATTAACTGTGGATTTAATTTTTACATTTATGAACCAAGATATCGCCTTGGTGGCCCTGGCAGCTATGCATGCCCTACATCCAACTATTTCCTAATTTCCTAATCCCTTAATCCCTGTTCTCCTATCTTTCTCCCCACACCCATATTTGTGATCCATCCGTCTTCACCCGCACCCAGCCATGCGAGAATGTGTCCACCAAAGGGAATCCGCTCAAGCGTTCGACCAGAGGATGCTCACCATGTAGGGGGAGGTCTGATTCTGCCAACGGCAGGAGGATGACGGCTGGCTGCCAGGCTGTCAGATCGTCCAGGGGCAGGTCTTCCGCTTTCAATCCATCCGGCAGCAGAACCAGGTCCGGAGGTGCCGGGACATCCAACCAATACTCCTCTACTTTTCCGGTCGGAAGCAGGGCGGAAAAATTTTTCCATTGCAGCCAGAAGACGGCGCCGCGTTCCCCAGACCATAAGACGTGCAACATCACGTCCTCATCAAGGGAAATTGTCTGACCGGCTATCATGGGTTGGATCGGTACTGCGGCGTTTTCCAGCAGTTCATACACCGTTGCTGCGGTCTGGTTCAGCTCCGGGTCCACACCCCACAGCACCATATCGGGTGGATAGGGAAGTATCGCCCCGGTCAGCGCATTCAGATCATCGCGATAACCGCTTCCCACCAGTAAGGCATCCAGGCGACCCTGCCCGGATGGGAGCAGTTGACCCAATGACTGATTCAGGCTGGAAGGCTTAGCGCCGCCGCCGATCAAAATGGTATTCCCGGAGGGCGACTGGATCAGGATCGTCCCTTCTGAATCGATCAGGTCCACGTGCAGGAGACCGTCCGGCGCGCCAAGGACATTGCGCCAAGTGAGTACGACCAGTCCGATCAGGACCAATAAAACCAATTGGGGTGAGAGAATTTTTGAGAATAGTCGCTTCTGTTGCGCGCGGGGAAGCAGGGTCAGGAAAAAGACCAAACCATAGAACAAGACCAGCCAGAGCAGGTTGAACTTCGGCAGGGTCAGGTTGCCGCCCGGCAGGCGAGCCAGCCAGGTGACAATTCGAATGGTATAGGTGACGAAGGGCGCCGCGACCATTGCGAAAATGTGTCCCAGCCCAGGCAGCACCATGCCTGCAAGCATAGCCAGCCCACCCAGGATCATCACCAGCGATTGCACCGGGAGAATTAGAGGGTTGGCGATCAAGGCCAGCCAGGAGATGCCGCCGAAATGATAGGCCATGATCGGCAAGGTCATCATCTGGGCGACGATCGTAAACAGGAAAAATTCCGAGATCGGACCGATCCAACGCTGAGCCTGCTCTTCCGGCATCCGGCCCTGCATCCACTTGAGGAACCATTCTTCAAGCGGTTGGGCATAAAGCACCAGGCCAAGGGTGGCTGCCAGAGAGAGCTGGAATCCGACGTCCCAGGGGATGTTTGGGTTGATCAACATCATCACGAAAGCCGCCAGCCCCAGACTGTTCAAACCGTTCTGCCGCCGGCCAAACATCCCACCGAAAACGCCCAGAGCCACCCATGATGGCTGCCCGCACGACCGCCGCATCAGCGCCGACCAGCACGGTGTACCCACTGATTCCTATGATTGCCGCAAAAGCTCCCCAGGTGCGGCCGAACAGTCGGGTGGAAATACCGGCGAGCAGGCCGGACAGGATGGCGATGTTGAATCCGGAAATGGCGATGATGTGGGTGGTACCGGTGCGCTGAAAAGCTTCCTGAAGTTGTGGTGAGAGACCCTGGTCCCGTCCAAGCAGGATCCCGGAAAGCAGATCGGATTCCGGGGACGGGAACAGATTCTGCAGGGTCGTGAAGCCGTGTTCCCGCAGCCTGAAGAGACCTGCCTTGATCGGATTGCCATATCCGCTCCCCAGTTTTTCAACCCGTGCATAAGGCACCAGGCTGGCGATACCTTTGCGTGCCAGATATTCCCGGTACGAAAAATCCGCGCTGTCAAAGGGCGTCTGCAATTCCCCCGTAACCTGTACTTGATCCCCATATTCCCAAGTCTCACCGGGTGGGACCTGAACTAACTACTTTGCCGGTGATCTCGACTGGCTGGACCTGGGTCGGAGCGGCTTCCAAGGGACGTAGACTGTCGACCCTGACCGTCAAATTGGAGTAGCTGTCCCGCGGGTCAGGCGCATCCAGGATGGTGCCGATCAATTGGACTGTACCTCGATCGTTGTAATACCCGACATAACCGGGATCAACGGTGGGCTGGGTGAGAGCTAACCGCCAACCGCCCAGGCAGACCAAAGCCAGCAGAATGCCATTCGGGAGGCGCTTCTCCATACCCAACCAGCGCCGAAGACGGTGGGTAAAAATCAATGACGCCGGAAGTTTGACAGCCAGAATGACCAGAAGCAGGATTAAAACGAAACTAACTGCCCAAGGCCAGCCTGGGATCTTAAGCAGATCCTCAACCAGGATCCCGGATGTGAAGGCCAGCGCCATCCAGAAGAACGGCAGGAATCCCTGGAGCGGCGAGCGTTTGATTGATTTCTGCGGAGAAATGGGCTGCGACACAAAATCCTCCCTGTATATTTCCTATTCTATCAAAGAATTAACCTTCATCAGGTAAATTAATGGAAATGTAACCAATTCGAGATTGGTTCATCAAATAAATAGAAATTAAACATGAATAAGGAGTAATTGAAATGACAAACGAAAGCAATTTAGATCGAATTATCAGGGTTATCCTCGCTGCAGTCATCGCTGTTCTGTATTTCACCGGCGTCGTTACCGGCACCTGGGGCATTGTATTGCTGGTCATTGGCGCTATTCTGCTGATCACCGGCTTGGTCGGCTTTTGCCCGTTGTATAAACTGCTTGGAATATCCACCAAGAAACAGGCTTCGTAATACTTTCTTCTCTCAATAAGGAAAAACCACCGGCATTTATGGCCGGTGGTTTTTTGTTGTCCTTAATCAATTTCGGATGAAAATTTAATATGATTCATACAATCATGATCAAAAATATATTAATAGGCAAGTAAAAGAATAAATAATTTGGCGAAGTCTAATATTCGCCAGGAGGTTACGATGACCAAACAAGTGCATAAAAAACATGATTTGAGACATTTCTTCAGAACCGTTTTTGGATATGTAATAGCTCCGGTGATCGAGGATAGCGCAAACAATCTCTCCGAAGGGAATTCCCGGATGACGTTACCGACGGGCCCGCAAAGCACCTCATATTTCGAGTTCCACCCGAACCGGCCAAGGTGCTGAAAATTAAATAAATAGACCGCTGATGACTATTTGGTCATCAGCGGTTTTGTGTTTAATGGTGTTACGTCAGCGGTTTGTCTGCCCGTTGATCTGCCAAGACCTCCAGCATCCTGGCATGAATAGTCGGGTTGGCAGCCACAATGCTGATCGGTTCCTTTAAGAAGTCCTGGTCACCATAGACGTTGGTCACGACCCCGCCGGCCTCCCGCACGATCAACCCACCCGCGGCGATATCCCAGTTGTTGATCTCTACTTCCCAGAACCCGTCCAGCCTCCCGGCGGCGACATAAACAATATCCAGAGCGGCCGACCCCAAACGGCGTACGGTCTGAGAAAGTTTGGAGAAGCGGATGAAGTTAAGTGTATTGTCATCCGGCGTCCCCCACATGTTGTTGGGGAACCCGGTCACCAGCATACAGTCCAACCAGATTCGGTAAAATTCGTGACCTGGATGGGTTTGTCGTTCAGGAACGCGCCCTGTCCGCGTTGGGCGTAGAAGCTCTCTTTGTGGACCGGGTCGTAGATCACGCCCAGTTCCAGTTCGCCCTGGTGGGCATAGGCGACCGAGACGCAATACATTGGGACGCCGTGGGCGTAGTTCAACGTGCCATCCAGTGGGTCAATGAACCACTGATGGTCGGGCGTGCCCTCCCATTGCCCTGATTCTTCCGCGTTGATGGTGTGGTCCGGGAAAGCTTCCCGGATTGCGCCGATCAGGAACTGTTCGGAAGCCTTGTCCGCTTTCGTCACCAGGTCGGTGGGGCTTTTGTGTTGAATATCCAAATCTTCGCCCCTGAAACCCTGCAGGATTTCTCCCGCTTCCAGGGCAATGTTTTTAACAAAATCCAGTGTGGGTTGCATAAATTCCTTCTACTATTGCTTCAGGTCAATTCAACGGTTCATTTTAGCATAATCTTAATGAATAAATGTCATATCCCCAAGTTTGTCGTCGTTTTGAAAACCTTGCTGTCTTATGATTGATGTAAAATGAAGATGAGAAATGATTTTTACAACCATTGATAATTTTTCGTAAACGACCTCTGATCCATCAGGAAAGGAAAGGCAGATCATGCCTGAACCCAAACAACTCCCCCGCTTTGCCGTGCTGCAGCTTTCCGGCTGTGCGGGCTGCGAGGTTTCGCTGATCAATGCCAACGAGTGGGTGGATAAATATCAGCTCGTTTATATGCCGCTGGTGGTCTCAACTAACGCTGTTCCGGACGATACCGAGATCCTGTTGGTCAGCGGCGGCGTCCGCAACGACGAGGACGTCTATAACCTGCGCAAAGCAGCCGAGATCGTGGACCGGGTTGTGGCGGTTGGCACCTGTGCCATCTCCGGCGGTGTGGCGAACCTGGGCGACCGGGATGACGTCCGCCAGATGTTCATGGCGCAGTCCGCACGGCACCACCTGCCGCATCTGCTGCCCAAGAGCCATCCCATCGACGCTTTTGTGGATGTGGACCTCTACCTGCCGGGGTGCCCGCCGACGCCGGAACTCTTCATGGCTGCCCTGACCGGACCGGAGGATTTCGAGGCCAGCAGCATCGTTTGTGTGGAATGCGGTCGCAAGAAACTGAAGGATATGCGACCGGAGCATCTGCTCGGCTTCCAGCAGGGTGAAAGCCTGCCGGATATCTGCCTTATCAACCAGGGCTATCTCTGCGTGGGTTCCTCCACCCGCGGCGGCTGTCGGGCGATTTGCACCCGGCCGGGGCATCCCTGTGTGGGCTGCCGGGGACCTTCGGATGCTTATATTGAAAAGGAATCCTCAGTCTGGTTCGACCGGGTCCAGCAGGTGTTCGAGCGCCTGACGGACATCCCGCCTGAGGAGATCAGGGAAGCCTTGCACTCCCCGCAGCTTTCGTTGTTCCTGTTCCAATTCACGGATTACGCCGATGGCGGCCGCCCCCCGAGACCGAAAGAGAAGGTGCTCTAAGATGACCATGCTCAGATTCCCCCTCAGCCGGATCGAAGGTCATGCCCGTGTCGAAATGGAAGTCCAGGATGGCGTGGTGGTTTCCGCCCAATTCCAGGCGATCGAGATGCGCGGATTCCGTTATTTCATGCAGGGTACCCCGGCCGAACAGATGCCGGTGATCGTCCCCCGCATCTGCGGCGTCTGTTCCACCGCCCACCACGTGGCTTCGGTCAAAGCGCTGGAAGATGTCTATGAGGTCGAACCGCCTCAGCTTGCCAATGAGATTCGGGAATTGCTGCTGCTGGGTCAGTTGATCCAGAACCAGGCAACCTCGCTGTTCATCTTCACCATGCCGGACCGGGTCGGCGCCAGCAGTATCTTCCACATGGACGAGAGCGAAGCTGATCCGGCGCAGCAGTTGAGCCTGGCTCAGCGCGCCCTCAAGGTGCGCCAGGTGGGCACGAACCTGATCACCCTCGCCGGCGGGCAGTTTATTCACCCGATCAAAGCCATCATCGGCGGCGTGACCAGCGGCATCAAACCGGAGGACGCCGCGAAGGGATTGAAAGAAGTGCAGGCGATGCTGCCTGTCGCCCGCGAACTCTTCGACGAGTATTGGGAGATGTCGATGGCGATGAAGGAGCGGATTGGCACCTGGGGCGATGACCAACCGGCGTATTACATCGCTTCCACCGGCCGCAGCTGTCCGCAGTTTAACAGTGATACGATTCGTGTGTTGGGTCCCGACGGGAAAGAGCGGGTGAGTTTTCCGCCCAGACTGTTCCGGGAACATCTCGATTATCAGGAGACGGAATACAGCTATGCCGGGCAGTCAAGTTACGAGGGGGAGGTGCTGCGCGCCAACAGCCTGGCCCGGATCAACCTGGCAACCTCGATGGGTACGCCTTATGCCGATGAATACCTGGATCGGTTGACCCAGACCTTCGGCAAACCTGCCCATCCGATCCTGCTTTTTGACCTCTGCCGCGGGATTGAACTGGTCTACGCGTTCGAGCGCGCAATTGAGATGCTCTCGAAGGACTTGAATTATGAGGACACCTCGGTGCCCTACAGCCTGAAGGATGGCGAGGGCTACGGCCTGGTGGAGGCGCCGCGCGGCCCGTTGATCCATCATTACACCGTGCAGGACGGGGTGATCGAGAACGCGGAATTCATCATCCCGACCGTACATAACATGTTGGCTATCGAGCGGGCATTGAAAGTCGCCGGTGAGCGATATATCACCCCGCAGGGAATTAATCTGGAACTGGAGAAGGCAGTCGGCCGGGTCGTGCGAGCCTTCGACCCCTGCATTGCCTGTGCGACGCAGTAAAGAATAAATAGAAGGTTGTGTAGGGGCCGGGCTCTGTCCCGGCCCTTATTCTCGAATTGATCAACAATCGGTAGACAAAATGCTGAAATTAACTATTTCAATTTTTTCTCTTCGTAATAAACCTGCATGATCCGCATCAAATTGAAGATCTATTAATGGATTTTGTATCCTACTGCAAAGAGTGTTTTCGAACAATGCTGAAAGGTTTTTCGGGCCGCCACAGAGGGCGGCCCCTACGGTTATATCTATTTGATAAGAACTCAAAGCACAATGAAAATCTTTATTAGTGATATGTTTATCATTATTTATGTAGGAATCGATTAAATTCAATAACTATTTGTTTGAATTCCTCGGACAATAATTCTTTCCCCTCTTCCGCAATCTCATCCGGCACGCCACCGTAAAAAGCCTCGGCGATCCCACCGGTGATGCAGGCAATAGTGTCACTGTCCCCGCCGATGGAGATCGCAAGGCGAATGGCGTTTTCATAATCCGTTGATTCCAGGAAGGCGATGATCGCTTCAGGGACCGATCCCTGGCAGGAGACGTCGAAGGCATAATCCGGTCTGATTTCGTCCAGAGTCCGGTCCAGATCATAGCCAAACCGGTGGGCGATTTCTTCCCGGATATCCGCCTTGGAAGCGCCTTGCCGGGCTAAAAGGATCGCAAGCGCGGTTGCCTGCGCGCCTTTGATGCCCTCCGGGATGATTGTGGGTCACGACCGCGCTGCGTTTTGCCTCTTCCAGAACCTCGCCGACCGTGTCGAAGGCAAATCCCACCGGGCTGATTCGCATAGCCGATCCGTTCCCCCAACTGTTATAGGGCTTCGGATTGTTCGATTGGATCCACCGGCTGAAGTTCCCACCGTAGCCACGGCCGGGATAGCGCCGAGCGAAATCCTGATAGATTTTGGCATAATCCCCATTTGTCAGTAAAGCCTGGGCGGTCGCAGCCGTCAGCACCGTGTCGTCCGTGAAGAAACATCTGGATGAAAATAATTCAAATTGGGTGGTTTTGATGTTGTCCCACTCGTAAACCGATCCGACAATATCCCCGATCATCGCACCTAACATCGCCGCCTCCTCGGAACTTTAGATTCTAAATAATGCTTTGATCAATACTTTCTTGCCAGTCCGGCAAAGACAAACCCGGAGGCTTCCCATTTGGCCTTATCCCAGGCGTTGACCGCATCAAAAACAAGTTTCGCTTTGGTCATCTGTCTGATCTTTTCCGGATCCAATCCTTTGAACTGGTTGTGGGCCACGGCCAGGACGATCAGGTCTGCATCAGCCAGGGCTTCTTCAAGGCTGTTCACCTGGGTTATCCCTGGCAGTCCAGCTTGTAACTTAGAGGGTTCATAAGCCAATAATTCAGCCCCACGTGATTGCAGGTCATGCGCCAGTTCAACAGCCGGGCTCTCACGCAGGTCGTCTACGTTCGGCTTGAACGCCAGCCCGAGGAAGGCTACTTGCTTGCCAGCAAGGCCACCGGCAGCTTTATCAATTAACTCGGCTACGAACGCGGGTTGGGCGTCGTTGACCTCACGCGCGGTCCGCACCAAGTTGGCGGTCTCCGGCGCGGCTTCCACCAGGAACCAGGGATCCACGCTGATACAGTGGCCGCCGACACCCACACCTGGCTTCAGGATCTCGACGCGGGGGTGCAGGTTGGCGATCCCGATCGCCTCCCAAATATCGACGTCGAACTGCTGTGCCAAACGGGCGAACTCATTGGCAATGGCGATGTTGATGTCACGGGAGGTATTTTCCATCAGCTTGACCATTTCGGCTGTGGTGGCGTCGGTCAGGATGATCTCACCCTTAACGAAAGTCCGGTAGAGGTCACGGCCAGCTTCGGCGGACTCCCGGTTCACACCGCCGATCACCCGGGCGTTGCTGACCAGTTCCGTGAGGATCTTCCCGGGCAGGACCCGCTCCGGGGAATAAGCCAGCAAGAAATCCTCTCCCGCTTTGAGGCCGCTCTTCTCAAGAATGGGTGCGACGATATCGGTCGTGGTCCGCGGCGGCGAGGTGGATTCGAGGATCACCAGGTTGCCGGGCTGCAGGTGAGGGACAATGGATTCGGTTGCTGCCTCAACGAACCGCAGGTCCGCGCGTTTATCTTCATAGAAGGGGGTGGGGACGGCGATGATGAAAGCATCCGCCGGGACAACCTCGCTGACGACCTGAAGTCTGCCGCTCTCCAAAGCGTCCAGGAAAAGCGTTTCGAGACCGGGTTCGAAAATATGCAGCTCACCGGCTTTCAGGCTGTTCACAACGTTTTTGTTATTGTCCATCCCGATTACGTTCAGCCCATGATCGGCAAACTCACTTGCGGTCGGCAAGCCGATATACCCCATCCCAATGACGCACACAGCGTTGAACTTCATAGGTCGTATCCTTTGCACAAGAATTGCGTAAGGCGAAAAAACCAGACAGAATTTTACCTTATTTTAGCA
The DNA here is from genome assembly GCA_963748065.1 of uncultured Chloroflexia bacterium. GTDB lineage: Bacteria > Chloroflexota > Anaerolineae > Anaerolineales > Anaerolineaceae > Brevifilum. The sequence continues at coordinate 70,646 of CAVVHL010000011.1, read as the reverse complement.
TTTCAAATTTTATTGGGGTGTTGAAAGCGGATTTCTGTCGGTTCGTTCTTATAAACCTTGTCCGTTGATGAGTACCCAAAAAGTTTTTACCACGATATAAATATCCAGCCAGATGGACCAGTTACTGATATAATACTCGTCGAGGTGCAGTCTTTCATCGAAGGTGGTTGCATTGCGGCCCATGACCTGCCACCAGCCGGTTATCCCAGGCCTGACCTTGAGAATGATGTCAGCATGATCACCCATATCCGGCAGCTCACGAGGGAGGTAACTGCGTGGGCCAATCAGGTTCATATCACCCTTGAGCACATTGATCAGTTGAGGCAATTCATCCAGGCTGTAACGCCTGAGGAACCTGCCCACTCTGGTCACACGCGGGTCATTTGCCAGCTTGTGGTAACGGGCGTATTCTCGAGCTGCTTCAGGATTGGCGTCAAGAAGGTCACTTAATTTCTCTTCCGCGTTTACAAACATGGTTCGGAACTTATAGCTATCAAAGGTCTCACCATGCAATCCCAGGCGTTTCTGAGTATATAGGATGGGACCTTTTGAATCCAGCCTGACCAAAAGAACCAGGAATAAGAAAATCGGCCAACTCACCAGGAGGATCAGGATGGTAAGGATCATGTCCAGAATGCGTTTGATGATCCGTTCGTTTTTATTCAGAAGATGATAATTGGTCTCCACGACCAAGGTGCCATGCAGGTCAACCGTCCTTACCCATAAAGATCCGAAGGGGGAGGTGTTTAAAACGAACAGCATATTCGGAAACACATCCCGCATCCAATGGAAGTCTGATGAGAGGTCCTTATCGATCGGATCGGTGAAGAGCACGTGCTGAATATCGGCCTTTTGGGCGATGTCAATCAGCTCATCCTTGGTTTCAATGGGAGGTACGTTCAGGACCATTTCGGTATTTCTTTTATTTGGATCGAAATAGCATACGGGACGAAAACCCAATCTGCGATTTTTCAGGAGCTGCTCAATGATGTTGGATGCATTATCTTTTGATCCCACAACGACCAATGGGATTCCCCACCAGGCGAACCTTGAGAAACGATTCCGGAGGGCAAACCGGCCCAGCATCATGAAAGAGGCGGAGAGGAACCAGGTCATCAGGAAGATGAAACGGGAATATGCCAACCCCAATTGCTGCAGGAACAGATAAACACCCAGGAAGATCGATGCCAACGTGACAACATAAAGTACTTTTTGCATTTCGTGAACGGATGCCAGGCCAAACCCGGGATATAGTCCGTTCAACCAGGCCAATATAAGATTGAAGATCACATAAAACACCAAGCCATTGAGGATCAGAGACCAGTTGACCTCACCTCCCAGGAAAGGCACAAGCAAGTAGCGGATCAGTGCAGCGAGCAGCAAGGCAGAACTGATTGTCAGGATATCCAATACGACCAGGATCAGGTTGACAATCCAGTTTCGGTTCTCGATTAAGGCTGTACGAACTTTGTGATTGCCTTTGTTCATTGTTGGTGGATAGGACCCCTTTCGATAGGAAATTTAATGGTTGGGTTGAGCATAAATTCCCAACTTCCCTTTATCTTCTGAATTGAAAATATTCGGCATAGCTGGCTTTTACAAACGCCTTCAGATCAGACATAAACCGGATCTTGCTGAACTGTTCTGCGTTTTGTCTGATCACGGTGGCGTCATAAGGTGGCTGCTTTTCGAAAGACTCGACTGCCCGGATGATTGATTCAGGTGTCTGCTCAGTAAAGAAAACCCCGGTCTTCCCTTCAACAACCGATTCAAGGACTCCGCCTTTTCCATATGCGATCACGGGTGTCCCGCAAGCCTGCGCTTCCACCGGTACGATCCCGAAGTCTTCCTCTGCAGCATACACAAAGGCTTTCGCCTGCTGCATGTAATCAACAACGACGGGGTCGGGTTGAAAACCAAGGAGTTCCACGTTTGGCGCAGCGATCTTTTTAAGGCGTTTCATCCCCGGCCCATCACCGATGACGACCAGGCGTTTATCCGGCATTTGGGAAAATGCTTCGACGATCAGGCCGACTTTTTTATAGGGGACGAGACGGGAAACGGTCAGATAGAAGTCATCTTTTTCAGATTTGAGTGAAAATCTGCTGATGTCCACCGGTGGATAGATGACGGTTGAATCTCGTTTATATAGTTTTTTGATCCTGCGGGCGATGAATTCCGAATTTGCCAGGTAATGATCCACACCTGGCACCGTTCGCATATCCCAGAGCCGGATATAGTGGAGCAGTGATTTTGCCAGGAAACCCCTCAAACCGCGGGTCAGGCCGGCCTGCGACAGATATTGATTTTGCATGTCCCAGGCATAACGGATGGGCGTATGGACATAACTGATGTGCAGTTGATCTGGCCCGGTGATCACGCCTTTGGCGACCGCATGGCTGCTCGAGATGACCAGATCGTAATCTGAAAGATCGAATTGTTCGACAGCCAAAGGCATCAGAGGCAGATAGGCCCGGTGTTTGCGTTTCGCCCATGGCAGCCGATTGATGAAGGAGCCATGCACTTCGGTGGACCGGATGATCTCGCGACAATTCCCCTCCGGATTGTAGACGAGGGTAAAAATCGGTGTTTCCGGCCAGATTTCGAGCATGGTTTTCAACACCAACTCTGCGCCGCCGTATGTAGTGAGCCAATCATGCACAAAGCAGATCTTCATCTGACCTTTCGCCAGTCATGATCTTCAGGATTATTTTCTAGTATAACCTTCTTTTTCCCAGTAATTGAAATGACTAATTTTTAGAAGAACGCGATAAAATCTCTTCATAGATTGTGATAAGTTCTTCCGCATGACGATCAGCTAGAAAAGGCTTTTTCCAATATCTTGTATAGGCTTGCCTCCCTAATCGAGTTAATAAAGCATTATCTTGAAGCATCATAATTTTATCGTGAAGGTCTCGGGGGTCACCATGGCGGAACCATAAACCAGTCTCGCCATCCTCAACATATTCAGTGGCAGCACAGGAGTCGGAGACGATTGCTGGTATTCCTCGAGATGCTGCTTCCAATACAACTAATCCTTGTGTTTCATAACCTCGTGAGGGGAAAATTAATGCTCTTGTCTGTTCGAGTTGTTTAAAAACATCTTCTCTTTCAAGCCAACCCGTCATGATTGCTTTTTTATTAATCGATCGAATTGTCTCATATAATGTACCATCGCCCACAAAAGTCAGATTGAAATCCCCTTCCTGGTTTGCTTCAGCTAATAATTGCGAGCCTTTATAGGTGGACAATTGCCCAATAAATGTATAGTGATTGTTTTGCGATATCGCTGCAGGTGGTTTTTTTTGTACGGGATTTGGGTTAAATAGTTTATGTGTATGAGCATTTTCGGGGAGATAGGGTTTTAGTATTTGTAAACAAAGATCTGAAACATAGATAAAATCCATATCCGAGTTAGGCATCTTTGCTGAAAAATTCTCAATGCATGTACGTAAAAAGCGCCAGAGTTTATGATAATAAACGCGCGAATCACAATGTTCGACCAAACAGGCTGCGGAAAGTGCTTTAAGGGTACAAATCTCCTTTTTCTGATAATTGAAAAAACCGCCATTGGGACATGCTATGAAATAATCGTGAAGAGTGTAAACCAACGGGATATTATGCTGTTGAATTATTTTCCCGATCATTGGACTTAGAGATCGACTCCATCCATGAAGATGAACGATCGTCTCGGATTTTTTCATCCCTTGTAATAAGTTGTTCATTTCTTTGTATGCCTGCTGATTCCAAATCCCTTTGATAGCAGCCATGATTCGATTTGGATCTGTCAGGAGGTCGAATTCACCTGCATTTATTATTTGTATACTCTCGTTTTGTTCTAACCTAGGGTCCAGAGGTCCAATCGAATAGAAGAAAAACACATCGTGTCCGCGACGAGCAATTTCTAATGCTTCTGTAATAGCTACATGACTTGCCCCCCCTTTAACCGATCCGAAATCATTGACGATAATGACTTTCATTAGGGCTACCTTTAATAGAACGATAATTCTTTTATTAGTTTATCATACAGCATACGCCAGTCGAATTGTCTGGCGAAAGCAATTTGTGTATTCCGGTTAGGAGGTTCTTTGAGCAGTTCTTGTTGGATTGCTGAAATAAATTCCTGAGAACCGTCACATAATTTCGCTGGTGGATTGATTGTCTCAAGTTCATCCCAGGTCGTCGCTACAATTGGCAAACCACAAGCCGCATATTCGTAAAGTTTTAACGGATTGATGCTGTTGACTAATAAAGGATATTTTAACCCGATTGAAAGGAATGATTCCCAAATCAGCATGGTAAAGGAATTTTGGAAGATCCTTATAACTCTTTTGACCGAGCAAATGAAGATTATTTCGTTTTTCTAAACGATCACGAACAGCTTCATTTGGGCCGATCAATACAAAATTTACATTTGGAAGGGCAAAGGAAACCTGGTTGATCAAGTCGCTATCAAACCATTCTCTCATAGCACCAATATAGACAACAATTGGATGCCCGATCAATTCGTACTCAATTGGTAATTGAGGGGATTTATTGATGAAATTATCAAGTTGAACGCCGTTGGATAAGAACATTGACCGTTTGGGCTGTAGTTGTTTAATGTCATTTTCCATAGATTTGGCAGAATAAATTACCAAGTCTACGTTTCTGGCTAATGCGGCTCGCTGGTAACCGTCGATTTTTGAAAAATGTTCATATCCAGCTTCCTGATCAGCTATCCGAAATACCGAACACTTATGTGGGATTTTCTCTAACAAAGGATAGAAGATGGGTGAACTGAAATAGAGTAAGTCGACTTCAGAAAAACCACGTTGTAATAAAATCTGTTTAAGAAGAGGGGATAGTAAATTGTGTCCAGTGTTGATAAATAAAATTGCTATTAAGAAGAGGTAAATCTTTTGGTGGTAATAATGCACCTGGAACGTAAGACCAAATCTCACCTGACTTTTTTGAGTAAGTGAATCCACCTGATCGATAGTTATTAAACCTTGCCTTTGAAACCTCCAAATTTCCTTTAAGGAAATGAAAGGGCGAGATAGGCGCGGAGACATAGCTCACCTGCCATTGCTCCTGGGCGAACTGCTCCGCCATGTGATGGTCACCTAGTTTGAATGGAGATTCGTAGAATGTGCTGGTGAGAAAGAGTGCTTTCATAAAACGATCTAGGTTGCTGATGGGCTGGATTTTCCAAAGCGTGCTTGAGTGCAATCCGTCCGAAGAAATATGTGAGGAAAAAGGTTAACGATCCGACGATGACCTGTGACCAGGCTACGCCGATAAAGCCAAACCGCTGCAGCGAAAAGTATGTGAGCGCCAGTTTACCGGCGCGGAGATAGCAACGATGATGAACTTAAAATTCATTTTCTCCAACCCGGTCAGCGCGCTGTTTGTGACCGAGGTGATGGAGGTCAGAATGAAATTGAGCAGCAGGATGGCAAGGAAGGTGATCGTGGGGTCATAATATTGGCCATAGTAGAAGGGAACAAAGAAATAGGCAAAGGCGAAGACGGCCACTGCCACCGTTGTGCTGAAGAGTACGATCCTGATCTGGTTCCTATGTAAATTCGTACGCAGCCATTGTTCATCATCGGCGCGCTCACTGAAATAGGGCACCATGATGGATCGGGCGGTTTGTATGGTTAAGGTTGCTGCCAGAATGAAGAGCAGCGCCAGGGAATAAAACCCGATCTCCTCCCTTTGATTCGAGTAGTGATCCAGGATAAGGATGTCGCCGTCTGAATGACCTGGCTCATGATTTGCGGGAGGAAAATGAAGACGGCATAATTCATCATTAGCGTGGGCATTGCAGAGTGGATTCCCTTATGAATTGAAAGCCGATGAAATGTAGGAATGGCCACATGCCGAGCACATGACTCAGCAGATGAGGCGAGGATGAAGCCCTTGAACCCCGATGGCCAAGTGCCGAGCAAGATCAGGGGGACGGACACGACCCGGGAGATGGCTTGCGCGATACCCATTTCCCTGATCCTTGTCTGCGATTGCAGATACGCCGGTCAGCGATATCGTTATCACATCCACCGGGATGATGGCGAAATAGACGATGAGCCACTTCGCCAGGTAGGCGGAAGAGGTGACCACGCCAGCCTTTGTTAATACGATGGCGATCAACAGGACGATCAGGATGCTAATGCTGGTGCGCTTAAGTGCAACCCCGAGGATCGCCATGCGCTCATTCTCCGGCGGTTTTTGGAACAAAGTTTCAGGACGGAGGTCCCGAAACCAAAGGCGGCGATGGTGATGATGATGTTGACGTAGGTTTGGAGGACTTTCAGGTCACCGTATTCGGTGACAGACAGCATCTTGGCCACCAGTAAGAGGGTCACGAAGCTGAAGAGCTGTGAGAACAGGTTAACACTTAAAGGTGGAAAAATCCCTTTTCGGTCAGATATTTAATGATGGATTTAGTTTTTTCGACGATCTGGTTCTTGAGCTTCATAAATACCGCTAAAGAGTCTAAGGTTAGTTATTCAGTCCTTCACTATGAGGTGAAGGAGGTGGTTACCACAAAGAGAGTAATAGTAGATCAGGATTGTTGCACTGTAAATCAAAAAACAACTGGGATGTTAATCCTAACACTATTTTTCCTTCGGATTGATTTCTTATGATAAATATTTTAATGTGAATTCCATCTGAGCTTGCTGGGTTGAGAATACAATTTCCATGCCCTTTTCGATCACTCCGTAAACAGGAGAAAAAGGGTAGTCTCGCAGGAAGGATTGGCAATCCGAAAATGTTTGGAGGTGTAGGGTATGAACGCCATCGGAAAGCGCCCAACAATTGGGAGAAATCTGCTCCACGCGAGATAAACTCGGATGCAGATGGAAGTGAATTTCTTTAGGCATTTCCAGTTTCAGGCGATCGCATATCATGATCCGCTCGCTGGGATGAGGAGTGATCAAGCGCGTATGCGGCTGTGGATATCCAAATTGCTGCCCAATAAAATGCTCATTGTCAGTAATTTGACCCTTTGCATGTGAGTGATTTTCCATTTTAAAGAGCATCTTCTTTGGTGGCGCAATCACATTCTGCTCATATCCGTCAACACTGAGAGTGTTGTGCATCGCAGTGCTGCGGAACAGCATGCGCATCTTGGGATCGGATGAATAGACTCCCGTTCCTGGGTCAACAATGAAGGGATGACCGTTTATGCTAAGCGTAATTGAGAGTTGGTCATTATGCGCATGCCCGCCCACGCCGCCCTGACCGATCGGGCCGGAGCGGACCGAGAGATGAAAGACATTATCGCGATAAATATAAAGCCCGATACCGGGATACTGCGCCCAACCGGACCGGTGGTCGCTCATGGCCAGCGGGATCATTCCCGGGTTGAGCCCTGCAGTTATGACCGTTTCCAATGGGGTGGGTTTTGATATTTCCATACCGGTTTGGTTCCACCATTTAAAGCCATCCAGAAGGGCTGAAATTTCTGCGATCAGTCCCAGGGCGCGACGACGGTTCTCTGGATGGCAGTAAGCCAGGAAGTGGTCCGGCAGAAGTTTAGAGAACCGCCCATCATCATTGTCCCCAATTTGTAAGATTTCGCCCTCCCGTGAGGACACATCCATTAGGAATCGATGCATCCCTTTCAAGCGCTGATGGATCGCATCAGGGATGAGGGTTTTCTTACCCCCACAAAGTCTGGCTTTCCGTTTAGGCGGTAGGGAGAATATCAAGGCAAGACTCTCGGTGACGATTTGCGATGAGAGGACATGATACCAGGTGGAGGCTTCAAAATTGGACCCGTTGGGATGGAACTGGTACAAAATATTCTGGACCAACTGCCGGAAACCAAACAACAGCCAGCGGTCCGTACGTCGGGTTGCGGGCAGATGGGCGGCGATGAAGCTCAGCCCGGCCAGGTCCGCCAGGTAGTGATTGGTCCGAAGGACAGGGTCCCACACTGGGTGGGAAGCGATGTAACGTGCATGGTCAACCAAACTTGCTGTGAACACTTTTTTGAAAACCGGTGAGAATTTGGCCCCTCGAGTCTGGAATATGTCGTAAGCGAGAAGCCAGTTGGCTGCCCGGATGGCGATATCCATAGTCGAGACCCAGTTAACACCCAGCGTGGGGGATTGTGAGCGATGAAGTCGAGCACCTCGTTCTGGAATTCCAAGACAAAGAGGTCCGTTTCTGAGCATGAATTCGAAAAGGCTTCCCGGATGGCTGGTTGACACCAGGCGATGGCCAGTTGGGGCAGATGCTGCATGCGGCTTAGTTCCCACGGCAGAATGATGTCCTCGCCTTGTATGCCGAAATGGATATCCCGGTGCAAGATTTTGGGTTTCCATTGGAACCCTGACTTGGGGTCCCGATACCAATCCAGCAGCTGATATTCCGGCGAAATCAGGGACGCGATCTGTCCTGCCTGATCCAGGTTCGCCCGGTTGATAGCGGAGATAGTCCCACATGGTTTTCTGGATTCAAACCATCCCGACCCTAAGAAATTGAACCTATGATCAAAGATATCCGTAACAGCTTCGATATAAATGTCTTGGATTTTGGGCTCCCATGAAAATTCGGGGATCCTAACGAGGATTGGTTCGAACTCGGAACAAGTCGTCACTGATGGCTTGATACGAGGAAAATATCGCATCATGCGCGCGGTTGATGGCATCCCGACTGATTTTGTAGGCCTTATGGACACCTTTCTGTAGGAACACACCAGCCTTCATGCTACGCTCTTCCTAAAGGTGGGTTCATTGTTTTGCATACTTCTCATACTGTGCAACACGATATTGAGGTGATAGTTCCCAATACTTTTTTGGGTTGTCGATGCCAAAGGTATCCCGCAAGCCACCGACCCCCATTTGGGTCAGGTCAGGACCCAACCCGGAGTTCGCCTCGAGCGCCACCGGCCCCGCTTCGGTCAGGGCAATGTCCCAGCCGATATGGGAATCATGGCGGCTTTCGGCTGTAACTCAGGACCTGTTCCTTGATGGATGGCCGATCCGGGACGGTGAACTGGCTAAAACGGTAACCCGTATTCGGGTGATGGGTGTATATGACATCTCGTTCCGTTTTTGCTGTTTCATTGGCCTGACCCGTCTCTTTGTTGATCCCAAGTACAATACCATCATGGGAAAAATTGTCGACAAACGAGCCGTCATGGCCAATTCGCATCACGACGGCTGTCAGTCTACAATTTTCATTCAAGTTTTCAGTCACCATTCTGAATGTATTACGGAATCTGGATATATGTTTGCAATTTCAGGATGCTGGACGATCCCTTCCTGGACCAGGAAATCATTCTCCGAAATAATGCTCTCAATAAATGCGGCAGAGAACGGATAGCCGTCAGGGTTGGTATAGCGGTCTTTTATCTTCTCGAAGAAATAGATCCCTTTGCCGCCTCTTCCTCCTGTGGGTTTAATCAGGATCTGATCAAACCCGAGAACTTCGATATCGGTAATCCATTGATCTGGCGTTACCGGATCGTTGTGTCGGTCAAAGACGACGCCATTCATGAAAGTGCCGAGCACTTCGGGTTGGGGGATGTATGCGCAGCAAAGGTTAAAGCGGTGAGGCATTTTTGATCGACGAGGATGCAGTATTTATTATCATAATATGGATCGAGAAGGTGGCGATGGAAGAAAAATTCTGGGATATAGCTCACCAGCTCTTTCTCAGTCAGTGACCGGTCTTCCCGGTATAGGTCGTAACGGAAATAATAGGGGGTAACAGCCCCAGAATTTCTTGGCTTTCCTGATCTCCTGTCGTATCACTTTGGCAGGTTTCTTGGTTTTACAATTCCGAAAGCGTTCCATTGCCTCCCGCTGACGATAATACCGGTGGGGATAGACGATTTTGTGCTTCAGCTCCGACAGCTTCAGCCAGAGGTTGGTATGTTTGATGAGGTTCCAAGTGTGTGGGATCATGATTTCTTTCCAATAAGTTTTATTCCTGTAAATTTGAATAAGAGCTGAGCGGTACATTCTGGATCAGGAAGGCGTGTTTGCCGCGGTGGGTCTGGGCGAGCTGATCCGTTTTCTCGACGGTGATATCCATCTGCCCCGCGGTGACTTTCTCCAGCGCCCGGCGGATTTCCGACGCATCTTTTTCATTGAAGGCGGAATTCGGCTCTACCCTGACAAGCAGTTGGCCGGGCGTATCCTGCACGATCTGAATGTTCTTTATGTCGGTAAACGCGTGCAGGTGCTGCCCGAAGACCAGTGCGGTTAGTGAGATCAATCGGCTTTCCCGATCCACCACGAAATCACCGCGCCGGCCCTCGATTTTTGAAAAGATGTCGAACCGGCGTCCGCATGCCGGGCAGTGGTCCCCTTTATAGCACGCCAGGTCACCGGTGCGATAGCGGATGAAAGGGGTGGCCCGGTTCCAGAATGAAGTCGCCACGACCTCCATCGTCTGAGCTGACGACCTTCCCGCATCTTCAGGCTCGATCAATTCCGTAAGACCATAAAATCGCCAGATGTGATAGTCATCCGTCTGCTCGCACCAGGCGCCCATACAGACCTGTTCCGTCAGCCCGTAATGTCCTGCGATTTTCGCATCAGGGAAGGCCTGTCTGATCTTTTCGAGCTGCCAGGGGTAGATATTCTCCGCGCCCAATAGAATAGCGTTAAAGAAAGTAAATTTGCCCTGGTCTTCATGATGGATGATCAGGTCAGCGAACTGCGCAGCGGTGGATGGGTAGGCCTGAAAAGTCTCGGGTCGGATTTCCTGGAGTTTTTGCCGCGATTTTTGGGTAGGTCTCATCTGTGAGGGCGAAACTGGAAATGATCAGTTCGCGCCGAATCGGGTCCATATCCCAAAGCCGGTCCCTGCGGGTCGGGAGGGCCCCCCGCAGCACGGCTGACAGTTCGCCGAAACGCCAGCCAGCCCAGGTCCAGCTTGCGTGGGTGAAGGCGTTTTCCACCCAGATATTATCCCTGGTTTTATAAAACCCGAGGGGTTCACCGCTGGAGCCTCCGGTTGTGTCGAGGTACCGGCGCCCGCGAGGGATTTGCCGTGCAGTGAAGTCTTTAATGTTTTCCTGTAGAGGGTTTTGGTGACGAAAGGTAACCGGCGGACGTCTGCCAGTGAGTGGATGTCTTCGGGTTTTGTTCCGGCCTCATCATATAAAGTTCGGTATCCCGGCACTTGATGGTAAGCATAGGAGACAATCTCTTGCAGACGTTTGAGCTGCCATGATTTAATCTTTGCTCTTTTCCACCATTGTGCCTTTTCCAAAAAATTACGAAGCTGCCAGTAATGGCGCCCCATCCGCAGGCGCATGGGCACTAGCCGGTACAAGGTCTTTTTCAGAAAAGGTTTGATCCCAACAGGAAGTTTCCGGCCAGAGACATTTATCCAGGTCATAGGAATATTGTATCAAAAAGCCTGGCTCGGAAACAATAGGGAGCGAATCAAACGCCCAAGCGTGAAGAATTGACAAAACCCTCTTGTTCCTGGGATTATTAGCGTTTATTAGGTTGTTTGTTACTCGGAAAAGTGTTTCTTTGGTGTTTGAGGACTACCGCTCGCCCCGCGCTTCGGCCTGAAGCTGCTCGTAGAAGCCGACCAGATAGGCGTGCCGCGCTTCCGCCAGTGCCTTGCCGCTGGCGGTGAACATCCGGCCTTTGACGTTCCGCAGTTTGAACAGGAATTCGTGATATGAGGAATGCGCTTCGCCGGGTTCCTTCTCTCCGGTTTCCAGGAATCGTTTGGAAGGTTCAGCGTAGGCAGGTTGACCATCCAAAGCGGCATAAGCGATGGTTCGTGCCGCGCCGATCGCTCCCAGAACGTCCAGCTTGTCCGCGTCGAACAGTACTTTCGCTTCCAGGGTCTCGGGTGGATCTTGCTTACCGCGGAAACGGTGGGCGCGGATGCAGTGCTGGACGGCTTTGATTTTCTCTTCCGGCCACTCTTTTTCAGCCAGAATTTCTCCTGCAAATTCAGCCGAGGCGAGATGGTGCTCCGCCCTGGCGGTCCCCTCAGCGCCCGGTGCACTGCCGACAGAATCGTGCAGCAGGGCGGCGGCATGGACGATCTCCAAATCGGCTCCCTCGGCCTGAGCTAATTTTTCTGCAACCCGATAAACCCGCAAAACATGATCAAAATCGTGAACGGGGTCTGCGTCCTGATACCAGGTACGGGCTTCTTCGATGGTGACGGGCTGCATGTCATTTCCTTTGTATGCTCAGTGAAGGCTGATGTTGAGGAATCCGAACAGGAATCCGGCAATGATCAGGACGGCGAAAAGGATCAGGGCGATCCTGACCACCTTCCAGACAACTTTGAATACGCCGCGTAGGACGAAGACCCCTACGAAAAGGATCACACCGGCGGCAGCTAAATAAGCGATATTGTGCAGTGACTCAGTCATAAATACTCAATCCGGTCAGAATATAGGCGCAATGCAGGTCAGGTGACCGGATAAACCTTGCCTTGTTTGATTACATAGGCTACAAGATTGGTGCCGAAACGATAACCCAGATGCCGATAGTCGTCAACGGAAAGGATCAGCAGGTCGGCTTGTTTTCCGGGTTCAATCGAGCCAACCTGATCTTCACGCTGGATGGCCGCCGCGGCATTGATCGTTGCGGCTGCGATCGCCTGCGCGGGAGTCAACCCCATCTTGCGGCAGGCCAGTGCCAGGATGAACTGCATCGATTCTCCCCAGGCAGTCCCCGGGTTGGTATCGCTTGCCAGGGCGAGCAAACCGTCCGCAGCGATGATTTCCAATGCGGGCGTGTAGTCGGTTTCATTCAGCCCGAACGGTGTTGCCGGAAGCGAAACGGCAACCGTGTCAGACGCAGCCAGTGCTGCAATATCCGCCTGGGACGTGCGCACCAGGTGGTCGGCTGAGGCGGCCCCCAATTCAGCGGCCAGAGCTGCCCCGCCGAGGTTTTCGAATTCATCAGCGTGGATCTTCAAGGGAAAGCCCAGCGTTTTTGCAGCCTCCAGAATACGGCGGGATTGGGCCAAATTGAAGGCACCCCGCTCGCAAAAGACATCCACAAAGGGTAGAGGACGGCTTTGAACCGTGTTCCTGCCACCAGGCTTTAACCGCTGGCAGCATCTCTTTACAAAGGAGATCAACATAATCATCCGGGCGGCTGCTGAACTCAGGCGGGACGGCGTGTGCGCCGAGGAAGGTAGGCACCAGAGCCATTGGCCCCTGATCGTCCAGGTTCAGGATGACCTGAAGCTGCTTGAGTTCGGTCGATAGTTCCAGGCCGTAGCCGGTCTTGACTTCTGCAGTAGTTGTCCCATGGCGGAAGGCCTGCCAGATTCGATCACGGGTCTCTGCTGCCAATTCCTCCGGTGTCGCCGCTCGGGTGGCGGTAACGGTTGAAAGGATCCCACCGCCGGCCGCCAGGATCTCGAGATAAGTCTTGCCTGCCAGACGCATTTCGAATTCTGCCGCCCGGTCACCAGCCCAGACCAGGTGGGTATGCGGATCGACAAAACCCGGCATGACCACATGTTGCTGTGCGTCGAAGGTGGAAGCTCCGGGGAAGCGGGAAAGCAGATTTGCGCTGCGACCGGTCGCCAGGATCTTCCCATCACCAATCGCGACTGCGCCATCCTCAATGATATTCAACGAGCCAAGGCGATGGCCGCGCTGCGGTCCACCGGTCAGGGTCAGGAGTTGAGATGCGTTGTGGATGATCAGGAGCTTGGCATTATCCATCGTGGCCCAATTATACCAACGGCCAGGGGTAGGCCCGGCGATCTTCAGGCGGCAGGGGGAAGAACCCCTCTTCAACGAGCGCCATGGCACGCCTCTGCAGGGTCTGAATTTCTTCCGGCAGCAGGTGAGGGGCGAGTGCCTTGTAAAACGGCTGATCCGGTTCCAGTTGGGGAATTAAAACACGGACATCTTCCAGCAGTTCCTCGGGAATGGGATCCCCGGCATAATCCCAAACTACTGTGCGAAGTTTATCTTCTTTATTGAAACACAGGCCATGGTCGATCAGCCACAATTTCCCATCCGGATCGATCAGGAAATGTCCACCCTTACGATCAGCATTGTTGATCAGCAGATCAAACAGCATCACCTGGGGCAGCAGCGACCGGTCTTTTTCATCAAAATTGAAGTAATGGTATTCGGGGTCATGCTCGATGAAAAGCTGAATCGATCCCGGTCCCATATTTGTATCACTGGTCCGCAGCACCGTCGGTGGGACGAGTTCCCAACCGAGAGCTTCACTGACCAAATAGGCGGCGACTTCACGATGTGCAAGAGTTTGGTTCGGGAAATCCCAAAGCGGACGTTCTCCACGCATGGGCTTATAGACCGCTTTGAAGGTGTCTCCCTTGTAAAGACACTCGACCATGAAGGTGTAATTGGACCCGTAGATGAACTGGCCTTCCAACTGCAAGGCACCTTCCCGCAGCGCATTCAGAACCAGCTCTTTATCCATTTCCATTGTCTGTTTCAGGGGGTGGTTTTATGCCCGTTATTCTTCGGCGAGAATTCGCCCGGCGGCAGGATAGGTTCACCTGTGGATGGCCAGACGGGCCGACCGCGGCTCGCAAGCTCAATCCCCCAGCGCCCCAAGGCCCAAAGCTGCGAACGCGTGCACCAGAACCGAACGACGCTCAGGCTTTCATCCGGCGCATCAGGGTCATCGGCCAGTACTTCCTTGGCGATCAGGACCATCAAATCCTGGGCAGGGTCGTAACCCAGGCTCAACTCGCCCACCCTGAAGAGAGGATCGAGCGGCGGCTCAAGGAGCATGTCATTTTCTTTATAGTTTGGAGAGGCATCAATCAATTCCGGGTTCTTTTCCCGCAGTTCCGACATCAGGTTTTCAATCGCCAATGCCATTGTTTGCACCTGGAACTTTTCGACAAGCAAGGTGATTTCCTGGTCGGGGCCTCTTCCCTGCAGGTAAAATACGCGGTCGCCGGGTTTTCCGATTGCGTCGACGGTGATCAATGTCACCGGGTTCAGATCGATATCAATGCGTGACATATTTTTCCATTCGATTCCGGTTCATGTAAATCGATTTTACCAGAATTGAACCCTGGATGGATAGAGGTGTTAGAAGTTTTTTGAATACGGGAGAACTAATCGAGATAAGCGATGATGATGTTGCTTGACCCCATCATCCCCTCGAGCTGGTTTACCAATGGTTCAGTCAATCCTGTTGTCACATTGGGGAAATCGATCTCGAATCTGAAACCATTTTCGCAGACCCGGAAAATAAATTTATCCCGACCGGGACGAGAGATCAGGATATCATGGATCCGACGCAGACGGAGCACATCCTGTTCTTTATTGCCGCAGGAATCGAGTGTGATCGTGATACAACGTGGTTTCTGGTCGGGTTTTGGCAGTGGCTCAGTTTGGGTCAGGGAGGGCTTATAGACGTAATATCGGGCCGGAGATTCAGGGCGTTCCTGAACCTGCACGTCTACGTCCACCCGTGCCGACATTTCAAGCCTTGCGGCAGGGGCTGCTGCTTTAGAATTGACAGGTTCCCGATTGGGCAAAACGTCGTAGTACTCATCAAAATCCGGCGGGGGTTCAGGCGGGGATTGTGCCCAGGAAGGGGTGAAATCATCTGTCTGTTTCCCATCCAATGCGGGGAGGCTGGCCGGATCGGCTTCGTGTGGTGAAGCGGCCGGATCTCCCGGGGAGGTCTCGGCGTAGTGTGCCGCAGGTTCGGCTGTTTCGGGACTGGGTTTGTCCAGGCCAGTTGAATTTTCTGTCGATTCCGGCTGATCCTCCGAATTCATGTCTTGAGGGTCGTCTTCCTCGTCATCCTCGTCCTCATCCTCCATGGCAGGCAGGTCATCAAAGGGGATATCAGGGAGAAATTCTTCCAGAAAATCATCTTCAGGTGTTGTTGAAGGCTGGGCGGCATTTGGCGTCTGCGATGCCGTTGAGGGGGTAGCTTCCAGGTCTTCCAGAATGACCGGAATGAGTTTATTGACCAGAATCTTGGGGTCGCCCTGGCCCAGGTCGACCCGACCTTCAGCCTGCAGGACACTGTCCATCTGGATCAGATGATAATATTTGTCCCAGGCCTGGGGGAAGATCACCAGATCCATCTTGCCATACATGTCTTCCAGCGTTGCAAAGCCCATACTCTTGCCGTTCTTGGTGGTATGCTGCCGGAAACGATCCACCATTCCTGCCACGACGACATTGGCGTTATCTTTCGCCTCCGCCAACTGATAGGAGAAATGGGTAACGCGCTTGGCGAGCGTATCCTGATAGGGGCTGAGAGGGTGAGCCGAAACATAAAGCCCGAGTAATTCGCGCTCCCAATTCAGTTCTTCACGCTGATCAAAATAGGGTGCTTCCTGCAATACGATCTCGTCATTCAAAGCATCTGAAGCGTCAAAGAACGATAACTGGCCGGATTCCTTAGCCCGGAAGGCGCTGGTGCTTACAGCCATGATTTGATCCAGGCTTTGCAGTAAGGCTAACCTGGAACCAAATCGGTCCAGGCCGCCAACCTTGATCAGGCATTCCATCGGACGCCGACCCACTTGACGTAAATCCACCCGTTTAGCAAAATCTGTCAGATCAGCGAAAGGACCATCTTTGCGGGCTTCCATGATCAGGTCGACGGGGTTTTGCCCGACGTTCTTGATCGCACCCAGACCAAACCGGATCGCTGATTTTTCGCCGGGTCGATCCTCGATGGTGAAGTCATAGCCGCTGACGCTGACATCCGGCGGGAGCACTTCAAAGCCCATCGCCCGACAATCCGCCACATAGGTGGCGACCTTATCGGAATCGTTCTTCCAGGCCGAGAGCAGGGCGGTCATATATTCCACCGGATAGTGATATTTCAGATATCCGGTCTGGACGGCAATCACGCCATAGTCTGCCGCGTGGCTCTTGTTGAAACCGTAACGGGCGAATTCTTCCCAATCCGTAAATATCAGCTCAGCATTTTCCCGGCTAATCCCGGCATGCTGTGCGCCTTCAATGAATTTCTTGCGGTGGGCATTCAACTGCTTGATCTTCTTCTTGGCGATTGCTTTCCGCAGGCTGTCGGCATCTCTTGCCTCGTACCCGGCCAACTGCATGGCCGCCTGCATGATCTGCTCCTGATAGATCGGGATACCAAAGGTGTCTTTGAAGATTGGTTCCATCGCCGGGTGGCGGTAGGTCGGTTTTTCTTTTTTATGCAGCCGGTTGATGTAATCGGGAATGAACTGCATCGGGCCGGGGCGGTAGAGTGCGATCATCGCGATCACATGGGCCAGTTCCCTGGGCTGCATCTCGGTGATATACCGGGTCATCCCCGTACCTTCCAGTTGGAACATCCCGGTGGTGTGCCCCTTGCTGATGAAATCAAAAACGTCCGGGTCATCCGTGGGGATGGACCGCAGGTCGAAATCCTTGTTGTGACGCTTTTTGATCAGGTCACAGGCGCGAGACATGATCGTCAGGGTGGTCAGACCCAAAAAGTCCACTTTGAGCAAGCCCAGATGGTCGACGACGGACATCTCGTACTGCGTGACGGTGTTGACCGGGTTGTCGTCGGATTGGCTGGTAGGCCGGTGAAGGGGGACGTATTCAATGATGGGCTTGTCGGTGATGATCACACCCGCGGCATGGGTGCCGGCATTACGTACGGTGCCCTCCATCTTGCTGGCGGTTTCGATCAGTTCCTTGTAAAAGTCCGCCGAATTGTAAACCTGGCGCATTTCGTCGGATTCTTTCAGCGTGTCCTGGATGGTGACCGGTCTACCGGGGATCGCAGGGATGAGTTTGGCGACTTTGTCAACCTCAGAGATCGGGATATCCATCACCCGGCCGACGTCACGGATGGATGCCCGAGCGCCCATGGTGCCGAAGGTGATGATCTGAGCGACTTTGTCCTCGCCGTATTTTTCAGCGCAATACTGCATCATTTCCGCCCGGCGATCGTCCTGGAAGTCCAGGTCGATATCGGGCATGTTCACCCGGCCTTTTTGCAGGAAACGCTCAAACATCAGGTCATGTTCCAGCGGGTCAATCAGGTTGATGTCCAGGGCATAGGCCACCAAAGATCCGGCGGCTGAGCCGCGGGCGTTGTACCAAATGCCGCGTTCTTCGGCGTGCTTACAGAGGTCCCAGACGATCAGGAAGTAGGCATCGAAGCCCATGTCGTGGATCACATCCAGCTCATATTCCAGGCGCTGCTGAATTTCAGGGTCAGATGCATGTTCACCGTAGATCCGCTGGAGCCCCGCATCACAGAGATGTCGCAAATAGGATTGGGTGTTGTAGGGTTCAGGGACGGTGAACAACGGCAGGTGATAGCCGGTTGGGTTCAGGTCGACATTGCAGCGATCGGCGATCAGCAAGGTGTTCTCGATCGCACCTGGGACATGCCCGAAAAGGGTCTGCATTTCTTCGGGTGTGCGCAGGTAATAGGTTTCATCGCCCATCCGCATCCGGTTTGGATCGGAAAGCAGGCTGCCGGTCTGGATAGCCAGCAGAATATCCTGCAGTCGGGCGTCCTCCGGGTTAACGTAATGGACATCGTTGGCGGCAATGAACTGCATTTCATAACGCTTGCCGAGGTCGATCAGCCGTTGATTGGTCTGGGCCAATCCCTGGATATTATGTGATTGGAGTTCAATGAAAAAGCGATCCCGCCCGAAGACATCAAGATACCATTGCAGATGCTTCTCGGCTCGGTCAGGATCATTGTTATGGAGCGCACGTGGGATTTCGCCGGAAAGACATCCGGAGGTGACGATCAGCCCCTCGCTGTGGGCTTTCAGATAATCATGATCGATCCGGGGGCGATAATAAAAACCTTGCAGTTGGGAATCCGACGCGATCTTGAGCAGGTTCTGGTAACCGGCCATGTTCTCGGCCAGCAGCAGTAAATGCGCGGCGCGCTTATCACGTTGCGGGTCGCGGTCGGTCATCCTGCGGGGGGAGAGATAGGTCTCCAGCCCGATGATCGGTTTGATGCCTGCGTCCATTGCTGCATTGAAAAATTCCACCGTGCCGAACATCGTGCCGTGATCGGTCAACGCGACCGCCGGCATACCCAATTCCTGGGCACGCTTCACCAAAGGCCTGATCTGGCTGAAGCCATCCAGAATCGAGTAGGTTGAGTGGACATGGAGATGGACAAAAGACATCTGAATAATTTCTATTTCTGCCTATAAGATTAAAAAATGCTGCGCCCGATCAAGAAAACTCAGACGCTTTGGGAATATTGCAATTATAGCATGCGGGATTCTCCAAAGTAAAACAAAGTGCCTTAAAAATGAAGTCATTTTAAGGTTGTTTAGTTTTAAGACCAAATAAATGCTATAAGCTGAATCCTTAAAAAGGTCCGACCGTATGATTAATTAATCACTCCGGCCGGATTTGGTTACGGTAAATTGCAAGGATTTAATGGTTGTTATTTTCTGTGAAGACCAACGTTGAATTCAATTCAACAATTTCATTACCCGAGCTTTTTAGCCCCCATACGTGAGTAATAGCTGAACTTCTTGCCCAGCATATTTTTGCGCTTAGCGATCGCCACCCGGTCACGCGCTTCAGCCAGAGGCGTCGCGCCATTCCGGACGGCGCGATAAAGATCGAACGCTGAGGTTAACCCCGCCACCGAGAGAACGACCAGCAGAGTCTCGATCAGGAAGTTGGCGAAAATGCCGTTCTTGGCAAAAACCGGAATAATGACATACAGGTATAGCGGATAGGGCAGCACCAGCAGGATCTGCTGGACGATTTCGTTGCGGATGAATTGCCGGGCGCATTTATCGCAAACGTAATGGGATTCCGAGCCCAGGATTGGTGTATCTTTTGGGGTGAGCTGTTTGCTGGCGGCTCTCTCGCGGGCGTTACCAACGGGTTCGGCGTAATGGAATTCGCCCTTGATCGCCCACACGGGATTCACCGCAGCGCACGCAGCTCTGGCCATCCGCCGGCGCGTTCCCGCCTGCATGGCGTAATTGAATGAGGGTCAGGATTGTGAACAGGATCACTGCCGCCGGTGAAACGATGGCTGTCAGGACCCGAATGATCGTTAGAATGAAACCCATTTAATTTTGCCTTTCGTCATTAAACTTAAAGCGATTTTACCTTAAATTGCTATTTCATTCGTGGCTGGAAAAATAAACAGGCTGCCATAAATTAATATGACAGCCTGTTATCGTTTCGTGACTTTCAGTCTCTATTTACCGAGATGAAGATGAAGGGACTGCGTTTGGTCTCCTGGAAGAGGTAGGATTTGGTGGCCTGGAGTACGTTCTTCTCCAGATTACCATTTGATTTGTTGACCGTCTTCCTGAGTTGTTTGTTGAGGCCGCCCATGATCGCTTGTAAATCTTCCGACAACATGAAGCCGCGGGAGATGATCTCTGGCTCGCCCTGCAGGTTGCCATTTTTTGAGTCCAGGTTCAGGTTGACGACCATGATCCCGTCTCGCCCAAGGCTCTCACGTTCGCGGACGATGTCCTGATCGACATCACCGACACCGCTGCCATCGACGAAGATATATCCACCGGGGAGCCGCTCACCTAATTTCATCTTGCCGTTCTCGAACTCGATCACCTGACCGTTCTCGACCACCGCGATGTTCTCTTTAGGCATGCCGACTTCCTCGGCGAGTTTGGCGTGCTGTTTCAGCATGCGCAGTTCGCCGTGGATCGGGATCAGGTATTTAGGCCTCACCAGGTGCAAGAGCAGCTTGAGCTCTTCCTGGCTGGCATGGCCGGAGACGTGCACGGGGGCGATGGCTTCGTAGATCACGTTCGCGCCGCGGCGGAAAAGGTTATTGATCGTCCGGTAAACGGATTCCTCATTCCCCGGGATGGGGTGGGAGGAGAGCACGATCGTGTCGCCTTTTCGCACGTCGAACTTGCGATTGGTGCCGGCGGCTAACCGTCCGAGGATCGAACGGGGCTCACCCTGTGAACCGGTGACCATCAGGACCACCTGGTTGTCGGGCATCGAGAGCGATTTTTCCAGTGAGACCACCAAACGTTCGGGGAAATCCACATAGCCCAGCTCGCGGGCCATTTTCATGTTGTCGACCATGCTGCGGCCGGTAAAGGCGATCTTCCGACCGTGTCGTTCGGCCGCGTCCGCCACCTGCTGCATGCGGGAGATCAGCGAGGCGAAGGTTGCGACGAGGATCCGTCCCTCCGCTTCTTCAAAGACCGTATCGAGCGCGCCATCGATCACCCGTTCGGACTCGGTCCAACCAGGTTCGGTGGCGTTGGTCGAATCGGCCAGCAGGGCCATGACGCCGCGCTGAGCGAACTCAGCCAGTTTGGCGTAATCTGTGGGCCAGTTATCGACCGGGGTGTGGTCGAACTTGAAGTCAGTCGAATGGACGACCAGCCCGGCCGGGGTTTCGATCCCCAGGCCAACTGCGTCCGGGATAGAGTGGCAGACATGGAAGAACTCGACCTTGAAAGCGCCGATCTGGACTGTATCGCCGGCGTTGACGGTGTGCAGGTCAGCCTTGCCGGCCAGCCCGTTGCGGTTGAGTTTCACTTCCACCAGGCCGCGGGTCAGCGGCGTGGCGTAGATTGGCGCGTTGACTTCTTCCAGCAGGTGCTGGATCGCGCCGGTGTGGTCTTCGTGACCGTGGGTGATGACGATTCCGCGGATCTTGTCCTTGATGTCTTTGAGGACTTCCGAGAAATCCGGGATGATATAGTCGATCCCGATCATGTCATTTTCGGGGAACATTAAACCAACGTCGACGATAAGGATATCATTCCCGTATTCGTAGAGGGTCATGTTCTTCCCAACTTCACCAAGTCCCCCGATTGGGATAATTCTTAATTTTTTATTGTTACTCATTTTTCTAACTTACTTTCTTGTACTCCTATGTACATGATAATGATTTCAAAATATTTAAATGGGAGATGTCCCATTAGAGGTCTGGTTTTGGTTTTGCCTTGAAATTAAAAGCGCCCTGCGGCATCAGGCCGGTCAGGGCGTCGTACTGCTGTGGTTACAATCAGTCAATAATGCCAAAATAAATACCAAATGGCCGCGGCGGCCATAAACCTGTTTCATTCCAGTATGCAATTCTAGCATGCGGGGGTGAGAATGTCAATCGACTGGGGAATCTCTAACAAAGCTTTTATATATTGTTAAAATACCAACGCGGGCCTTTTTACCCCTTAATCTAACCATATTTTGAGCGGAAACGGTTGAATTTTTCAAGAAGTGTGTGCTATAATAACAGCCTCAAAATGGCCCTCTAGCTCAATTGGTAGAGCAGTTGACTCTTAATCAATTGGTTCGGAGTTCGAGTCTCCGGAGGGTCACTTTGTGTTTAAACGGATATTGGTTCGGAGTCCCCATGAGGGGAGGACCTTCGAGTCTCCGGAGGGTCACTTTTCTTTTAAGGGAATAGTGAATGGGGAATTGTGAATGATTAGAAGGTATCAGGTATTAGGTATTAGGTGTTGGGGATTAGGGAGTTCAATGTTTGGTTCGGAGTTCCCTATGAGGGGAGGATCTTCCAGTCTCCGGAGGGTCACTTTTCTTTTAAGGGAATAGTGGTGGAAAATTGGCAAAAATAACCCTCCGATTAGCACTTTCGTGGTAGGACACGAATTGGTGAAATGGTTATGCTTTAACTAAATATGAAATCTATGCGTTTATGACAGGTTGTTGACATACATTAGGCTGTCGGCAGTTTTGATGATCGCACATAAATAGATATGGCAAGCTTTTACTTTGTTTATAATCAAATAAAGTAAGAATATCACCCAATTGGAGGTAAAAAGATCATGATAAAAGTTCACCACAAAAAAATATTCGCAATATTGATGACCATTGTCATCCTCCTGCCGCTTCTGACGGCCTGCTCATCCGGACCTTCGGCAGAAGAACTGGCGTCTGTGGATTACACGCCGGTCACCACCGACATCTGGCCGGTCTCGACGCCTGCGGAAGAGGGGCTTGACCCGGACCTGGTCGCGACGCTGTATTACAATGCCGCGCAGCTTCCGACCGTTTACAGCCTGCTGGTGTTCAAGAATAATAAACTCATCGCGGAAGATTATTTCAACGGTGGATCGCCGAACTTCCAGGTCAATATCCACTCCGTCACCAAGAGCATCAATTCCGCCCTGGTCGGGATTGCCATCAACGATGGCTGCATCCAGAGTGTGGACCAGAAGATGATGGATTTCTTCCCGGAATTACAATCGCAGATCACCGATCCTCGCAAGAACGAGATCACGATCCAGGAGTTGCTCCAGATGCGCGCTGGTTATCCCTGGGAAGAATCCAATGATGAACTAATGAACCTCCTTGTGACCGGTTTCCATAACGATACACTCGTCGCCGTGCCACTGGTGCGCGACCCCGGAACCGATTCCGAATACAGCAACCTGTCCTCGCACATTTTGGGCATTATCGTCGCACGTGCCTGCGGCACTGATCTGAAGACCTACGCCCAGGAGAAACTTTTTGATCCGCTGGGGATCGAGCCGGGCTTCTGGCAGCAGGATTGGGATGGTAATTATCTGGGATTCTCCGACATCAACCTGTCATCCACCGACCTGGCGAAGTTTGGGTTGATGTATCTGAATGACGGGGTCTACGGCGGTCAGCAGATCGTCCCGGCGAGCTGGGTGCAGGGAGTCGCTGCAGGATTATTCGATGAAGACCTGGAATTACCGGGTCGGGCCCAACTGGAAGGATAACGGTTACGGCTACCAGTGGTGGTCGGTCAAGGCCGGCAACTACCGCTACCACATGGCCTGGGGACACGGCGGCCAGCAGATCATCCTGGTAGATGAACTCGATCTGGTGGTCGTCCTGCTGGTGGACCCGCTGCACCTGCAATGGGGGGACGAACCCTGGAAGATCGAAAGAGGCAATTTGAACCTGATGGCGAACTTCGTGGCTTCGCTTCCCTAAACGGTATCCAATTGAGAAAGTATGATATAAAAAAGTGCGGCCATTTGGCCGCACTTCTCATATTTTTACCTGATTTCCTAATACCTAATACCTATTTCCTAATCCCTAATGCCTGATCCTCTTTCTCTTACTTCAACAATCCTGCATCATCCAACGCCTGGATCAGCCGGGCATCGTCCCGAGGGTCCTGACCTGTGTAGAAGTCCGGGCCGGGATAGCCGGTGGTGATATACAACGGGCTGTTGACCGGATCCATCGGTTCGATGATGGCGATGCCGTCAAAGCTCAGTGAGGAGGCCATGGACCAGAAAGCCCCGGCATAGATTCGCTCGCCGTTTGAGACGATCACGAAAGGGACGCCGCTCATCGGTATGCCGACCGAAAAGACCGTCAGGATCCGTTGATAGGCCTCATCGGTCAGGTTGATGGCATGGAAACTCTGATCGTAACTGGCGATATCGGCCGTTGTGATCAGCGGTGCATCGGCCAGCGGCAGGTCGTTGATATCCTGGTTATAAACATCCGCACCAGACATCTGCTCATCCGCGACCAGATAGAGCTCAAAGGCTTCACCGGATGAAGATTGGGTGGTTGGGGTAGGGGTTTCAGTTTGTTTCGGGGTACAGGCTGCCAGGATCACTCCCAGAGCGGCTAAAACAAGCACGAGTTTCTTCATGATATTCATCCTCCAATATGGACTGTTTCACCGGTGGGAACAACCCTTTTGTGTTCCGAACCGACGCAAATTAATATACCACAACCCCTCCTCTGGCGTTTAGGGTCATTATCAAACCATACTATAATGAGATTTACCAAAGGATCAGAAAGAGGACAGCTTGCAGACCTTCAAACTCGACCCGAACAAGTTCCCCAAAATCCTCCGGAACATCATCATCACCTATGTCTTCCTGGCACTGGTCGGCCTGGGAATGGTCTGGCTCTATCTGCGGGAGAACCTCTTCACGCGCGCCTGGGGTTTGATTCCCTTTGTGCTAATCATATTTGCGCTGGTGGGCTGGTTTGCGATCCGCGAACGGAAGCGTTATTGGGAGGATTTCCGACTGGAGATCGGCGGAGATGCCATCGAACGGATAGCCTATAAGACAGGCACACTCATGATTAAAAAATCTGAGATCATGGGGTTAAAAGAAGTCCGCCAGGGACTTATCATCGCTGTCCGAGGCAAGGAAAATGCCCTGCTGATTCCCAGACAGTTGACTGATCGGGATTATCAGCTTGTCAAACGTAAATTGGAAAACTGGGCGAACCATAAGAAGTAGAACCTGGTATTTGCTCACCATTCCCAATTCCCTGTTGCCTAATCCCTAATCTTCACCCTTCAAACGCTTCATCATCCGCCAGGCGGGTTCGTTGACGTGCTGGATGACGCCCTGGTCGTCTTTGAAAGACCAGACGCCGGGCTTTGACCCGGTCACTTTATAGCCCAGGCGTTCATAGAGCCGGCGTGCAGCCGGGTTGTCTTTGGCGACGTTCAGGGTGAGGAATCGGAATCCACGCTGCAGCAGGTCCGCTTCGATGAAGTCCATCATTTTCGTGCCCACGCCAAGGTTCCGCCAGGCGGGCTTGACACGGAAAGCGAAGATGTAAGCGCGGAGGAGGCCGTCTGCAGCATCCCGTTCACCGCTTTTCAGCATCACAAAAGCCTGTCCGATCATTTCACCCTCGGGGCTGGCGATCATCCACATCAAAGTTCGCCCGCTGCGGCTGTCTTTGAACAGCCGGGCGTACATATGCCGGTATTTTTTATATTCACCACCCCATTCCAGGGCGGGGAGGTCGGCCTCGGTCACCGGGCGGATGACGAGTGAATTTAGATCAGGGTGGGGGAGGGAAGATCGATTTTGTTCCACGGACAAGGTCCTCGATGGCTTCCAGAAGGGGGAATCCAGATGGATCAGGTTTCCTTCTTAGCTTTGGCGACCAGCACTTCAGCCAGCGCTTTCTCTTCCTTTTCGCTGTGGATTTCGCCGTCAAGCCAGGAATCCCGCAGGGCGGTAAGGATCTGGCTGTACGCGGGTGAGGGTTTCAAGCCCATTGCGCGCAGGTCATCCCCGGTGGTAACCGGTTGGACCGCAGCCCACTGACTGACGTAGAGCCAAAGCAGCTCTCTGACGTTCTCGTCCTGCTGGACAAGATGCGCGGCGAAGATCGCAAGGCGCGGCGAATTTTCGCAAAGATGCACCACCTGGCTGGGCAGCGCTTCGCCCAGCTCCGGCAGGGCGCGGTTGAGTTTGCTCGTTGCAATCAAAAGCTTTTTCAGGTCCGCCTTGAACCGCAGCCGAGAGGCAATCGAATGGATCGTGCTCTGCGGCAGCTGTCCCAGCCATATCAGGGTGCTCAGCGTTTGTTTTAAGCTGAAGTGACCAAACTGCTCCGGCAATCCCCAGGCCGGGTCGATATCGTCGACATTCAATTTGGAAAGGTTTTCTCTGATCGTTTCATCCCAGGGCAGCGCCGGATGGATGGCGGACAAAATTCTAAGGTCTGCCAGGCGTGCAAGCATGCGCGGCGCTTTAGGTTCTGCCAGGATCAGATTGATTTCGTGGCGGATGCGCGCGCCGGTCAGTTTATCCAATAAAGGCAGGCTTTCTTCCATCAACCCCAACGTGCGGGGTTCGATCTCGAAGCCAAAGCGCTGCTCAAAACGGACCGCCCGCAGCAGACGGGTGGCATCGTCGACGAAGGACAACGCGTGCAGCACCCGGATCAGTCCTTCTTGCAGGTCACTGAGGCCGCCCCAGTAATCGTAGATCTGGCCGTAATGGTCACCATCCAACCGCAGGGCCAGGGTATTGATGGTGAAGTCCCGCCGGTGCAGGTCCATTTTGATGCTGCTGCTCTCAACGGTGGGCAGGGCGGCAGGTTGCTCGTAGAACTCAGTCCGGGCTGTGATCAAGTCCAGGCTGTCGGGGAACAGGGCGGAATTGCCTTTTTTGGTCATACCCAATTTTGCCAGCAGGTCCTCCCGGATGGCATCGGTTTCCCATTTGGCCGTTCCGAAACGGTGATGTGTCACCACGCGGCCGCCGAACCGTTCCGACAGCCGGTTGGCGAAGAAGATGGCGTCCCCTTCAACCACGATATCGAAATCCAGGCTGGGTCGGTTGAGGAGTAGATCGCGTACGAAACCACCTACCACGAAGATCGGCAGGTTGATTTGGTCGGCTTCTTCCGCCAGAGCGTGCAGCAGGGCTAACCTTGCCGGGGGGACGGCTTTGGCCAACATCTCCGCCACAGTTTCACGGCTGGGCATGTCTGGCTGAGGTGTCAGGGTCTTGAGCAGATCGGTACGGGTGACGATCCCGATGATCTCACCTTCAGGATCCACAACCGGTACCTGTCCCCAACCGCTCGTGCCCATCAGCGCCTGCAATTCCTCCAATGAGGCATCCAGCGCGATTTGAACGCTGCCGGCTGCCATCAGGCTTTCGACGTTCAGGTCGAGTTTGTGACTGATCGCCCGGTCCACCTCCCGGCGGTTGAGCAGCCCGACGATCTTCCCTGCGGAAACGACCGGGTAACCCTCATACCCATAGCGCTGCATCAGGCGATGGGCTTCCTGGACAGATGTATCGGGGGAGAGGATCAGCGGGTCTTTGGACATGATCCCACCGACCGTTGTTTCGGATTGGACGTGCCGGCCTAATCCGGCGATCATCTTTTCGAATTGTTCATTTAGGAAACCCAGGGTTTCGGCTTTATCGAGATGTCGTTCCGGGCGGATCAGTGCGGAGGCAGCGCGTTTATGCCCGCCGCCGCCCATGCTCTCGGCGATAGTGGAAACGTCCACGTTGTCGTTCGTCGCCCGCGCCACCAGGCGGATGCCTTGGGTGGTGGCGACCAGGAGCAGCAGTGCGTCAGGGTTGAGGACATCGCGCAGTTTATGTGCGACACTGGAAATCTCATCTTTGACGTCAGAGGCATCGGCTTTAGCCGCCAGAATGGTCTGTCCCTCCACTTCGAATGTCTCGACGTTTTTCAGCAGGCGTTCGTAAAGTTTTTGCTGGGCTTTGGAAAGCGGCGGGTAAAGATACGCACTAACCACATCCAGATCCGCACCCTGATCCAGGCAGAAACTCGCCGCAGCGAGGTCCTCCGGGGCGGTGGAGCCATAAGTGAACGACCCGGTATCTTCATAAAGCCCAAGTGCCAGGGTGTTGGCCTGGACGGGGGTAAGCGTCAATCCCGTCTCACGGATGCGGGCAACCAACTGGCTGGTGTTCGCGCCGAAGGTTACCATGTGCAGGTCCCAATCCGGGTTGAGGTCGTCACGCTTTGGGTGGTGGTCGTAGACGGAAACTTGGGTCTGGTCCGTCATGCCTTTGAGCGTGATCAATGATTGGGTGTCGACCAGGAAAATCTCGGAGATTTCCTCGCGGGGGAGTTCGGAGGAATCGATAAAGGGTAATTGATCCTTGTACTCCTTAATGTAGTTGCGGCCGTTGCGGTTGATGTTGCGCGGCAGCACGGGCAGCGCGTCAGGCTGCAGCAGCCAGGCGCCCAGCAGGGAAGCCAGGGCGTCCATATCCGCTTGCTCGTGCGTCAGGATCACTTTCATGATTTAGTCATACCACCAATAGGCTTGGTTATTCGGGTTAAAAAAATTATATACGGTTTGGGACAATCTTCCAATCACCCTTTGGCCATCATTGGCATAAAGCCAATCCGGGTGATAGACGGACACGCCCAGGACAAAGTCTCCACCAGGGGTATAGACGATCCCGACATCAGTGATCGAATGGAGCAAGCCATCCAGTTCGGTCACGTAACCGTACTTATCGGCGAGGATGGTATCCGGCGGCAGGGTGGTGTCCATGAACTGCAGCGGCTTGAGTTCTTCCATGATATCGATCATCAACTGGCATTTACCTTGGGTGATCTCACCGGGGAAGGTCTCGGTCAGCAGACCGGTACCATCTTTTGCACAATGATAGATACCAACCATCAGCCTGGCAAGTTCTGCCGGAGTCATCTGGTTATAGAGGTCCGGGTCCAGGTCGATGTCAGTTCGGGCGTTAGCCGGGGTATCAAATATTTGCAGGAGCGGTGCGTCGAAGTAAAAGTATCCGGCCAGGAAGGTGTTTTCAAGGCCCAGCGTTTGCATATCTTCGCTCACGATCAGGGGACCGCGTACTTCATCCAAATAGTACTGCATGAGCGTATCCGCGGCCGAATTCTCAGAGTTGATGATCATCTCTTCCATCAACCCGACCACAGTCTCCGGGATGGGTTCTTCCAGGCGGCGCAGGACGGAGATCATGATCGGGATCTTGATCGTGCTGGCAGCAGTGAAAGCGATATCAGGCGGGACGGTTTCGCCATCCCAGACGGCGAAATGCAGGCTTTGACCGTCCGCCATCGATTGCAGGTAGACTTCGACGATCCCATCGAAGCCGGTCCAGTTGATGTTGTGTTTCAGAAAAGCTTCCAGGGTGGACCAACTTGATTCCATTCCGGTTTCCGCCGTGACCTGCAGACTGACCCTGGTGCACATCCGGTGAAAGCAGCGCGGTGGTGATGTCCGTAACGGCAAGGTCGATATCCAGCCGGCTGCCGCTGGTGCTGAGGTCGAAGTTGGTGGTGTTGGCGATCGGCGTGAGGGGATTGCCGGGCTGAGTATAACGCGGCGCGATCTCCTTGTTCAAATACGCACGCAGCGTATTTTGGTCCACCGTGGCATCCAAGGGTACGGTGATCGGTGTGGCCTCTGTTTTGTTCCAAAGGGCAGCCCAGAAACCGCCTTTGCCGACCTGGTCCAGGCTGGTTCGCACCAGTGCGGTGGGATCAAAGGTGAAGCCGAGGTCGGCTGGGGCCGCTGCGACAGTGGAACCTTCGATTTCCAAATCCAAAGGAAGGCTGTAATAATCGGAGAGGCGCGCTTCAGCTTCGGAGGCGTTCAACCCACCCACGGGCACACTCGCGACCGTGCTGCCGGCCGGGAAAACACCTGCCGTTTGGGTTTTGTAGCGGTTGTATTCAACGAAGGTGATGGCGAGGCTGCTGAGAAGGAAAAAAATCCCCAGCGCGCCCAGGATCCACCAGAGTATCTTTGATTTCATCATTGCTCCTGCATTTATTCTGCCCTGATTCTACCATTCGGTGTCTTTCGTGGCGATCTTCTATTTCATAATTGTCATTGTGACGAGCTGATCAGCATCATGCCGAATCAGCTCGTCGCAATGATAAGAAGTTTGGTGTTTGAAAGAAGAGTTCATCCCACTGAAGAATGCCACCTCCCGCCACCAACAGGGTGAAAATGTGTTAGATTAAAGGAGAGTGGTTTTACTGGAATCAATCTGATTGTAAAACCCGGAGGTAAGTAAAATGAATGAAAAAATGAAAAAAGCCGGTAAGGGGATCCTGTGGGGTTTGGGCGGGTTGATCACCGCCATCCTTGGGACCGTTGCCGGCTGGATCGTATACAGCAAACGCTTCATCAACCATCACCAGGGTATGGGCGGCGCACTGGATGCTGATCGTGAAAACTTCCAATCGAAGAACGCCGGCCGCCTGAGTTACTACGCTGACCTTTCAGGAAAAGGCGTCCCCTTGGTCCTGCTGCATAGCATCAATGCTGCCCCCAGTGCTTTTGAGATGAAACCCATATTCGAACAGTTCCGCGGGAAGCGCCCCGTCTACGCCCTGGACCTTCCGGGATTTGGATTCTCGGAGCGTTCCGACCGGCTCTACAACCCTCAGCTTTATCAGGATGCGATCGTTGAGTTTCTGCAGGAGATTGTAGGGAAACCGGCTGATCTGGTGACGCTGTCCCTGTCTAGCGAATTCGCGGCTCTGGCCGCCGCGCACAATCCTGAATTGGTGCGTTCGCTGGCGATGATTTCCCCAACAGGATTCAAGCAGCCCCTGATGGACAAGATCACACAGCGTGCCCGAAAGCGTGGTGCGAAGAGTAATGCCTATGCTGTTTTGGCAATTCCACTCTGGAATCGGCCGTTCTATGACCTGGTCTCCAGTCGCCCAAGCATTCAGTATTTCCTGAACCTGAGTTTTGAAGGCCTGGTGCCGGAAAGCTTTGTAGATTACGCCTATCACACCGCTCACCAACCGGGGGCGCAGTTCGCGCCGACCTATTTCCTCAGCGGCAAGCTGTTCACACCTGCCGTACGCACAACGGTTTATAAAGCGTTGACCCAGCCCGTGCTGATTATCTACGACCATGATCCCTACACCAATTTCGATATGATGCCCGGTCTGCTTCAGGAAAATGAAAACTGGCAGAGCGTTCGAATCGCACCTACCAAGGGCTTGCCGCACTGGGAACAGCCGGAGCGGACTTTCAAAGCCCTGACGGATTTCTGGGATACGCTTTAATTCATCTAAATGACACCGATGCGGATAATGTGCATTGCCTGTGATGTTTTAGCGCGGCCGGTTTATCTTGCCGCCGCTCGTTCGCCGCATATCATAGACGTTTCTTTGCAGCACTTTGGTTTACATCTCACACCGAAGAAATTGCGAGACTCGCTGCAAACCGCGATCGACCAGGCTGCCGATGCCGGGATCTATGACGCGGTGGTGCTGGGTTACGGCCTTTGCGGTAAGGCGACCGATGGCCTGCGGGCTGTCGGGGTGCCGCTGGTGCTGCCCAGGGCGCATGATTGCATCACGCTCTTCCTGGGTTCGCGCCGGCGTTATGATGCCGAATTCCAGGCTTGCCCCGGCACGTATTGGTACGTTCAGGATTTTATTGAGCGTGGAGAATCGGATGAGATCCCGCTTTCGATCGGGGCAAACACCAGCGCGAGTGCGGATAAGGTTTATGCGGATTACGTGAAGAAGTATGGGCAGGACAATGCGGATTACCTGATGGAGGTGATGTCCGTTTGGCAATCGCATTATGAGCGGGCAGCTTACATCGACACCGGGCTGGGCGAAGAGGACACGGCCGCCCAACGTGCTCAGGATGACGCGGATCAAAATGGTTGGCGTTTCGAACGGCTGGCGAGTGACCTGGTGTTGATCAGGAAGCTTCTGAATGGGGATTGGGACGCGGATTTCCTGACACTTTCACCCGGACAGCAGGTGCAGATGATTGGGGGAGAGGAAATCATCCGGGCTGTATAATTCCTGTAGCTGCAAGGAGCCACCGCAAACGGTTCCCTCGTTGCGCTCTAAAGAAGATCTCACCTTACAATTACCGCTCAAGGACAAAATAAAAACGGGCCGGGACAAAGCCCGGCCCCTACACTAACCTCTATAAAAACAGCCCATCGACCGATGGGCTGTTTTCGTTTATTTGATTAATCGGTTTACTCAAACATCTTCGCCAGGATCGGGTCCAGCATTGATACACCCGCATTTCCTGCAGCCCGCCTTTTAAGCAGCCCTTCCTCATCAAAGATGAAATAGGCTGGCCAAAGGTCGTTGTCAAATGCTTTCTTGATCAGGTGTTTATTATCGATTGCGCAGGGTTCAACGATGCCAAATTCCTCGATCTGTTGCTTGACCTTTTCCACATCCGTGTCGGTTTTCATCCTTGGACAATGGATAGCGATCATCTTGAGTCCCTTGGGAACATATTCTTCCCGCCAGGCTTTTAATTTTGGCATGTTCTCGTGGCAGATATGGCAGCTCACAGCCCAGAAATAGACCAAAACGCGGTGTCCCTTAAGTTCGTCCAGGTCCGGCTCGCCATTCAACCACTCAGTTGCGCCGTCCAGTGATGGCATCGGCGTCTTCAGGCGCAGTGGCATTGGTTTTACCCTTCTTCCAACAACTCGTCGCCGGGTTCCCAATTGGCGCCGCACAGGCCGCCGGCCTGCAGAGCTTCCAAAACCCGTAATGTCTCGTCGACGCTGCGGCCGATATTCAGGTTGTGGATCACGGAATACTGCAGGATGCCATCAGGATCAATGATAAACAAACCGCGCAGGGCAATGCCTTTTTCTTCCACCAGCACGCCATAAGCTTCGGATACTTCATGAGTCCGGTCAGCGGCCAGCGGGTATTTGGTGCCCATGATCCCGTTCTTGTCCAGAGGTGTGTTCAACCAGGCTTTGTGCGAGTGCACCGAGTTGGTCGAGACGCCGAGGATGTCCGCATCCATTTCAAGGAATTCCTCATAACGATCTGAAAGGGCAAGGATTTCCGTGGGGCAGACGAAGGTGAAATCTTCGGGGTAAAAGAAGAAGATCAGCCACTTTCCCTTGTAATCGTCCAGGGTCGCGACTTCATCCAGCGTCTCCATATTCTTGGTTGTTCGCATTTCAAAATAAGGTGCTGGTTTGCCAACTTTAGCATATTCAAAGAGTTCCATCGAATTTTCCTCCATAAAATATTTAGTTTGATAGTCAACTTTTGAATTATACCCCTAAGGCGACCTTAATTGGAAGGATTCGCCTCGACAACCTTGTCTAAATTATTGACATCCAACTTCCATACACTGCCCGGCGTAGCCAGTAGGAATTCTTGCAGATCGTCCGTCGAATAGGTGTATTCGTCGCCGCTATCGGCGAAGGTGATTATGAATGTTTCATCGCGTCCCGTTTCCCGCTGATTACGGGTGAGATCGAGAGGGGGCCAGGTCACAGCCAAGTCATTACCGCTGGCAATCATGGGTGCTATGGCTTGCCAATCCCAGGCTGAATAATCGCACATATCGTCATAGACTTCATAGACGCAATTCTGAACCACCTCACCCACGCCCGTTCCCGTATCCACCGTGTAAGCTTCGCCGCAGACTTCAGTGGCGTTCGGCTGCGGTTCTTCCGATGTATAGCGGTATTCCTGGCTGCAGGAGATCACTTCGGCGCCATCCGGTAATTCATCCCGCCAGGCGCTTTCAGTCACTTGCATGTATTCCTCTAAAGCGACAGTCCGCTCCCAATAAACATCTGATACAGTCGCCTTGATGGTTCTGGTCTGGTTGATCCAATTGAATAAAAGGATCCCTCCCACGATAAGCGCGATCAGTATGATTGCGCCGATGATCACGCTGCGAGTCTTAATGGGTTGGCGGGGTGTTGGGGGTGTTTCTGACGGTCTCTTATGAGCCTCGGCGACGGTTTGCACCCGACCGCCAGCTTGACGCGGCTTCCCACCCTGGCTAAGCTCACCACCGCAGTTGCTGCATAGTTTGGCGGTGGAAGGGTTGCGGGTGCCGCACCAGGGGCAGTGGATGTCCGGGCCGGCTTTCGCCATACGGATCAGGGCTTCATCTTTGATGAAGTTGAATTTTTCCTGATCCACCTGTAAGAATTTAACATCCTCGGGCTGGGGTGCGCCGCAGCTTGTGCAGGTTTTGATCGGACCGGGGTTTTGAGTGCCGCAAGAATCACATTCCCAAATCAGGGGGACAAAGCCTAATGATTTTCGAGCCATGCTTCCTCCAGTAATTGTTTGGTGACTAACTTTCCATCCTATTATAGAGAATGTCGGGCTAAAAATCTACCAAAGCCATTTATTTTTTCAGTTACCGTTTTTCTGATAACATTAGCCCATGATCCGGCTGCGACTCGACAAAGTCACTTTTTCATACCCTTCAAAACCAATCTTCCAGGAGGCTTCCTGCGAAATTCAGGAAGGCTGTTACGGCGTGATCGGCCCCAATGGCAGCGGGAAAACAACCTTGTTGAAGTTGATCCTTGGCGAACTGAAGCCTGATTCAGGCTTTATCGCCCGGGATAAGAACCAGACGGTAGCCTATATGGCCCAGGAAGTAGGGTTGAACCCGTCCCTCAGCGCGTTTGAAGCTGTTCGGCAGGGCGCGGATCGGGTGCTGCAGCTGGAAGCGGAATTGGCTGATATCGAGGTGATGTTCGCCGACCCGGATTATTACGCACATCCAAAACGCCTGGAAAAGCTGATCGCAAGGCAAGAGAAAGCTCTGGCTGCCTTCACCGAATTGGGCGGCTCGGGGCTCGAAGGCCGTATCCGGACGTTGCTGGCTTCGATCGGTTTTGCTGAACATGAGATGCAAATGCCGGTGCGGCACCTTAGCGGCGGGCAGAAGAAACTGCTTGGCCTGGCGCGGATTATCATCGGTCGACCGGATATCCTCCTGCTCGATGAGCCTGATAACCACCTTGATTTGGACGGCAAGGCCCTCCTGCAGCGATTGATCGAGGATTTTCCCGGCACGGTGGTGATCGTTTCCCACGACCGGTATTTCCTCGATATGGTCGTGGATGCGATCCTGGAGGTGGACCTCGGACAGGTGACGCAGTTCCCCGGCAATTATTCAGAATATATGTTTGAAAAGCGGCTCCGATTGGAACGCCAGGCGGAGCGCTTCCAGGCGCAGCAGAAAGAGATCTCCCGCCTGGAACAGGCCGCCAAACGGCTGTTGATGTGGGGGAAGGTTTATGACAATGAGAAGTTTTCCAACCGCGGTAAGGCGATCATCAAGCGGCTGGACCGACTGGAGCGGATCGAGAAACCCCTCCTGGAACGGGACCAGATCGAGATCAACCTGGGCGGCTGGCGAGGGAGCGAGAAGGTGTTGGAAGTCTCAGATCTTGCGAAAGGGTTTCCCAGCGCCAAGGGTGCCGGGCTGGACCGGGTGCTGGAACATATCAACTTGCTGCTGCGCTACGGTGACCGGGTGGGGATGATCGGGCCGAATGGCTCCGGAAAATCATTGCTGGTGCGGATGATCCTGGGGGAGGAAGTATCGGATACGGGTGAAATCACTCTTGGGCCAAGTATCAAGCCGGGTTATTATGCCCAGGAATTTGAGAACTCTGGACCCAACAATGAGCCTGCTGGAAACGATTTGTAAAGCGGGGAACTTTTCCGAATTGCGCGGGGTGGCTTTCCTGAAGAAGTTCCTGTTCAACTACGACCAGCGGGATACACCAGTCGGCGCGTTGTCCGGTGGGGAACGAGCCAGGCTGCAGATCGCCCTGATCACGCTTTCCGGGGCGAACTTCCTGCTGCTGGATGAGCCGACCAACCACCTGGATATCCCGTCCTGCGAGGTGCTGGAAGATGCGCTGCTGGATTTCGATGGGACGATCCTGGCTGTTTCCCATGACCGCTATTTCCTCGATCGGATCGCCAACCGGATCGTCAAGCTGCAGGGCGATGGCACGCAGGAATATCTTGGCAATTATTCGGATTATGAGTCCACTCGGCGCAGGATAAAGACCGGCGAGGCGTAAATGGCGGTAACAGGAGTGTTTTCTAAGTCAAGAATAGATCCCGGGGATTTTTAAAATCCCCGGGATCTTAATGAATAGGTTTGACAATCCAATCCATTGAGTTTAAAAACCTAAACCTATCGGACAGACCTTGATTTAAGGGGATTTATAAATGCGGACTAAAGTCCGCGCTGCCGGTAAATGCGAATTTCAATAGATTGTTGAACTTTATCTGGATTTGTCGATTCCGATACTATTCCCCCAATCCCCATTCACTTTCCTTTTAAAATGTTGATCGCCAGGGACGCCGACCCTGGCGATCATCAGAAGGAGAAGAAAAGTGTCTTAGCTATTAGTATTCTATCAAATGCAAGGGTAAATAACTTGACGATTACCCTACGATTACCCTACAAACGAGGTCTAAACCCAACGATTTTCGTCCAAATTGCCCAATTAAAAAGATTAAAAGGAGCCATTTGGCTCCTTTTGCAAAAATTTATTGTTTAGGTTTACTCATATCGCAGGGCTTCCACCGGCGCGAGAGAAGCAGCCCGATTGGCAGGATAGTAGCCGAAGAAAATGCCCACCGCGGCTGAGAAGAGCGTCGCCAGGAGCACGGAATTCAAGGTCACCGATGTGTCCAGCGGCGTCCCGGCGTTCATAGCGATTTGGCCGACGACCAGGGAGATCGCCCATCCAAGGAGGATTCCCAATATGCCGCCGATCATGCTCAGCAGCACCGATTCGGTCAGGAATTGGATCAGGATGTCGATCTTCCGAGCGCCAAGTGCTTTTCGGAGGCCGATCTCGCGGGTTCGTTCGGTCACCGAAACCAACATGATGTTCATGATCCCAATACCACCGACCAGCAATGAGATTGCGCCAATCCCACCCAGGAAAATTGTCAGGACGTTGGTGATGGATGAAGCCACAGCCAGGAAGTCCTGCTGGTTGAGGATGGTGAAATCGTTCGGGCTGCGCGGCGGGATCCGATGAGTCGAACGCAGGATGTCGGTCACCTGATTGATGGCAGCGTCGGCATCTTCGGCCTGGGCCACCGAGATCAGGATGTACTGCACCCGGTCCGGGGAACCGCCCCTTGGCAGGCGTGTCTGTGCGGTTGAAATCGGGATATAGACGTTATTATCGGGATTATTGAAGGCACTGCCGCCTTTAGCCTCAGTTACGCCGATCACGCGGTAAGGATATCCGCCGATTCGGACCGTCTGCCCAACCACGCCGGAACTCCGGCCGATCAGGGTGTCAGCGATCTGCGGACCGAGTACGACCACCGCGCTGCGGCCTTCAACCTCCGATTGGGTGATGAAACTGCCTTCGGCGATGGTTATATTTTGCACGTTCTGGTAATCCGGCGTCACACCGGAGATGGCTGTTTCGGTGCTGACGTCGCTGTAAGAAATATCCGTCGAACCTGTCGTAACCGGTGCGACAAAGGCGATCTTCGTGCCGCGGGCTGAATTGGTCAGGGCTTCTGCATCACGTAAAGTGAGGTCCTGTGGATTGGAGACATCCTCTTCGTCATTGCCTTTAAGCACGTAGATCACATTCGTGCCGATGCTCTCGATTTCGCTGGTGATCGAATTCCCGGCGCCTGTTCCGATCGATAACAGCGCGATCACGGAGGCGACACCGATCACGATCCCCAGGATAGTCAGCAGTGAGCGCAATTTATTGGCGCTCAGGCTTTGCAGGGCTTCTTTGATATTGAGGAGGAAGTTCATACTTTTATCTCCTCGTCTTCGATCATCCCATCACGCAGGTGAATGATCCGTTCGGCAACTACGGCGATTTCCGGGTCATGGGTCACG
Source organism: uncultured Chloroflexia bacterium (assembly GCA_963748065.1). Lineage (GTDB taxonomy): Bacteria > Chloroflexota > Anaerolineae > Anaerolineales > Anaerolineaceae > Brevifilum. Next base: position 32,856 of record CAVVHL010000011.1, on the reverse strand, counting down.
ATGATCAGGGTGGTGCCGTCGGTGCGGTTCAGTTCCAGGAGCAGGTTCATGATCTCCTCGCCAGAAACCGAGTCCAGGTTACCGGTCGGCTCGTCAGCCAGGATGATAGCCGGGTTGTTGACCAGGGCACGGGCGATCGCCACACGCTGCTGCTGTCCGCCGGAAAGTTCATTAGGTTGGTGATAGATTCGGTCTCCCAATCCGACCGCTTCCAGAGCTTCTTCCGCCCGTTCTTTCCGTTCGCCGTTGATGCCGGCGTAACGCAACGGAAGTTCGACGTTTGCCAGGGCGGTAGCGCGGGGGAGGAGGTTAAATTTCTGAAAAACAAAACCGATCTTTCTGTTGCGTACCAGCGCTAACTGGTCTTCGTCCAACTCTGAAACCAGTTCGCCTTCAAGGAAATAATCACCGCTGGTGGGGACGTCGAGACAGCCGATCATGTTCATTAATGTCGATTTACCAGAGCCGGAAGGTCCCATGATTGCGAGCACCTCGCCTTTCCTCACCGAGAAACTCACACCCCGCAGGGCATGGACCTCGATCTCGCCCATCTGGTAGACCTTGGTCAGGTCGTCAACGCGGATCACCGCTTCTTGTTCTTGCATGCTCATACTGCTGCCTAATTCCCAAATCCCCGGAAACCACTCGGCGGTCCACCGAAGGGTGTTGTACCGGTCAGTGTATCAGGTGGGTTGATGACGATCGGTTCGCCTTCCTGGATATCCGCGCTGAGTACCTCGCTGTACATGTCAGAATAACCGCCCAATGTCACCGGGACGGCAACATAGGTGCCGTTGCGTTTAACGAAAACGCTTTCCTGACCATCAACCATCGCAATGGCGTCGTTGGGCACAGCGAACACATCGTCCAGTTCTTTTACAACGATATTGACTGCGGCGGTCATGCCGGGCTTGATCCGGCCGTCGGTGTCCTTGTCCATCTGGATACGGATGTTGTATTCCACGACACCCTGGACGGTGTCGCCGACAGGTGCAATTTGGATGACTTTACCGGTGAAGGTGTCCTGATAATAGGCATCAAATACCAGGTCAGCAGCCTGTCCGACTGAGACCGTGGGGATATCCACTTCCGAGATTTGAACGTCAAGATAAAGGCTGGAGAGGTTATCAAGCTGGGCTGCCTGACTGCCGATCTGGACCACATCGCCGACCTGCGCGGGCAGGACGGTCACAACGCCATCAAACGGCGCTTTGACCAGGGGGCTGTCAGCTCGAGATTCGGCGATCGCCAGCTGGGTCTCCAGGATCTTGGCCTGATCGGGATCGGGACCGTTGGTGAGGGTGTCGACCTTGGTTTGCAAGTCGGCCACTTTCGCCTCACCCAACTCAACCTTCAACTGCGCTTCGGCGATTTCTTGTGCGGTGAAGCCGGCATTGCAGTAATCGAGATTCGCTTGAGCGGTATTGACCGCCTTGAGTGTGTCGGCGTTCTGCCGGTATTTGTAAATCAGTTCAGCCTGGTCGAGTTCGTCTTCCAGGTCCTGAATGCGTTCATCGGTGCAGCGTTGATAATTCATGATCTTGCGATCGGTCTGCAGGTTATCCAGATCGTCCTGTGCGTTCAATAAGTCCAGCTTGGCTTGCGCCAGGTCAGCTTTCCAGTTGTTGTTGAGGTCGTCCAGGGCATTCTGGGCGTTGATCACATCGATCCGCGCCTGGAGGATATCCACAGAGACCGATTCCGGATCGAGGGACATCAGGACGTCATCTTTCTTGACGGATTGTCCCAGCGTTACATTCACCTCACCGACCGTTCCGCTCGCCGACCAGGTCAGGTTGGCGGATTGATAGGGTTGAACGGTGCCGGTGCCATAGATGTTGGCGTTCAGTGTCCGCCGCTGGTAGGGTTCGGTTTCGAGGTTCGCCAGTTCCGCTGCGGTTGCCTGCCGATTGCGGAGAATGCGCCATCCGACGAAAAGGCCGACAAGTACGACAACGGCGATGACGATCCACCAACCCCAACGGCGTTTTTTCTTTTTATTTTGTGTTTCTGCCACGTTCTTCCTCCAAAATATCAATCAACTGCCACGCGCCTGAATTAGGCGATGTCCTTTCCCTTTTTTGTTGGTATTCAGCAAAACGGATATGGAAGTGTCAGTTCAGAATAAAATAATGAACAGCTTCTAAATGTTAAATTGTGCAAATCAAAATTTATTATACTGATGATGTATAAGAATTGTAACAACGTGAATAAGGTTGTCTGGTAAATGATTTGTAAAATTCGCAAAACGAGGGGACTATTATACATAGATCAACCTGCCCGATGATATTTACGGACAGGCTGATCCTTTATTTTATTGAGGGGCGATATCGGGTTCAAGATAGTCAGACCATCAATCCGAAAAGGTCACTTCGGCTGTCATACCCCAGCGCAGCAGGTCATCGCCATCCTGCAGCTTGATTCGAACCACATAGGTCACATCGCCGTAGCGTTCCAGAGCGTAATCGCTGATCTTTTCGACCTCACCATCGAATGTCTGTCCTGGCAGCGCATCGAAAGTGACGGTCACTGCCTGGCCGACCTTCGACCTTCACCACTTCATCTTCCGTCAGATCGTTGGTTTCCACGTACCATTGGGAATCGTCCATCAGGACGACAGCCATCTGGCTTGGTGCTGTGGGCGCGCCGGCTGTCAAGCCTACCTGGACGATCGTACCTGCGTAAGGCGCTTTTAATTCAACATTACCCAGCGCTGCTTCCGCCGCAGCCTGCTGTTGTTTTGCCTGGTCGAGGCTGGCCTGAGCCAGGGCGAGGGCATCCGGGTCCGGACCGTTGGTTGTGTCATCGGAGGTCTTTTGGGCGGTCGCCAGGGCTTCCTGGGCGGCAGTTAATTGGGCTTGCGCCAGATCGTAACGATATTGCAGGTCTTCATAGGCCCAGCGCGCTTCGTCATAAGTTTGCTGCGCTTCATCCAGCGCATCCTGATAAGCTTGCCGGGTGGCGTTGTTCTCATCCAGGTCTTTGTATTCATCAAAGTCCGCCTGGGCTGTGTCCAGATCGTCCTTGGCGTCCGTCATGGCAACTTTGGCGTCGTCAAGTTCGGATCTGGTAATCTTCGGTGTCCACGACGTCCCAGGCTTTTTCCGCTTCAACCAGCGCTTGTTGGGCTTTGACCAAATCCACCGCAGCCTGCGCATGGGCCAGGTCGGCGTTGTTATTTAAGATCATCCAGGTTTTGCTGTGCCTGCAGTACGGCCAGCTTGGCCGCCTGGATCTGAGCGTCGAGTGCTTCGGTATCGCCCAGCCGGGCCAGGACCTGGTCCTTTTCGACCTGATCACCTTCTTCGACCAGAACCTCATCCACAATGCCGGACATCACAAAGGTCAGGTTGATCGAATCGGCCGGCACCAGGTTTCCGCCGGCGATCACACCGCTCACCGTTTCAGGCGTCGGGAGAGGCGTTGGCGTTTCGGTCGGCGTGAAGACGTCGCAGCCGGCCAGCAGCAGAGCCATCAGGGCGATCAAGCTCAATATTTTCCAATGGGTTTTCTTCATCTTGCACCTCATCTCTATTTTGAGACTTTATTCAATCGATTACAAATTAAATCATTCATAAGCAAGCACTTCGCGGATTGTCAGCCGGGCGGCATTACGGGCAGGCATGATGCTGGCGACCATGGAAAGGACTCCCACGATGCCGAACCAGATCAGGAAGCCGGTGGCCGTGAATGTATATTCCCCGGTCACGCCGAAAATTGAAACGTTGATGATATAGGACATGAACGTGCTGAGCGGGAAGGCCACGATGGCTGCGAAGATCCAGCTCAGGAACCCGATCAGGGTGCCTTCGATCAGCACCTGATTCATCACCTGGGCGTCGGTTGCGCCGATGGCGCGCATCACCCCGATCTCACGGGTGCGCTCCATCACATTCATGCTCATTGTCCCGGCCAGGCCGATGCTGCCGACCAGCGCGACCAGACCGGACATGATCAGCAGGAAGATCGTCAGGGTATCGAGCCCCAGGGTCGCATTACCGACCAGGTTGGCGCTGCTGTTGGCGCTGCTGACCTGCAGCCCCTGTGCCCGGAAGAACGTGTCGATTTGCTGAACGAGTTCTTCCACCTGTTCGTTCTCTTTGACCTCAGGTGTGGCAACGATCTGGAAATTGGATGCCTGTCCTGTATTCCCGGTAATCTCGTTCAAATAATCAAGCGGGACGTAAACGATGAATGAATCACTGCCGATGAACTGGAAGAAGCCCACGATCGTCCAATCCACCTCACGGCGGTTGACATAAAGGGTCAGCGTATCGCCAATTTTCAAATCAGGGAATTGAGCCAGGAAGGCTTCGTTGAGCACAATCGCATTCTGATCACCGGCGATCAGCCAGCGTCCTTCGATCAGGATCGGTTCGATCAATGCGGAATCGGGCGGCGCGCCCAGCATTTCAACGCTTTCAGAAGCATCGCCGTTCTCATCAATCAACTGGCAATAAGCCCCGGACCGCGGTTCAACCGATTGGATGCCCGGAATGGATTTTGCCAGGTGTTCAATCTCATCGATCCGGTAAAATTTACCAAAGTCAATACTGATATCCGCCAGGATATACTTGGATACCTTACTGATATAGGTTTGCAGGGAATCACGGACATTGAACGTGCCGATGAAAAGTGCGCCACCCAGGCTCAGCGTGATTAACGTCAAGGCCAACCGGCTTTTCCTTCCGGAAAGTATTCCGGATGGCGATCAATACCGGCCGGGAAAGCCCTTTCGTTTCTTGTTTCTTCGTTCCTTCTGGCCTCCGTTTCTTTTGTCTGCTCTCAATCCCTGTCAGTGAGATGGCCTCCTGTACGCTGATCTTTGACGCCCTGACGATGGGGATGAATCCCGCCGCCTGGGGGAGGATCAAGCCGATGATAATCTGGAGTACGACCGCTAAAGTCACATAGCGGAACCCGCCATCTCGGTAGTTCAATCGAGACGAAAAGAACGCACCCAAACTTGCGCGGGCCTGCGTGGAGGTGGGGATCGCAATTGCCGTTGCAACCACGCTGAAAATGATGATGAAAATAATGTACATCTGAATGATGGTTTTCCGCTGCGCACCGATCCCTTTCATGATCCCGATATAGGGGGTTTGCTGAGCGAAGAGGGCTGCCATCGAGTTGAAGACCAGGAAACCACTCAGGAACACCGAGAAGAATCCGAGCAGCGCCAATAAGCCGGAAAGCGCCGAAACGTAACCGCTGTTGGGGTGCGCGGTGGGAGTCATATTCATCACGGAAGTGACCGACCGGCCGCTCTGTTCGATCACACCGATCACATCCTTCGAGACCTGCTGGATTTGGTCAGCAGAAAGGTTGGGATCCACTCTGACCAATAAACTATCGTAGCTCAGGTCCTCTTCGCAGCCAGGGTAAGGAATCGAAAGTCACATACCCATAGGTCGGCGCGACGAAATAACTCGTGCCCAGTACGCCGATGGTCTGGTCCTGGACCATCCCGGTGATCGGGAGTTCCTTCTGCGTCCCGGATGGGAGCTGCACCAGCACGGTATCGCCGATTTCCAGGCCGGTCTCCTTATGGACGTCCAGCATGATCTGGTGGTCCTGCGGCATGTTCCCGGAGATCAACTCGACCTGGTCGATGGTCTGCCCGTCTTCCGGGAGTACCCGGACGATCATATCTTTCCATTCACCATTGCCGTTCTTGAACTGCCACTGCAGCCGCTTTTCACCGTTTACGTCGGTCACGCCATCCACCCGCTGAACCCTTTGGATGAGTTCTTCATCGAAAGGATCGGTCATGAAACGCAAATCGGCGGGGTGGATGGCTTCATACCCGGTCTGCATGTCCTCCAAAATGGTCACGTAACCGCCGGCGATCATGCCGACTGCGAACAGACCGGTCGTCAGTGATAGAACCACCAGGACAAAACGGGCTTTATTGCCCCAAAGATCAGCCAGGACTTTACGCCAGCGCGGTCTCATTTGCGTTGTCCTTGCGAGTCGGTTGCAATATTGTTCAAGCGCTGGCGTACGTCCGGGTAGCTGGACGCGGCTTGTTGAGCGGCTTGGAAGGGGATAATAACTATTTGAGCAGGCTCGCTTTCCGTGATGATCGCTGCCGGATGTTGGGCAGCGTCGGTCAGCACCTCATTACCTGCGAAGAAATCGCCGGGCTGTAAGACCTGTGAAACCTGCAGACCTGCTTCACTTCTGACAACCGCTTTCAGGTGCCCCGATTCCACAATCACCAGGGATTGAGCGAGGTCCGAATCGATCCCCAGGAGCTGTTTCGGTGGATAGGTGCGGCGCGTTAGGGCGTCGCTGCAGGCCCGCAGGACAGGATGGGGCATCCAGGGAAAGGCTTTCGCCACCATCGGGTCGATCACTTCGCCATCGGAGATCAACACGGTGCGGGAAAGCCGATTTTCAATTTCCGGGTCGTGCGTGATCATGATGATGGTCCTGCCGGCGTCGGCCAGGGATTGGAATTTATCGTAGACCGAATCGGCGGTCCTGGCGTCCAGGTTGCCGGTCGGTTCGTCGGCCACGATGATCGGTGGGTCGTTGGCCAGGGCGCGTGCGATGGCCGCGCTCTGCTGCTGGCCGCCCGAGACGGCGCCTGGGAGGGCGTCAGCTTCATCGGCCAGGCCCATCATCGCCAGCAGTTCCATGGCTCGGGAAAGTCGTTCGGATTCGGAGTATTGATTGCAGAAATCCATTGGCAGGAGCACGTTTTCCAGCAGGGTCAGCATGGGCAGCAATTGGAAAAACTGGAAAACCACGCCCAGGTTCAGCCCGCGCCAGCGCGCCTGCCTGCTCTCCTTCATCTTTTGGATATTCACCCCCTCCACCAGCACCTTACCTTCGGTGGGACGATCGATGCCGGTGATCATATTCACCAGGGTCGATTTCCCGCTGCCGGATTTCCCGATCACACCCACGAACTCGCCCTGGTAGAAATCCAGGTTGATATCCTTGAGCGCGGTGAAAGACCCGGCCGCATTGACATAGGTTTTCGTGATGCCCTGCAGTTGGATCAGGGGCTGGCCGTTCCCGATGATCGGCTTCTGGTTAAGCGCCATTTCGCACCCCGCTGTCGCTCACGATCCGGCCATCGGCCAGCTCGATCACCCGGTTGACACGCTTGCTCAGCGACCGGTCATGCGAAACCATCAGGATGGTCTTGCCTTGTGCAATCAGGTTCTCGAAGATCCCGTAGATGGTCTCGGCTGTGGCTGAATCCAACCGCCCGGTCGGTTCATCGGCCAGGATCAGGGGCGGGTCGTTCGCCAGGGCGCGGGCGATCGCCACGCGCTGCTTCTGCCCGCCGGAGATATAGGCCGGGGGCTTGCGGGCGTGTTCCGCCAATTCGACTTCCGCCAGTAGATCCAGCGCTTTTTGTTCAGATTTTCCCCGCCGGTAACGCCCACAAAAGTCCATCGCCAGGGTGATGTTATCCCGCAGTGAAAGCATGGGCAGCAAATTGAAGGACTGATAGATCACGCCCAGGTTCAACCCGCGCCAATGCGGCCAGGGCATCCTCTTTCAGTGTGTGAACGGCCGTGCCGTTGACGAAAACCCGGCCGGAGGTGATCTGGTCGATCCCGCTGATCATGTTGATCAGGGTGGTTTTCCCCGCACCGGATTTCCCGATCACGCCGACATACTCGCCGGGATAGACGGTGAGGTTGATACTTCGCAGCGCGTCAAATGGACCCGCGCCGGTCTGGTAGGTTTTGACCAGGGAGTCAATTTGGATCAGAGGCTGAGCGTTCTGCCGGTCGTTCACGAGAGATGCCTTCACATTCCTTTATTTGTCAATCGCTTATCTTTGCTGTATAATGAACTCGTTGTCCATTAGTCGACATCGCGTTCATCATTATAGACTTTCACTTTCAAATGTCAAGGACGAACTTACAGGCCATGTACAAAATTGAACTGCTGTTCAAAAACGGAGTGGATAATGAGTGACCAAAGCACAGACCGCCGGGTGCGGCGGACAAGGAAAGCGCTTCAGGATGCATTGATCAGCTTGATCCTGGAAAAAGGATATGAACTCGGTGACGATCGAGGATATCACCGACCGCGCCGATCTGGGACGGACAACATTCTATCTGCATTTCAAGGACAAGGAAGAACTCTTGATCCAGGCGATAGACGCCATCGGTGAGGATTTTATTGCAACACATGCCGCGATCCTCTCCGAAGATGGGTCAACCGAAGATAAACTAAAGGCCCTCAAGGTGAACCTGGATGAGCGTATCCTTTATCATATCTTTGACCATGCCCGTCAGAACGCCGACCTGTATAAGGTCATGCTGCGGGGGGAGGGGAGCGCTAAGGCTTCGGAACGGATGTCGGACCTGATCCGAAGTGAAACGATCAAGCGCCTGGAAATCCTGCCCGGTCTTGAGACGAAAGTCCCTCTGGACATCTTTTCGATTTTCTTCTCAGGAACGTTAATGGAAATGGTTACCTGGTGGCTGGAACACGACCAACCATATACGATCGAGCAAATGGTCACCTACTTCAGGCAGATGTTCATCCACGGTGCGTTGGATACGCTCCACATCGCAGATTCGGATAAACATCAGGCTTCATAATTCAGGATATAAGTTCTCTGGCTCTGGTCCAAACAGCGTCGAACATTTCCTCAGTCAGCCGGCCGGTTAGTGTATTTTGCTGGCTGGGGTGGTAGGAACAAAGCAGCCAGGGTAAGCCTTCACCCAATTCGTAAAATACATTATGTCCGAAATCCAGCTTCGGGAAGTCAACATCCTGCATCTGGTACATTCGCCGGATGCCGTCGAAAGCGATCCTGCCCAATGCGACATAGCCTTTCAAGCGGGGGAGAAGGTCGATCTCGGCCGCCATCCAGGGCAGGCAGTTTTTGATCTCGGCAACTTTCGGTTTGTTTTGCGGCGGCACGCAGCGGCAGATGGCAGTGATGAAGACATCTTTCAAAACTAACCCATCGTTCGGTTCATCGCCGTTAGGCTGGTTGGCGAACCCGGCCCGATAGAGCGCAGGATAGAGGAATTTCCCGCTGGCGTCCCCGGTGAACATCCGGCCGGTACGGTTGGAGCCGTGTGCGCCGGGCGCGAGGCCGACGATCATGATCTGCGCGTCCGGGTCGCCAAACCCGGGCACCGGTTTCCCCCAGTAGTCGTGATCAAGGTAGGCTTTGCGTTTTGTCTCGGCGACCTCTTCACGCCAGGCGACCAGGCGGGGGCATTTCCGGCAAGTGATAATCTCATTTTCCAGCGATTTTAATGTATCGGTCATGGGTATTATTTTACTGGCATTTCTTTCTGATGCCATACACATCGTCGTATTGGGCATAGAATCACCGACGAATATTAAAGGAAAATTCCGGGATTTTATAAATCCCAGGGAATCTGAGTAATTTGATTACGAAGAAGGTTAGGGTATAGCGTCGGCCGGCACCATGAGAGAGGTCATCATTTCATCCAGCTGGGTCAGGTCGGGGGTGAAGGTGTTGTTCGGCTGCCCGGCAAGGTAAGTCTCCATATCGTTGATATAGGTCTCAAAGTTCGCCGAGAAAGCCGCCCAGCCTTCCGCCGGTTCTGTCATGTTATCTGGAGCGAAATCCGGGTGGGTGACGGGGAAGGTGGCTGAAATGATATACAGTCCATCCGAGGTCAGGCCGATGAAAGCATAGATCGCGCTGACGTTGTTGATCGGTATTGCGGCTTGTCCGTATTGTGTGATGAAGCGGACACCGGTCCCATTCTGGAACTGCAGATAATCGACTTTGGCCTGCATCGTCTGGGCCGCGTTATAGAGCGGGAGGAATGGCACGCTGGTTGGGTTCGGGTCCTGGCTGGTCAGCAGCGCCTGCAGGTTGTCAATGATGGTTTGCGTATCGGGCTGCAGCGAGACGTAATTGGCGACCGGGAAAATATCAATTTTCGGGTCGAAATACTCATTGGCGACCGGATAGCCGTTGAAGCTGATCTCGAGCGTGGTGGGGTTGAAGTCCCAATAGGCTGTGTTGGGGTCAGGCGGGTTTTCGGCGATCATTGACTGGTTGTAGCCGGTGGCATACGCGCTTGGGTAGCAGAACGTCACGCCAAATGCACTGCCCTGAACCATACCAGCGACGCAGGAAGATACCTCTTCGGTTGCTGTTTCGGTTATGACTTCAGTCACCGCTTCAGTCGGTGCTTCCGTGGCGGCTTGGGTTTCTGTCACAGCTTCCGTTGTGGCCGGGACTTCAGGCGTGCTCTGCCCGGGAAGGCTGCACGCCAGGGTGGCGACGACCAGGGCAAGAATGGCAAGAAAAATACTTAAGTGTTTCATAGGTTCTCCTTTGGTTTTTCTACATTTTATAACGTTCGCAAACCATATTTGGTTCCATTATGCATCCCAAACCGAATCCCTGTCAAACCCTATTTGACAATGAAAAAACCCGGGATTTCTAAATCCCGGGTTTTGACAACTTTTTATATTGAGATTAGCGTTTGAGTGCTGACCAGCCTGCATATTGAGCGGTATCGCCGAGTTCGGCTTCGATCCGCAGGAGCTGATTGTATTTGGCAACCCGGTCCGAACGGGCGGGAGCGCCGGTCTTGATCTGACCCATGTTCATCGCCACAGACAAGTCGGCGATGGTGGTGTCTTCCGTTTCACCGGAGCGATGCGATGTGACTGCGGTCCATCCGTGGGTCTGGCAGAGCGTCACGGCTTCCATGGTCTCGGTCAGCGAACCGATCTGGTTCACTTTGACCAGCAGGGAATTGCAGGATTTTTCCTTGATGGCGCGAGCGACACGGCTGGGGTTGGTCACCAGCAGGTCATCACCCACGATCTGGATCCGGTCGCCGACTTCAGCAGTGAGGATCTTCCAGCCTTCCCAGTCATCCTGGGCCAGGCCGTCTTCCAGTGAGACGATCGGGTATTTGTTGATCCAGTTGACCCAGAAGGCGACCATTTCCTGGCTGCTCAGTTTGCGGTTCTCGGTTCGCAGGAAGTAAGTTTTCTCATCCGCATCATAGAATTCCGACGCAGCGGGATCGAGTGCGATGGCGACGTCTTCACCGGCTTTATATCCGGCTTTTTCAATCGCGATAAGGATGGTCTCAACGGCTTCCTCATTGGTCTTCAGCGCGGGAGCGTAACCGCCTTCGTCACCGACCAAGGTGGTGTAGCCTTTGTCCTTCAGCACGGTCTTGAGGGTGTGGTAAATCTCAGCGCCCCATCGCAGGGCCTCGGAGAAGCTGGAGGCACCCAAAGGCATGATCATGAATTCCTGAGCGTCGGTGGACTGCCAGTTGGTGTGAGCGCCGCCGTTGAGGATGTTCATCATCGGGGAGGGTAGCAGGTGGGCGTATGTGCCGCCCAGGTAACGATAAAGCGGCAGCGCCAGTGAATTGGCGGCTGCTTTGGCGACGGCCAGGCTTGTGCCGAGGATGGCGTTCGCGCCCAGGTTGCTTTTATTGGGCGTACCATCCAGAGCCAGCATGGCCATGTCGATGGCCATCTGCTGGGTGGCGTCCGAGCCGATCAGGAGTTCGGCGATCTTGGTATTGACGTTCTCGACGGCCTTGGTGACGCCTTTACCGCCGTATTTGGTCTTATCGCCATCACGCAGTTCCAACGCTTCATGCACGCCGGTGGATGCGCCGGAGGGCACCGCAGCGCGGCCCCAACTGCCATCACCCAGAACGACCTCCACTTCCACGGTTGGGTTACCGCGCGAGTCGAGGATCTGCAAAGCGTTAATCGATATGATTGTTGTGTCCATAGGTTTACCTCAGAAATTCCTTTCTTCACTCTAAAATAATCGTTCTAATTATAAACACATTTCACCGGATCAACCGGCTGGTTGGTAGCTTTCATCAATGACATTCCCATCCTGGATCAACTGCAGATCAAGGTTGGATTCGGTCAGCGCGATCAGGCTGTAGGTCAAGGTTGTGCCATCGTTCATCTCAAGAGTCAATATCGGATACATGGAGATGTCCGCGAACCAGCGACCTTCAGTTGTCCCGGTCTCACCGGTCATCTCAACTACGCCATCCATCTGGAAGGTCAGGGTTTTCATCGGAGGGGTTTGTTCCTGGTCGTTGACTTTATAAGTTGACAGGGCCCAGGTGCGATAGAGCGACCCCAGGTCTTGCTGGGTGATAGGATAGGCTTCCTCACCGGATTGGACTATCAGGTCTTCAATTGGATAGTCTTTCCCTGCTGGATAAGCCGAGTCCACGGATGAATCGACGGACTGGGTGGCGGCAGCTTTACATCCGGTGATCGTGAGAACAATGATAAGAAGAATTACGCTAATGCTCAGCCTGGTTTTCATCATTTCTCCTTTTGTGGTTCAGCTTCTTCCCTTTTCTCGCTCGCGCGTTCGGCTGCGGCTTTGACAAAGGCTATGAACAATGGATGCGGGCGGTTCGGACGGGAGAGAAATTCCGGATGGAATTGAGTCCCGAGCATGAAGGGATGGTCCTTAAGTTCGGTGATCTCGACCAGACGGTCATCCGGTGAGACACCTGAGCAGACCATACCAGCCTTGGTTAACTCCGGCCTGAAATCGTTGTTCAACTCGAACCGATGGCGATGCCGCTCCTGGACAAGGTCAGACTGATAGGCTTTTTGTGCGATAGTGCCCGGCACCAGGTGACAGGGATAGAGACCCAGGCGCATCGTGCCGCCTTTTTCGGTCACATCGTGCTGCTCCGGCATGAGGTCGATGATAGGTGCGGGGGTCGTGCGGTCAAATTCGGAGGAGTTGGCTTTTTCATGGTGGAGGACATTTCGGGCAAATTCGATCACCATAACCTGCAAGCCAAGACATAAACCGAAATAGGGGACCTTGTTTTCACGAGCGAAGGTCGCAGCTTTAATTTTACCCTCAATTCCACGACTCCCAAATCCGCCGGGAACAACAATGCCGTCCACACTTTCCAGGACATCCCAGCCTTTGTCTTCTTCAAGATCGGTCGAATGCAGCCAATGGAGGTTCAACTCCACGCCATTAGCCAGGGCGGCGTGTTTGAGCGCTTCCCGTACGCTGATGTAGGCATCGTGAAGTTCCACATACTTGCCGACAAGGGCGATGTCAATGACTGGTTTGGGACGCCGAACCTCGGAGATCAATGTTTCCCATTCTTTCCAGTCTGGTTTATGTTGAGCTTTAAGATCAAGGCGTTCGAGCAATAGGTCCGCGATGCAGGTTTCATCTAACAGCAGGGGGATCTCGTAGAGGATCGGGGTGGTGATCATCGGGATGACGGCTTTGGCATCCACGTCGCAGAACAGGGCGATCTTTTCCTGGATGCCGGGATCAATGGGGTAATCCGAGCGGGTGACGATCACATCCGGCAGGATCCCGATCGAGCGGAGTTCCCGGACCGAGTGCTGAGTGGGTTTGGTCTTGAGTTCGCCAGTCGCGCCGATGTGCGGCAGCCAGGTCAGGTGCACGTAGGCGGTGTTCTCACGGCCGAGGTCGAAACGCATCTGTCGGATCGCTTCCAGGAAGGGCAGGCCTTCAATATCGCCAACCGTGCCGCCGACTTCCACCAGCACGATATCCGCACCGGTGTCCTTGCCGACCAGACGGACCCGTCGTTTGATCTCGTTGGTGATATGCGGGATGACCTGGATCGTGCCGCCCAGGTAATCCCCGCGCCGCTCACGCCCGATCACTTCCGCATAGACCTGACCGGTTGTGACGTTGCAGACCTTACTTAGCCGGATGTCGATGAACCGTTCATAATGCCCAAGGTCCAGATCGGTCTCAGCGCCATCATCCAGTACGAAGACCTCGCCATGTTGATAGGGGCTCATCGTGCCTGGGTCGACGTTGATGTAGGGATCCAGCTTTTGCACGGCCACTTTGAAGCCGCGCTCTCGCAGCAGGCGGCCGGTCGCTGCCGCAGTCACGCCCTTGCCAACAGAACTCAATACACCACCGGTAAAGAAAATATACTTGGTTGTCATCTTTCCTCCTGGCCTCGGAAAAGGCAACTCGTTAAGGATTAATCCATCGAATATTTCTGCCAATTAAAAGCGAAAGGGAGGGCCGTTTATTTCCGGCACCTCCCGGTGTCTTTCCGTTAGTTTTTTGTCCTCATCTGCTGGGATGAGGGTCGCAATTTAGGATTCTTGACCAACTTTGTTCTCCAATGTGCGCGAGAGCAGTTCATCTTGTTCCGAAGGGGTATCCTTGTTCTTGCGGGATTTCTTCTTGTCGGAACCGTCCTCTTCACTTTCAGCTTTTTCCATCGCCTGACGCATGGCAATTTCCATCGCAGTCAGTTCAGGCTCTTTGGGTTCTTCTTCTTGTTTCTTCTGCCCACCGCCGTGCTGCTGTGGCTGCATGGCTTCCGGAAGTTCCTGGAGCGCCTTGATGCTCAGCTTGATTTGTTTCTTGCGGCGGTTCACTTCCAGAACTTTGGCTTCCACTTCATCACCTTCCCGGACGACCTCACCAGGGGTGCGGACGTAGCTGTGAGAAAGTTCGCTGATGTGGATCAGACCGGGGCGTTCCGCACCGATCTCAACGAAAGCGCCAAAGGTCTCCAGGCGAACGACCTGGCCTTTAACGGTCATGCCGGGTTTGATCTCACGCCATTCCATTGCCAAAGGCTCTTTCATGGTTAGTTCAATGCGGTCCTTGCGGACACGTTTCACCCAGAAATCCAGCTTCTGGCCGGCTTTCAGGACTTCTTCAATGCTGTTAATCTGTTGTTTCGGGTTGTTATCTTTAACTGCCTGTGAGATATGAATGAAGGCAGGTTTCTCACTACCAATATCGACCAACGCGCCTTGCAGCGTGGTCTTTAGCACCGTCCCCGTATAGCGCTCTTTTGCGTTAATCTCTTGTCCTTGTTCCATAGCGCTTCTCTCCAATATACATTACAAAATTCACGAAGGCTGATTATACCGTGGGGAAAGTTTTATGTCAAACCAGGCCCGTGTCAGAAGGTATATACGCGCGAGTGAACAATGTCACGACTCTCAGACGACGTTTTTTTAAGTCTTTTAAATCTCTTTACGATTAAATTATAGTAGATAAATCCTGGGATTCACAAATTCTTTAAGCCTGCGCAGACGTTTTGCTGTAAAGAATTAATGCTGACAATCGAAAAGGAGACGTTGCGTTCACATCTCCTTTTATTTAAGTTTAGTTATCGGTCCTTCCGGCGTCGTTCACTCTGGCTATGGATCGAAAACCCGCATCAGCGTTTACGTAATATCAACCAGGTCACACCTGTGCCCAGGACGATCACGGCCAGAGCGATCTCAAGCCATTCTATCGCCGTGAGGCTTGCGAACCAGGTTGCACTTGCGGGCGCTGCGGCTGCCTCGCTGGTCGAGATGATCTCACCGCCCTGTTCGGGATTCACGCCCAGGATTGGAGAATCCCCGGCTTCCTTGGAAGCGATGCGCATGTCCTGGGGCATCGTTTCAAGCGGCACGGTCGGCACTTCTTCAGGTGCTGCTTCGGTTGGGACTGGGGCTTCAATGACAGGTTCTTCTGTACCGCCGCCACCGCTTCCAAAGCCACCGCCCATACCGATCGCTTCCGGTTCTTCACCGCCACCGCCGCTACCAGCCGCACCCCAAAGGATCAACGGCTCCGGCGTGGCTTCCGCATTGGCGGCTTCTTCATCGACTGCTGAATCTGCTGATAGGGCCATCGATTCCATGGCCGGGGCAGCGGCCTGCATCTTCGGCTGACCAATGATCGGGCTCCTGAAGATCAGGTCTGCGCCGAACATCACGACCAACAGTATGGCTGCGACGGTCGTCGCCCAGCGCATTGCCAACACCATCGGTTGTTTCTTTTGACGACGTACCTTCACCATTTCCGGCGTGAGGGTGAAGTGCCGCGGCGACTTGACGCGTGAAAGTCGGCTGAGCATCAGCTTGGTTTTGCGCAGGTTTTCCAACCGCTCGCGTAAAGCCGAGTCTTCTGCCAGTCTCGCTTCAAATTTCCGCTTTTGAGTTTCGTTTAGACGTGAATCCAGATACTCGGATAATAACCGTAAATCTCTGGACCGTATTCTCTCTTTCATCATATTTCATCCTCACTTTTATGACGAAAGAGGTCGGGTAAAAGTTCCCAGAAACCTTGCAGACACGCCTGGACTCGCTCCCTGGCGCGTGCTAAACGGCTTTTCACGGTCCCCAAAGGCGTGCCGGCCACTTCGGATGCGGTCTCATAATCCATGCCCTCAACATCCACCAGGATCAATACGACCCGGAACTTGTCCTCGAGTTCATTAATACAGTGCTGGATGGCTTCATCCAATTCAACCTGTTCGGATTTTTCTTCCGGGTCGGGGGCGTCGTCTTCGATCCAATAGGGATCCTCAAAGGTTTCACCGTCGTCCATTTCAGGCTCAAGCGGTGTGACGGGGCGGCGCTTGCGTCGACGTAATTCGTCGTAGCAGGCGTTGGTTACGATCCGCAGCAGCCAGGCCTTAAATCGAGCCCCCGCGGTATTGATCTAATTTTTGATAAGCGGAAATGAAGGCTTCCTGGCTGGCATCTCCCGCTGCACCGTGTTCCCCCATGATGCGGTAGGCCACGTTGTAGGCGATGTCCTGGTAGTGCAGCACCAGCCCGTTAAAGGCATCCAAACTGCCGTTGAGTGCATCCTGGATCAGTGCTTGTTCTTCCATTTGCAATGATTTGCTTTCGAAATGTATCTGTTTCCTTGAGAACAGATTATTCCGGTTCTTCGTCTGCCAGGCTGCGCAGGTGGGGGAAAAGGATCACTTCCCGGATGCTGCGCTTGCCGGAGAATAACATCACCAGCCGATCAATCCCTATCCCGAAGCCTCCCGCCGGCGGCATGCCATAACTGAGGGCGTTGAGGTAGTCGTCGTCCATGGGGTGTCGTTCTTCGTCTTCGCTTTCATAGTCCCTGCCCATTTCAAGGAAGCGCTGTTCCTGGTCTAGGGGATCGTTCAATTCGGTGAAAGCGTTGCAGAGTTCCATCCCGCCGACAAACCCTTCGAACCGTTCCACGATCGTCGGATCGCCGGGCTTATTCTTCGCCAGCGGAGAGATATCTCTGGGGTAATTATATAGGAAGGTGGGCTGAGTGAAGTTCGGTTCGAGGAATTCGCCGATCAGGGCGTCAATCAGCTTCCCACGCGGTGCACCGGGCTTGGGTTTTAGTTCTTTTTCGGCCATCGCTGCTTCCAGGGATTTCGCCGTTTTATGCGCTTCAATGTCGATCCCGGTGGCATCCAAAATTCCTTGCCGTAATTCAACCCGATTCCAGGGCGGAGCGAGGTCGACTTCCTTATCGTCGAAATTGATCTTTGTCGTGCCAAGTACCTGCTGGGCGGCGAAAGAAACCATCTGTTCGGTGAGTTCCATCACCTGCAGATAATCGGCGTAAGCCCAATAGAACTCAAGCTGGGTAAATTCCGGGTTATGTTTAAATGAAACACCTTCGTTGCGGAAGTCCCTGCCAATTTCATAAACGCGTTCAAGTCCACCGACGAGCAATCGCTTGAGATAGAGCTCAAATGAGATCCGTAGGAAGAGGTCCTGATGGAGCTGGTTATGGTAGGTGGTAAAGGGTTTGGCTGCCGCGCCGCCGTAAATCGGCTGGAGGATCGGGGTTTCAACTTCAATAAAATCATGGCTGTCGAGGAATTGTCTCAGGGCACGAATGGTGGCTGCGCGAATCTTGAAAATGGATTGCACATCCGGGTTCACAGCCAGGTCCACATAACGTTGACGGTAGCGGGTCTCCGGATCACTAAGCGTAGCATGACGGACCACTTCGCCGTCCACGACCTCGTCCTTGGCAGCCGGGAGAGGACGCAGGGCTTTTGCCAGCATCTTGAAATCTTCTACGTAGAGTGTGATTTCCCCGCGTTTGGTGCGGAACATATGACCACTGGCCTGGATGAAGTCACCCAGGTCGTAATATTCGGACAATTCGGCCATCTTTTCTTCACCCAGGTCATTGATCCGAAAGAAAAGTTGGATCCTGCCGGCCCGGTCGTCGATATGGGCAAAAGCGATCTTGCCCATTGTGCGTAAGGACCTGATCCGGCCAGCCAGGGACACCTCAACAGGTGTTTCATCTCCTGCGGCCTCAGCTTTCTCGAAGGCTTCGATGGCTGCTTTGCTGGTATGGGTTTGTTCGGCCCGGGTCGGATAAGGCGCAATGCCCTCCGCTTCCATCTTGTGCAGTTTCTCCAGGCGCGTCTGTTCTAATTCTGAAAACGAGTTTTCGAGCATGTTACCTTCCTGAGCGTTGATAAATAAATGCCCCGACCGGTCATTCCGGGCGGGGCGTAAGAGCAAAATTGTTAGCGTTCAGCCAACTTTGAGGATATCGATCTCAAAGGACCCGCCGGGGGCATCGACATTAACTTTATCACCAGCCTTATGATTAAGCAACGCCTTACCCAGGGGGACTCGTTGGAAATCCGTCCCAGACGTGGGTCTGCTTCGGCATGGCCGACGATCACGTATTCTTCAGGCTTTTCGCCCTGTTCTTTGAGCTTGACCTTTGAACCGACCTGAATGGTGTCGTTCTTGGCGTTCTCATCAATCAATTGTGCGTTGGCGAGCAGGATTTCCAATTCTTTGATCTTGCCCTCGACAAAAGACTGTTCATTTTTCGCTGCTTCAAGTTCTGCGTTTTCAATCAGTTCGCCGTCTTCCATGGCGTCTCGTAATCGATCCGCTACCTCTGCGCGCTTCTCTGTTCGGAGATAGTCTAGCTCTTTTTGCAGCCGATCGTATCCTTCCTGAGTTAAATATGAACTGGGCATGACATCTTCCTTCCAATTTTCTCTGCTCGTTAAGGGGGACAATAAAATCCCCTTAGATTAAACAAAAAAATTCGCTATTTTCAGAATTTTCTCCTACACATCTCTGGAAAACAGTGACTTTCGTTTAATTGGTTGATATATTATCACATTTTCAATCCAAACGCAAGCATTTCTATGTGCTCGAAACTAAAAAAAATTTAATAAATGAAAAATAAGGTTAAATCCTGATTGATCGTTCCCGATGCGTTTCCATTCCTGACTCGTGCTTATCCGGACGTCACTCTCGGCTATAATGGAGGCCATGATTGCCTTACTGCATTTCCTTCAGCGGAAACTCAGGCCGGAGCTCGATTCCCGCTCCAACGCCATGCGTTACTTATTGATGAGTGACGTGATCGGTGCGCTGTATGCCTTGCCTTTGATCCTGCTTGGGCTTGGCTGGCTGGTTTTCCGCACGGATTGGGCTGGCTTGGCGTCTCACTGGCCCTGGCTGCTGGTGATCCTGGCAGCCATTGTGGTTTTCTCCCGACTCCGATTTTATATGATGCGTGAATTACGCAGTGGGAACAGTGTGGGCACCGATGGTGATTTTGTTGGCGTGATCCTTTGGGCCAGCCTGCTGATCTTCGGGCCTGGCGTCATCTGGCTTTTCCTGCTGTGGATTGTAGTTGAGTTAGGTTTAGCCTGGCGACGGGCGATCAACGCGGACATGCGTTGGGATGCTTTCAGGTCCGCGATGTTGAACGCTGCTTCGCTCCTGGTGCCTTCGCTGCTGGCTCTGATGGTTTATGCTGACCTGGGTGGAACCCTGCCGATGCCGGACCTTATGCTCCCGCATCTACTGCCTGCACTCGGGGCTGTTTTGACCTATGCGGTGACCTATTTCATCATTTGGCTGCCGTTCGTCCTATACGTTGTTTGGGTTCAGGGGACGAAATATTCAATGAGCGGAAGCCGGGGTCTTTTTTGGTTCTCGGTCATCACAATGGAACTACCATTCATTTCTCTCCCGCTTGGCGTGTTGGCGTCCGGGCTTTATGTTGCTTACGGCGCCGCCGTCCTTGGGATCTACTTCCTCAGCTTGCTGTTCATCGCCTTGCTGGCGAATCAGCTCAGCCGGTCCGCCGCGCAGAGCCGCCGAAACACGACCCAGTTGATGGGTCTGGAGCAGTTGGGCCGGGATATCCTGGCCGCACCAACGGACGCCCGAGACCTGCCCGAACTTTTACGCAAACACCTGCCAAACATGTTCCCCTGCCGAAGGGCGGTCGTTTGGCTGGAACCGGAAACCTACCTGTTGAAATATCCCGACGGCAAGGATAATTACACGCCGCATATCTGGCCCTGGCTGCTGCAGCAGACGGAACCGATCGGGTTCCTGGAAGGGGATGTCTTGCCCTGGGAACAAGCGCCCGAGCGACACTTCGCGCTCCTGACTGCGCCGATCCTCGATCCCTTCTCAGGGGGGACAATCGGTGGATTGTTCGTCGAACTCCTGACTCTGCCTCAGGCTTGGGATAGGAAAACCATTCTGGAACATCATCCAGCGCTGCAAAACCTGGCCGCGCAAATTGCCTCTGCACTCAAGCAAGCCGAGAACTATCAAGAGAATATGAAGCATCAGCGTGTGACCCAGGAATTGCGCCTGGCAGGCGATATCCAGGCTTCCTTCCTGCCCGACCGGATTCCGACGGTTCCCGGATGGGACCTCTCCGCCAGCCTCAAGCCCGCCCGGCAGACCTCAGGTGATTTCTATGATTTCTTCATGATGGATGACGGTCGATTGGGGATCCTGATCGCAGATGTGGCGGATAAGGGACTCGGCGCAGCCCTCTATATGGCCCTTGGCCGGACGCTGCTGCTGACCTATGCCCACGAGTACCCGGAGAATCCCGCAGCCGTCCTGCATGCGACCAACCAGCGGATGCTGAGTGATGCCCGCGCCCAGATGTTCATCACCGCTTTCTATGGTGTCCTGGAACCGGAAAACGGACGCCTGATCTATTGCAACGCCGGACACAATCCGCCGCTGTTGATCAGGAATAAAGAACATGACCGGTTCCAAAAACTTAATCCCAATGGTATGGCTCTAGGTATCGATGAAGATGCTGCCTGGGTCGCCATCTCACAGCGGATTGAACCTGAGGACGCATTGCTGCTTTACACAGACGGAGTCGTTGAAGCGAATAATCCTGCAGGT
Organism: uncultured Chloroflexia bacterium; assembly: GCA_963748065.1. GTDB lineage: Bacteria > Chloroflexota > Anaerolineae > Anaerolineales > Anaerolineaceae > Brevifilum. Next base: position 11,904 of record CAVVHL010000011.1, on the reverse strand, counting down.
GCCTTTTACGGCATGGATAGGCTGGCTGAGACCACCAAACAGTTCGCTCACCGGCCCAGCCAGTGGATTATCCGGGCCATACGAGAAGATCTCCAGGAATTCCAGGAGGGCACTGCCCAAGCCGATGACATCACCCTGGTATGCATTCGCCGGCGCAGTTAAGCAGACCAAAACACTTTGATAAATGACCGAGGAGATGTTTGGTAAAACATCTCCTTTTTGTTTTGGGGAAATTTAATTTGGGTCAATTAATTCAAGTGGAATATAAATTGCATCCTTCATAAGCAACGTAATCCGATTTTGAACCTTTCTTAGCCTACGCTCATGGGAATGGCACGATAGTTGCACGTTACTTCTCTGAGTGCCTTTAACTACAAACAATCAAACCCCTGCACCTGCAAAACCGGCGGGTGACATAACAAAGGGAGCTTGCAGTGAGTAAAACATTGAAATTCGGGATCATTATATTGGTCATCTTATGCGTCCTGCTGCTGGCCGTGACCCTCCTTGATATCCCTTCATTAAGAGAGGGATCACTGGTTCTGGCTCAGACCGAAAATACGCCTGTTCCACAGGATTCTGGTCCGGTGGATTTGGATCTTGTTGCGGCAGTGACAGATGCGATTGATAAATCCAGCGATCGCTTTACAGCGGAGTCGTATATTATCGATAACATCCAGGTCCAGGATGACGGCCAGGTGGCTGCCGTGTGGCTGGCAGCTGTGGACCCTGAGACCGGCGAATCCATTGGCCGCGAACCTGAATTACTAATGGCCCAGCTGGATACGGAAGGCAACTGGAAGGTCCTGACTGACGATGAAGAAAAATTCGCTGATGTCCTGACCGACTTCCAGTATGCGGATAAGAGCATCCAGGGGGATATCACCGCGGATCCGGAACCCTTGCCCAAAGACACGACCGTCTACGGTGGCTATTACCTGCCCTGGGCAAAGGGATTGAACAAACGCCTGACCTGGTCGGTCGCGGATTCCTCATGTTATCCAACTTATTACTGCACCCATGCTTTTGACTTCGCTGATGGGACCATGTTCCCCATGGTGGCGGCCAAAGGCGGCTTTGTCTATCATTGGAAAGACACCTGCGCCAATGGCGATTCTTCCTGCACCAACAGCATTACGCTGCAGGACCGTTCCACGAATCCCTGGACATACCAAATCTATATGCATATTGCTCAGGGCAGTATCCCCGCCAGCCTGAAACAGGTTGGGAAGACTGTCCTCCAGGGACAATACATCGCGAATGTGGATGATACAGGTTACAGTACCGGGAACCACGTTCACTTCATGGTGGTTTCGGAAGATACGAAGTATCTATCGACCAGCGGTTATATCTGGGGTGTGGCCCTGGATGTCACCTTCAAAGACGTGAGCATCAACTGGGATTCAGTGACCAAAGGTGGCCGCCCCCGGTTGGCTTATGAGGCTGAGGACTATGGCGGGGAAGGTCAGACCTATTACGTTTCAGGTAACACGCCCGCCAACCCACCGACAGGTGCCCTGACCGCGCCGCTCACCAAGACTTATATTACCGATCCGCAATTGACAGTCTCTGGATGGGGGCAGGACGACATCGGCGTGACGAAATATGAAATCATCGCCAATTACGATGGTGACTGGGTCACGATCGGTGAGAAAAGCCAGACGACCTCTCCATTCACAACAACCGTAAACCTTTGTGATACGGATGTTCCAGATGGCCCGTTCAAACTCGCACTGCGGGTGTGGGACTATGAAGGCAGTCCTTCCGCTATCCTTTCCCAGCGGGAATTGATCAAAGGGGTGGAATGTGACAGCGGTGTTGATCCAGACGTTACCCTGACGAAGTTCGACGGGGATGTGCTCCTCCCGAATTCCGGGCTAGTGAGTGCAACTGTGACCAAGGGCAGCACCAACAGTGCGATTGCATCGGTGGATTTCTGGTTCCACGGCACGAATTGGAACGGCGACAGTTGGGTCCTGCTTGGCAGCGACACCAATGGCGCGGATGGCTGGCAGGCACCTTTTGAGGCCGGTTCGTTGGGCGAATCCAACGCTTATACGGTTTTGGCTGTGGCGACGGATGCATTGGGGAACCAGGGCACAGACCTTACTTTCTCAGCCGTACTGGATAAGACGGTACCCTGGATTGAGTTCGATTCGATCCAGTCGCCGGTTTCGGCAGGGCAGGTCGATGTAACCTGGACAGCCGGCGACCAGTTGACCGGAATCAGCAGCTATTCATTGGATATGAAGGTCAATGATGGTGAGTGGCAAAACCTGGAAAACAGCCTTTCAAGAGACGCTTCATCCTACGCCATTGACGTCAGCGAATCACAGTTGATCATCATCCGGTTGACCGTGACCGATAACGCCGGTAATACTGCAGTTGGTAAGACTGCGCTTTTCTCCGATGGCTACGTGTTCCCGGAAAATTATTTATTCCCAACGTTCATGAATGATAATTAGGAATCGGTTGATTGACGAATAAATAGACAAATTAGGTTTGCCACCTTGGTATAATGGGTAGGGATGAATAACGATCGAGGTCTGGAGAAACCAATTTGACAGTTGCATTGATCACCGGGATTACCGGGCAGGATGGCTCTTATCTGGCAGAATTTCTGCTGGAAAAGGGCTATCGTGTTATTGGGATGGTGCGACGGTCCAATACGATGGATTTCCAACGGATCGCGCATATTCAAGACAGGATTGAACTTGTTCATGGTGACCTTGTGGACCAGGGCTCACTATATGAGATCTTTGAAACATATCGCCCTGATGAAGTCTATAACCTTGGCGGGCAGTCCGATGTGCAGCTCTCCTGGTCTCAGGCGGTCCTGACAGCTGATTCGACCGCGCTCGGTGTCATCCGTTTGCTCGATTGCTTGCGACAGATCACCCCCGAGTGCCGCTTCTACCAGGCTTCCTCCAGCGAGATGTTTGGCGATGCCGTGGAATCCCCGCAAAATGAGCAAACACCGTTCAACCCTCGCAATCCTTATGGCATCTCAAAGGTGCATGCCCACCTGATCAATCGCATTTATCGGGAGCATTTTGGGCTGTTTACCGTCTCCGGTATTCTGTATAACCATGAAAGCCCGCGGCGAGGGATGGAATTTGTGACCCGCAAGATCACCCATACCGTTGCTCAAATCGTTGCCGGCAAGAAGGATAAATTGTATCTTGGCAACCTGGATGGCCAGCGAGACTGGGGCTTTGCAGGTGATTACGTGCGTGCGATGTGGATGATGCTTCAGCAGGATGAGCCGAGTGAGTATGTGATCGGCACCGGGCGGCTGCATTCGGTACGAGATTTTTGCCGGGCGGCGTTTGAAACCGTTGGATTGAACTGCGAAGATTATGTCGTTCAGGACCCTGAATTCTACCGTCCCGCCGAGGCGCACCCTCTGGTGGCGGATCCCACTTATGCACGTGAGAGCCTGGATTGGGAGCCCGAAGTCTCCTTCGATGAACTGGTCAGGATGATGGTGGAAGCGGATTTGGAAGCAATCGGGACCAAGCCCTAATGTATTGGGGAAGATGAAAATGTCTGGCGAAAACCCTCTGAGTGAACGTGAATTGGACGTCCTGCGCCTTGTGGCGGAAGGGTTGACCAACCGCGAGATCGCCCAGAAACTCTCCATTAGTCACAATACCGTCAAGGTCCACCTGAGCAATATCTTTGAAAAGATCGGCGTCGCTTCGCGGACTGAAGCCACGGTTTATGCCATCGAGCACCGGATCGTAGGCGTCCCGGGTGGTGAGGCAGCGGCTGCTCCTGCGCAACCGGGATTGCGCGAACTGATCCGACAGTTCCGCTGGGTCTGGCTGGCGATGCTGGTCCTGCTGGTCTTGATCGGTCTGACGTTCACCACCAACCTGCTGACAAGAGAAGCCACGCCTGAGACAATTGCGACCGTGGATGTCTCGGAGCGCTGGCAGGAACTTGCACCGATGCCGGAACCGCGCACGGGCATGGCCGCAGTGGCGTATGGGGGAGACATTTATGTTATTGGTGGGGAAGGACCCGAGGGTGTAAGTGGGAAGGGATTTCGGTATATTCCGGAAACAGATGAGTGGTTAGCAATTGCTGAGAAACCGACGCCTGTTACAAATGCCCAGGCAGTGGAAATAGGTGAAAAGATTTATATACCTGGCGGGATAAAATCTGATAATCAACTAACAAATATTTTGGAAATTTATGACCCAATTTTGGATATTTGGGAGGAAGGTGGAAGGCTACCGGTAGAAATCGGTGATTATTCATTGGCAGATTTTGAAGGATCCGTCTATTTATTTGGTGGGTGGGATGGTAATAAAACGCTTAATTCCGTTTGGATTTATGACCCAAGTTCTGAAAATTGGCATAATGGAATCCCAATGGATACCCCACGTAGAGACGCCGAAGCGGTTGCCCTTTCAGACCAGATTGTGATATTAGGCGGGCGAAATGATGACGGGATATTGAATTCAGCCAGATCTTATTTCCCATCTCGTGAAGTGCCCTGGGGGGCGTTTCCTGGTTTTCCGGAAAAAAGATATAGTTTTGGTGCAGCAAGCATTAATGATTCAATATATATAGTTGGAGGGCGAGGTATACAGGACTTTGAGAATTTGCCAGCATATCAATATATCTCTGGTAAATGGCACACGTTACCAATTAACATAATTCAAAATGAAGTTGATGTATTATTGGTCCCCATTGGGTCATCTGTGTACTTAATGGCATTTGATAAATCTGTTGACATAACCAGCTTATGGCATTATCAGGCATATTATTATGAAATTTATCTTCCCATTGTTGAATAAATCAGATGAATATATAAGATGAAATTTATTAAGAAGCTCGAAGAGATTATTGATTTTAATCAAGTGAGTGATATATGAAAGCCCCAAAATATTATTGGAATATTTTTCAATTTGCGATTTCATATCCTAAAGTCTTTTCCGAAATTTTAAGTCTTGAAAGAAGCGATTAACGTATCCTCTAATCTGGGAAAATTGATCAACTTAAGTCAGGACCATACAGGAAATTGAGAAGGAGCATATCACCGGTAAATTTATTGAGGCTGGTTGTGCATTAGGAGGGTCCGCAATCTTTAATCGCGCTTCAAAAACGCAAAGATCGTGAATTTGATGTGTATGATACTTTTAAACAAATTCCAAAACCTTCCGATCGAGATGAAGGCGATGCTTTTATACGGTACAAGGAAATTTCAAGTGGATCGGCGAAGGGAATATCGGACGATCTTTACTATGGTTATGAAAAAGATCTGATTAAAAAAGTTGAGAATAATTTTTTACAATTTCAACTCCCACGTAAAGAGAATTGTATTGCTTTTCATAAAGGATTATTTGAGGATACCCTCAGGATTTCATCGCCTATAGCATTTGCACATTTGGACAGCGATTGGTACGATTCCGTTTATTTCTCACTGACACAAATTGTTCCTTTCCTTTCATCTGGTGGAAATCCTTGTCATTGATGATTATTATGACTGGAAGGGTGCAAAAAAAGCGGTTGATGATTATTTCACTGAAAATAATTCAGAATTTGAGTTTGTTTCGGGTCCACAACTTATCATTAAAGAGAAAGTAGTTTTGAGGTTCTAAAAACAAAAAGAGGCGGACAATCGTCCGCCTCTTTTTTATTCTAATTTGGATTAATTTATCGGAATTCCTTCATAATCTTCGCCAACGGAATTACCGCCGCCGATATATTTCTGAACCCGAACGACGACCGCTAATTCTGAGCCCCCAGGCCCAACCACGATGGCGCCGCCGCCGGAAGAACCGTCTGAATACGTCCCAAATTCTGCGCCGGCCGCACCAATATAGTAGGGGTGGCTGTTGACTTTTCCGCCAACTGAAATTGCGCCAAGAACGTGGGAGCCGACCATAACCCCGTCTTTATCGTAATAATAGACGGTCACTTCACCAGCAGGGATATTTGAACCCCCAATGTTTTGAATGGCGATATAACTTCTTTGGCCAGTGCCATCTAACCAATGAGCTTCCGTCCAACGAACGAATGGCAGGGCAACCTGATCGCTTCCGGCAGTAAAGCCAAGGTGCGCCGGGTAGAGGCCGCCACCGTAAACTTTCCCAACGGCATCTACAGGTCCACCGCTAGATGTTACGGTTGCTGAACCCAAGAAACCTTTTGGATTACTGGCGGCACAGCCATCAAAACTACGCTTTGCGTAGGGGGCGATTGTGTAGGGGCCATCTACATGACCATTGCTGTAAGTAACGGTCACGTCAACATCGGTTGCATTGGGGTTTTGTACAGCGTATGCTGAAGTAGAATCTTTGTTTGGCCCGAATTTACAAACCGCAGACGGCATGTAAATGGTATCGGATGTCTCAGAAGTCGGCACACCGTTGAATGCATATGCATTATAGCCATTGAATTGGAGCTCCATCGAGGTTGCTACAATCGCGCCTGGTGTTGAAGTGCCAGTCTGAACAGATTGAATGAACACTGAGCCATTGAATTCAGTAGCTGGGATCATTGACGTAGTTCCCATATCAACAATATACGAAGCAAATGGCGCGATATCCGTTGCTGTTTTAATAATTGTGGCACCTTCAATTGTCTTGAATGTGAAGGTGAAATCCGCAGCAGTGGAATCGATGTTTTGAACAGAGAATACCGTGTTGAAATAGAACATGTGCTTCAAAACTGTTGGGATTAATACACTATCGGTTCCGATTGTGAACCCATTAGAAAGGGGCTGATTCTTTACGGAACCTGACCCAACTTGGGCAATTGTTGATGCAATTGGTTGGTCGGAACTTAGAACGGCAGATCCGGTGAAGTCAGATGTCAATCCACTAATATTCCCTGCGTAGAGAGAAGTTGCTGCATTAGGTTCAAGCTGGGTAACATCATAGGTCGCTTCAACCTCTCCCGCTTGATTATAGATCGTCAGATAGACATTTGCGGTCACATCGCTGATGTTCTGGTAGTGAATTGTTGATATAAAGTCAGATCCATATGCATAGGCATATACCGATGTATAATTGAAGCCAAGGGCCATCGGAACAGCCATCACAATGAATAAAATTGATAAAAGTTTCTTTAGCATAACAACCTCCATATCTCGATGATAATACGTTCATATTATTGACGATTTGGTCAACCTAATCAATAATTCTTATGGGTTAATCTATGACATTATTAACAGGAAGTAGAAGGCAAAGGGAAAAATGAAGCGAAATCTGGTTTATCTCTTCTTTATAATTGTTATATTCATGACAAGTTGTTCTCAAAATGGGGGAACGATAGGTGATGGCAAACCATTACCTGAAAAGAACATGGCAAACGTATTTGGGAAAGTGCTTCTCGCAAACAAACAACCTGCAGAAGGAAGGGTTGTCCGGTTGGCAAAGGTTTACAGGGGTGAAAATGAGAATGGCACATTTATTCTCGATGAAGCGAAAAGTCCATCAGCTGTATCGGATAGAGATGGCTCATTTGAATTTCTAAATATTGATCCTGGAGAATACGTTCTCTTTAAATTAAACAATTAGATAGTTCATATATGGCAGTTTCCGACGTGGAAAGGGTCCCTAATATTTATCAAATTAATCCGGATGAAAATTTTAAGATCGAACCTATCGTAATCGTTGACAATTGATTTCAATCACAAACCGATCGATAATTTATTAGAAAATTTTTCTCCAAAGTTCTTTAGTTGATATATTTCAAATTACTAGCAAAAAGATCAAAATAATCTTGGGCTATTTTCTTCATGCCAAACTGGCTTACCCAGGTTCTGGCATTCTTTGCTAATCTTTTCCGAACATCCGGATCATTCAAAAGATACGTGATCACGTTAGGTTAAGGCTTCAACGTTCCTGGGCGGAACAAGAAGTCCTGTTTGCTCATCAATGACCAATTCGGTCGTCCCAGGGATTTCTGTCGCGATCACCGGGACTTCGGCAATCATGGCTTCCATAACAACGGTTGGCAAACCTTCCCATAAAGAGGGCAATATAAAAATATCCCAATGTTTGATTAATGAATGAACATTATTTCGCAGACCAAGGAATTTAATATTGTCCGATAAATTTCTGTCGTTAACTATTTGATGCAGCTCGGAATTTAACTCGCCATCACCTATGATATGAAGGACCGTGTTAGGAAGTTTGGGTAAAATGCCTGACATTGCATCAATAAGGTATGGGTAACCTTTTTGTTCCGCTAATCTTCCAACACAGCCAATAATATGATTCCCTGGTTTGAAAAGATTTACATCATCTTCTTTTTAATGCCTCTTTTCCTTTATCAGTGATTTCATCTATATCAATGCCGTTGTAGATCAAGTGGATTTTATCACTATCAATTTTATCGGGCCGACGTGAGACCAGGTAATCACAAACAGCCTGAGAAACACCAATTTCACCATCAAGATAGTTTGGGAAAATTCGATTAATAAACATTGGAAAAAGCATCCAAGTCCATTTCCCTTTATCCCATTCTTTTCTGATATGTGACGTACGATAAGCCGTTTTTGTTTTCTTGAAGAACTTCAAAATGACAGCTGCAAGAGTTCCAAGCTGAAAATGGCTGTGGGCAACATCTGGGTGATAATCAGCAATTTCAGCAATTAATTTTCTTACACCTTTGATGAACTTATTGAAATTGTTATATCCTTTCCATTCTGAGACAAAGAAGGTTGGAATACCTTCATCTTGTAAATCCTTTTGCCATTTTTTCTCAGTCTCCGTTCCCACAGAATAAAAGGCGCATATTCGCACTTGACAATTCGGGAGTTTATTGAGTTCTCGAGCTAATTTTAACTCCGAACAATTCGGCACCGCCGCTGTCACCACCGATATCCAGACCGCGTATGATTTGAAGGATTTTAAATTGTCATAAAATTGAAACGCCTTTCTGATTTCTGCCGGAAATTCGGACAAATCATTTTCAACTTGGATCATTTTTATTTCAATCTGTTCTTTCAATTGGTCTCTATTTTCCCAGATTTGTTGGATCTTTTCGATCAAGTTGGATGCGGTGACATTTGCAAGGTCAATGTTATAGTCATTCAGTCCGATTGCTTCAAGGACGCCTTTGGTTTTATGCAAGTAACCGACAAAGAGTGTTGGAATTCGCATTCCTAATGCAAAAATACCTGAATGTAAACGACTTGCAATAAAAACATCCATTTGTCCATAACATGCTTTTAATTCGGCTGCTGATAATGTGCTTGGAATTATATAAACTTTCTCAGCGGAAGTCTGCTACTGTTAATGAAAGAAGTTTCTCATTCCCAAGTTCATCGTTTTCATCCGGCGTGGGACCCGTCACCTGACAAAATAGATATATATCTGAATTGAACTTTTTGGTTAAAAAATCTATCGTATGGGCCATGCTTGAGTAATAATTAGTGATGTCTTGTGCAGACAAATAGCTGGGCATAGCGGAGATCACTGTCAAACCAATTCTTTTCCTTGTTTCGGATTTTTCTGCAAATTGAAGGAAATGCTCAACATCCTCTGGTTTTGAAGGTGGAAAAGTAAAGGCAATATCGTGCATGAAACTGGGATTTGATTTTGAGATTTTCAGTGATTGAATGAGCTTCATTGAATTCAATATCCCGAATGAAAAGCTTTTCTACATTGTTATAAACATATCTCACGATGTGACGTTCGGTGGAAGTCCGTAATGGGCCAACAGATTGGGGAAAGATAATCGCCGGTTTGCGGAAGGTTTTCGCTAGATAAATTGGATAGGCGATAACTGGAAGCGGCCATCCTAACCGCCCACTTGAAAAGAGTTGATTTCCGGAGACCGCCACGACGAGATCAGCATTGGTAAAAGCATCAAATATTTGAAGCCAGTTTTTTGGGAGACTTTGTTTAAAGACCCTTAATTTGTATAAAAGGAGATAAAGAAAGCTGATAAAAAAAGACAAGACCTGGAATCGAGGTCTCTTTTTCTTATTCCAAATTCCTGTTACCCACCAGGGGGAACCGATCACAGAGTTAGCTAATTCTTGTAAAAGTAATTCGTTTGGCCAATTTGATAGAATATTAATTTTTAAATCCCCCAGGCTCTGCTTTAGATAATTGATCGTTTGATACAGCAGTGCATAGTCACCAGCATTCGATGCAGAATGTACATTGACAATTAATATATTGCGGATTCTATCAGTTGGTTTCTTTTTCATTAGTAAATTTTCGAGACCTTTGCAGCACAATAATTAAGTATCCTATCATTAAGCCTAACTCACTAATCGAATATATCCATGCAACACCTTTTAAGCCAAAATATGGAATTAGAAGGATGTTCATGACAATATTGAATATTGAAATAAGGAATTGTGGAAACAATCTCTTTCTTTGATCACCAACCAGAACAATCAATAAAGCCAGGCCGAAAGAAATGGATTTGAAGAACATAATCGGACTGAGAATCGTAAGAAGTTCTCCAGTCGCAGCGTATTTCATACCAAGGATTAGAGTAACAATAAATTGCCCCCCAATAAAGAGGATGATCGCCAATATAGTACCTATTGGCACGAAAATAAATAAGACTTGTTTAACGATTTTCTTCCAGGGATCTTCCTGGTTATTTTCATGAACTTTTACATAATGAGGCAATAAATAGGTGTAAAACGAATTTGGGATGATGAATAATGCATGAATAATTCCTGTTGCGGGAGAATAAAGTCCTGTGTTGGTAATTGAAAAATATGTGAGTATGGCAACATCGACATTGCCATAAATTGTAGCCAGAATTTCTGAAAAACCAAAATCAGATGACCTTCGTAATATTTGTTTTAAATCCCGAAAATCTTTGAAGTTTACAATCGGACGCAATTTACTTATGCTGAATATAAAAACAATAAATGATATAGATAGTCGGGAGATGATTATATTTAACGGTGATAATAACCCGAAGAAGACAAGAAGTAGTAACCCAACTAATTTTCCTATCCTTGAAAGTAAAAGGAAAATATTTATCATTTTAATGTCGCGCTCGATATTCCAGGCAACAGTGATGCTATTAAAAATAACATCAAATAATACATCTCCGACAGCCAATACCACAATTACTGGGGTAAAAACGCCTTGTCGAGTTATGGGCAGGATCAAAAAACAAAGCAGTCCCCATATTGACCCCAACAGCAATTTCACACTTATCACCCTGCCGCTTAACACTCTAATCGAGATATGATTGTGTGCTTCTTTCAACATCCACTGATCCAGACCGAAATTCACGATTGTGATGGAAACACCCAGAATTGCGTAGAGACCGCTGTAAACTCCCAATTCATTTGGTCCAAGTTGCCTTGCGACAATGATCGCATAAACCATCATTATGAATTGTGCGATCAAGTTTCCCCCACTGTAGAAAGAAATTCGTCTGAAGGAATTTCTTGTCTCTTCATGGTGAAATAGGTTTTTTATAAGTTCAAAGAGATTCTTGGAGTTATCCAAACTTGTACCTTTATTATCGTGGATGATTAACCAATCAACTAACTGAAGAGATTAAAATTTATTCCTTATCAATTCATTCCATTGATATTTCTTAGCCTTATTGGAGCCATTAAGAGGAAATTAGATCCGCTAATTTTGGATTTTTAGGATAGTAAGTAACTTTGAGGATAAATCAATAGGATCACCAGCGTTTAAGAAGTAGATCGATGTTATCTTGACCAATGATAATTCGGTCGCCAACATCCGAGGTAATAAAAGGTGTATTGATGCCCAGCTTTCAAAGATTTTCAATGGACATCTTCCCTTTTCAGCGTCTATATCATTTACTGGATCAACTGATACATTTGCGATCCTATAATATTCGGGAATCAATTCCGGAGGAATCCTGCCCGTAAAACGAACTTTTTTATCAATACCTAAAGATGCGGAAAGCTCTTGAAGTTGATGCGTA
>CAVVHL010000010.1:0-186181 GCA_963748065.1 uncultured Chloroflexia bacterium | reverse complement strand
AAATTCCTGCGGGCTGAGTAAAATCAGAAGGTAATGGTTTGGACTAAATTCAAGTATCAAGTTTACCATACGCTCAATAAGATATGAAAGGTGCGATCGTGAAGATAACGACATGGAACGTGAACGGTTACCGGGCTGTCCTTCGTAAAGATGCCCTGGACTGGGTGCCTGAAATCGACCCGGACGTCCTTTGCCTGCAGGAGATCAAGGTCCAGGAAGATCAACTTAGCGAGAAAGAAGCACAAATTGACGGGTATGAAGGGTGCTGGAATCCGGCGGAACGTAAAGGTTACAGCGGCACGGCTAACTTTTTCAAAGAGAAACCCGATGATGTTGAAAAAGGTTTTGGCCTGGAAAAATTCGACGTTGAAGGCCGTGTGATCCGTTCACAATTCGGTAATTTGTATCTTTATAATATTTATTTTCCTAACGGCGGTCAGGAAAACGCACGTGTGCCGTATAAACTGGAGTTCTATAAAGAACTGCTGGATATCTGCGATGATCTACACGATCAGGGTAAACAGGTCATCATTACCGGCGATTTCAATACCGCGCACAACGAGATCGACCTGGCAAATCCGACATCGAACAAGAAGAACACCGGATTCCTGCCTGAAGAAAGGGTCTGGATCGATAAATATTTGGAACACGGTTTTGTGGATGCCTATCGCGAACTTTACCCTGAGCAGGTTGGATATACCTGGTGGACTTATCGGTCCAATGCTCGTGTGAGGAATATCGGATGGCGATTGGATTATTATCTGGTGTCAGAAAGTCTGATGGATCGAGTTAAGGATGTGGTCATCCATGACGATATCATGGGGTCCGACCATTGCCCGGTGAGTTTGATCTTGAAGGATTAGGCTTGCAGTTTGTTTTTAGAAACGAAGAGTACGAAAAGGGCGACGCTAGCGTCGCCCTTTTTATCTTAATTTGAGATTTCACTTACTCTTCCGGCATCCAACAGCAAAGCACCAGATCTCTGGCAGCTTTCACTTCATCGCAGCGACGGACCGGTGTGGTATAAGGCGCATTTTGGAGTAACGTCGGTTCCTCGCGCGCTTCTTTGGCAATCGCCTTCATCGCGGCTGCGAAGGCGTCCAGGGTTTGCTTGCTTTCCGTTTCCGTCGGCTCGATCATTAACGCTTCGTGTACGATCAGCGGGAAGTAATTCGTCGGTGGGTGGAAACCGTAATCCATCAGCCGTTTGCTGACATCCAAAGCGTGGACGTCGGGGATATCCTGCCAGGAACCTTCCACCACGAATTCGTGCATACAGGTGCGGTCATAGGGCAGGACATAATCCTGTTTGACTTTGGTCATCAGGTAATTGGCATTCAGGACGGCTTTCTCAGCGATATCCCGCAGCCCTGCGGGACCGTGCATGGCAATATAGGTAAAAGCACGGATCAGCATCCCAAAATGGCCGTAGAAGGCTTTCATGCGCCCGATGGTTTTTTCCGGGGTATAGAACCCAAAGAAAGGCGGTGTCTCATCGTCACCTTCTTCGATGATGGTGACAATCGGGCTGGGCAGGTATTCGGCCAGTGCCTCGGAAACGCCAACCGGACCGGAACCCGGGCCGCCGCCGCCGTGCGGGGTGGAGAAGGTTTTATGCAGGTTGAAGTGCATGACGTCGAAACCCAAGTCGCCGGGACGGACGATGCCTAGCAACGCGTTCAGGTTTGCACCATCACCATAGACCAATCCGCCTGCCTCATGAACGATGCGGATCACCTCTTCGACATTCTCATCGAAAAGCCCTAAGGTGTTGGGGTTGGTCAACATCAGACCAGCGAGGGTGTCATCACATTCTTTTTTCAGCGCTGTCAAGGTCCACATTGCCGCGATCATCAGAGGGCAGCGAGACCACATTGAAGCCGCTCATTGATGAGGTGGCGGGGTTGGTACCATGCGCCGAATTGGGGATCAGGATCTTGACCCGCTCCGGGTGGTCATTGACCTGGTGGTACTTTTTGATGATCAAAGCGCCGACCAGTTCACCCTGCGCGCCGGCAGCCGGGGTCAGGCAGACTCGGTTGAACCCGCTGATCTCCTGGAGCCATTCCTGGAGCTGGTACATCAAATAAAGATCGCCCTGCACGCTCACGATCGGCTGCAAGGGATGTGTGTTTGCCAGGCCGGGCAGACGCGCCATCTCTTCATTGATCTTGGGATTGTATTTCATCGTGCAGGAGCCAAGCGGATAGAAACCGCCGTCAATGGAGTAATTCAGCTTGGAGAGGTTGGTGAAATGACGGATAACATCCAGCTCGGAGAGTTCCGGCAGGTTCAGATCATCCCGTCCAAAACCCTTCGGTTGGTCGAAATGAGGAACATCCGAGTCGGGGTAGGCAACGCCTTTACGGCCAGGTTGTGAAAGTTCATAGATTGTGGGTTCAGTCATTGGCCACCTCCTCCAAAGCTGCGACGAAATCATCGATATCATCCTTGGAGATCTTTTCCGTCACTGCGACCAGCATCTGGTTCTGCATATCCGGATAAACCTGGCTGAGGTCATATCCGCCTAAGATCCAGTGTTCTTGTAAGATGCAGGTTGATTTCCGCGACCGGTTTAGGGGTCCTGATGACGAATTCGTGGAAGAAAGGCGTATCGGGGAAAGCCAGTTCATAGCCATCCAATTTCGCGATCTCGCCGGCGGCATAATGCGCCTTCTGGTAGCAAAGGTTTGCCACCTTTTTGAATCCCTGCTTGCCTAACAGGCTGAGATAGACTGTGGCGGCCAGTGCCATCAAGCCCTGGTTTGTACAGATATTCGAAGTGGATTTTTCCCGCCGGATATGCTGCTCCCGGGCGGTCAGGGTGAGCACATAAGCTCGTTGGCCGCCTTCGTCGACGGTCTCGCCGACCAGTCGACCGGCTAACTTCCGGATGTATTTCTCTTTGGTCGTGAAAATGCCCAGGTAAGGTCCGCCGAAAGACAACGGAATGCCCAGCGGTTGACCGTCACCAACGGCGATATCGGCATCAAATTCTCCGGGTGGTTTGAGTAAGCCGAGCGCGGTAGGGTTGAAGACAAAAGCCACCAACGCGCCCTGACTATGAGCTGCTTCGACAAGCTTCGTGTAGTCAATTATGCGGCCGAAGAAATCGGGATATTGAACGATCACCAAAGCGGTGTCGGTGTCGATCAGCGCCATCATTTTATTCAAATCGCCGGAAACGCCCATTGCAGGTTCGTCACCGAGGACCTGGACATCTTCCTGGCCCTGCATATAGGTCCGCAGTGTTTCCCGATATTGGGGGTTGACCGAACGAGAAACCAAGATCTTCTTGCGTTTCTCTCGGAAGAAGTGATAGGCCAGATTGGCGGCTTCAGCAGTCGCAGTTGCGCCGTCGTAATGCGAGGCGTTACTCACGTCCATGCCGGTGAGTTCCGTCATCAGCGATTGGAATTCGAAAATGGCCTGGAGCGTCCCCTGGGAGACTTCGGGTTGATAAGGGGTGTAGGCTGTGTAGAATTCACCCCGGCGCAGGATCATATCGACTGCGGCAGGGATGTAATGGTTATACGCGCCGGCACCTAAGAAGGAGATGAAATCATCGACAGATGCGTTCGCAGATGCGATCTCATGAAGCTCTGAGGAGACTTCCATTTCTGAAAGCGCCTCAGGCAGATTGAGTTCCGGGAAACGGTGTTTCGCCGGAACCTTTTCGAAAAGATCTTCAACTGTGTCCACCCCGATGACTTTCAGCATCTCCTCAATTTCCTGAGGAGTGTGGGGTGTGAACATCTTATCCCTCTCGGCTCTTGTTGTAGGCTTCGTAGGCATCCGCATCCATCAGGTCATCCAGCTGGGAAGGATCGGAGAGTTTCATCTTGACCATCCAACCCTTCTCATAAGGATCGGAGTTAAGGACTTCAGGATTGTCGGCAAGATCTTCATTGATTGCGACGATCTCACCATCTGCAGGGAAGTTGACATCCGCTGCAGCTTTCACTGATTCAACCGTGGCAACCGTATCGCCTTTGCTGACGGTATCACCTACATCTACCATCAACTCAACGTAGACAACATCAGATAACTGATCCTGTGCGTAATCGGAGATACCGATCGTGGCCTCATCACCTTCGAGCTTGACCCATTCATCTGTCTTCGCGTATTTCAATCCCTTTGGTGTATTCATGCATTTGCTCCTTGTTTAATTGGTTTGACAATATGAGAACACTGTCCTCTGTCAAGCATCCATTCGGGATTCAGATGATGTCAGAATCGATCGCCGGTGTTTCAGAGGTGTCTGTTTAATGGGTCTTTTTACCTGAGAGTTTCGATCCTAAGACCTTGCCCCTTCGGTGCCATTTTCGGAAATGATCTCTTCCCATTAACTTCCAACGGTTACCTTTTTGATTCTAAAAGCACCATAAACAAAAGTCAAGCTAACAGGATGTTGAAAGTGAAAATCCGATCCAGGTCATGGCAAATATGGCGGCAGGTCCATGACGAGGAAATGGTTGGAATCAACTTTTGAGACTTCGAAAGAAAATTCGGATTTTGGCGGCGAATCCGTATCATCAGCGCCGCAGCAAGGACCGAGTTCAAACAACGCGCCTTGAGCGTTCTGGAAAGTTACAGAGAAGATAGTGAGTGTTTCTGTTTTGGTGTCATCCAGTTGTATCTCTGCAGCTTGCAGGCAC
Organism: uncultured Chloroflexia bacterium; assembly: GCA_963748065.1. Lineage (GTDB taxonomy): Bacteria > Chloroflexota > Anaerolineae > Anaerolineales > Anaerolineaceae > Brevifilum. The sequence continues at coordinate 181,523 of CAVVHL010000010.1, read as the reverse complement.
TGGAACCCATTCATCGTGCAGGCGCGTTCAAGCAATGCTGCATGGTTTGAAGGATCCAGGTCGGGGTTATATGCAATTAATGTCTCGTAACTACCCCCATAAAGCGTCGCTGCGGTTTCAAAATCACCAGTATGGAGGGCATCAAGATAGTCAACCAATGCGATTCGGGCCAGGTCACTATCTACAAATGTTCTTACTGTCGGTACTTTTAATCTATCGAAGATGAGATAGAAAATTACTGCAACCCCGATCACTATTGCTGACCCGATGATAATGGTGAGTAAATGCTTGTTCTTCTTCATTGAAAATCACAACCAGACTTTCTATATGAACCAGAGTCCCCGCGAATTTTCTCGAGAAATTTAATTATAAGACGAAATGCATTTATTTTTTGTTCCCTAAATCTCAATGGTTAAGGTTATATTGGTTTTCGATTTTAAAATAAGTAGTATATTATTATCTGATGAGTTCGTTATTATTCTTGGAGGATTTAATGTCTCATGTAAAGGTCAATACAAGCGATGAACCTATCCGATTGTTCAAGTCCGATTTCCTCGAATTTTTCACGCATATCAGTCCGATCGCTGTATTGGTGGTTTGGGTGCCCGTCGTTGGTTATTTTCTTTATCGCAGCATCGTAGTTGAATCGGTGTCAGCTCTGACATTGATCTTTGGAATCTTGCTGGGGTTGTTCCTGTGGACTTTTGCAGAATACATTCTCCACAGGTTCCTGTTTCACTTCCCGGCGAAGAATGAATGGCAAAAGCGGATATCCTTCCTGATGCATGGCGTTCATCATGCGCAGCCGCGAGATAAAACCCGTTTGGTGATGCCGCCGGCTGTCAGTATTCCCCTGGCGGCGATTTTTTATGGGCTTTTTTATGTTGTCTTTATTTACGTCTTGATGATTCCGAGCTGGGTTTCACCGGTCTTTGCAGGTTTCATTGTGGGTTATCTCATCTATGATATGACCCATTATGCAACCCATCATATTTCGATGAAGAAAGGCTATTTCCGGATGGTGCGCCAGCAGCACATGCACCATCACTTCCAGACGCCTGACAAGCGTTTTGGGGTATCCAGCCCATTATGGGACTATGTCTTTGGGACGATGCCCGCAGAATCATAAACCAATAAAATAAACGCTAGTTGAAAAACAGCTTACGTAATATGTAACCAAAAAGCGCTCCAACAGAGCGCTTTCTTGTCATACCATTCACATGGTTTATTTCTTGGCGTATTTTCTTGCTTCTTCCACATATTCCAACGATTGGTGGCGGAAATAGGTGTTATAGAGTTCAGCATAATGTTTCCCGGCAGCCAGGAGACCTGTGTGGCTGCCTTCTTCAATAATCACACCTTGCTGCATCACCAGGATCCGGTCAGCGGATTTGACTGTTGAAAGCCGGTGGGCGATCAGGATACTGGTGGTTTCTGAAAGGATCAGGTCCAATGCGGTTTGAATTTGGGTCTCGGTGAAAGGATCAATGCTGGCTGTTGCCTCATCCAGGATGAAGATCGAAGGTTTCTGGATGAGAACCCGCATCAGTGCGACCAGTTGGCGCTGTCCCATTGAAAGTTGGGACCCGCGTTCACCGACATTGGTATCCAGACCATTAGGCAGCGTATCCAACCATTCACCTTCGCCAATTTCATGAGCGATACGAAGTATTTCGTCTCGTGAACACCCCGGGCAGCCATAATTGATGTTTTCTTCGACCGTACCGGCAAAAAGGAAGGGCACTTGGGACACGATCCCCATTTGCCGCCTGAGTGAAACCAGGTCAAAGCGGCGAATGTTGATGCCATCGATCAGGATTTCCCCTTGCTGATATTCATAAAAACGAGCGATCAAACGGCCGATAGAAGTCTTTCCAGCGCCAGTATGGCCGACCAGCGCCAGCGTTTCTCCGGGTTTGATATGGAGTGAAAAATCCCTCAAGATGGGTTCATCCGGTGTATAGCTGAAATAGACATGATTCATGTCGATCCGGCCTTCGAGATCGTCAGGTTTGATGTCGCCGGTTTGCTTGACGGAATGTTTGGCGTCGATCAAAGCGAAAATACGTTCAGCTGCCGATAAACCGGATTGGACCTGGGTCGTAAATGACGACACACTCATCACCGGATACAGGAAACGGTCCAGGGTAGAAAGGAAAAGATACCAGGCGCCGGCTGTGACAACACCCTGCAAGACATTGACCGCGCCATAATAAACCAGCAGGGCGGTTGCAACGCCGCCGATGGTGCGCAGGACGGGGAAAACAACTGAGAGGATGAAGCCGCGTTTGATATTGACTTTGTAGGAAGTCTGGTTTGCGTCTACAAATTCATCGTAGATGGAATTCTCCTGGCGGAAATTCTTGGCGATTGCAATGCCGCTGATGGTTTCTTTAATTGTGGCGTTCACGTTCGCCATCGCGCGCATTCCATCCCGCGTGACATTACGAGCGGCTTTTCGATATTGGACAACCATGATGAAAAGCACGGGGATCATCAGGAAAATCCCGATCGCTAACCGCCATTCAGTCGTCAGCAAAACGACGGCGATGATGATGGAAGACATCAACTGCATCAGGACATCTGTTGTCAGCGTGACCAGTTGACCGAACTCGCGGGTATCCGAAGTGATCCTTGAAACGATTTTCCCGGATGAAAAAGTATCGTGAAAACTCAAATCCTGTCGGACGGAGGCTTTGAATGCGTCTGTGGCAAGATATCGGATGATTTCAGCGATCGTCTTGGCCGAGTTTCTTCGAAGTAAATAGTTTGCAAACCAGCTGATAATACCCAGGCCGAGGATGATCCCTGTCAGGATCAAAATGAACTGAAGTGTGATCGTTTGCTGTGTGACCCGGTCTAAGCCTTTCGCAACTATCACTGGCGTTGCCGCTTCAATGAAGGCTCTGACAATGATCGTAAATGCGATCAGGATCAATCGTCTGGATTGGGGTTTAAAATATTCAATGATCCGGTTAAATAACCGTTTATCGGAATATTGCCGGTCGTAGTTTTCCGCTGATAAACCTGAAAAGAAACCCATAATTACTCGCTAAATATTCTTTGATAAGCCTTCGACGTTTTCATCAATTCCTCATGGGTACCGATCGCGGTGACCATGCCTTGCCGCATGACGACGATTTTATTTGCCCAACGTATTTGCGACAAGCGATGCGTGATGATCAAGGTTGTGCGACCTTCGGCGGCGCGGAAGATGGCTTGCTGGATCTTATCTTCAGTTTCACTGTCAATCGCGCTGGTCGAATCGTCAAGGATCAGGATGCGCGGGGAGGTCAGGAAGGCTCTTGCCAGGGCAAGGCGTTGTCGCTGCCCACCCGATAGGGTGGCGCCGCGTTCACCGATGATGGTCTCATATCCGTTTTCGAAGGTCATGATAAAATCGTGCGCTTGTGCTTCCTTGGCTGCTTGAACGATCTCCTCCCGAGAGGCTTCCGGCTTCCCGAATGCGATATTGTCAGCGATGGATCGGGAGAACAGGAATACATCCTGTTCGATGATCGAGATTTGGTTCCTAAGCGCTTCCAGGTACCAATCCCGGACATCGACATTGTCAACTTTAACTGCACCGGATTGCACATCAAAGGTCCGGTTGATCAATTTCACCAGGGATGTTTTACCCGAACCTGTCTGGCCGACGATGGCGACTGTCTGGCCGGGTTCGACTTCAAAATTGATGTCTTTCAGGATCGGCTCATCGGGATTATAGCCAAAGAAAACATGGTCGAAATTGACCTTGCCTATGATTGGCGCGGCATATCCCTCCAGATTTTGGTCCAGTTTATTCTCGGTGTTCATTAACTGAAGGATCCGTCGGGCGCCTGAAAAACCTAAGGAAATCTGGGAATAGGCAAATGTTGATGTAAACGTTGGGAAACCCAGTAAGGACAGGGTACCAAAATAGGCGATCACATCACCAACGTTAATTGCCCCTTGCTGCATCAGTAATAACGCATGGCCTAAACCGACCGCCATTGTAATCCCAAGCAGTAACATCGGCAGGAACCGGCTTTCAATTTTGCCTTGTTCGACGGAAGCGTTACGGTATGCGATTGCATTATGCCTGAACCGATCGATCTCAGCATCTTCTTGTGCTGAACCTTTGACGACCTCAACGCCATCGATGGCTTCAGCCAGACGGCTGTTGAGCTGTCCGAAGGTTTCCCTGACCTCACCCGTCACCGGGCTGAGGATCGCCAGATAATACCAGAGTGAAAGTGCGTACAGCACGATAAAGACTGCCGGCGTAATGATCAGCGCGGCATTATAGGTCGGACCGACAAATAGAGGGATGAAGAGGAAGTTCAGGGAACCGATCACGAGGTTGAAACCCGGGCTGAACATATAGTTCACTTCCCGGACATCGTTGGTGGCGCGCGCCATCAAGTCACCAACGGATTGCAGGTTATGGAAGGTCATGCTCTTGCCCAGCAAATTGACATAAAGTTCCTGCCGGACAACCCGTTCAATTTTTTGTGCGATGATCTCAAAACCAAAATTACGTGTAAATTGCAGTAACCCACGGAGAGTCTGCGAAAGGCCAATGATCAGAGCATAACTGCCGATCGTCGCCAACGAAGGGGATGAGGAAAGGATCTCATTGAATGCTTTGCCAATATAAATCGGGACAACACTTGCCAGTACTGCATTGCCAATGGCACCGGTTAGCGCCATTAATATCCAGGGCCATTGATGAATCGCATGAGACAGAATCCAAATACCTGCTGAATTCCGATTGGTCTTATATTTGGCTGTAAAGTTGAATTCAGAGATGCCCTCTGCTGTTTGAGCGGTCATGAATGGTTAAAATCCTTTAAATCCAGGGCAATCCGGTTCCGGTCCCTGTCAACGGTTAATACCGAAACTTCAATGATATCTCCCACCTGTAATTCGGTATCTCGGGGTATCTTCGAGCGGTGGAGCAAACCGTCGGTCTTGACGCCAATATCAACGAAAGCGCCAAAGTCGACGACATTTCGTATTGTACCCTTCAAATGCATACCGGGTGAAAGATCGTCCATTTTCAGGACGTCCGTACGGAGCAGCGGTTTAGGAAGATCCTCCCGGGGATCTCGGCCGGGCCTAGCTATTTCCTCAAGAATATCTTCAAGGGTTGGCAAGCCGGTATTGAGCTCTTTAGCCAGGGTAGAAAGATCCGAGTTCTCAAGGAAATGTTCGACCGCAGATACACGTTGAGTTGAAGACGCATTTGCGGAGAGTTTGAGTGCTCCGAGTATTTTCTCAGCAACGGCGTAACTTTCAGGATGGATCGCGGTGGCATCCAACGGGTTTTCCCCATCCCGAATACGGAGGAAATCCGGCAGCTTGTTCGAACGATTTCGGGCCCATCCCGCTGACTTTCTGAATTTGTTTCCTGGTGTTGAATGCCCCATTTTCTTCCCGGTGTTGGACAACCTTTTCAGCCAGGCTGGGGCCAATACCGGCTACATGGGTGAGCAAGGTGGCTGAGGCAGTGTTCACATCCACCCCGACGGCATTAACGACCGATTCGACCACCTGATCCAGCGCGTTGGAAAGATGAGTTTGGTTGACGTCATGCTGGTATAAGCCAACACCGATTGACTTCGGGTCGATCTTGACCAGTTCTGCCAGTGGGTCCTGCACCCGACGGCCAATCGAGACCGCACCACGGATCGAGACATCCAGGTCCGGGAATTCCTGCCGGGCGAGTTTACTGGCGCTGTACACGCTTGCACCGGCCTCACTGGTGATCAGATAGTGCAATTTGGGATTTTCTTTGGTGATTTCAGCGATAAAGGCTTCCGTCTCGCGAGAGGCGGTACCGTTGCCAATCACGACCAGAGTCACGTGATATTTCGCGACCAGCGCTTCAATAATTTTTCTTGATTCAGCTTTCTTGTTTTGTGGGGGATGCGGGTAGATTGTCCCGGTTTCAAGCAGTTTCCCGGTATCGTCAAGCACGGCAATCTTTGAGCCGGTGCGGAAGCCGGGATCAATTGCGAGGACAATTTGATCTGCCAGGGGTGGTTGGGTCAGGAGCGCGCGCAGATTTTTTGCGAATAGTTCGATAGCATGTATGTCGGCTGTCTCAGTCAGGCTTCGCCGGATATCACGTTCAATGGCGGGTAACAGGAGCCGTTTGGCACAGTCTTCCGTGGCTTCATTCAGCAAGCCGAAGAACGCCGACCGCCTGTCGGGTGCATATTGACTGCGGATAGCAATACGCCAATCTTTTTCATCAATAATGATGCTGACCCTAAGCACTTTTTCTGTTTCTCCCCGATTGAGGGCCAAGACCTGGTGTGGTTTGATGTATTTCACCGGGATTTCGAACTGGTAATATACCTCAAATACTCGTCGTTCATCTTCGGCATCCGGGATTTTTTCGCTGGAGACTTTCCCGAATTTGAGCGCTTTCTCACGGGTCAGCTGGCGAACGAGTGCGTTTTCGTTGATCGTTTCCGCGACTATGTCTTTTGCACCAGTCAGTGCGTCATCAATTGAAGGTACTTCTTCGCTCAAGGAATGGTTCGATGATCGTTTCCAGGTTTTGGGAAGTAATTTCCTGGCCGAGGATCATCTCCGCCAGCGGTTCCAGGCCTTTTTCTCTGGCGATCATTGCTCGTGTACGGCGTTTGGGACGGTATGGCTGGTAAAGGTCTTCCAATTCAGTCATCGTCACAGCCGCAGTAATCTTTGAGCGAAGTTCGTCCTGTTAATTTTCCCTGTTCTTCAATCGACGTCAAAATCGTTTCTCGCCGTTCCTCGAGGTTTTTAAGGCGATCCCATTCCTCTTTAATGTTGAGAATTTGCTCCTCATCCAGCGTACCGGTAACCTCCTTACGGTAGCGGGCAATGAAAGGGACGGTATTGTCACCATCAAGTAAATCAACGGTGTTTTTGACCTTGTGGATGGGGAGGTTGACGTTTTGAGCGAGAATCTCGATTAAATCCATGAACAATTCCAATTCTTTCTCTTGCTATGATGGGTTCGCGGTGACGCAACGAAGTATTGTAACATTATAAACCTGAGGACATACGATTTTTTATGTTCTGTGAGCTTGTTTGACTCGCTAGAAAAACAGTGCTATACTGACAGCGAATAATTATCCGATTAATCATATTAATCAGGTGTGTTTTCAATGAATCCACAACCGCTTTCCCATCAATTATCCAGTTTTATGGCCTTTTTAGCCAAGGAAATGGCTGAAGGGCATGAATCGCTCCCAAGTCTGAGTGATCTAAGCCGGTCGCTTGGCGTCAGTGTCTCCACCTTACGTGAGGAGCTTCAGGTTGCCCGCGCGTTGGGGATGGTCGATGTCAAACCCCGGACCGGTATCAAATGTCTGCCATATAGCTTCACACCTGCGGTGAGCACAAGCCTGGCATACGCCGTCAGTGTGGACCGGCAGATGTTTCGACAGTTCTCTGACCTGCGGAACCATATTGAAGCCTCTTATTGGTATCAGGCGGTCAGCAGCCTGACCGAGGATGACATCGATGAACTGCAGGAGATCGTCAGGACGGCAATCCGGAAATTGAGCACGGATCCGATCCAAATCCCGCATCTGGAGCATCGATTACTCCACCTGATGATCTACAAGCGCCTGGGGAATCCCTTTGTCCTGGGCATCCTGGAATCCTATTGGGATATTTACGAGGCGGTGGGTTTGAGTATTTATGAAGACCGCAAATACCTCGACCGGGTTTGGACTTATCATCAGCAAATGGTGGAGGCGATCGCTCACCATGATTTCCTCTCCGGCTATCAAGCCTTGATCGCGCACATGGATCTATTGTTTCAGCGAGACAAACAAAACGCAAAAATACCTTTTGAATAGACTTTTGGAAGGAGCCTAAATGACAAAGGATATTGAAGCGGACCAGACCCAGGCAAAGGTCGTAAATGACTTTTGCATGACCGTCTGCACCGTTAATGGCTCGGGGAGCGCCACAGCCAATACAACCCTCCTGCGAGCCATGTTCCACATGGGGATCCCCGTTTCCGGAAAAAACATCTTTCCCTCCAACATCAAAGGGCTGCCGACCTGGTTTTCGATCCGCGTTTCGAAGGATGGTTACCTGGCGCGGGTTGCGCATGACGACATCATCGTGCAGATGAACCCCACTACGTTCGAGCAAGACCTGAACTATAACGTGCCGGGTGGGGTGGTTTTTTATGCTGATCATATTGAAATGCCGATCATAAGGGAAGATATGGTCGTTTACCCAATGCCGGTCAAGGACCTTATCAAGCAGGCGGATGTACCATCGAACCTGCGAGACTATATGGAGAACATGGTTTATGTTGGCGTGGTCTCACAGATGTTGGGGATAGATTTGGACATCGTTCACCAGGTCCTGCTGGACCAGTTCAAGAAACGGTCCTCGGTCGCCGATTCGAATTTCGAGATCGTCAAACTTGCCGCTGATTGGGCGAAAGACAATCTGGAAAAACGAGACAGGTATTTTATTGAAACGATGCCGCCGCTGAACGGATATATCATGTCCGACGGAAACACCGCCGGTGCATTGGGCGCAATCTATGGCGGGTTCCAGTTTTGCGGATGGTATCCGATCACACCGGCCACAAGCCTGGCTGAATCGCTGAACACTTTTGCGCCCAGGCTCAGGAAAGACCCGGAGACCGGAAAGAACACATTCGCGATCGTCCAGGCTGAGGATGAACTGGCGTCAATTGGCATGGCCGTCGGGGCAGGATGGGCCGGGATCCGCGCCATGTCTTCCACGTCGGGACCCGGGATTAGCCTGATGACGGAATATATGAGTCTGGCTTATTACGCGGAAGTGCCGCTGGTCTTGTGGGATGTTCAGCGGGTCGGGCCAAGTACGGGTTTACCAACCCGGACCGGACAAAGCGACCTGAACCTGGACTATTTCCTGGGTCATGGCGATACCAACCAGCTTATCCTGATCCCTTCATCGGTAAATGAATGCTTTGAGTTTGGCTGGAAGGCGTTTGATTACGCCGAAGAATTCCAAACACCGGTGATCGTGCTGAGTGACCTCGATCTGGGGATGAACCTTTGGATGACGAAGAAATTTGAATATCCCGACCAGCCGATCAACCGAGGCAAGATCCTTTGGGAAGAGGACCTGGAGAAATTTGGCAGAGAATGGGGGCGGTATCTGGATGTGGACGGGGACGGTGTACCCTATCGTACGGTGATGGGCAATGAGAACCCTAAAGCACCGTATTTCACCCGCGGCACAGGCCATGATGAATTTGGAAATTACAGCGAGGAACCGGATGTTTGGCAGAAGATGTTGGACCGGATCAAGCTTAAGTTTGAAAACGCACAGCGAAAAGCTTCCGAAACCCGAATACCGGATGATGGAAGGTGCGGAAATCGGGTTGATCGCCATGGGGAGCACCGAGTATGCGGTGACTGAAGCACAGGATCGACTTAAGGAGATTGGGGATCACAACGGATTTCATGCGCATCCGGGCCCTGCCATTTTCCAAGGAAGTCGGTGAATTTATCCAGGCTCACAAGACAAACTACGTGATCGAATTGAACCGGGATGGGCAGCTCCATCAAATCCTGACGATTGAATACTGCGACCTGACCCATCGGTTAACCTCCCTGGCCTATATCGACGGACTGCCGATGACAGCCGGTTATATCATTGATGCAGTCAGTGAGCGGGAAGGGGTGAAGCATGGCTGAAAAACAAGCAAATACGAATCAGATCGGCCTGAGCCGGACGGATTATCGAGGTGAACGCTCCACGTTATGTCCTGGCTGCGGCCATAATACCATTTCCGCTCAGATCATTACTGCCTGTTACGATATGAATATCCCCCCAAATAAGATCGTTAAATTCAGTGGGATTGGATGTTCAAGTAAAAGCCCGACTTATTTCCTAAGTCAGTCTTTCGGCTTCAACGGCCTGCACGGCCGCATGCCGTCACTCGCACTAGGCGCGGCTTTCGCCGACCGCAGTATGAAGGTGATCGGTGTATCCGGGGATGGTGATACTGCAAGCATTGGTTTAGGGCAATTCAAACACTTGATCCGTCGTAACCTGCCAATGGTCTATATCATTGAGAACAACGGCGTCTATGGCCTGACCAAAGGCCAGTTCTCCGCGACGGCCGAACGGGGCCTGGAGCTCAAACATCAGGGCGAGAACCCCTTCCTACCGATTGACATCGCCAAGGAAGCGCTGATCGGCAATGCAAGCTTCGTGGCGCGTTCTTTCGCCGGTGATCCGAAGCAGGTACGGGAGTTGCTGAAAGCGGCTTTGAGCCATAACGGCACCTCTGTCCTGGACATCATCAGTCCCTGCGTAAGCTTCAACAACCGTGAGGACACGCTCCATTCCTACCAATGGGGCCGGCAGCATGAAGCCCCTCTGCACGATATTTCTTACGTGCCGACGCGCCGGGCGATCATTCTGGATGAATTCGAAGAAGGCGAAACCAAAGAAGTTACGCTGCATGACGGTTCGGTTGTGGTCTTGAAGAAGCTCGAGCACGATTATGACCCGACCGATAAGTGGCAGGCAATGAAGATCCTGGAGGAAGCGGAGATCAATCATTATCTTGTGACTGGCTTGATCTACGTGAATCCGAACCAGCCATCCTTGTATGATTTTCTTAATTTGACGGATGAACCATTGAACCGGATGGAATTCGAGCAAATTACGTCCCTCACCGGAATCTTTGGAGAAGATCAACAAATCGATGTTTTAATATAGATACAATCTCTGAAAATAGAAAACCCTGCATGAAAAATTGCAGGGTTTTGTATTTATAAAAGAAAGATACTCAAACGTCGCCCAATGTGTGTAAAAGGGCCAGGTTTGGTTTCCTGAATTCTCCGACCGGGAACCCCGAGATCACGATCACCTGCTGACCTGCTTTCAGGTTGGTGGTTGCAGAGATCGCGGTTTCGACGTGTTTGATCATCGTTTCCAAGGTATCGGCATGCGGTACCAGCACTGGCGATACACCCCAGTAAAGTCCCATCTGCTGATAGGTCTTGATTTCAGGTGTGAAGGCGAGGATCGGGACTTGCGGCCGTGTTTTGGACATTAACCGGGCAGTCCGGCCGGATTGCGTGAAGACCACAATTGCGACCACATTCCGGTCGCTGGCGAGGGATTTCGCTGCACGTGTGATTGAAACGGCATCACTCTGTGAACTGAGATCGAGATCCGTCAGCGCATTTCCCCAGCGTTGGCTGTTAGCCTCGGCTTCCCGGACGATCGCATCCATCATCTTGACGCTCTCAACCGGGTATTTTCCGGCTGCCGTCTCACCTGACAGCATGACGGCATCCGTGCCATCGAAGACCGCATTGGCGACATCCGTCGCTTCCGCACGGGTGGGGCGGGGATTATTGATCATCGAATCCAACATTTGAGTAGCAGTGATCACAAACCGGGCATGCAGGTTAGCGCTGGCGATGATCTCTTTTTGGGCGATTGGTACGCCTGCCGGAGACATTTCAACGCCCAGGTCACCCCGGGCAACCATGACACCTTCGCTGACCTGCATGATTGCTTCAAGATTATCGAGCGCTTCAGGCCTTTCCAGTTTCGCAATGATTGGAAGGTTCTTTTCAAATCGGCTCTTACCGAGTTTTTCAATAGCTTTGCGGACGATTTGGATATCTTCGGCCGTTTTTACAAATGAGATAGCCACCATATCCACATTTTGATCCAGACCGAATGCCAAATCATTCCGGTCTTTTTCCGTGAAGGAAGGGAAATTCAGGTTCGCACCGGGCAAATTCACACCTTTATGTGATTTCAGTTCGCCGCCCAAAATCACTTTGGCGTCAATCCGATCCCCGGTGATCTTGGTGACCTCCATCTCAAGGTGCCCATCATCCAGAAGGATGTGGTTCCCGGGTATAACCGCTTTATGCAGGTCTGGCACGTCGAATGGGATGAAAATATCATCCTTGTCACTCACAAAATCCGGTGAGGAACTTAAAGCGACCTCATCACCGGCTTTCAAGTCGACCACACCGCCGGGGATGTTGCCGATGCGAAGCTTTGGCCCTTGCAGGTCCTGCAAGATGGTAATTGGAACACCCTCTTCATCCGAAATTTCCCGGACGATCTTGATCAGACGACCGTGATCTTCGTGAGTGCCGTGGGAGAAATTCAGGCGTGCGACATTCATTCCAGCTTTGACCAATTCGAGCAACTTCTCTTTGGTGTTGCAGCTGGGGCCTAAGGTGCAGACGATTTTCGCAAAACGATCCATGATCCCTCCCGGAGCGTGGTAATTAATCCATCAACAGGACTTCGCGCAGAATGGGCAGCATCCAATCAACGGTCTCTTTATCGATGATCAACGGCGGGGCTAATCGAAGGATATGTTCGTGGGTTTCCTTGACCAGGATTCCCTTTTTCTGTAAAGCCTCTGCAAAACGACGAGCGCCGCCAAGATCATGCTTCAGTTCAATCCCGATCAGAAGACCTTTCCCACGGATATCCAGGATGTTCTTCTTTGGGATTTCCTCCAGATAATCCATGATATAGCGACCCATCTCTTTGGCGTTTTCAGCCAAATGTTCATCCTCAATCACTTCCAATGAAGCAATGCCAACCGCTGCGCCTAAAGGATTGCCGCCAAAGGTGGACCCGTGCTCACCAGGTCGGAATAAACCGAGGAGCGATTTATCCGCCAGAACGGCTGAGACAGGGTAGAAACCGCCTGAGAGCGCTTTTCCGATGATGGTGATATCCGGGCGGACGTTCTCATGTTGGCAGGCAAATAACGCACCAGTGCGGCCGAGGCCGGTCTGGATTTCGTCGGCGATGAAAAGGACGTTGTTTTCTTCGCAAAGCTCTTTAACCGCTTTCAGATAGCCTTCAGGCGGCACGATGATGCCGTTTTCGCCTTGCAGCGGTTCCAGCATCACGGCAGCCGTGTTCTCATTGATCGCTTCTTTAATTGCGTCAATATCGCCGTAGGGAACGATCGGGAAGCCCGGTGTGAAGGGGCCGAAATCCTCTTTATATAAGTCGGTCGTTGAAAAGGAAACGATAGTTGTGGTCCGGCCATGGAAGTTACCTTCGGCAACGATGATCTCCGCTTCATAACGAGGGACACCTTTAACTTCGTAAGCCCATTTTCTGGCCAGTTTGATGGCTGTCTCGACCGCTTCCGCGCCGCTGTTCATTGGCAGGCTCATCTCGTAGCCGGTTACATCGGAGAGCTTCTTGTAGAAGGGTCCCAGCCTATCATTGCGGAAAGCACGAGAGGTGAGTGTGATCCGGCTTAATTGATCGATCATCGCCTGTTGTATTTTGGGATGGTTGTGACCCTGATTGAGGGCGGAATAGGCACTCAGGCAATCCAGGTATCTATTGCCTTCCACGTCGTACACCCAGACGCCTTCGCCTTTGGTGAGGACAACGTCGAGTGGGTGGTAATTATGGGCGCCGTATTCATCCTCAAGCTGGATGAGGTGTTCGCTAGTTGGCATCCGGATCGCCTCCGAGCAACAGATCGACAAGGATGGCCTTCTGAGCATGCATTCGGTTTTCGGCCTGCGGGAAGAGGCGTGAATGCGGCCCATCTGCGACTTCATTCGTGATCTCCTGCCCACGGTGCGCCGGCAGACAGTGCATCACAATGGCGTTGGGTTTGGCCAGTTCCAAGAGCGCTTGGTTGACTTGATAGGGTGGGAAGACCTGTTCGCGCAATTTGGCTTCTTCCTCCTGTCCCATGCTGGTCCAGGTATCGGTATAAATGACATCCGCACCTTCAGCGGCATCCTGCGGCTGGCGGAGGAGTGACACGGAACCACCGCTCTCCTTGGCAAATGTTTTACCCAGGTCAATATCACCTTCGGGCATATCGAAACCATCGGGGTTGGCAATCCTGAAGTTCGCGCCCAGTTTGGTCACGACTTTCATCAAGGATACAGCGACGTTATTGCCATCGCCAATATAGGAGACGTTCAACCCTTTGAGAGAACCAAATGCTTCTCGAATGGTCAGGGCGTCAGCCATAGCCTGGCAAGGGTGGTTGTAATCGCTCAACCCGTTGATCACCGGCACGGAGGACCATTTCGCCAGTTCGAGGATGTGCTCGTGAGAGAAGACTCGGGCCATCACTGCCTGAACGTACCCTGAGAGTACTCGGGCGACATCGGCGATGGATTCACGTTTGCCAAGCCCGATTTCCTGAGGTGACAGGTAAAGCGCGTCGCCGGCGAGATCGCGCATGGCCATATCGAAGCTGACCCGTGTTCGCAGGCTTGGTTTCTGAAAGACCATTGCCAATACCTTGCCTTTAAACAGCGGTCGAGATTGACCTTTCTTCTGTTCCTGCTTCAGCTTTGATGCCAGCGCCAACATGCCTTCGATTTCTTCTCCGCTGTAATCAGCGATGTCAAGAAAGTGTTTCATAAAATCTCCTGGTGAATGTGGTTTGGTTTTTATGTAACTCATTCCCTGGTGAGGTCGGAAAGAGATACGGTTTTTTCCTCATGATGGATGTACTCATAACCGCGTAAATAGACATCGAACTGCCCAATACCCAACCATAATAACATGCCTGTAAGTATCACACTGAGCAGAATCGAATATCCTCCCAAACGGGATTGGAAAGTCTCAAGCTTCGTGGTGGCACTGGTGATGATGGCGTCATATTCCGCCAGGACGCCTTTGGTCTCAATAAGATCTTCACTGAAAGTACCTAAATTATCGGCGAGGATGGCAAGGTCTTCAGAGAAGGCGGTGAGGTCCTCGGACGTTGTATTCAGATTGCTTTCAAGGGAGTCAAGAGATCCGGGAACATCTTCCAGACTGTCCGCGACCTGTGTCAGGCTGATGTGCAATGGGACATCCGGTTCGTAATCTGCACCCAGCAGGGGGACAGAGGCCAGGAAACTTAAAGTGTCATCAATGATCTTCGCACTGGTCGCAGCAGAGGAAAGTGCGATCTGGGTTTGATTTACTGTCAGGCTCAGGTCATCCCCGATCAGGGCGGATGAGGTTGCTAAAGATGTGGAAATGCCATCGATTGAAGTACCGAGGCTGTCCAGTGAAGCCTGGATCAAGCCCAGGTCGTTTTCGGCTTTATCCACGACACCCGAAAGCACATCCACTGCATCGCCGGAAGTGATCAGGGTGGCATGGAAGATATCCAGAGTGTTGGATATATTCTGAGTGGCGCCAGGCCGCAGGAACCAGATGGCAGCAATACCGGCCAGTGAGAAAATCATGCCCGCGGCTGCCAGGACGATCAATATTTTCCCAAGTCGAGTGTATGGCAGTGGTTTTCTCATCATCAACTCTCCTCGCCGTCCAGATTAATGGCATTAAAAATTCTCTCTTGAAGGGTCCACATTTCGGCTTTTTCTTCCGGGTCATAATGGTCATATCCCAGGAGGTGCAGCGTGCCATGGATGGCGAGGAAGGCGCATTCCAGAGCCAGAGAATGACCTTGACCAACAGCTTGTTTCGCAGCCGTCGGAACGGAGATGAGAATGTCGCCGAGATAGGTTAACCCTGTTTCAGGATCAAGCAGGTCCTGATTAAAAAGACAAAACATCCGTGGTTTTGTCTTCACCACGGAAGGTCTGGTTCAACGCTTTCATTTCTTCGTCATCGATCAATCGCAACGTGATCTCCATCTCTGGCTTCTTGAGGATATCCAGAGTTTTGGAGATAGCTTTGGTGAGCAATTGTTGGTCTATGCGTTCGGAGATGGAAGGCGCTTGTTGGATCTCAATCATTTCGTCTCCGCTAGCTCGTTCGGGTTTATTCCTGATTGCAGGTTTGGTTTTCGTACCCAGAGCAGGATATTTGACCCGCGGATGATAGGTGCCTTTGAGCGTCCGGAAGAAGGATTCCTTTGCCATCTGAAGGTCCTTCAGGGTCAGATTGGTATCTTCCAACTGCTTGTTTTGTTCATAGAAGGCAAAGACCGTGTCAATCAGGGAGCGAAGTTCATCTTCATCTTTGGGTACCTCCGCTCTGGCACGGGCTTCGGTGCCATCCGCGAGCATCAGCAGGGCGGTCTCTCTCGATTGTGGGCGCGGACCGGGGTAGGTGAAAAGTGATTTGTCGACCTTACCGGTTTCGCCCCCGGCGTCTTTCACCGCCTGGGAATATTGGTAATGGGTGTACATTGTGCCGTGGTGCTCCCGGATGAAATCAATGATCCGGTTTGGTAAGTGATATTTCCTGGCCAGTTCGACTCCGTCGGTCACATGGCTGATGATCGTCTGTGCACTGGTCAGGGGATCGATGTTATCGTGCGGGTCCAGTTTTTCCAGGACCTGATTTTCAATGAAGAACTGGGGGTTTTGAGATTTCCCACTGTCGTGATAGATCGCGCCAACCCGTACCAATAAGCCATTGGCGCCGATCGCTTCTGCAGCCTGCTCCGCCAGATTGGCAACCTGCAGCGAATGCTGATAAGTACCTGGGGCGTTCCGTAATAATCGCTGAAGAAGGGGATGGTCAGGGCGGGAGGTATCCAGAAGCTGCAGGGCTGTGGTTGTTCCCAGGACTTGCGAAAAGACATATTGGAACAAAAGCGTCATGCCGGCTGCGCCGATACCATTGATCAAAGAAGCTCCGGATAGGGTGGCGATGCCAATCCAGTCGGTGACCGAATCGGGTAGGCGATAGGCCAGGATAATGGCGATCCCAGCGAACCCAACTGTGATACCGGCGATGAAAAATGTCGCGATGCGCCGAGCCTTACCCAATGTGAGCATACCGAGGATGGCGGGAATGATATAGAAGATCGTGAGATCGAAACCCTTGGGCATGCCATAGGCAGTCATAATGCCCAGGACCACGGATAACACGGCCGCGACTTCGAAATTAAAGATTGTTGAAAGGGTCAGGGCGAAAGCGGCCAGGGGATAGACATACGGCAGGATCGTCCTGTCGATAATGACGAACCGTCCCACGGCCAGGAACAGGAGGAACGTGATAGCGATCATCGAGACGGCTCTCACGGAATAACGTCTGGCCTCTTTCCGGTTTCGGAAATATAAGCCGATCAGCGTCGCCAGCAGGACGGTCAGGACGCCTGCGGAGATGATATCCTGAATCCTGTCACTGGTCTGGATCAAGCCATAACGTTCAAGTGCTTCCCAATCTACATCACGGATGATCTGGCCGCGGCGGACAAGAGTCTCACCGGCAATAAATGAACGCACCACCGGCGCAACCGCAGCCCGCGCATCCTCTTTGGCTGCATTCGTCTGGTCGGCGCTGAAGAGGCTGTTGGGAACCACGAAAGGATCCACCAGAGCTACTACGATATTCGCCTGATCTTGCGGGAAGGAGAAATCAACCAATGAAGGGATGTTTCGCTTGGCTGTGAAAAGGTCTGTTTCACGTAAGGTATTACGCATTACCTGTTCCAGAACTGCGGTGGATTCCGATTTCGACCGCTTCCCAGCGTGTATCGCTTAACTGCAGGATGCTTTTTAGGGTTTCATCAGACAGCTCGAGATCGTTGATAGCGTGAAGGTCGGTTATTTTCTGGTCCTGGGTCGCATAGGCATCCTGTCGGACGGTGGTGATGTAATATAAAACAGTACGCAGGTCCTCAACCTGGCGCCTGCCGATACTGGGATCGGTCGGGAGATAGATCGGGCTGATGGAGTCGGCAGCCGATTGCCGGGCCTGTTCCGTCAGGACTTCGCTTTCAAAGGTCAGAGAATAGGGCGCGAGTATGTCCTGAGGTGAAACATCACCGATCGCCATCGGGTAAGAGGCTTCGCTGAAGGTTTGGGGCAGGATCAAAGAGAAGAACGCTAAAATACTCGTCAGGATCAGAAGAATGACCTTGAGTAATTCAGGCCTATCAAGTTTCTTTCTTGTGTCAGTTTGAGCAGACATAAAATTGGCGTTTAGCCCTGGAGGATTTCCCGGACAGCTTTACTGGCATCCGAACCGGAAGCACGCCCCTGCAATTTGGGCATGAGCTGTTTCATCACTTCACCCATATCTTTCATGCCGGTCGCGCCGGTTTCGGCGATGACTTCTTTCGCCAGTGATTTAAGTTCCGCACCGGTCATTTGCTGCGGTAAAAACTTATTGAGGATTGCCATCTCGGCTTCGGCAGCCTTTACCAAATCTTCCCGGCCGGCTTTCTTCGTCTCTTCAATTGTATCTTCCCGGGTCTTGACCTCTTTTTGGAGGATGCCCAGAATGCGTTCGTCGTCGAGTTCACCACCGGCTTCCACTTCAGCCAATTTGATGGAGGACATAACCAGACGCAAAGTGCGTTTGGTATCCTCATCACGGGCTTTCATCGCTGCTGTTAACGCTTGTTGTATTTCCTGTTTCTTGTTCATAAAAAAGATTATACCTTTAGTTCCCTTTTTCTTTACCTGTGAATTCAAGGATCTGTTTCTCGGAGATACCAGCCTCAACAAGTGCATGTATTATTTCGTTATAAATGAGCTGTGTTCGTTTTTTAGCGGCTGCGAAGGCGAAGGGGAATAAGGAACTTGTTTCCGGACTGTCCATATTCATTTTAGCATGGGAATCTTCAGGCATCTTTGGCGTGACCCATTTCGAGACAACCGGCATCAACGCGAGCATATCGGTTACGCCGTAATTCTTCCCTGAGCGAAGTGCGGGACTTTGGATGATCGTTTCGTCCGCAGGGTTGATATCCTCCGGTAAGCGTTCCGGATGTTGAGATGTCCACATCGGGACGTAATTACTGTGGCTGTAAAAATCCTGCCATGTATGCAGGATCCGGCCGAAGGCTTTTCGCGCTTCGCGGTAGTCACCGGAACTAACTTTAACGATAATCATCCTTTCCTGCTTCAAGATATATTCATATCCGGCTGTAAAAGCACTTCCATCGAAGTGGAAATGGTCGTGGTTGAATTGGTAAATCGGCCGATCCTGCAGGACATTCGCTCGAACAACCGTCTTGAGAGCATCCTCTGAAAAATTGGCACCGAGGGCTTCTTTAGTGATCTGAATATGGTATTTACTTTTCATTTCTATTCGACAATCAAATAATCACGCAGTGAATCCACCGTATTTGGACCAATTCCCGAGATATTGGTCAAGTCGTCCACTGTTTGGAAAGGCCCATGTTCGTCCCGATAGGCGATGATATCCGCTGCTTTGGATGGTCCGATCCCCGGAAGAGTCTCCAGTTCCTCTTGCTTGGCAATGTTCAGGTTAAGGGGATACTGGATCGAGAGACCAGCATTAGACAGGTTATTGTTCGGTGCATTGGCAGCGGTTTCGGGAATGGCTTCGCCAATTGCCGGGATGTAATAATATTCGCCATCCCGAAGGTTTGTCACAAGGTTGATCCTTTCGGCATCAGCCGAACTCGTTAACCCACCTGCAGTATCGATCAGGTCTTCCAGACGAGAATCTTTGGGCAGCGAATAAACACCGTTTGATACAACCTCACCGGAAATTTGGACGATGATTGGTGCCGGCGTCGAAGTGGGTGATGGAGGTGGTATTATCGTCGGGGAAGGAGCAGGCTGCAATGCGATCGGTACACCTTGGGCCGGTCTGGCAATTAATAAAATCGCACCGGTCACGAGCAGCCCTATCAATAATCCGAAACCGATCAGCATCCATGGCTTTGTCATTTTTCCCCTCGCGAGATCTACAATGTTTTATAGCAATACTTAAATTATCGCAGTCATTATATCAGACATGAACTTCAGCTGATTATGTTAAATTAGCAAATGATAGAACAACCAGAAATCTGATCAGCTGATAAGATTATTTTTTTAACGGATTACGTATAAGTGTGTTTCTAAGCGACAGGTGTCTGCGGCACAGCCTCATTTTCCATGGCATACATGGTGTCGAATGCCTTGATGGAGACTTCCAGCATCTCCTCATTGGGTTCGCGGGTTGTCAGTTTCTGGAGGGCAAGGTTGGGTTTGATGATGAAGCGGACGAAAGGAGAATCCAGGTGCCTGGAGAGCAAACGGATGTATTCGTAGGCGATTCCGGCCAACACCGGGATCATCAGGATTCTCGAGATCAGCCGCCAGTATAAGGGCATAGGGCCAAACAAGGAAAAGACGATGATCGAAAGCAGCACTAAGGTCAGGATGAAAGATGTCCCACAGCGGGGGTGTTCCAAGGAAAACTTTTTAACATTTTCCGGTGTCAGCTCCGAACCGGCTTCGAAAGCATTGATCGTCTTATGTTCCGCCCCATGATACATGAAAACTCGTTTAATATCGGGCATCTTCCCGATCAGCCAGAGATAGACAATTAGGATAGCTAAACGTAAAAGTCCTTCAAAGAGGTTGACGACCCAGGGTGTGATCGTTGTGAATTTAGCGATCAAACCTGAGATGAATGCAGGCAGCAGGAAGAAAATGCCGATCCCAAGAGCGATCGAGAGGGCGAGGGTCAGGTAAAGTGCCGGGCCTTCCAACTTCTCATCTTCACCGGTTTGGAGATTGGCGGAAATCGTCAGGTAACGCATCCCCAGGCCGAGAGCGTCCCACAGGATGACCAATCCCCGCAAAAAAGGGATTTTCCGGATGTTGCTGGTGTAAATCCCTGTGAGCGGTTCCTGGTTTATGACAATTTCACCTTCGGGTGTTCGGTTTGCCATAGCCACAGCGTTCGCACCCCGCATCAGGACGCCTTCGATGACTGCTTGTCCTCCATATGATGGCATTTTTTCTTTCACAATACAATCCTTCTACTATTAAAAACTCAGATAGAACCTGATCAAGGCTTCAACACCTTTTTTATTGGTGGGGAGGTGAAGCCGTTCGTTGGGCGAATGGATCTGGTCGTCCGGCAAACCAAAACCGGTGATGATCGAATCGACGCCGAGGATGTTCTTCATTGATGTCGCGACCGGGATGGAGCCACCTTCGCGTTTCTTCAAGGGTTCGACCTGCCAGGTGTCGGCAAGCGCCTGGATGAAATGATCCATACCCTGGACGTCTTTTTCAGTGATGTAAGCCGCTGCACCGGACATATATTCAAGCTCCCATCTTACCGTATCCGGTACGTGTTCTTCAAGGTAGGCTTTTAGACTCTCGTGGACGTCTTCAGGGTCCTGATCAGGCACCAGACGCGTGGAGATCTTCGCCATGGCATAAGCCGGGATGATCGTTTTGGCGCCTTTCTCAATGTAACCGGCATAAAGGCCGTTCACGTCCAGTGTTGGCCTGGCGCCGATCCGTTCAACAGGCGGGAAACCTGTTTCACCGCCCAGCGCGGGCACACCACTAATGTCTTTGAAAAATGCATCATCCATCCCAATCCTGGAGAGGTCTTCACTCTCTTTAGGTGTGATCTCGCGAACCTTGTCATAAAAACCTGGCAGTGTGATATGTCCATTTTCATCATGCATATCCGCAACTAATTTGCAGAGCACATTGGCGGGGTTGTCGACCACACCACCGAATATTCCCGAGTGCAGATCGGCGTTTGGTCCGAAAATTCTCAGTTCAAAATAGGCCAAGCCGCGCAGGGCATAGGTGATCGTGGGTTTATCCGGAGTGAGCATGTCCGCATCCGTATTCAGCACAAGGTCACTCTTCAACAATTCCTTATGATCTTCCAGGAAGGGGTCAAGGCTGGGTGACCCGATTTCTTCTTCACCTTCGATCAGGAATTTGATGTTGACGGGCAGGTCACTTGTCTTTAAGATGGATTCGAGGGCGGTGATATTAGCCCATACCTGACCTTTCATGTCCGAAGCGCCGCGGGCATAAAGATAGTCTTCCCGGATGGTAGGTTCGAAGGGCTCGCTGGTCCACTCATCGAGCGGGTCGGGTGGTTGAACGTCATAGTGCCCATAAATCAGGACGGTGGGTTTCTCTGGATCGACCATATATTCACCGTAAATGATGGGGTGACGTGGGGTCTGAAAAGCCTGAACTTCGTCCAGTCCAATTTCTTTCAATTTGTTAACTAGGAAGTCAGCAGCCTTCTGAACATCCCCTACATGTTCCTCAGCCGTGGAAACCGATGGGATCTTTAAAAGCTCCAGAAATTGATTGAAAAAATCGTCATAGTGGGATTTGTAGTAGGTGATTGCGTTGTTAATTCTATTGTCAGATGTCATCGATATCCTTCCGTAATTTGAACGTATTGATTATATGCTATCTTGAAGCGAAGTGGGAGTAGCGAATACGTAGAGATTGTAATTCTTATATGGTTCATAGAAAAACATGGTATCTTCATCATCGAGATTAGAAATCCTGCTTGAAATCTTGTTGACGATCGTATTTCAATCCCTAATAATAATTGAGATGGTTTTGTAACTACGTTAGCATAAAATGCATCTAAAGATTGATAAAAAACTGAGGAGTGAGAGATCATTATGGCAAACAGCACCGAGAAGATCATTGAAAAAAGAGATTTAATTATTCTGGGCTCCGGACCGGCCGGTCTTTCTGCCGCGCTTTATGCCGCTCGGGCGCATTTGCATCCCCTGGTCTTGACGGGCATGATGCTGCATGGGCAGGCTTCTACCACCGATACAATTGAGAATTACCCTGGTTTTCCGGAGGGTGTTGGTGGTACGGAATTGGGCCAACTATTCCAGACTCAGGCGGAACGTTTTGGCGCGGAGATTGAGGTCGATCACGCCACTTCGATAGATCTTATCGGCAAACCGATCAAGATCGAATCCTACGGTAAGGAATACGAGACCAAGAGTTTGATCATCACTACCGGTGCAGATCCCAAAAAACTGGGCGTACCGGGTGAGAAGGAATTCACTGGTAGAGGTGTGTCTTACTGCGGTACCTGCGATGGTTGGTTCTTCAAAGACAAGGACATCATTGTGGTGGGTGGCGGCGACAGTGCGTTGGAAGAAGGTTTGTTCCTGACTCGTTTCGCTAAAACAATTACGATCGTCCATCGCCGAGATGAACTGCGCGCCGGCGCGATCCTGAAGAAACGCGCATTTGAACATCCGAAGATCAAATTTATCTGGGATTCCGTCGTGACAGAAATCCTTGGTGTGGATGCCGTCAACGCCGTTCAGTTGAAGAATGTCAAGACCGGTGAAGAGGAATTCGTGAAAACAGATGGTATCTTTATTTTCATCGGACATAAACCGAATTCAGAATTGTTCGAAGGCCAAATTGAAATGGATAAAGCAGGTTATATCGTGACGGATAAATATATGGAAACCTCGATACCGGGTGTATTTGCAGCCGGTGAGATCACCGATCCCAATTTCCGGCAGGTAATCACATCGGCCGGCATGGGCGCCGCAGCGGCCATCCGTGCGACGCACTATCTGGAAAATCTGGAAGCAGAAGCCGCTTAAATTCGGTTCAAGTAAATTAAAAAAGAACCGGAGGTCTTAGACCTCCGGTTTTGTGTTTTGGAGTAGAGAGCTATGGTGTCGCTGTCGGCTGCGGTGCCGCGCCGGTCGCATACCAGCTAAATACACGTTCGACGCTGTAATTCCCGGCGGAAACCCAGTTCCCGGTCTCCTCATCACCGCCGCCAATTTGGCGGGCGATGTAGATCGACCAGCGGAAGATATGCGGCTTTTCATCGGTTGGCATCAGCGACTGAGGCAGAATATAAGATGTATCGGTGACATAATCGCTGATGGCTTGTTTGGTTTCGTCGGTCAGGTCTGTGATTGTGACAGCGTAGGCTTCATCCGTTTTCAATTCACCAACCGCAGCCCATTGCAGCGTGATCGTGCTGTTGGCGCCAACGAAAGACGCACCGTCAGCCGGGAGCAGCAGGTTCGGACCCGGATAGGGTGGGGGCGTTGTGGGGGTCGGTGTCGGGCCCGGCGTGGGCTCTCGCAAACATAAAGGAATGATCAGGGTCATCCCTTCATAAACCGTATCATTCGGCAGGCCGTTGTAATCTCGGATAGTTGCCATGCTGACGTTGTACGTATCCGCAATCTTGCTGAGTGTGTCGTTCTCGACGACAGTATACGGGACTTTTTCGCAAGCCGTCTCGGTCTTTTCTACCTCACTCAAGGTTGCCGTCGGCTGCGGTGATGCGGTCGGGGTCGGTTGAGGAATATTAAGCTGCTGATTTTCGTAAAGCGTGCAATCCGCGGTGAGGTTGTTTTCCAGGATGATGCTCTGGACGGAGACACCAAAACCTGCCGCGACATCCGAACAAGTCTCGCCGGGTTTAACGGTGTAAGGGATCGGCGGGAGAGGGGTCCAGGTGGGCGCCTGGGTTGGGGTCTGGGTGATCGTAGGTGTGATCGTGACCGTTGGGCTGGTCGTCGGTGTGCCTTCCTCCTGGGTCGCATCAGCGATCGCTGCCGGACTGCCGCCCAGGTTCAGGATCAGGAAAACGACGACTGCACCGAGTGTGATAAAAAGTGCCAGAAGCCCTAACGCTGCCGGTAGGCTGAGGGTGATTTCAGGTAGCCTTTTAGCGCTGACGCCGCTGGTTTTCTTAGCATCAGCTTTGGTTTCCAATTCTGTTCCACAAACAAGGCACCTGGTTGCGGACTCATTCAAACGTGTACCGCAAACGGGACAAAGTTTCGTTTTTGAAGTGTTCGTATCTGGGCTCATATTAATTCTGGACTAGTATACCTCATGGTTGTAAACTTATCCAATGGCGAAATTATCTCAAATGTGTCAATTATGGGAGTGGTATAACTAGGAACATGGACTACAGTCTCTACATCCATATTCCATTTTGTCGACATCGCTGTCATTATTGTGATTTTATCACAACCGCCGGTCAGGAAGGAATGCTACCGGCTTATGTGGAGGCCCTCAAACAAGAAATTCGTATAGTCATTAATGACAAGATAAATTATCCCATTCACTCCATTTTTTTCGGTGGGGGAACACCATCGCTGGTTTCCGAATCGCTGTTGGCAGACTTGCTTGACATTATCAAAAAAAATTTCATTCTGACCGAGGACTGCGAGATCAGCCTTGAGGCGAATCCGGGCACAATTTCCAGATCCTATTTGAAGGCGATACGCGAAATAGGTATCAACCGCCTCAGTTTAGGCGTGCAATCGACGAATACGTTTGACCTGCAGCGATTGGACCGAATCCATAATATTCAGGATATCATCGATGGGGTAGCCGATGCGCGAGCTGCCGGTTTTGATAACATCAACCTGGACCTGATCTTTGGACTGCCCTGGCAGGATCTGAAAAGCTGGGAAAATTCACTGGAAAGAGCCATTGCGCTGAAACCGGACCACTTCTCGCTCTATGCACTGATCATCGAACCCGGCACGCCGCTCTATGCGTGGTATCAACGGGGTCTGATCGGGGAGCAGGATCAGGATCTGGATGCGGATATGTATGAATGGGCGATGAACCGGCTTGCTGATGCCGGATACAGCCATTATGAGATCTCGAATTGGGCTAAAGCTGACCCTGAGCGAGATTTTCGCTGTCAGCACAACCTCCAGTATTGGCTGAATGATCCATATTTCGGGCTTGGTGTCGGGGCGCATGGATACGTCGATCATATTCGTACGGTGAATACACCTATCATTTCGAACTATATTCAAAAGCTGAAAGAGCCGGACATTGCGAAACAGGAATTTCCTGAGACACCTGTGACGATATCGATGGAGACTGTTGACAAGGCCACCCAGATGCGAGACGAGATGATGTTAGGATTACGTCTGATCCAGGAAGGTGTTAACCGGAAAAGATTCGAAGGCCGCTATCAGGTTGATATGGCCGACGTTTTCCAACAAGAGATCGAGAAACTCTTGGGATTAGGTTTGGTTGAATGGGTGGGGGAAGATCAGGCGCAATTACGATTAACCAGGAAGGGCATCCCTTTAGCTAATCAGGCTTTCATGGAATTTGTATAAAATTCTAAACGACGGAAACCCTGGTGCCGAAGCCAACCGTACGGGTGAAGTCGTGGGGTTTTGGCGCAGGGTTCGCCCAACGGAAGATCCATTTTGCATCAGAATTTCGCATATTGACACACCCGTGACTCATCGGCACACCAAAATTGTCATGCCAATAGGTCCCGTGCGTGGCAATCCCTTTATCCAGCACAAAGAAGCTGCACCAGGGAACACCGAGTAACTCGTAGGCGTAGATGTCGCTGGTCACATTACCATCACCCATATGCTTGGAAGCGTACTTCGACCCGATCCGGAATTCACCGGCGGGCGTATCCATGTCGTAATAGGGTAATCCACTTGAAATCATGGTTTGCAGGACGATATTGTCATTCTCATAAGCCGTCAATTCCTGCCGTGAAAGAGAAATTTCAATCCGTTTACTCTCCGGTTCGATATCGGGATGGATCATATCGAATTCTGAATCCTTCACGATCCGCATATGTTCCGCAGGGATCGCAAAACGCAAACGAAGCAATTCATCTTCGAGTTCGTACCAGGGTTCGCCATCTGGTCCGGTGACAATATCACGAATCCAATGGGTTGATTGATAATACAAGCGGTAAATTTCCGACCAGCCGTAAAGGGAAGTATAGCGATAGGAACGCGTATAGGGGACGGTGATCTCGCCTAGCTGCCCTTTTTCATCAATAGAATCTGCGACTTCGTTATAGACCTTATCTACCTCAACCAGGCTCGCTCGGTGCACATAACCACCCCAAACCCGGTACCAGATTGGGTTGTACTCCGGGCCGGCTTCCGAAACGACTTCATAGTAAACGTTGATCAGGTCATCACGATAGCGCTGATAAAGGATGACGGTTTCATCGTCCGGTTGCTTATGAATACTGACTGAATCAGTACCAACACGCATCAAACGGCGCTTGATGGGCTGATTGGTTTCTTTTGCCAATGGATTAAGGGCTAATGAACCGAGACTGAGCGCGCCCAGTTTCAGGAAATTTCTGCGTGAAAAGGTCTTATTTGTCATGTAGGAGGATTATACCTGTAAGGGAAAACCTGTCAATTATCAAATTCTTCAGGAATGATCTCAGCAACGGAGGTTTTGATGTGATTGGGGAGGTATGGGTAGGTATCGATGTTTTCCTGTTTCGTTACGCCGCTCAACACCAGGATGGTTTCCATACCGCTGGTCACGCCGGCGGCGATATCAGTATCCATTCGATCACCGACCATAATGGTATTTTCAGAGTGCATGTTCAGGAAATTAAGCGCCAGGCGCATCATTAATGCATTGGGCTTACCGACAAAGAAAGGCGCAACGCCGGAGGCCGTCTCGATCAGAGATGCCATTGCCCCACATGCGGGAACCAGGCCGCCCTCACTCGGGCCGGAGGGATCGGGATTGGTCGCAATGAACCTTGCGGCATGATCGTGGATGAGGCGGATGGCTTTCTTGATCATCTGAAAGTCGTAGGCAAGGGTTTCGCCCAGCACGACATAATCCGGTTGCACATCCGTAATGATGTAACCTATGTTATGGATTGCTTCCGTCAGCCCGCTTTCACCCAAAACGAAAGCTTTGCCATCCGGACGTTGGTGGTGAAGAAATGAAGCTGTTGCCAGTGCGGAAGTGAAGATCTGAGTTTCCTCAATGTGCAACCCGATGGCCTGCAACCTGTGGGCAAGGTCACGCGGCGTATACATCGGATTGTTGGTCAGGATCAGGAACTTTCGACCCTGATCTCGAAGGCGATTGATGAAATCATCTGCACCTGGAATGACACTGTTCCCCTGGAGCAGAACGCCGTCCATATCGATGATGAAATTTTTCATTTATTACATTTCTTTCTCTGTTTTCGGTAAAGCACCTTTTTATTTTACATTATCGTGTTCGAAATCAAAAGTGATAAAGCCAATTTCCGGTGGGCTGAAGAAACGCACCCTGGGGGCCGCGTTGCCTTCCAACCCCAATCCACGGGATACGATCAAATACATCGCTTGATTGATCCGGTAAAAGCCCTGGGAGAGCTTCAGCCCATAAAGGGAAGCTGCAAAGATCGGCCCAAAGAAGGGGATTTGTACTTGCCCGCCATGGGTATGACCGGAAAGCTGCAGCGTGATGCCTTCCTTCGCAATCGCAGGGGCGAGGTCCGGGGAATGATATAAGAGAATTCTGGCGTCTGAATTGGAGCCAGGTCCTGGTTCTCCAATTATCTCCTTCAACCTGCGTTGATCATCGTGTGGTCGATGTGTACAACTTAGCCCGATCAACTCGATCTGTTTGCTTTCAATTGAAAGTTTTACCACCTTTTCATTGATCAGGTGGAAGTCGCAACCTTCAAGGATTCGTGAAACACTGTTTTGTAAATCAACTGACGGGCTGCCGGTCACCGCATAGATGCCGTATTTCGGTTTCAGACGATCGAAGAAAGACTGGATATCCCGGTCGGTTTGTGGATCTTCCCGATGGGAAAGGTTGAAGAAATCGCCGGTAAACAGGACCAGATCCGGTTCCAGGGCGTTGATCTTGTCGATTGCCCTGGTTTCGCACCGGGTGAAATAATCCATGTGCAAGTCACTCAGGTGAACGATCCGAAGCTGCCCGACCTTTCCGGAAGTCTTTAGGGTGAGTGAATAGTGATTTGTCACTGGGAACTGCGGTTCAACCATGAAACCGTAAACCATCAGCAGTGTACCGATGCTTTGAAATGCAAGCACGAATGGCATTGAAAAGAACATGAAAGGCAGCCTGAGCAGAGCAAGAAAGACCATCGGCAGCGTCGCCGGACCAAAAGAGATTTTCAGTCGTGGAAGCAGCCAAAGCAGGATTAAATCCAGAAATATGAAAGCTGCCCAAGTGACTGATTTCTGAAGATTATGCGATAACAGGTAAAAGACACCGCCGAAGAATACGGGATAGAAGGGGGCCGGTATTACGCCGACAATCCGGTCCAGTGTATTGATGGTGTGGAAAGGATGCTCTTCCGTGCCGGGAAAGTAGGCGCGGTCGGAAAAGTCCTTGGGTGCGATGTTAAGTCGTTTTAGTTTTTGGCGTCTCATGATGGTTTTTTTCAGGCAATACAAAAGCCACTGTGTTCAAATCCACAGTGGCTCTTGAGATCTAATTTGGTGGATTATTTCGATTTGAGAATGATCCGGGCATCGACGACCAGGACGCCTTTTCCTTCTTCATAAACCAGGACGGGATTGGCATCAAATTCGCTCACCTCGTCTGCCAGGTCACTGATCATATAGGCGTATTTGGCGAGGACATTTGCCAGGGCGGCTTTATCTCGTGGTGCTTCACCACGTGTACCGTCCAGGATTGGTGCGCCGCGGATCTCATCGAGCATATTCTTTGCTTCGACTTCTGCGATTGGGGCGACCCGGAAGGTCACGTCTTTGAGGACTTCGACGAAAATGCCGCCCAGGCCGAACATGACGGTTGCGCCGAAGGTGGGATCATTGACTGAACCAATAATGGTTTCTGTCGTCCAGGGCGCCATTTCCTGAACCACGATACCGTGGATTTTAGCGTCCGCTTTATAGGCTTTGGCGTTCTTCAAGATCTTCTGATAGGCCTCGCGAACACCGGCTTCATCCTTAATATTCACGATAACGCCGCCAGCATCAGATTTATGCAGAATATCAGGAGATACGATCTTGAGCACGACCGGGTAACCAACGCCCTCTGCGAGTTCAACAGCTTCATCTTCACTGGTGGTTGCAATCAGGGTCTGAACGACGGGGAGACCATAAGCTCTGAAAATGGCTTTGGATTCGATCTCAGTCAGATTTGTACGGCCATCTGCACGCACACTTGCGATAATATCACGGGCTGTCTTGACATCAGCTTTTTCGTTGGTGAATGGGCTGGCTGTTTTCAAAGTTTGCAGCCGGGCATATTCATGTAAAGTTCCCATGGCTTTGACAGCAAGATCAGGCGCGTTATAGGCAGGGATCCCATTTTCGGACAGCCATTGCATGGCCTTGTCGGAACGCTCACCACCGACGAACGATATGGTCACCGGTTTGTCCTTGATGCCGGTTTCATTAATCGCTTTATGGATGCTCTTGGCAATTTCCATCGGGTCGGTCATAGCCGTCTCGCAATAAAGCACAACCAGCGCGTCAACCCATTTGTGACCAAAAGCGAAATTGACCGTATCATGATACCAGTCATTACCGGCCATACCGGTCAGATCGACCGGGTTCTTGGCAGAGCCGAAGGACGGCATGTGCATTTTCAATTCTTTTTGTACGTCCTCAGGAGCAAATTTCATGGGAACACCGGCAAGTTCTGCGGAATCGGTTGCCAGAACGCCCACGCCGCCGCCGTTGGTGATAACCAATAAGTTTTCACCTTTCATCGGGGGCTGTAATGAAAGCGCCAGCGTGCAGTTGAAGAGGTCGCTCAGATCGGTGGATTGGATCGCGCCGGCCTGTTGGAAAGCGGCACCATAAACCTTGCGAGCGCCGGCGAGTGAACCGGTGTGAGAAGCGGCCGCGGCTGCGCCGTGTTCAGATACACCAGCTTTCAAAACGACGACCGGTTTGGTCGCATTTGCACTTTCTTCAATAAAACGGCGACCGTCTTTCAAGCCTTCAACGTAAAGGGTGATGCAGTTGGTGTTTTCGTCTTCATTGAGCCAGGCGACCATATCGGCAAAATTAACATCGGACATGTTGCCGATCGAGACCATTTTGTCGAAGCCGATCCGGCGAGTGTAGGTAATTGCGTCCATGGCGATCAGCAGCGCACCGCTTTGGGATACCAATGAAGCGGAGCCTTTGAGCGGAAGGAAAGGTGCGAAAGATGCATTGAGTTTGTCGGAATTGGACAGTGTCCCTACGACATTCGGTCCGAGGACTCGCATCCCATATTCATGGGCGAGCTCAACCAATTCTTGTTCCAGTTCGACATCGCCAACCTCACTAAAACCCGAGGTGATGACGATCAGGCCTTTGACGCCTTTCTCACCGCACTCTTTGACGACATCGATAACGTATTTCGCCGGGACGGTGATCGCGGCGGCGTCAACCTGGCCTGGAATATCCACAACGGACTTATATACCTTTAAACCAAGAATTTCATCGGCTGTGGGGTTGACGGGGTAGATTCCTCCTTCATAGCCACTCTCGATGAGATTCTTTACGACTGTATGTCCAATTTTTCCCGGTGTGGTTGAGGCGCCAACGATAGCGATACCTTTGGGCCTGAGAAGACCGGTCAATACATCATCCACGTGATCCTCCTAAAAATGAATCTTCCATTTGATAAAAACATTATGCGTTTATAGTCACAATTTCAACACAGGCTATTGTACCGTATAATTTACTTGAAAATATTCGTTTATGACAATTATCTAATGAATTACAGAGGATTATCGTGCCACGGAGAATCACTTGATGCTGACACCAAAATCATTTTCAAATGAGGTTATTACCAGAAATGGACGGATGGGAAGTGACGCCTGTGAGATCATGGCTGCCGCGATCCACGCAGTCGATCCGTATGAATCGGTCAAAGCGCATCTTTCCGTGGATGGTAATACGATCCGGATTGGTAATGAAAGCCTGGCGCTCTCGAGCTTCAATAGGATCTTCCTGATCGGTTTCGGCAAGGCCGCTGTGCCTATGGCAAAGGCGGTCATTGATCAATTAGGCGATCACCTCTCACTGGCATTGGTGGATACGAAGAGTGAATCTTTTACAGAGGATAATGGTTATGGAGGGAAATTAAAAGATCCTGATTGGGGGACATCCTGTGCCAACCGAAAGATCCATTGCCTCCACGCGAACCATTCTTGAGAGCCTGCCTGTCTTCTCTGATAAGGATCTGGTCCTGGTCGTGATCTCGGGCGGCGGTTCAGCATTATTCACCAGCCCAATGCCTGGGGTGTCTCTGGCGGACTTGCAAAAGTTGACAAAACTCCTATTACGGAGCGGTGCAGATATCCAGGAGATTAACACACTTCGGAAACATCTAGATGAAGTCAAGGGAGGCAGGCTGGCGCAGCGTTTGTCCCCCGCGAAAGTAGAGACAATGATCCTTTCCGATGTGATCGGCGACAGATTGGATATGATCGCCTCAGGGCCGACGGTGGCTGACCCGACAACCTATGCGGACGCCTGGCAGGTGGTGCAAAAATATCATCTTGAGAATGAACTTCCAGCTTCAATCAAAAAAATTCTGGAACAAGGGCAAGGCTGGGAAAATCCCGGAAACGCTCAAAGAGGTTGATTTCAAAAAAATGCATGTTCACAACCATTTGGTTGGAACGAACACCAAGGCGGCTGTTGCGGCGCAAAATAAAGCGCTTGATTTGGGCTATCATGCTGTCGTCGTTTCAACCCACGTAACTGGATTGACAAAGGACGTGGCTCAGTTCATTGATGGGATCATTCAAACGGAAATGAAAGACGATCTGCCGCTGGTTAAACCTGTATGCTTGATCTTTGGGGGAGAAACGACAGTTATCCTGACCGGCGATGGCCGCGGCGGACGGAATCAGGACCTGGTATTACGAATGGTACCCAGACTTGCTGGGTACCAAAAGGTTTTGTTTATTTCACTTGCAACAGACGGGGAGGACGGCCCGACGGATGCGGCGGGGGCCGCATCCGATGCCATGGTCTTTCGCGATTGGAACTTCAGAGATTGGGTTGAATGTTGATACTTATATTTCTACGAATAATTCTTACCGATATTTTGAGAGAGTGAGAGGACTGATCAAGACGGGGTCAACCGGTACAAATGTGAATGACCTGATCTTGTTTTTAGCTGATACGCCTGGTCGCACTTAATCCCATGAAGAAATGTTATAAGCAAAAACCAACTGATGCGCCAGGTTTTGATCTGATTCGTTCAACTTGAGCACGATATTAGATAGGTGCCGGATAACGATGGATTGCGGAATATGGAGTGTGCTCGCAATATCACCAACCGGTTCGTGCTTCTTTGCTGCAGAGAGGACAGACGATTCACGTGGTGTGAGCTGCCTTTGTGTCGGTGATTCGTAAAACATTTGTCTTCTCATTCATAACCTCTAAGTTCACAATATTTCAACAATAATAAAAAACAGCATCTTCCTCAAATCTGCCTAGATTATAGAGTTTGCAAGTCACAAAACAGGCTTTAATTATCTGGGTTGAGGCTTCAAAGGCTCAAAATGAGCATTCAATTTCGCATAGCCATTACTAAATCATACTAATTTTTCATAATTATTATTCATAAAACAAGGATATTGCAGAAAAATAGTGTTGTATATCAGAAATATATCATTTCATATTTGGAATTAAAAATAGGGCGCTTCTGTTCTAGTTAGAAACAGAAGCACCCAATGACTTATTCAGGGAAAATTGGTTATTTTTTCAAATACCGATCGAACCAGTCTGCAATCCCTTCCAATCGAACGATCTTCCGATCTGTCCTGCCGGAACGGGATACACCATGGGGAGAATCGGGGAACATCAAGAATTCGGTATCCACACCAAGATTTTTCAATGCAACATAAGCCTGCTCGCTTTGCTCGATTGAACAGCGTAAATCCTGCATACTGTGAATGATCAAGGTCGGCGTTTTTGCGCTGCCGATATGTTTTATGGGGGAGCATTGCCACAGCACTTCCAGGTTTTCATATGGTGGTTTATCATCGAACCATTTTTGGAAGCTCCAGTTAAAATCGCTGGATCCCCACATGCTGATCAGGTTGCTGACAGAGCGCTGAGCGACGGCTGCCTTAAATCGATCTGTATGGCCTATGACCCAGAGGGTCATATATCCACCATAGCTGCCACCTGTGACACCCATTTCCTTCGGGTCGATATAAGACTTCTTTTCAATGAAATCCGCCCAGACCATCAAATCTGAAAAATCAACTGTGCCCCAATTGCCATAATAAATAGATTTAGCATGTGCTTCGCCGTAACCCTGACCACCGCGTGGATTGCAGAAGTAAACTATATAACCCTGAGCGGCCAGGTAGAAGAATTCAAACATAAAGAAGAAGCCATATTGGGCCAGAGGTCCGCCGTGGATTTCCATGATGGAAGCATATTTCTTCTTTTCATCAAAATGGGGCGGCTTTAGGATCCATCCCTGCAGGTCGTTATCATCCAAGCCCTTAAACCAGACCTCTTCAAATGTGCCTAGATCAAGTTGGTCAAACAGCTCCTTATTGATTGAGGTTAGGACTTTTGATTCCTTACTGTTGAACGAAAATACAGCGAGCTGGCAGGGATCAGTCATCGTTCCTTTGAGATAGGCGATCTTGTCTTGTGCCTGGTCGAGACTGAACGAGATCACCACACCATCGAATTCAAGGATCGTTTCGAGATTTTCTCCACCGAGATCGACCGAATGCAGGCTCGTCCGTCCGTGTCGGCCAACCTGGAAGAAGATTGACTTCCCATCTTTAGACCAAACAGGTGTCACGGTTTGGGCCGCGCCGGTGTCATTGATCACGCCGCCGCCGACGTCAAAATCAAACTTAGCTGTTAATGACCGGGTATTCTCGGGTCCAAAAAGATCGACCAGCCACAATTCAGTATTCTTGTAATCCGCTTTCGGATCTTCGTGCCCCAGATATGCCAGCATCTGTCCATCCGGAGAAAAGCTAAGGTTGCTTTTCGGTCCAACTGGTGTTTCTAACTTCCGGCTCTCGCCACTTACCATATCCAGAATAAAAATATCATCATGCCCGGGAGAGAGATCGGGATCTGTGGTCACATTGGACACATAAGCGATCGATTTGCCGTCCAGCGCCCAGGTGGGGTTTCTCTCTTCGTGATTCTTGGATAGGGTAATTTGTTTGGCTTCTTTTGTTTCGACATTCACGGTCCAAAGATGGAACCGCTCATCCGGAAGGTAGCCGTAGGCATCCAGTTTGAAGAAAACACGCTCGGTAACTCGCCGAGAAACGCGCCCCAACTCCTGCTTTTTATCATCCTTCTTTAACTCGATATCAACATCGTCAAAAGGCCGGAATGCGAAAACAAGCTGCTTGCCATCAGGGGACCACTCGAAATCGCCAATGTCGCCCTGCAGGTCAGTGACCGGGTATGCTTCACCACCCGAGAGTGGGAGGATGAAAATTTGCGGTTGTTTTGGATCGAGTCGGTTGGATGTGAAGGCGACCAACTGGCCATCAGGTGACCATTTTGGTCTGGAATCGGCTTGCTTCCCAAAGGTCAGTTGTTTCGGCGTACCGCCGATGCTTGGGATGGACCAGAGATGAGAAAATTTCTTCTCACTTTCTCGGTCTACGGTTTGTAACGCATATAGAATGGTTTCGCCATCGGGGGAAATCTCACTTGCGGTCAGGATATCAATGGCATACAGGTCTTCTGCTTGAATGCTGCGTTTTTCTAATGGACTCATTTTTCTCCTTACTTATTCATCAGTTAAGAATGGCAATGGTGTATGACAGGTTGAATTATAATACCTGTAATAACTTAGATTTTGACCGATGAGAGGATAATGATGGAAAAAATTGCATATGGTGGGTGGGAAAATTGTTTTCGACTGGCGAACGATCAAATTGAACTGATCGTGACGGGAGATGTCGGTCCCCGTGTGATCCGTTTTGGTTTCATCGGTAAAGAGAATATGTTCAAGGAATTTCCTGATCAGATGGGAAAAACTTCAGCCGATGAATGGCTCAATTTCGGAGGGCACCGGCTGTGGCATGCCCCTGAAGCGCAGCCCCGAACTTATTATGTGGATACTGAGCCGGTATTGGTTCAGGAAATTCCGGATGGTCTTATCGTAACCCAGAAGCCTGAACCAACCACCGGCATTCAAAAGCAGATCGAGATCGTACTCTCGCCGGATAAACCTGAAGTGCATCTAAAACATATCCTGATCAACCATAACCTTTGGGCTGTAGAGACCGCTCCCTGGGCAATATCGGTCATGGCACCAGGTGGTGTAGGCATACTGACCTTACCGCCGAGAGGTACGCACCCCGAAAATATGCTGCCGACGAGTACTCTGACGATCTGGCCATATACGAACATGGCGGACCCGCGTTGGACATTTGGTGAGCGTTATATCATGCTCAAACAGGATCCAGCGAATGAAATACCGCAAAAGATTGGAATTTTCTCCCCGGATGGCTGGGCGGCTTATGCCAATAAAAATGCGCTCTTCGTCAAGCAGGTTGCTCTGCAATATGGCAGTGTTTACCCCGATCTTGGCGCAAATTTGGAAATGTTCACCAATGCCGATATTCTGGAAGTGGAAAGCCTTGGCGCGTTCGACAGCATCCCGCCTAAAGGTCAGGCTGTGCACCAGGAACATTGGACGCTCTATGATAACGTCCCCAAGCCGGAAAACGAAAACGATATCCAAAAAGATATCCTACCGTTGCTGACAAAACATTAAAGTGAAAGGGAGTTGGTTTTTTGAAACCAACTCCCTTTCTACCAATAGAGGGGGACAAATATCAGAGGGGGAGGATACCGAATAAACGGCCAATCAAGAGACCGGATACAAAACCGACTGCTCCCCAGACGAAAACCAATAAAATGAAGAAACCGGTTCTTGAATGCATGGTTTTATAGACGAATTTCTTAGTTTTCACGATCGGACCATTTTCTTCCATTAATGGTGTGATAACATCCCAAAACTTTAATTCAATTTTCTTGGTCAATTGTTGAAAAGTCATCTGGTCCTCACTAACGGCTCGTAGATGTTTTTAATATCCGACCCGTATCATCCGCAACAACCCGGACGTTCTGTTTGATCGTTTTACCGTCTGGTGTTTTTCCGGAACCTGAAAAAATCAATAAATATCGATCGTTCCCCTGAGAGGTGACTTTGGGGGATTTGTTTTTCAATTCGGGAAAGCGGCGATAAACCTGCAGACACACTTTATCGAGAATATTACGTTGCATTTTAACCTCTTATCCTTTTTCGAAGGAAAGCGGGGACATCCAAATCGTTTGAGTTTACTGCCGGTCTGGCAGGTGAGAAGGCATAATCCGGCGTGGTCGAATGTGAGGCGGTCTCGCCGGCATACTCATGGTGCCGTACCGGAGCCTTCGGCGTTTCCTCGAGCGGGGGAAGCTCGGCAATGAAGCGTTCAGCGCCGGGGATAACTTTTTCCAGGGGCAAGGCTCCCAGACCGGTTACGATCAGGATAACCTGTGCCCGGTTGTTCATATTCGAATTGTTAATCACACCGGGAATGATCTCAGCATTCGGACCGGCCTCATTGTGCAAGTTGTTCAAGGTTTCAGCAACCTCGGCAAAGGTGAGGTCTTCACCGCCGCTGAAATTAGCGATTATGCCGGTCGCTGAATCCAGATCTACTTCGTCGAGCAGAGGGTGATGCAGCGCCTGGGTAAGTGCCTTCATCGCCTTACCTTCGCCTTCACCTGTGCCGATCGCCATCAAAGCACCGCCGCCCAGTTCCATCACGTGTCGGATGTGAGCGAAATCGACGTTGATCAGGCCGGTTTCCGTCAGGAGTTCTGAAATCCCCTGCACGCCCTGGCGCAGAACATCGTCAGCAAGTTTGAATGCCATTTCGAGGGGCAGGTCTTGTGGTGCAACTTCTAACAGACGATCGTTAGGGACCGTGATCATTGTATGTGTGAATTGACGCAGCTTTTGTAACCCGACGACCGCATTTTTCTGGCGTCGGCCCATTTCAAAGGAGAAAGGCGTGGTCACAACCGCGATGGTGACCGCACCGATATGTTTGGATACTCTGGCAGCAACAGGGATGGAACCCGTACCGGTCCCACCGCCCATTCCCGCAGCAAGGAAGACCATATCCGCGCCATCCAAGGCGTTGGCCAGGGTTTGAAAACTCTCTTCAGCGGCCATCTCACCGACGGTGGGTAACCCCCCGGCGCCCAAACCGCGTGTGCATTTGGGTCCTAATTGGATCTTCACATCAGCCAAGGAGCTTTCCAGGGCTTGCTTATCGGTATTACAGGCGATGAATTCCACCCCTTTCATACCGTTTTCAATCATCCGATTGACAGCATTGCAGCCGCCGCCGCCTAAACCGACGACCTTGATCTTCGGTGGTACGGCTTCGATCGGTGTATGGTTGACAGGAGTTGAAGGTTGTGAACGCATCATGTTTACCTCTAATTTGTGAAGGATGTTCCTTGAAGATGAGTTGCAATTTCTATTCCGCTTTGGGGGAGGATCTCAACGATACACCCCGCTGTGCGCAAGCTTTTGATTTTGTCATCAGTGAAAATAACCGGGTCCGGAAAAACGGACACCTTTTTCGCCAGCATCGCTTCTTCGATGGAAAAACCGATCGTGGGTCGGAGACGCTTGATGATCGGCCGAACCTTGTTCAATACAACATCTGAAACACCGGCGTCATGCGCCGGAAGCAGGAGATAGTGATCAATTTGTTTCTCTTCCGGTATCGTGGGGGCCTGTTTGATTGTCTGGTCGGGGTTGAAAATGGTTTCGAGGGACGAAACTGAGGAGTTCGTTATCCAAAAGTTCTCGGAGCGTATCCATGGAAAAGACACATGCTAAAAGAGAACCGTTCAATGCGGGATAGGTGAGCTGGTCTTCCAATGACTCGTTTTCGCGGCCTTTGCAGGCTTCAGTGATCAATTGGATGGATTTAACCACTTTATCAGGGGAAACATCAATAGGTTGGCTCCAGGGGTTTCCGGCATCCAGGATCAGGGCTGGCAATCGTTTCCCAAGCACCTTTTTAATGACTTCCTGAGCCCATTCGAAGTTCTGAAAACCGAGTTGATCTTCCTGTCCGTCCGGTGTGAAATAGGGCTTGGAGGACGACCAGCGTTCCGGTCCGCCTTCACCCCAGGAAAGCGGTTTTTCAAAAGTGTAACCATAACTTGCCAGGCAAAGATTCTCCAGAAGGGGCGTCATTTGGCGGCGTTTCAATCCTTGCACGACCATTTCGAGGAAAGCCGTATCCCAATAATCTCCGCCGGGCTGCATTGGCGGCAAAACAGGCGTCATGCCGATCCGTTCAACGTAATCGGCAATGGGGATAAAGCGGTCGAGGAAATGGTCAACCAGATGATCGAAATGCCATCCGGCAGTAGGCCAGGCGGATTTGCTGTTTGGTTTATCACCCAGAATGACATATTTCACACCCCATTTGGCATATGCATCCAAAATAATGGATAATTCGTTGAATTTACGCGCCAGGGGCAGTTCCGCCGTGAAGTGAATGATGGGTTCCAACCCATTCTCACGCGCCAATTCGAAGACGTCCTCCGGGATGGCTCGGTCGAAGCCTGATTCGAATACAATTTGGGTTGCACCAAGCTGTTTGATGATCGGGAACCAGGTTTCAATTTTGTTCTGAACCAGAAATTCCTGACCTGAGAAATATGAAAAACCGATGTTTTGTGGTATTTGAGACATATCAATCCTCTTTAAAGAGAAAATGGCTTACTTTTCTATTGCAAGGGTTGTGCCAAGTTAATAATTTATATCTGCTATAATCTTTCTGCTATGATACTCATCACCGGTGGGACCGGGTTTATTGGTAATGTGCTGATCAGGCACCTTTCAAGCCTCGGTTATCCAATCAAGCTTCTCGTTCGTCCTTCAAAGGAGTCACCCAATCTACCCAGAGGACTACCCCTGGAGGTGGCGGTTGCCAGTTTGAAGGATGAGAAGGGGCTTCGCGCGGCAATGAAGGATGTTGATGTCGTTTTTCACCTCGCAACGGCGGAATCCCTTGGCCACCGCGCGGAATTGGATGAGGTCGATATCCAGGGCACCAGCGCAATCCTGCGAGCCGCAAAGCAGGCTAAAGTTGACCGATTCTTTTACCTCAGCCATCTTGGCGCTGACCGAGCCTCTGCCTATCCTTTAATGAAGGCGAAAGGGATCGCTGAGAATTACATTCGAAACTCAGGATTACCTTACACGATTTTTCGTTCTGGTTTAGCATATGGTGAGCGGGATCACTTTACAAATGGCCTGGCTTTTCTACTCAAACTTTCTCCCGGTATGGTTTTACTGCCGGGAAATGGGGAATCGCTGTTACAGCCGATCTGGGTAGAAGATCTGGCTACGGTCCTGACCTGGTCGCTTGATATGGAAGAGACGATCAACGAGACCATCGAGGTTGGCGGTCCAGAATACCTTTCATTCCTCCAAATTTGTCAAATGGTGGCAAATGCCATAAATATCAAGCGTTCGTACGTGAGTACATCACCGGTATTTCTTAATTTATTCACCGAGACAATTGAAATCATTATGCCGAGTTTCCCAACCTCAGTCTTCTGGCTGGATTACCTGGCGACAAATCGCACGACGAGCCTGGATGTTTTGCCCAGGCAGTTTGACTTACTACCGGTCAAGATAAGTCAACGATTGGGGCATCTCGAAGGTAGGAAATTCCGCCGTAACTGGTGGCGCTTGCTCACACAACGAAAAAGGATACCGCCTCGATGGGAGTAAACGCCATCACAATTCACGGACACTTTTACCAGCCTCCACGAGAGGACCCACTTTCGGGTCTTATCCCGGATGAAAACGGCGCGGAACCATTCCGAAATTGGAACGAACGTATCCATGCCGAATGTTATAAACCCAACGTTGAACTGGGTAATTTTGCCAAGATCAGCTTCAACTTTGGTCCGACAGTGCTCCATTGGATGGAAGCATTCGATCCCGAGTCCTATCATGAGATCATTCGTCAGGAACGCAGTAATTTTCTGGCTAATGGTGTCGGTAATGGGATGGCCCAGGCTTTTAACCACGTGATCCTGCCGCTGGCGAACCAAAGGGATAAACGCACTCAGATTGTTTGGGGCATCCTTGATTTCAAACAGCGGTTCGGCCACGATCCACAGGGGATGTGGCTGCCCGAGACGGCCGTCGACCTCGAAACACTGGTGCTCCTTTCTGATAATGGGATCCAATTCACCGTCCTCGCGCCCTGGCAAGTAGAGGGGGTCGAAGGGTCACCCGGCAATGAGCCTTATCTGATCAAGTTACCCGGCGACCGCAAGCCGATGATCGTCTTTCTATACAACCAGGGTCTGAGCACTTCGGTCAGTTTCCTTAATGAGGCGACCCGTAATGCGGAATATTTCCTGGACCGGTGGGTCAGCCCTGTTTTCACAGGTCAAGACCGAGATCAAGATCGCCTGGTAATGATCGCCTCTGACGGGGAACTTTATGGCCACCATAAAACGTTCCGGGACAAATTCCTGGCGCACATGCTCGATGGTGCGCTGCACGCACGTAATCTCGAATTGACCTATCCCGGTTTATGGCTGCTGGATCATCAACCGGAACATTTCGTTACGCTGAATGAATACACATCCTGGAGCTGTCAGCATGGGATCGTTCGCTGGATGGGGGAATGCGGATGTACGCCCGGCGCGTCCTGGAAAGCCCCGCTCCGATGGGGAATGGACAAATTAGCAGAAGATATTGATCTGCAGTATCAGAAATTTATGGAGCAATACACCCGCCGAAAGTGGCAGCTTCGTGACAATTATATTCGTGTGCTTTTAGGGGAGATGAGTTTGAAATCCCTGCTCGAGCAATCCATTCAAAAACCACTTGGACCGCATGAGAGAAAACAAATCGGGATGCTGCTGGCCGCACAATACGAACGCCAACGCATCTTCACTTCGTGCGGCTGGTTCTTTGACAGCTTTCACCGGATCGAACCGCAAAATAATATCGCCTATGCCGCACAGGCGATATGGCTGACCAAGCAGGCCACTGGTCTGGATCTAACCTCAAAAGCAATCGCTTTATTGAAAAAGGTCAAAGACCCCCGCACCGGGTTACGCGGTGACACGGTTTTCTCGGAAAGATATCAACGCTCGCAGGATTTCTCTGAAGAAGAAATCTCCTATTTCAATCCTTCGAGCAGCTTTTCCACCTGATATTCAGAACTCGATTTCGGCATCCAATAGCTCTTGAATTAAACTGTAGGCTTCGAAGAGGATCTCAACGGCTTCAGTCAGGCTCTTTTCCGGATCAGAAACAACCGTCACCAGCGCAATCGTCATCATCCACCACATCATCGATTCGAAAGCTTCCTTATTGAACCAGAGCTTGTCATGGTAGCGGTTGACGTTCAGAAATGTGCGGATTTCCTCGGTCGATAGCCATCGCTCCATCAGTGAAAGCGCGGTATCTGAATGGATATCTTCAATCCAGTTCTGCTGGCTGACCAGGAGCTTCAGGATCGTGACGCCGCTCTGTGCCTGACCCGAATCCAACCCAAGCTGCTCCAGCGTGTTTCCCGTCAAGCGAGCGATACCCCATTCATCCAGCCAACTCCGACTAATCTCCGCATATGATCGGTCAGGCGTTTTCACCCGTCCGATCAAACGCAAGTCGTTCCAAATCGTCAGCACATACCAGATGAAGGGAT
The DNA here is from genome assembly GCA_963748065.1 of uncultured Chloroflexia bacterium. Classification (GTDB taxonomy): domain Bacteria; phylum Chloroflexota; class Anaerolineae; order Anaerolineales; family Anaerolineaceae; genus Brevifilum. The sequence continues at coordinate 139,376 of CAVVHL010000010.1, read as the reverse complement.
AGGCAGCCAGGTTACCCTGAATATAGGTGATCATTTCCTTATATTGTTTTGATCCCGGGAAAGGATAACGTGTTTCAAACACCGGCAATTTCAGGATGACCTCAAGCCCAGACTGCATTTCCTGAAGAATTGCATCAAGGTTCTGGTGACCGTCAACAAAACTATTGATCGCCTGGATCAAATAGCGATATTTCTCAGTTTGAACATTCAGGACCTCTGAATTGAGTTTATTCTTTTCTACGACGATCCGAGTTTGATAGATCTTTTTCAGGTTCGCCGGATTGATCAACTCTCTGAGCGGGTTGAGCACAGGCGCAAGCATTAGCTCACGGATCGCTTCGCTAATACTGGGCACGCCGCGCCCGTTCAAATAGTTTGCCAAATGACGATATTGACCGGAATCATTGTCGTTAACCTCGTGGAAGTCCATAAAAACATGATAGGCATAGGCGTCCAGTTCGAAATACAGGCCTTTATCCCGGATTTCTTCGGTTGATCGGATGTATTCCAGCCCGGAATGGACGTCCCTGAAGATCACATAGCGGTTCTGATGGACGTTCAATCGAAGTCCCTCATGAAGTTGTTTGTTTTCCAGCCTGCCGGAGGACTTATCCAAGTAACTGAGCCGATGTTTTTACCCAACCGCGTACCGAACCGAAATGATTCTGGTAGACAACCAATGCCCGCTGCCGGCCGCTGCCGTTGGAATAAGCGAATACGTCTTCGTTGACTCGGCCCTCGCCGGTGTAGAAATCATACAGCAGGAAGTTCTTCACACCGGAGAAAAGGTCGCGCCGCTTGAGCAATGGAAAGATGTCGTGCTCGTGGCGCTGAACCAAGTAGTTGTCCGGTTCTTCATCCCAATAAGGGCGGAAGTATTCCATGCCATATTTTTCGGCGAAACCCTCGATCTGTCCATGCCCGAACATCGGTAAACCGGGCATCGTTGCCATTAAAGTGCAGATGCCGAAATACTTATCGCCTTTACCAAACTGTTCCACGGCAGTTTTCTCATCGGGATTATTCATGAAATTGACATAACGCTTGAGGATCTGTGGGTCAAATTCAAGCGTGTTCTTGATCATCTGGCGATATTTGGCATTTTCCTCATTGCGGAGCATGTTCATGAATGCGCTGTTGTAGACCCTATGCATCCCCAAAGTGCGGACAAAGTAACCTTCCATCAACCAGAACGCTTCCGCCAATAGCAGGGTCTCGGGCACTTCGTTGGTAACTCGATCCACAACTTCCCGCCAGAATTCCACTGGGAAAAGGTCGTCGAACTGCTCCTTGGTCAGGCTGTGTTCTGCACGACTGGGGATCGCGCCACCGGTACCCGGTAGGGGGAACCACAAGCGTTGATAATGCTTTTTCGCAAGGGTCATAGCAGCGTCAAAGCGAATGATAGGGAATTTTCGAGCAACATGCAAAATGGTCTGGATCACAGCTTCGCGGACGTCTTCCCGCAGATAATTTAATTGCGCAGTATCGTTCCAGGGCATACTTGTCCCGTCATTACCATGGTAAATAAAGCGTTCGTCCCCGCTCAAGCGGTCTATTCTTTTAAAGACCACCGCAGCATCAGTGCGGTCATAATAATGGTCCTCAATGAAAATGCCGACCCGCTCATCCGGGCTAAGGTCCGGGCCATTGAAGGAGTAAGAAGGGAAAGGGCTGTAAGGCAGCGAGATGAACCAATCCGGTTGGTCCAGCAGCCATTCGGAATCGATGCCCATGTGGTTGGGGACCATATCACTGGCAAGGCGGATTCCGCGCTGCCAGGCCCGGTCGCGAAGGCGTTGGTAGGCTTCATCGCCGCCAAGTTCGCCTGCAATGCTGTAATTTCGGAGTGAGTAGGCGGATGCCACAGCCTCGGGATTTCCGCAAAGTTGTTTGATCCGCTTTGATGCTTCACTGCGCTCCCACAAGCCGATCAGCCAGAGTCCGTTGAAACCCCAGGTGGCAAGTTTATCCAATTCTTCATCCGGGATTTGATCGAGCCGTTTGATCTCCCGGTCATATTCTTCCGATAGTTGATAAAGCCAGACGTAGGTGTTCTTGGCGATCATTACCGTCCGAGGCATCCAGTCACTGTCAGGTGAAAAATTCTCTTCATCCAGAGCGGAAAACGCATAGCTGGGCACCCGGGTTGGGCCGCCGCCGGTGAAGGCCGTCTTCTGTTCTTCGCGGATCAGAGCTAGCGAATTCAGCAAGCGATAGAGGTAATCTCCAATCAACGAACCCCAATGCCGGCGGATGTACTCCAACTGCCCAGCCAGCGAGTTAGGCACTTCAATGGCCGGGCTGCGCAGCATTGTGATCAGGTCCTGGTTATCTGGCCCAAAGAAGGGCTTTTCTTTGAAAAACTTTTGCAGGGATTCATTCACCTGCCGGTAAACCGTCGCCTGGACAAGTTGCGTGTCTTCGAATAATTCGCCTAGCGTATTTACCGCTGCGGGGTTCTGGTTCGTGATCCAGAGCAATAATAATTCTTCCATGACGATCAAGGTATGTGGGGTGCTTTTTGTTTCACCCGCCAGATAATCCATCACGGAGATTTCACCTTGATATACCGGCAGTGGCGGGAATTCCTGGGTGAACCGGATCAGGACATTGTCAAGACGTTTTTTCCCTAGGGTTGATTCCAGCATTTCATAGGCTTCCGCTATGACCTGCGGATCAATTTGTTTCCGATAAAGGGAAATCACGAGGTGCAGGATCTCGTCAATTAATCCCAGCGCATTAATATCCCCGGCCCGGATCGCACGTTCGGGATAGTTCACCAGGTCACGCTGCTGATTGATCTTTTGAGCGAATGTCCTTGCAGCGAGAAAATCGGTGAAGATCACGTTTCCATCAAACTTGAACAGCGTCTGATCGAAATTATATTTTTCTCGAGCGAGACGGGAAACGTGGAATTCGTACATACTGATTCTCCTGGACCAATGACAGTGCCTACTGGAATTATACACTTCTCAACCTGATTAAATATAAAAGCCACCCTATGGTGGCTTTATCAATAATCCTAATTAACTCGTTTTAGAATGTGGGTGACGATATTCGATCCGCTTCCGCCGATGTTTTGTGTCATCCCGAATTCGGGATTCGGCACCTGGGTCTCGCCGGCTTCTCCGCGAAGCTGCTGAACCACTTCAACGATCTGATACATGCCGGTCGCACCGACCGGATGGCCGCGGGCTTTCAGTCCGCCGCGGGTGGCAACGGGGATCCGTCCGTTGATCTTAATCTCTCCTTGTTTCGCCAGTTCCGGACCCTTGCCGGGTTCAGCAAAGCCATTGGCTTCCAAGGCAAGAGCAGCCATGATCGTGAAGGCGTCATGATATTCGAAAAGATCCACATCCTCCGGCCCAATCCCAGCCTGATCGTAAGCTTCTTTGGATGATTTTTCGGCTGCCGTCAACCATAAAGGATGATTACGGTTGTGCACGGAAATGGTATCCGTGGCGGCAGAGGAACCGGCAACGAGGACGCGAGGTGTGTTTGAAACCAGCATATCCGCAGGGACCAGGATCACGGCTGCGGCGCCGTCCCCAATGGGTGAAGCATCCATCAGGTTGATCGGGTCGCAAATCATCGTGGAATTGATGAATTGTTGTTCGTTGATCGCCTTGCGGAAACGAGCATAAGGATTATGCACGGCGTTGGCATGGGCATTGATTGAGAATTCGGCGAAATCGAACCCTTTCCAGCCGTATTCGTGCATATAGCGTTTCATGATCAAAGCATTGAGGGCAACGAACGACAGGCCGTGATCGACCTCCCAGTCGGCGTCTGCGGCGGTTGCAAGTGCCGCTGTGATCTCACCGCTGGGTGAATCGGTCATCTTTTCCACGCCAACAGCCAGGCTGACATCCACCTGCCCTGAGGCAACCGCGAGATAGGCCATCCTGAAAGCCGCACCACCAGAACTGCAGGCAGACTCGATCTTGACCGCTTCAGTGAAGCGCTGGCCGATCCAATCTGCTACCATCGAACCCAATTGAGCTTGTTGATTAGCCGTGCCGGACATCATGTTGCCCACGTAGATGCTGTCGATTTGGTTAAGCTGCGCTTCACCCATGGCGGCCAGCGCAGCGTCCCCGGCTAACTCGCGCAGCGATTTATCCCAGTGTTCTTCAACTTTGGTTTGTCCGATACCTACAACGGCGACTTCACGCATAAAACTAATTCCTTTCAACATAAATCATCTTGATTATATCGGATGAGTCTATCAAGTCCTATCAATTCCCATGGGAGGGTCATGTATAATTAATTGGTGATCAAACTTCCTGCCAAAACATTGAAAATGAGGTCCTGTGACCAGACGTCTATTGAAGTTTACGCTGTTGTTTGGGATCATTTTACTGAGCGGCTGTCAGCTGCCGGCACGATTAACTCCGGCGCCGCCCTCGCTGCCTACGGTGTATGCTGAACTGGTCCTGACGCTTACGCCGGGCGCGTCACAATCCGGGGATGGATCTCCGGTTCAATCCACAGAACAGCCTCAGGCAACACAGATGCCTGAAACCAACACGATCTGGCTGCATCCGGGGTTGTCGGAGAACTTCCTCGCTCAACTGGATATAACGGATTTTTCGCTTGTGGATGATCCTGATACTGCATCCATATCCATTCAACCCGAGACGCTTTCGACTGCGAGCCCTGCTTCCACAATTTGGACCTACGTCCTCGTCGCCCCGTTCTATACGGTCACAGACACCTTACCCTGGGCGGATTTGAGTGCGATGTGGAAGGGTCAGCCAAACACACGTTTCGATCAAATTCTGGTCACCGCACCGGTGGAAGCGGCATTGGAAATCCTATTGGGGCAACCTGATCCCGCAACAGTATCCGTCCTTGATAAGGAATCGATTGATTCTTATGCGGATGGATTCCAATCTGTTCTGGCAATCGTACCTTTTGAAGACCTGCAGCCGGCTTGGAAAGTGCTCCGGGTAGATGGCGTCTCTCCGATCGACTCGGATTTCGATCCTATGGCTTACCCACTTTCGCTGGCGATTAACTCAAGCGGTTCGCTCCCCATTATCCTTCCGCAGAGCAACTATGACCCGGACAAGCGGACGACCTTGGTCATGACAGGCGTGACAGCCCTTACCCGAGCCACAGCCTATCAGATGGAACTCAGGGGGAACACTTTCCCCGGTTCGGATATTAAGGAATGGTTGACTTCGGCAGATTTGACGCATATCAGCAATGAAGTGCCTTTTGCCGAAAACTGCCCGACACCGGACCCGAACCAGCCCAACCTAGTGTTTTGTTCATCACCGGACAGGATTGAGCTGCTGGAGGATGTTGGTACGGACATCATTGAATTGACTGGCAACCACATGCTCGATTACGGCATCGCCGCGATGAACCTCACTTTGGAAATGTACGAAGAGCAGGGATGGACATACTACGCAGGCGGGTGGGACCTGACCGATGCACAGACACCGAAACTGATCACGCATAACGGCAACAACCTGGCATTCATCGGCTGCAACCCGGTTGGACCACCAAACGATTTCGCCACCAGTACGCAGCCTGGTTCGGCACCATGCGGTGATTACGACTGGATCGTGACGGCGATCGAATCTGTTAGGGCAGATGGTTACTTGCCGATCGTAACCCTGCAGTATGCTGAAGATTACACCGCCGTGCCCAGCGTCCAAATGATCGCAGATTTCCAGCGGCTTGCGGATGCGGGTGCGGTCGTTGTGAACGGCAGCCAGGCTCATACGCCGAAATTCATGGCATTTTATAAGGACAGCTTCCTGCATTACGGCCTGGGCAACCTGTTCTTCGACCAAATGAATGTCTATTATGGCGACACCTATATGCCCAATACCCGGGATGAATTCATTGACAGATTGGTTTTTTATGACAATCGCTTGATCAGTGTGGAACTGCTGACGGCCGAACTGGAAGATTACGCCAGGCCTCGCCCGATGACGGAAACGGAAAGAGATGCCTTCCTTTCAAGAATTTTTGATGCCGCCCGGGACTTTGTTGAGTGAACAGATGACGAAAATTTATGATATTTCATTGCCTATATCAATGAAAATGCCGGTATGGCCGGGTGACCCGAAAGTCACGATTAGGCAGGTCGCCTCGCTTGAAAAAGGCGACGAAGCCAATATCTCCCAGATACGCATGAGCGTCCATACCGGGACCCACATTGATGCTCCCAGGCATTTTTTTGATAATGGGAAGACGGTTGATCAAATCCCATTGGAAAAGTTGATCGGCGAAGTGTTGGTCGTTGATGTAGGGGAGGGGGTCTCCGTTATCTCCGATGCCGTTTTGAAACAATGTGCACAATTTAATGATCTTGAAACGGCTTCCAAGGTCCTGTTCAAGACCAAAAACTCCAACTTTTGGAAAGAAGCGCCGGCGTATTTTCACCAGGATTTTGTTGGGATTGATACCTCCGGCGCCGAATTTTTGGCTGACCTGAACCTGGACCTGATCGGTGTGGATTATCTCTCAATCGCGCCATTCACTGATACCGACAGACCTCACCAAATTCTGTTGGAAAAGGAAATTGTCCTGCTGGAAGGCATCAACCTGGCAGACGTCCCTGCAGGGCGATATAACCTCTATTGCCTGCCGTTGAACATTGAACAGTGCGAAGGCGCGCCCGCCAGAGTGATCCTAACTTCCCGATAAACGGAACAAATTCGGCTTTGGATTCGTTTATAAGGTGGAATAAAGAGAAATTTAGGAGGATGGAATGAAGAAAATTCTGTTTGGATTGGTAATTTTTATCCTGGTTGCAGCGACTGGCTGTTCTGGAAGCAAAACGCCGGTCAGCACGAGCGTACCTACGGAAACCCCGACCGAAAGCAGCACGCCGTCTGAAAGCGGATTCCAGAAAAGCGGATTGCAGCGGGAACTTTCACCGTCTGTAGACTCGGAACAAATCACTGCCCTCGCAAAGGATAACACCACCTTTGCAATGCGGTTTTACGACCAGATACGCGATCAGGATGGGAACCTGATCTATTCTCCTTTCAGCATATCCCTGGCGCTCAGCATGGCGCTGGCTGGGGCGGCAGGTGATACGCAAACGGCGATGATGGATACGCTGCAGCTGACACTCCCGGAAGAGACCCTTTTTCCTGCCTATGACGCCCTGCTTTTGGCAATTCAGGCATCCGAAGAGAAAACGAACCAGGAAATGGAAGGCAATCCTTTCAAGCTCAATATTGCGAATTCCATCTGGGGTCAGGCAGGTTTCACCTTCAAAGAACCTTTCCTCGATACGCTGGCGAGATATTTCGGCGCTGGGATGTACACGGTGGACTACCAGCAGGACCCTGAAGCGGCTCGTCAGGCGATCAATGATTGGGTCGCACAACAGACCGAGAACAAGATCCAGAATCTCATTCCGCAAGGTGCGATTGACACCATGACTCGCCTGGTCCTTGCGAACGCGATCTACTTCAATGGCTCCTGGCTTTATCCTTTCAGCGAACAACGCACGACCGAAGCGCCGTTCAATTTGCTGGATGGTTCGCAATCGACCGTGGATATGATGTCACTGACGGGCGAGCACCTCACCTACGGCGATGGGGATGGCTACCAGGTTGTGCAATTGCCATATTTGAGCACCGATTTCGTGATGACGATCCTGGTGCCGGACGAAGGCAGATTTACGGAATTTGAGGGTGCGTTGACGCCAGACTTTCTGACTTTGGTCGAAAATGACATGACGATGCAGCGGGTGGATTTACAGATGCCGAAATTTGATTTCGAAACCAGCATCAACGCAAACGATCCTTTGAGCGCTCTTGGGATGGGTGTTGCTTTTGACCCACAACAGGCGGACTTCTCAGGTATGACCGATGAAGAGAAGTTGTTGATTACCGATGTACTCCAAAAAGCCACGATCACCGTGGATGAGAGTGGTACGGAAGCCGCAGCAGCGACATCCGTTGTGATGGGTGTCACGTCGGCGATGCCCGGAGAGCCGATCTCGCTGGTGATTGATCGTCCATTCCTGTTCTTCATTGAACATCAACCTACCGGTTCAATCCTATTCATGGGACGGGTAGTACAGCCGTAATTCAAAAAAACATTTGAGAGAAAAACTCCCGGGATCTTCTAGATCCCGGGAGTTTAGATTTGCTAGCGGAAAAATTAAGAGTTTTATTCATCTGAAGCGATCAAACGTTTCGATTTCAAACCTATCCTTGAAAGAGCCCATTCGAATAAACCGTAGACACGCCAAACCGCGACTGAGGCCATGCCGTGCGCCAGGACTGTGAAAAATGGCGGCGTGCCGCCGGTGTAATAAGCCCAGCAAAGACGAGTGGTGCCCCAACGCTCCAGAAAATATCCCAATCCCGAACCTAGGATAAAGATGAGAAGAGCTGATCGTTTGTCTTTGGCCGTAAGGATGATGCCCAGGCAGACCACCAGGGCGAAAATCGTCAGAGGATGCAGAAGTGCCGGCCTGACAAAGATCAGCAGTAGAAAATAAAAAACAATGAATACGGGCCAATATGCAATCGTGAAAATTTTTTCGGGAACGCTTTGTAAAAATCCCTTGATCATCGAATAAAGACGATAAACCGAAAGGGTCGCGATCGGCCAGGCAGGGATGATCCACAGCGGCGGAGTCTCAAAGGTGTAATAGGTCCATAATCCGGAGAGTGTCCCCCAGGATTCGATGATATAACCGCCAGCCAATCCGATCATCATATATGGGATATCTCGACGAAGATCAGCGTTGAACATGATCAGGACGCTCATAACCAGGAAATTCCCGATCAGCAGCCAATCCAACTGCCGCCAGATAGAAACTTCGGGGTTCATATAGCTGAAATATTCTTCCAAAAGCGGCCACCAGACATAACCGATCAGGAAGAAAAGCAATAGAATTCCGCTGAGCAGGATAGTGCTTGTCCTGGTCCAGCGGAAATTCTGTTTCATTGATTTGAATTTGTCCATTTCGGATATGTTTATTCGACGATCTCTGGCATCGTAATCAGGTGATAGGCCAGAGTTTCTAGATCACGTGCTTTTTTCGAACTCCCAAGCTGCTCCATGATTTCCGTGAAGTGACTGCGGATGATCTCGCTCTCGCCAATATAGGAAAAGAGGTCCGCTTCACCTGAAATAATGTCGCTTAATCCCATCTTTTCGTATAGTTCACTGACCAGACCATAACTCCATTGCTCGGAGATCTTCAACTCATCGGCCAGATCACGGCGACCAAGGCTGAAAATGAAAGCAAAACGAGCGACTTCCGCTTCGTGCTCCGTGAAACCCGGCAGATGCTTACGTCCATCCAGAACCAGTTTATTGTCGGGTAGGGGATGGTTCATATCGACTGCCAGAGATAATGTCCCCGGCGTGAAAACCCAGTGACCATCATAGGCGAAGGTGATCACCCAGCTCAAAGAATATCCGACTTCATGTTTGAGGACGTATCCGCAAACCCTAGGATCATTAATCTGGTTCACGATGCGGGGCTCGGGTTGAATACCCGTCAGCAGGATTTTCGCGTCATTATGATGTTCGGTCAGCGACTCACAAATCTCTGCAATCGTGAATTCTTCGCCGAAGAGATCCACGTCCAGAATGAGGACATCAAAGGGTTGGTAAGTCTTTTCCAAAAAGCTGCAAAGATCAACCCTGGTGCTGAACTCGCCGACCAGGCGAGTACGCCAGTCTCGTACCATTAGCAGGGCCATCCAATTGCGGGAAAAGACGTCGTCTTCGAGGATGGTAACAAGGATATCTTTATTCATGGGTGCCTGCAGCGTTCTCTAAATGTGATGTGCAAAAAGGACAACGTGTTGCTTCAATGGGAATCGATTTATAACAGAAGGGGCAATCTTTTTCAGCAGGTGCAGGTGGTTTTTCTTCGGATGCGGTAAGTTTTTCCCGTAAAACACTGATTCCCTTGACGATCAGGAAAACGCCCAGCGCCAGCAGCAGGAAACTGATCAGATCGGTTAGGAACTGGCCATAATTGAGCGTGACCGCACCGACATCCTTGGCCATTTGAAGTGTCGCCCCGGCAGGCAAAGCGCTTTGACCCTGTTTGAGGACGACGAAAAGATTTTGAAAATCGACGTTACCGATCAACAATCCCAAAGGGGGCATAAGTAGATTATTGACCACGGAGTTGACGACTGAACTGAAAGCGGAACCAATGATAATACCGATGGCGAGATCGATTACATTCCCGCGGGTGATGAATTCCTGAAAATCCTTAAACAATTTTTTCATTGTCTTTAACGTCCCTTTCAGTAATAATTAATGCGTACATCTTTTTCTGATTATAATATGTTTAAATTGATAAAAGACTGATAATTTCTAGGTGAAATTTTCATGCCATGAATTGAGAGGAAAGAAATGAAACGTGTCGCAGTGCTGACAAGCGGTGGGGATGCTCCTGGAATGAATGCCGCCATTCGATCGGTGGTCCGATGTGGCGTGGCAAAAGGTTGGATGATGTACGGGGTCAAGAACGGCTATGCTGGTTTAATCTCCGGGAATATCCGTGAGATGGGCACCCGGGATGTTGGCGGGATCATCCAACAGGGTGGCACCATCCTGGGCTCGGCGCGATGTGAAGAATTCCTGACGGAAGAAGGACGGCTCAAAGGCATTCGGGCTCTACGTCAACTCGGTATCGATGCCCTGGTCGTCATTGGTGGCAACGGCTCTCAGACAGGTTCATATCATATCCACAAATTAGAATTTCCAGTGGTCGGGATTGCTTCGACCATTGATAATGACCTGACCGGTTCAGAGATTACCATAGGCGTGGACACGGCGTTGAATATCGCCCTTGAAGCTATTGACCGGCTCAAGACGACCGCTTCCTCGCATCAGCGAGCGTTCCTGGTGGAAGTCATGGGGCGCAAGTGCGGTTACCTGGCTTTAATGGCAGGGATTGCCGGTGGCGCGGAATATATCCTCCTCCCTGAAATCGAAACGGATCCGGAAGAGGTCGCTGAAAAGCTGCGGTTAGCTTACGAGCATGGCAAGGAACACGCTATCATTGTTGTCGCCGAAGGGGCCAAGTACAACGCCTCCGCACTCACAGAATATTTCGAGCAGCATCATGACCGCCTGGGGTTCAAGATACGCGCAACGATCCTTGGCCACGTCCAGCGAGGTGGTGAGCCCAGTGCTTTCGATCGCATCCTGGCCAGTCGGTTTGGCAATGGCGCTGTCGAAGCTATTGACCGCGGTGAGTATGGCGTTTTGGTCGGGCTCAAAAAAGGCGAAATTGGCACAACACCTCTGGAAGAAGTTGTTAATAATAAAAAGGGTATTTCGATGGATATGGTCCGCCTGGCTCGAATCCTCGATTGAATAAAACCAAACTGATTTGCAATTGGCGATGAAGACTTATATCGTTTTACTGCGCGGTGTCATGCCCACCGGGAAGAATTGAGTCCCGATGGCGGATCTGCGGGATGTTCTCACTAACGCAGGTTTTTCGGATGTGAGGACCTACATCCAAACCGGAAACGTCATTCTGCAATCCGATCAATCTCGGGAAGATCTTCAGAAATTGATCCACGACCTCATCGTTGAGCAGATTGGTGCGGATATCACCGTCATCGCCCGTACACGGGATGAAATCGCTGAGGTTTTTGAGCAAAACCCATTTCCTCTTGACGCGAAAAAGCGGACTTATTTCACAATATTAGAATCGATCCCTGCAGCCGATTTGGTTGAGACTGTATTCGAGTCCGATTTTTCACCAGATGAAGTCATCTTCAATGATGATTCGCTTTATATCCTGTTTGCAACGAAATACAGCGATTCAAAGTTCAACAACAATTACTTTGAGCGTAAATTAAAGGTTGGCGCAACAACCAGGAATTTCAACACAATTTCAAAGCTGTTGGAATTAAGTAAGTAAACTCATACAGATAGTGCTTGCCTGAATAAGATAGAAAGAGATTGTCTGATAAACAATCTCTTTCTTTTTTATTGATATAGATTTTTATCTCCCCTCATCAGTTTGCTGCACAGCCAGCTTACCCCAATGGAGAGGCAGTCTTATGGAATTGATCGGGAGAGATGGGTTAGCGCTGGATCAGGTTGTTGGCGTTATTCAATCGGTCTTGCGCAGGTAAGCTTCGATAAAGGGATCCAGGTTCGCCATCCAACACAGATGAGGTATCACCGGTTTCGTGGTCCGTACGATGGTCCTTGACCAACTGATAGGGATGGAGGACATAAGATCGGATTTGCGAGCCCCATTCCGCCTTGGTATATTCACCGCGCAATTCGGAGAGTTTTTCTGCCTGCTCTTCCTGCTTCATTTCCAGCAGGCGCGCTTTCAGCACCCGCATCGCGTTCTCCCGGTTCTGCACTTGAGAGCGTTCGTTCTGGCAGGTCACGACCAGACCAGTTGGAATATGGGTCAACCGTACGGCCGTGGCATTCTTCTGCACGTTTTGACCGCCAGCGCCGGATGATTTATAAACATCGATTTTGATATCTTCTGCAGGGACATGAATTTCGTCCGTATCGCCCATTTCAGGCAGGACTTCAACAAGAGCAAACGAGGTGTGACGTCGGTGAGCGGCGTCGAAAGGTGACAACCGCACCAGGCGGTGGACGCCTTTCTCAGGTCGCAGATATCCATATGCTAAAGGACCATCAACCGCGATCGTCACACTCTTGATCCCGGCTTCCTCACCGTCGGTCCGGTCGAGGATTTCTGCTTTATAACCTCGTCGCTCAGCCCAGCGCAGGTACATACGTTCGAGCATCTCGGCCCAATCCTGCGAATCGGTCCCGCCCGCGCCGGCGTGGATAGCCAGCAGCGCATTGCCCCGGTCATACTTCCCGGAGAGCAGCGTATTCAATTCCAGCCTGTCAACCTCGGCTTCGAGAGTTATGACTTCCTGCTCCAGTTCTTCGAGCATGGAGTCTTCGGCGATATCGAGCATTTCAAGCGTGTCCTCCGTGCGTTTCTTCAACGCTTCGTAGGATTCGATCTCGTTCCGCAGGTCCGACTGGCGGATCATTACTTTTTGGGCGTGCTCCCGGTTATCCCACAAGTTAGGGTTTTGGGCTTCAATTTCAAGTTGGCTGAGCTCGGTTTTCTTTTTAGCAAGGTCAAAGATGCTCCTGAAGGTTCAGGAGTTTTTCATAAGCCTCATTGAGGCGGATATCCAAATCGGTTGCCATAGGTCCTCCAAAATAATATTTCGATAATTACGAGGTGATGATTCCGTCTACAAACGCTTCCCGGTCAAATTGCTGCAGGTCTTCAATGCCTTCTCCCAACCCGGCATAAAGAATCGGTAAGCCTAACTGGGCTTTGATGGCGAACGCCATCCCGCCTTTGGCGGAAGAATTGAGCTTCGCCAGGATCACGCCGTCGATATCCACGGCCTCCTGGAAGGATTTTGCCTGCTGGAGGGCATTCTGACCTGTAGTTGCATCTAAAACCAGCCAGGTAGCGTGTGGTGCGCCTGGCAGGGCTTTCCCGCTCACCCGATCAACTTTCTTGATCTCTTCCATCAGGTTGTACCGTGTATGCAGCCTTCCAGCGGTATCCACGATGGCGACATCTCGCATACGGGAGATGGCTGCGTTGATCCCGTCAAAAGCTGCGGCACCCGGGTCACCACCTGGCTGCCCGGCTACCATCGGTACGTCCGCGCGGTCTGCCCAAACCTTCAACTGATCTATAGCGGCGGCGCGATAAGTATCGGCAGCCACAAGGAGGACGGATTTGCCTTCATTCTGAAACAGATGCGCCAATTTCGCTGCCGAAGTCGTCTTCCCTGAACCGTTCACACCTACCAGCATGATCACGGTGGGGTGTGTAGCGAAATCAGGGAATTCCGGTTCATCCAGCCGCTGCAGCAGTTCCTCTTTAAGCGCTTGTGAAACTTCCTCGGTGCTGGTGAGGCCCTGTTCATGCACCTTATCCTTCACCGCTTCAATCACGGGAAGTGCGGTCTCCAAACCCATATCGGCCTGGATCAGCAGCGCCTCAAGGTCTTCCCAAGTATCATCAGTCAATTCGGATGTGCCCAGAAAATTCGAAATCCGTCCGAAAGTCACCTTCCGTGTTTTTTCAAGGCCTTTGCGCCATTTATTGAAGATATTTTCGCTCATACGGGCTCGATTATAACATGGGGAAGATATCAAGCATCGGCCTGGAATTCAGTCGCTAACTGCCCGCATCCGGCCTGGATTTCGATCCCACGGCGTAAACGCACCGTGACGGGAATATTATGCGCCTCAAGAATTTTTGCAAATGATTTCACCTGGTCAGCATTGGTGCCTTGTTTTTCAAAACCTTTGGTTGGGTTGAGAGGGATCAGGTTGACATGGCAGATCAGTCTCTTGAGCTTCCCGGCAAGGGCTTCCGCATCGGCCTTTGAATTGTTTACGCCTTCGATCAGGGCATATTCAAATGTGATCCTGCGGCTGGTCTTGTCAACATAATACCGGCAGGCATCCAACAGTTTCTCAACGGTGTACTTCTTATTGACGGGCATCATCCCCGAGCGCAGATCATTATAGACCGTGTGCAGGCTGATTGCCAGGTTATATTGCGTGTTCAAGTCGGCGAACTGTCTTATCTTTGGGATCAATCCAACTGTGCTCAGCGTGATCCGTCGTGCGCCTAACCCAAATGCATCCGGATCATTCAGCCGGTTCAGAGCCTCCATGACATTATCGAAATTATGAAAAGGTTCGCCCATGCCCATCATCACGATATTGGTCACGTGATCGTCTTTTTCGGCGAGCAACCGGGCATAATAAAGTACCTGGGCAATGATCTCACCACTGGAAAGGTTGCGTTTGAAGCCCATCTGACCGGTTGCGCAGAAAGTACAGCCCATCCCGCAGCCGGATTGTGACGAGATACAAAGAGTCCGGCGTTCATCATAATACATGAGGACCGCTTCAATATATTGACCATCACGCAACTTGAAGAGGGTTTTTACGGTCTGACGATCCGCCGATTCGATCGTCCGGACGGGCGTGAGTGCGTCAAAATCGTAGGCTTCTTTCAGCGCATCGCGCAGATCTTTCGGCAGTGTGGTGACATCATCCGCTGAGGCACGAAAGTGCTTATAAATCGCCGTCCAGACCTGCTGCGCGCGAAACTTCGGCTGTCCCTGGGAATCCATCCAATTCTGAAGTTCTTCGTGCGTGAGGTCGGTTATCAGAGCATTCATACAAAAAACCTTACAATATCAATTCACTCAGACTATTAATGATGATATCCGGGCCTGGTGAAAGTTGTTTCGCCTGTTCGAGTGTAGATGCACCGGTCAGGACAAAGGCGGAATAGATCCCGGCAGCTTGCGCGCCAACGATGTCCGTCTCCAGCCTGTCGCCAACGGCCAGTGTCTCATGGGGTAGTAAGTCCAAGCGCCTGAGCGCCATCTGGTAAAGCACCGGTTCCGGTTTGCCGATCAATTTGGCTTTTTTCTCGGAAGCGATTTCAATCGCGCCAATGATCGTCCCTGAGCCGGGATAAAGTCCATTTGGTGTTGGGTAAGTCACATCCGGATTGGTACCGATGAAATCGCATCCGCCGCGGATCAGGAGTTCTGCATCCGTGATCTTTTTATAAGAGATAGAAACATCGATTGACGCCACGACCACATCGATTTTTTCATTGGGGTCCTCGATAACATTGATACCATACGCCTTCAACGTTTCTTTCAGGCTGGGTTGGCCGACCACGAAGGCTTGACAACCATCGGGGTAATGTTCATTAAGGTAGATCCCGGTTCCCTGTGCGACAGTGATCACCTGCCAATCTTCCAACTCGACGCCAAACCCCGCCAGTTTTTCATGATACTCGTCCACCGTTCGTGTGGCGTTATTGGTCGCAAGGATCGCCCGTAAACCCTGGGATTTGATTGCATTGAATATCGCCGGTAGATCTCCGATCGGTTCGGTGTCACGCCAGAGTACGCCATCCATGTCGATGATGAGCCCTTTGATGTTTGCGAGATGGTCCGAGATCATATCTTATCCTTTGTAAAAAGTGCCGGAATCCATAACTGGTATTCCGGCACAAGGTTTTTCAAACGTAACGGTTTACTTGGATGGCGCTTCCAGGACTTTGTCCACCAGGCCGTATTCCACTGCCTGTTTGGCGTTCATGTAAAAATCGCGTTCCGTATCTCTAATGATGGTTTCAATATCCTGACCGGTTGCATCCGAAAGGATCTCATTGAGTTCCTCTTTGATCCGGAGGATTTCCTTGGCCTGGATCTCAATATCCGAAGCTTGCCCCTGAGCACCGCCAAGCGGCTGGTGCATATGGATCGTGGCGTGAGGCAAGGCATAACGCTGGCCTTTTTCGCCGGCCGCCAATAGGACAGTGCCGAAACTGGCTGCGACGCCAACGGCCACTGTGCTGATCTTGTTCGGGATCATGCGCATGGTATCCAGGATCGCCATGCCGGCGTATACCTGGCCGCCGGGGGAGTTGATGTACATCTGGATCCCACTCTCGGGATCTTCCCGGCTTAGATAGAGCAGTTGGGCAACCACCAGGTTAGCAACCTGATCGTTGATCCCGGAGCCCAAAAAGATGATCCGGTTTTTGAGTAGTAATGAATAAATATCGTAAGCGCGTTCTCCACGTCCGGAGGTCTCAACAACCATTGGGACAACTGAAGAAATATCATTGTTGAACATTTTCACCTTCTTTTTGTTTGGTTAGGTTATCGTTCGATGTGATATTAATCTTCCGAGGCTTCTTCCTCTTCGGATTCGGCTTCACTCACGTCTTCTTCTTCTTCTTTTTCTTCCTCTTCAATAGCCTCTTCTTCTGCGATGACTTCGGCTGCGATATCCGCAGCTTCCTCACCGGCTAAAGTGCCGGGCTCTTCAACGGCTTCCTCAGCAGCGGCATCTTCAGCGATGATTTCTTGCTCTGCTGTTCTTCTTCAGCCTCGTTCTTCCTCAACCGCTTTCTCGTCTTTAGCTTCTTCTTCCGCTTCGACCTCAGCGGTTTCGTCCTCTTCCGTTTCCTCAGGAATAGGTTGGCCTGTTGCGATCAATTTCAGCCTTTCCTGAAGTTGAGCATTGATCGTCCGTTGAACGCCTTCCATGCTGATCGCCCGCGAGAATTCTTCATTGCCCATATTTTTCTGCATTTCCTGAGCATTACCGGAATAGAATACTTCACCCATTACTTGGTTGATCTGCTGCTTGAGCATTTCCTGGTCCAGTTTCAGATCTTCGGCTTCAATCAGGGCATCGACGACAAGAGAGCGCTCGAGCCGCTGTTTGGCAACGGGCCGGACTTCTTCTTCCATGAATTTCTCTTCATCCGTCTCACGTAATTTCAGATAAGTCTCAAAATCGAGGTTCTGTCGTTCAAGTCGGGACTTGATGTCCTCCAGGACATGTTCCTCTTCATGCTCGAGCATCTGGGGTGGGTAGACGATCTTGGTGTTTTCAGTGATGTCGTTCAGCAAATCATTGAAATAATTCTCATCGTAAGTGTCTTGATGCTCTGTCCGCATTTGCTCTTCAACGGATTCGCGGAATGCTTCGGGCGTTTCATACTTGCCCATGCTTTTTACGAAATCCTCATCGAGGTCCGGCAATTCCAATTCTTTCACAGATTGGACCTCAACGGTGAATACTGCCGTCTTGCCTTTATAGTCATCCTCGCGGTAACTCTTGGGGTATTTATGCTGGATTTTTTTGGTATCGCCGGCTTTGACGCCAAGTAATTTCTTGGCAAAACCTGAGAAAGGCCATTCTGTTTCTGATTTTTCGCCTTCAACCGGGATCACAACCTGTTGGGGGGTTTTATCCGTAATAGTGCCATCTTCTCCCTCGGGCGTGTCCAGGAATTCACCGCTCAGGTTGAAATAGACCAGGTTGCCAGGCTCGGCGGGATGTTCGGCTGGAACGATTGTGGCTGCGTTACGGCGAAGGTTGGTGATGAAGTCATCAACCTTGCTGATGTCGAACGGTTCCAACTCATAGTCCTTGCGGACCTCACGGTAATCACCCAGGTTTACCTCAGGCTCCAGGGGAACCATGAAGATGAATTTAGGAGGATCGTAACTTTCAATTTCCTCCAGGTTGCCGGGGCCGGAGGGCTTAATCTCGGCTTCATCGAGGATTTTGCCATAGTCCTTGTCGAGCAGGATGTCGATGGCTTCCTGTAAAATCGATCCTTCGCCGTAGCGGTTCAGAATGACATCGTAAGGTGCTTTCCCCGGGCGGAAACCGGGAATCTTGGTTTCCCTGGCAATCTTTTTCGCGGCCCGGTGTTTGAAGCCTTCAAATTCTTCATTCGTGTATTCTACGGTCAGCTGTGCCTGTCGGTCATCCTGGAGTTTCTTTTCTATTTTCAATGTAACGTCCTTCTAAAATTATTATTTCTTTACAAATCGGTTTCGAAGAGTGATAAGTCAGACACCTTCATTATAACTTGCGGATTTTACCACACAAAATATATAAATTCTATTAATCTTTTAAAGATTGACATGTAATGAAAAAATGCCCGGCTATTTATCTGCCGGGCAAGTGCAATCATATTCATGAACCGCTTACCGCTCATGGGTTGTTCGAATCAGGGGTTGAATACAGAGATTGATGGATCCAGTCCACGAGGGTCTGGTCCCAATGGAAGACATCCATTTCCTTGTTTACGGTGGGGATGAATTCCCGGCCGTAGGGCATGATGTCCGTACTGGGGTTGAAAAACTGGATGTTATCCGTATTGATCTTGCCGATCATGCAAACCGCAGTCTGGATTTGGCTAGGTGTTACATCCGTCAGTACCGATGAGGAAAATTCGTTGAACAACTCCGGCAGATCCAGGATTACGGCTGGATCGGTCAGACGCTTGAGGATACCCGCAATGATATAGGATTGGGCATCGATCCGAGCGTTATCGGAGGAGTTCTTGCGGTTGCGGGCAAGGATCAGCGCCTTCTCGCCATCCAACCATTGTTCGCCGGCGGGGAAATAGGCGGCAGGTTGGGCGTCGATTGCCGTGGGTAGATCGACTGTGATCCCACCGATCCGGTCGATGAAATTCTTGAAAGCCCCGAAGTTAACCACCAGATAATTGTCTGCAGTCACCCCGAAATTGGTCTGCAGGGTTTCAGCCAAAGCGCCTGCGCCGTAACCCGAACCGGAAAAGTGCCCCATGCCTGCGGTACCAAATAGGTAGGATTGGTTGATCAGGATCGGCGCATCCACATCCAGGTCAGGGCCGGGATTTTCGATATAGAGCGCCCTGGGCAAAGCGACCACATTCACCTGTGGGATGGTGAAATCGATATGAACGATCCTGATCACATCCGCCAGGCCGTAAAGATAGTTGCTGCCGCGGAAATCAGTCCCGACCACCAGAAGTGTCATTTCAGGGACATCTCCGCAGATGGGTGGGACGCTGTTCTCAGTTTCGACTGCGACCGCAGGCCCGCCTTCCGCACCGGGTTTCTGGCTCGATGCGCTGGTCGCTTCAGGTAAATTCAACGGGTCGCCCAGGGGTTGATCCATGAGTGGAAAAACCTTCCAAAGGAAGATCGTCGCAACGATGATGACGATCCCAAGGATGATCACAGAGCCGATCAAACAACCACGTTTTGATTTTGTCTTAATTTCGTTGGGTTTAGTAGATTGTTCGTTTTGAATTTGCGCTTGTTGTGTCATAGTTATAGATTAACTCCCAGATTGAGTATATCCACATTCAATTAAAACGAAAAATCTTCAATAAAAGTTCCTGGGTTGGTCAGATTAATCACAAACGGAAACGAGGTAGCGAAAAATGAAGAATAGATCAACTACCAGCGTATTTTATCATGAGGAACGTGCCCGTCTTGGAATTCACTATTGGATTTTAATTCAAAATAAGATAATATATATCTAAATAAGATACATTATATGAAAAGGAATTTAAATGAAAGCTATCCTGTCAGGACGCTCGGGACCATCTGCTTTGCTTCGCATGGGAGAAGTTGAAAGGCCGATCCCGGCAAATAATGAGCTTTTGATCAAAGTCCATTCGGCAACGGTTATCAGAGGGGATATCGTACTGCAAAACATGCATCCGCTGTTACTTATACCGCTCCGTCTCTTCGGCATGCGTCGGAAGAAGATCCCTGGGCACGAATTTGCCGGAGAAGTGCAAGCTGTGGGTGGGGGAGTGACCCGGTTCAAAGTTGGAGATAAAGTCTTTGGCACGACCACCGGATTAACAGTTGGTGCGAATGCCGAATATGTCTGCATACCGGAAGAATCCAAATCTTGCGTCTTGGCGAAAATGCCGGAGGGAATGAGCTATGACGAAGCTGCCGCCTTGCCGGTTGGTGGGATGACGGCGATTTTCCTGCTTGAGAAAGCTGACATCCAGCCTGGTGATAAAGTCCTGGTCTACGGTGCATCTGGCAGCGTTGGCACGTACGCGGTGCAGCTTGCGAAACATTACTACAATGCGGAAGTCACAGGCTTATGCAGTACAGCGAATGTGGCGCTGGTCAAATCTCTTGGTGCGGATCGGGTAGTGGATTATAAAACCGAGGATGTCACCGAAATCTGTCAGAAATTCGATGTGATCTTTGATGCAGTCGGTAAGGCAGATCCGGAAGCCATGAAGCAGGTGCTGGCTGTGAACGGCAGACAAACATCCATCAGGACAACGACTCATGAATCCATGGAAAACCTGCAAATTCTGATCGATTTGTATGAACAGGGAAAACTCAAACCGGTCATCGACCGGCGCTATCCCTTGGCTGAAACGCAAGAAGCCTATCGTTATGTCGAAACCGGACATAAAAAGGGAAATGTTGTTATCACCATTGTTGAATAAAGAAAGAAAATAAAATGAAAGCTATCATATGGACAAAATACGGCTCTCCTGAGGGATTGCAGCTCCGTGAAGTTGAAAAGCCAGTGCCTAGGGATGATGAAGTTTTGATCAGGGTTAAGGCGTCAACCGTCACCGCAGGCGATGTTGAAACGCGCAGCCTGAACATGCCGCTCTGGTTGGCGATCCCAATTCGTTTATTCGCCGGGATTAACTCGGCCGAAACGGATCCCAGTCCTGGGGCAGGAATTGGCTGGCGATGTTGAAGCAGTTGGGAAAGATGTCAAACGGTTCAAACCCGGAGATCGAGTGTTCGGTTCCACCGGCTTTGGTTTCGGCGGCTATGCCGAATATAAACACCAAAAAGCGGAATCGAATGACGCCGTACTGACTTTGATGCCCGAAGGTTTGAGCTATGAAGAGGCCGCAGCGCTCCCGACTGGTGGACTGGAAGCACTGCACTTCCTGCGTAAAGCCGAGATTCAGCCAGGGGAACAGGTGCTGATCAATGGCGCTGGTGGGAGTATCGGTTCCTTCGGGGTTCAGATCGCGAAACTTTTCGGCGGTGAAGTCACCGGTGTGGACAGCGGTGAGAAGCTGGCACTGGTACGATCGCTTGGCGCGGACCACGTGATCGATTACGCCAAAGAGGACTTCAGCCAAAGCGAGAAGAAATATGACGTCATTCTGGATGTGGTTGGGAAGGATTCTTTCGACCGCTGCATCACAGCCTTGAAACCGGATGGGCGTTATCTAATGGCGAACCCGAAGCCATCATTAATGATGCGGGGAGCGCGAATCTCACGGACCAGTGATAAACAGGTGATCTCCGAGAATGCCGCAAGAAGCGCATCCGATTTGGATTACCTGGCTGATCTCGTAGTGAACGAAAAACTGAAGGTCATTATCGACAAAGTATTCCCATTGGAAGAAACCGCGGAAGCCCATAGGTACGTGGAGACTGGGAAAAAACAAGGGAATGTTGTGATTTTTGTGTAGAATATGGTTTTCGTTGCCATTAACGGGAGGCTTTTTACTATCCTGAAAGTTGAACGATTATCAAAAAAATTTGATCTTTTCTTAAACAAAATGAACCACATAACATGATTGTGGTTCAGAAGCTTTTCCAGTGGGGAAGGAGGGGGTCGAACCCTCACGCATTGCTGCACGTGATCCTAAGTCACGCCTGTCTGCCAATTCCAGCACTTCCCCGGATTAATGCTTCCGAATTATACGTGAGAGCATCGGGAGCGTCAATAATCCAAAAATCATCAATCGAAGGCTGTTGGGTCGGGTATAATTCGCCATCGGAAAACACATCACAGCATTCATCGAATCCGAAGGAGAATAAGTGACCCGAATCATCAAAACATCGACACCAGGTAAGGAACGTGCGCATCTGAGCAAAGCCATTGTGATTACCATTCGTGAATTCATGCGCCAAAAAGGGCCGGATAAGAGTACAGATGACATGGTCGCGTTCATCATCCTGGCGTTGGAAGAGATCGTTGAGGGCATTGATAAGTCGGTGGCGGCCTGGGAGAAACGGGGTTACTGGGTAAAAGCGGATAAATACCGGATGGATTGGATGTGGGTCGAGCCAAAAGCTAAAGCTTTAAGAGAAGCCTTTTCAGCGAAAGATTGGGCGGGCATCGCCGGACTGTTGGTCGAAGTTATGGGTAAATTCAGCGATATCAAAGTTTCCGATAAACACAGGATGGGGAAACCCTGGTTGGGCGCGTTTAAAGAATTCAAAGCAGGGGAAAATTAACGAGTCGTTTCGACTTATAGGTAAAATCAAAATATGAAGAAAAGAAATCTAAAGAAACAACTTGTTATCATCGCGTCAATTATTTTGGTCGTCGTTCTCATCGCAGGATATTATTTCCTGTTCATGAACCCAAGGCGGGGAACAGTAAAGAATTTCACGCCTTCTCAAGATTTAGACACAGTGCTCACCCGGCAGCAAGCAGAAAATGATCTCCAGTATTTGGTGGATCATCTTAAGAGCCGGCATCCCGCCTGGCTGGATGGTTCTGTGAATCTGACGGAAGCTGTGATGGATCAATACCAGATAGAGCTGGATAGTCTCAACGCAGAAACGACCGTTTTGGATCTGTGGCAATCCGCTGGACGGATCATGTCGAAACTGCATGATGGCCACAGTTGGATAAGCTGGAAAAATCCCGGCCAAACGCTTTACATTGATGATTTCACCCAAATTCAAACATACGAGCATCCTTTATCCATCAATGGAACGCCGATAGATGTCATTCTGGATCAATATCTTTCCCAATCTTCTTATGAATTGGCTTTCTATGCGGAAGAACGATTTTTTAAGCGGGCGCTTGTCACTGAAGACATGCTGCGCTGGAGTGGCGTCGATACATCCGATGGTGTGACGATGACATTCAATACCGAAGAAGGAGAGACGACATTCCATTATAATTTTGTGCCGCTGGATCAGGTGATCGGATATGAGCCCTCTGACAAGGATGAGGATTGGGTTTATTATTCAATTGATGAGGCAAACGATTTAGGGATTTTCACACTCAAAACCTGCACCATTAATGAAGAGTATAAAGATGTTCTTAATGCTTTCTTCGAGAACGTGTTTGCCAAACATATCGGCAATATCGTTGTGGACCTGAGAGGTAATGGAGGAGGGAACTCCAGAGTGGCTAATGAGTTCCTGAAATATATTGATGTGGATTCCTACAAAACATGGAACAGTGCAGTTCGTTATGGATGGTATCTGCATAAAAACAATAATAACGTCATCCACAATCAGAAGAAATCTGAAACGTTTGACGGTGATATTTATGTCCTGATGGATACATTTACCTACAGTTCGGCGATGGATTTTGCCATGCTGATCGGTGATAACCACCTGGGTACGTTAGTAGGGAGCACTTCAGGCAACCGACCGGATAGCTATGGTGATAGTCTTCATTTCCAATTACCAAATTCTGAGCTCACGTTCAGCGTATCCTTCAAACGTTGGTACCGGGTCGACCAATCAAAATCCGGGTTGCCTTTGACGCCCGATGTCGTCGTTCCGCCGAGTGAAGCGTTGGAAAAGGTCTATGAGTTGATTGGAGAGTAAGCCCACTCATTTTAATAAGTCAATCTGTGGTTCAATTCAAGATGCGAAATCAGTGTTTGTATAGCCCTCGTAGAGGGTATTTGAAGAGTTTGCAATAGCTAATTTCAAAAAGTGTTTTAGGGGTAGGGGGTCATTCATGGAAATTAATTTAATAGAATTCATTCATAAAATATTATTCCTGGATTTTTCATATCGCCAAGATCTTTATTAAATAGCTTGATCAAGAGACTTGACATTGTAGGGGGCCAGCACTATACTGAATTTAGTTATTACGGTTATGATAAGTATCATTATCACAACCAATTATCGTACATAAATTGGTCCCGCTACTGCTGAAATTAGTTTCCTGAACGTTTACAATGACGGAGGGCTTCTCTATCTATACTAATCCTGTGATTGGTCTACGAACTTCAGTTATAAGGCTTCTCTTTTCAGGTTAAGGCTAATTTATGTAAAATATCTTTATATCAACCCACAGGAAGCCTTCTAAGCAAAATTCTGATTATAAAGGTAATTACTTACGGAAAGTTTGATACTAAAAAGCCTTGTTATAAACGGTTTGGATCTATAGGAGATCAACGGACACTTATATTTACTTTCAAATACCCCTTTCCTGAAAGGATGAATGACCCTGTTGCTTTACGAATTAAATAAGATGGTTCAGATTGAAACAAGAGATAATTGAATATACTAGTAATTAATTAGAATATAATACTATTTAATCAGTAATACTATACGAAAGTAGTGTTAATTATGGCGTAATAAACCCTCGCAATCAACGATTTCACAAGTGATAGCGCTCTATTTGGACAGTGTGTACCTTTCTCGCAGTGAATCCACGCACCGTACCTATAAGAATGCCATGAGTAAGTTCTGTAAAGTGCTGGAAGTTCGTAAAATTGACCCGGATGAAGCGCCGATATCCGAGCTTAAGGAAGACAGCATTGCCTGGTTGGCTGGTGAACTCAAGTCCTACTCCCCTGCCACAGAGCAGTGTTACCTGACGGCAGCTACGGGATTATTCGAGTTCATTGCCGGTGAAGAGATCCAGGAGGTTAACCTGCCTAGAGTCCGCCTGCTTAAAAACAGCGCGCACGTCGTTCGGGTATACGTCTGCCGCAGTTCCCACGCGATCAGATCGAGCAAGTTATCGATTATGCGCTCGAACTCAGCCAATTCCCGACAGAAGACGAACGACACCGATTGATCAATTACCGGGATCGGGCGTTCTTGGTCACACTGGCAGACACTGGGCTGCGTGTGCATGAGGCCTGCAACCTGCGCCGTGGTGATATCGATTGGTTGGAAGGTCGAGCGATCGTGATCGGAAAAGGCAATAAAGAAGCCGTCGTACGCTTCTCCGGGCGTGCCCTGCGTGCAGTGAAAGATTACCTGGCCATGCGAGGGAGTTCAGATGGCATGACTGGTAAGGGCCTGGGGGCACTGGCAGTATTTCGCCCGGCACGATAAAGCAGTCGGTGATGCGAGTCAAGCCGATCTCCACCACAACCGGGCGTCAGATCGTCAAAGATCGGGTGCGTGAAGCTGTTGGCGAAGAAGCCGTGGGTACGATCACACCCCATTCATTCCGACACTATTTCGTAACGACGGTCCTGCAGGCTTCCGGCAACCTCAAGCTGGCTCAGGAACTGGCCCGGCATAAGAACATTGCCGTCACACAACGCTATTCACACCTTAGCGATGATGAGCTGGATAAGGAATATCTGGATATTTTTGGATGAATCGGCCCTGCTCCCCTGACCAAGTCTGGCAATTTACCGAAGGAAATGTATAGCATTTGTATAACGTATTTTGATTGAAAACCTCAAGGAAATTAATGGTGATTGATGGTACTATTGGTCTGGGACGAAAGACAATTGGCATGGTCCAAATCCTTCGATAATATACTGTTGGCAATAATACAGAAAGCAAGTCTCACCTCACTCACCAAAAGGACCCTTTCGCACTTATGCCGTCCAACCGAATTGAATCTCACCCGATCTTACCGATTCCCAAGCAAGAAACAATCGAATTCTTTTGGCAAAACCAAAAACTGATCGCAAATCAAGGCGAAACAATCGCTGCCGCCCTGATCGCGAATGGGATCGATGTTTTTGGCCACCATCCCAAAGATGGCGCGCCTCTCGGTCTGTTTTGTGCTAACGGCCAATGTTCCCAGTGCCTGGTGCTGCTGGAAGGTCGGCCGGTCAAAGCCTGCATGACGACCGTGACAGCGGGCGCGTCCATCATGCCGGCGGATGGTCTCCCGGATATCTCGCACCTTCGAACTGACCTAGTTGCGAACGCACCTGACAAAGAACATGAAATCATAGATGTCCCGGTGCTGATCATCGGGGGCGGCCCGGCTGGTTTGTCCGCGGCAATTGAACTGGGCAAACACGATATCCATGCTTTGCTTGTGGATGATAAATCCAAACTGGGCGGTAAGCTGGTTCTCCAAACCCATCGCTTTTTCGGCTCGACCGAAGCGGTCTATGCCGGGACACGCGGGATCGATATCGCCCGTAAGCTGTCGGAGGAATTGGCAGCTTATGCTTCAGTCCAAACCTGGACAGATACTACCGCAGTTGCGGTCTATGAAGAGAAGATCGTCGGACTCTGGCGAACCGATCTGGATCGCTATGTGATGGTCAGACCGCAAATCCTGCTGGTCGCAACCGGCGCACGGGAGCGCAGTCTGCCCTTCAAGGGCAACACCCTGCCGGGAATCTACGGTGCAGGCGCTTTCCAGACCCTGGTTAACCGGGACCTGATCAAGCCGGCTGAAAACCTTTTCATCGTCGGCGGTGGGAATGTTGGGTTGATCGCGGGATACCATGCGCTTCAGGCTGGCATCAACGTGGTTGGACTTGTGGAAGCCCTGCCGCATTGCGGCGGGTATAAAGTGCATGAAGACAAACTGGCCAGATTTGGCGTGCCAATTCTGACCTCTCACACAATTCTGGAAGCCAAAGGCGATGATCGAAGTCAGCAGCGTGGTCATCGCGCAGGTCGATGAGAATTTCCATCCTATTCCAGGAACGAAAAGAGAACTTTGCCTGCGACTGCGTTCTGATCGCTGTGGGGCTTAATCCGGTGGATGAATTCTTATTCAAAGCGCAGGAAGTCGGTCTGCAGGTTTATGCAGCCGGTGATGCGGCTGAAATCGCCGAAGCATCTGCAGCTATATTCTCAGGGAAGATCAAAGGCTTAGAGATCGCGAAATTCCTTGGTGAGGATATGGCTGAAGTACCTCAATCCTGGTCTGAGTTTGAAGAGATCCTCAAATCCAAACCTGGAAAACTCCTGGAAGAGGCTCTCCCGGAAAGTGCCGGTGACGTTTTTCCTGTGATGCACTGCCGGCAGGAGATCCCTTGCGATCCCTGCGCCTCAGTATGCCCAAATGGTCTTATCAGTGTAGACAGCAAAGACATCAGGCACTTACCGGTCTTTTGTGAATTCGATGAGAAGAACTGCATCGCCTGTGAGCGCTGTGTGGCTGTCTGTCCAGGATTGGCAATCACGCTTGTGGATTTCCGTAAAAACCAGGAACAACCCACAGTCTCAATCCCCCTGGAATTTTCAGAAGAATTTATCCAAATCGGCGACGTTGTGACTGTGACGGATGTGGATGGACATATCCTGGGAAATTTCCCTGTCACTCGTGTAAGAACACTACGGCAATTTACAAGTACTTTGGTTGTAAGGGTTCAAGTTCCGGCTGCGATTGCGACGCAAGTGGCTGGCATTCGAATGACTGGTGTTTGGGATCAGGATGAGGAGACTAGTGACCATTATCTATTAGAAACTCCGCAAGAAAACATCATTTGCCGCTGTGAACACGTCACTGCAGACGAAATCCGGTCGCTGATCCGAAGCGGTGTTCGGGATATCAACCAGATCAAAGCTGCAACTCGAGCGACGATGGGCGCTTGCGGTGGGAAGACTTGTCTGTCACTCATAAAGAAGATATTCGTTGAGGAAGGCATTCCAATTTTCGAAGTCACTGATCCACCAACACGCCCGGTGTTTGTCGAAACGCCGCTCAGTACACTGTCAAAAAACCGGCAGGATGAGGATTAGGTGATGGCAAATAATAATTATGACGTCATCATCATCGGCGCGGGTTCGGTCGGCCTCCCAACCGCTTATTTCATGGCTGAAGCCGGGCTGAGCGTACTTGTACTGGACAAACTCCCCAGCGCCGGGCAGGCATCCAATAAACACGCCATCGGCGGCATCCGTGCGACCCATTCCGACGCCGCTAAGATTGAATTAGGCAACCGCAGCCTGGCGGTCTTCGCCAATTGGCAGCGTGAACATGGCGATGATATCGAGTGGCGTCAGGGCGGTTATTCATTTGTCGCTTATGACCAAGAACATGCACATTCGCTCAAGCAATTGATTGGCTGGCAAAGTGAACATGGCCTGAACATACGCTGGCTCGCTCGGGATGACCTGCTTGAAGTTGATCCCGAACCTCAATCCGAATGGTTTACTTGGTGGGACTTATTCTCCCGAAGACGGTAGCGCCTCACCCTTAAAATCCGCATTTGCATTCCATAAACAAGCCATTGAAGCTGGTGCCAGGTTTCAATTCAATGAATCGGTCCTGGATTTTCTCACGGACGGTGATCGTGTGATTGGCGTTCAAAACTGATAAAGGGACCTATCATAGTCAATGGGTCATTAACGCCGCCGGCGGCTGGGCCAGAGCATTGTCCAACAAGGTCGGCGTCGACATCCCGGTTGAACCTGATTCGCATGAAGCAGCCATCACAGAACCGGTACAGCACCTTTTCGATCCAATGATCGTGGATATGCGCGCCTTCCCCGGCTCGGCGAATTTCTACTTTTACCAGCATCCGACCGGCAAGATCATCTTCTGCATGACCCCGGACCCACCTATCCCTGGCACGCACACACTGGCTTCAAATGGGTTCCTACCAAATGCAGCCAGACGATTGATCGAGTTGATGCCGGTCCTGCAGCATATCCGCGTGCGACGTGTCTGGCGAGGCACCTACCCCATGACACCGGATGGTGCGCCGATCCTTGGTAGAGTGAATGGTCTCGATGGATACCTTCTGGCGGTTGGGATGTGCGGACAGGGATTTATGCTTGGCCCCGGTGTCGGGCAGCTGCTCACCCATCTGGTATTGAATCATCTAGACAATGCGGATAAAATCATCCTGGAAAGTTTACCGCTTTCACGTCAATTCAACTCAGTAGAAATGCTTAAATAATGATCAAAGCAGTCGTGTTAGACATCGGTGGAGTCCTGATCCGGACTGAAGATGATTCCGGGCGTCGCTGGCTGGAAAAAAAATACAATCTCCCTGAAGGTCAAGATCGAATGGATCGTATTCGATTCAGATGCAGCAGCAGCTTCTACTATTGGCAAGGAAAAAGTCGAAACGGTATGGAAAGCTGTTGGTGAAGAATTGGGTGTTGCCAACAGAGATTTACCGGAATTCATAGATAAATTCTGGCAGGGCGATGTTTTAGATCAGAAATTATTGGATTTCCTGACTTCTCTCCGACCGGACTATATCACCGGGATCCTGTCCAATGCCTGGGAAGGCGTCACGAGAAGGTTTTGTCACCCGCCACGGCATCATTGAAGGCACGACTGTCGACCATCTCTGATTTCCGCTGAGTTAGGCGTAGCGAAACCTGACCCTGAGATCTATCGCCAACTCCAACAACAGACTTGGTGTTGAATATAACGAAATCCTCTTTGTGGATGATTTCAGCCGCAATATTGAAGGCGCGCAAGCCATGGGTATCCAGACAATCCACTACAAAGCTGGAATGGACATCATTAATCAGATAAAATCAATGCTGGATTAAGGAATAAAAACCGCGACGAAAGAAGACGCGCGATGCAATTGGAACAACTTTTAGAAAAACTTCCGGGTAACTTTTCTGCACTGGAAGTCGAACAAATAAAACAAGCGTATACCTTCGCTGAGAACGCACATAAAGGCCAGGTGCTCGCATCCGGGCTGCCTTATATCTCCCACTGTGTTTCCGTAGCTGCCATCCTGGCGGAATTGACCGTTCCTCCTGAATTGATCATCGCTGGCTTACTTCATGATGTCATTGAAGACACGGATATCAGTCTTGATGAAATACGCAAGCAGTTTAATCCGGAAATCGCAAGCCTGGTCGATGGCGTAACCAAACTCACACAGCTCCCTAACCTCCTGCGTGGTGACCATCACGTCGAAACTGAAAAGATTGACAAAGAACTTACACCGCACCGGAAAGCACGTGAGGAAGATATCGCCGAAGCGCTGCGCAAGACATTTTTAGCGATGAGTGATGATATCCGGGTGGTCTTGATCAAGCTGGCTGACCGCCTGCACAACATGCGAACCCTTTCCTACTCCAGTGAGGCGATGCAAAAAAGGATCGCCCAGGAGACGCTCGATATCTTTGCTCCTCTGGCGAATCGTCTCGGGATCTGGCAGATCAAATGGGAGCTTGAAGACCTCGCTTTCCGCTATGTTGCACCGAAGGAATATAAGGAAATTGCTGAGAAACTGGCAAATCGGCGAACAGACCGCGAACACCAAATCCAGGACATTGTCAAACGGCTGAAAGACGCGCTCGAAGCGGAAGGCGTCACAGCCAAGATATCAGGCCGGCCCAAGCACATCTATTCCATCTATCTCAAGATGGTCCGTAAAGAAATGCCATTTGAAATGCTGATGGACCTGCGTGGTGTTCGTCTGATCGTTAAGGATGTTGCAGCTTGTTACAGGGCTTTAGGGTTGGTCCACATGAAATGGCGGCCGATCCCGGGTGAGTTCGACGATTACATCGCCGCACGTAAGGATAATAACTACCAGTCTCTGCATACCGCGGTGATCTTTGATGATGGAAAACCACTGGAAGTGCAGATCCGTACGGAAGAGATGCATGACCGGGCGGAATATGGTATTGCCGCGCACTGGCGTTATAAAGAAACCCAAACCCATCTCAAACAGTCCTACGAACAGAAGATCAGTTGGCTGCGGAGCTTATTAAATCTGCAGCAGGAAGATGAAGATGCCGAAGACCTTGTTGAGGGCTGGAAGTCGGATGTTTTTAAAGACCGGGTTTATGTCCTGACGCCGCAAGGTGATATTATCGATCTCCCTGCTGGTTCAACACCGATAGATTTTGCCTACCATGTCCATACCGTCGTTGGGCATCGCTGCCGCGGTGCGAAGATCAATGGTAAATTAGTCTCGCTTGATTATGTTCTGGAGACAGGCAACCAGGTGGAGATCCTCACAGCCAAACGCGGCGGTCCCTCACGGGACTGGTTGAATCCCAACCTTGGGTTAGTACATACCAGCCGGGCGCGCTCCAAGATCAAGCAATGGTTCAAACAGCAGGATCGGGAATCCAACCTGACCCAGGGCAAGTTGATGCTTGAAAAGGAATTCAAACGACTTGGATTGAAGAATATCGACCTGGAAGAGACTCTGACTGATCTGAGCATTAAGACAGTCGATGATCTCTACGTTGCCATTGGATGTGGTGACATTGGCGTCGGTCGGGTTGTCAATAAGATTGCTGTCTCAGAAGAAGACAAATTAGAAGAGGAACTCGATCTTGATCTCGTAGAAGCACCCAATGAACTTGCGCCTTCAGATGCCGTTCAGGTGATGGGATTGAAAGGGATCGCGACAATGATGGGTAAATGTTGTAATCCTATGCCGGGTGATGATATCATCGGATATATCACTCGCGGTCGCGGCGCAACCATTCATCGTCGTGATTGCCCGAATATTCTCAGGGTGACCGAAAAAGAACGACTCGTCAATGTCTCCTGGGGTCAACCGGGGAAGACTTTCACTGTCCCCGTTCAAATCAAGGCTTACGACCGGCAGGGGTTGATGGCGGATATCTCCAATGTGATCACTGAAGAGAACGTCAACCTGATCGATATGTCGATGAAGATGAATCAGCATCTCGCCGTTATCAAACTTGTTTTGGGAGTGAAGGGCATTTCCCAGCTCAGTCGGATCCTGACACGGCTGGAAAGCCTGCCGAATATATTCGAAGCAAAACGCCGACATCCGGGGTAATTATTTGATATAATCTGCCTGCATAATTTGGCATTCGTGGTCTTTACGAAACAAAATACTTAGTGTAAAATCGCACCGAACAAGTTATTGTTTGGTTATCTACCAGGAGGAGATGATGCCTCGAATTCATTGCCACTATTTGGATTGCTTATTTCTCGATGGCAAATACTGCAGCGCCGCTGCGATCGAACTTGATCCGGATTCAGGATGCAAGACGTATCAACCCAATGATGATATTGATATCGCTGAATGGGATGAACACGAAGAGATCGATGAATGGGATGATATGGAAGATGAGGAAGAAGAAGATCTCTGGGTTGAGGATGAGGATGACGATCTTCTCGATCTGGAGTTGGATGAGGATGATGATGAGGATTTCTGAGTAATTTTCCAGAATCCTTTACTCTTCCTGATAATCCAAACACCTTTTCTTTATCCCGCCGGTGGGATTGAATCAAAAAAGCAATAAGAGGCTGTGACAAGCCTCTTTTCTTTTTCCCCCGCCTACCTCCAAGGATTGAGTATAATTTATGAATACAGTGAAAATCAAAACAACCAATCAATGAAAGCGGAGGCAACCATGCCTGATTTTGAAATACTTCCTTATAAAACGATCAATGTCTTTATCAATCAGGAATATTTGACGGAAGTAGCGAAAGATATTCTTTCCAAAGTTAAAAAACTCCCAAAAGCCGACCAGATTGCTTTCAGTCATTTTATGCGTAAGCACATCAATGTCCTTGGTTTCCGCGATTCTTCGCGTGCCCCGGAACCTCTTCAGGTTAATGCAATCATTAAAGTCTTTGAAGAAAAGGACGATGTAGTTCCTTTCTTACTTTCGACCTGGGCAAAGATCAACAAGAAGCTTGCCAAGGATGTGAAGGCTTGGTTAAAGGCTGAAGGCTGGGAGAACCTTGAAACAGAACGTGAATTTGTTGAAGGTGAAGGTTTCATAGCGGAATGGCCTAAGAAGTTGACCTTCGACAAGCTGGTCAAAGATTATCAAAAAGCAAATCCTGATTCAAAAATCAATCGTGACGATCTGATCCTGATGGTGTTGTGGGTTTCAGGAAAACTTCCACCGGAGCAATCTGATATATAATTAGTGACATAGACAATATCCTAAAGATCCAAACGGAGAATTTATGGAATCGCCGGTAATGGAAAAAGAAATCGGACAGACGACCGTTTCACCAGAAGTATTGCACAAGATCGCCCGTCTGACTGCCCTGAGCGTCAATGGTGTCAGCCGGATGGCGTGCTTTCGCGGTGGATTGGGAAAGCTGCTCGGAAAAGACGATTATCAAGGCGCTAACGTTCAGATTAAAGAGGATAAAGTCTTTGTGGACATTTATGTGGTCCTGATGAGTGATGTCAATGTTCGCGATGTCAGCCGCGCGATCCAGGCCCGTGTCTCCCGTGCAATTTCGGAGATGGTTGGCATGGAAGTTGGCGGTGTCAATGTCCATGTCATGGATATTGATTTTTCTGCCTGAACTGAAAATAGAAAAAAGAAGAACCTTTACAAGATGAAATCTCGCACAAAAGCCCGTAGCATTGCTTTACAGGTACTTTATGAAGTTGATCTTTGCGGGCACCAGCCTGGTGTTGTCCTTGTGGAACATTTAGAGCGCCTGAAAATGGATGATGCACTTGTAAATTTCATCAGCCAGATTGTTTCAGGCGTTATTGAATTCCAACAAACGCTGGATGAATTCATTGGGGATTTTGCCCCTGAATGGCCGCTGGATCAGGTAGCGGTGATTGACCGCAACCTTCTCCGCATTGCACTTTGGGAGATTGCAGTCTATGGAAAGACACCTGTGAAAGTCGCCATCAATGAGGCTGTCGAGCTGGCCAAGATCTACGGATCGGACGGTTCTTCCCGGTTCATCAACGGTGTCCTGGGAGGGTTTATCGACAACCTCGAAGAAATTAAACTCAGTATGGAGATCGTACGAGATGAAGAAGAGGAATGAGCCTGAAAAAGGCTCTTTTCAATTCCTTTACCGGTGGATCAGCCTTTTGGTCGTCAGCACCTTATTGGCTGGCTGCGGTCTTCTACCTTCCTCGAATAAAGTCATTGATAATGGCGTGTCCGAAAACGACCTTGTAACACCAACTGTAGAAGTTGCTTTTCATCTCAAACTGCCTACTGCTCTCGCCACAGGTGAAAGGGCTGTCTTGGAAGTTTTGGATGAGGTGACCGGGCTTCCATATAACCCGAGGCACTATGACCTTTCACCTTCGGATGATGGATCCTTTCAAGTTACCTTACCTTTTCCAACAGGTTCGATTGTTAAATATCGCTACCTCAAAGTCGGTGAGGCTTTTACGCCGGAAGCGACACAAGTTGGAAGTGAAGTACGCTACAGATTGTTTTATGTTACAGGCGATGAGAGCGTAAATGATACTGTCCAGACCTGGATGGGCGTTTCTCCTGCTGCGGTTAATGCTGGAACACTCTCAGGTACACTGACCGACCAAACCAATGGTCAGCCATTGGCAGACATCCTCGTCAGCGCCTGTGGGAGTCTCACGTTCACGGATGCAAATGGCAGGTTTGCACTTGCTGGCATCATGCCAGGAGTATGTAATGTTGTTTTCTACGCTATCGATGGGAAATACGATACATTTCAACAAGGCGCAACGGTTGCAGCCGGGATAAATACGCCAATCAACGTCAGTCTGACACCTAGAGCGCCGGTCGAGGTGACTTTCAAGGTCACGGCGCCAAACGACGCCCTGGGGATCCCGATCTATATGGCCGGGAATTTGGCCCAGTTTGGCAACACATTCACTGACCTCGCTGGTGGGATGAGTATCGACCCCAAGCGTATGCCGCTTCTCACCCAGCAGGACGATGACGCATTTTCTCTATCCCTTTCTTTGTTCGCAGGCGCTGATCTACGTTACAAATTCACCCTGGGTGATGGCTATTGGAACGCAGAACAAAACGCGACGGGTGGTTTCAATATCCGTCAATTGATCGTTCCCGACCATGATGTCACGATCGATCTGTCTATTGCTTCATGGCGGACCGCTGGCACAGCACCTCTGACATTCAACATCACAACACCAGCCGACACAAATCCTTTAGATGAGAAGTTCATCCAATTAAGACTTGCGATTGGACATCGCCCCTGCCGCTCTGGCCCTTAGGTGGTGGAAGCTATCTGTATATTGTTTTTTCACCGCTCGATCCTGCGGTTCCACTCGCCTATCGTTTTTGCCGGAATGAGGATTGTCGTAATGCTCGAAACATGACTGAATTGATAATTCAGCCTTCGGAGACCGCGCAAACTGTTGAACTGACCTTATCCGATTGGGAAAATTGGCAGCCTTCAACCATGCCAACGGCAGTGGAAGCAGCATTTGTACCTGTCAAAGACGGGTCATTCCTCACTCAAATAGAGCTCTCGCCTGAGATGTCTCCTTCATGGCGCGCTTATGCGCCAATTGGTCTTTCCACCCTGTCTGAAATGGGCGCGAACAGTGTCGTTTTTACACCTCAATGGTTCACGTCCCTTTCAAACGATCAAGTCTTTCCGGTATTAGGCAAGACGCCGTTTACGTATGAATTAGAGGATTTATTAATTTCTTCAAAAAATATGGGGCTTCAAGCAGGATTGTTCCCACAAGTTGGGCCGACCGATCGGATTTCTGCAATTTGGGAGACATTCGCCCACTCCCTTGAGTGGTGGCAAAACCTGGTTTGAATCCTATCGACGGTTCGCTTTGAACTATGCCCGGATTGCTGAAGACACTGATGCAGCACGGCTTATCCTGGGTGGGAAAGCACTCCTGCCGACATTCTCCGGCGGATACTTCCCCAGCGGTACGCCATCAGACGCGCCCGATGAAATGGATCTGACGTGGATACAATTAATTGAAGATATCAAGTCGATCTACAGCGGCCAACTGGTTTGGGCTACTAATGCTCAAGTCACCGCGGATCCCTTGCCGACATTTATTGACAAGTTTGACGCGATTTATGTCAGTGTGGATGCGCCTTTGGCTTCAGATGGGACTCCAACGGAAGACTTAATCGCCACTGCGTTCAACACGATTATTGAGGATCAGGTCTACCCCATCTATCAGGCATTGCAATTACCGGTAGTCGTGGCATTGGGCTATCCTTCTGTTTCAAATGCACTTGAAGGTTGCTTGATCGTTGATGAAGCCTGTTCAAACGACGGCTTATTCCTGTCTTCTGAAGTTTCAAACCTCCCTATCGATCTGGATATCCAGGTGCAAATTTATAACACCATTCTTCCGATCCTGTCAGGGTTGGATTGGGTAGATGGCATCTCGATTCGCGGTTACAATCCATCCGTTGACATTCTGGATGGCTCCTCATCGATTGCAGGAAAACCTGCCAGGGATGTGATCTGGTATTGGTTTTCAGGCCTTAATCCTTCCAGTCAATAGAATACTACACGAAATATGCAGAATAACACCTTTTCTCAGGAGGAAATACTCACCAAATGGATCAAGCACTCACCCAATGGCTTGACTCGCTCAGTATCGGTTCGCATCAAACAATCCACTACAATCCCAGCCGTGATGATCTGGTCCGGGAAGCATTACGGCACAAGGAAGGCAGTCTAACCACCGAGGGCGCGCTGGCTGTTATCACCGCGCCATTTACAGGCCGCTCACCGAAGGATAAATTCCTTTTAGCGGACCCAAACCGCCAGGATATATGGTGGGACGACGCCAATCAGCCAGTTACTGAACAACAATTCTCATCCTGTAAACAGAAAATTGTCAGTTACCTCCACAATCGAGAGTTGTTTATCATCGATTGTTTTATCGGCGCGGATCAACAATTCCAGCAGAAAGTCCGCCTGGTAACGGAATTCGCCTGGCAGGCATTGGTTGCCGAAAACCTGTTCATCTATACCGGTGAAACCCATCAAACGGGTCCGGACATCGTGATTTTAGCTGCTCCTGGCCTTGAACCGACGGAAGAGTGTGAGAAATCAAAGCCAGGCGCAGTCATCTATCTCGATTTGGCTAGGAAATTGATTCTGATTGCAGGGACACGCTATGCAGGGGAAATCAAGAAATCCGCTTTCACTGTCATGAATGGCATCCTGCCCGATGAGGATGTTTTACCAATGCATTGTTCAGCGAACCTCGGCATGAAAGGTGATGTCGCTTTATTCTTTGGGCTTTCCGGCACCGGAAAGACAACACTTTCATCCGCCCCTGACCGATTCCTGATCGGCGATGATGAACACGGCTGGGGCAAGAATGGGATCTTTAATTTTGAGGGCGGCTGTTACGCAAAAACGATCCGGCTTAATCCCGAGCTGGAGCCAATGATCTGGGCGGCTACCAATCAATTTGGCACGGTGCTTGAAAATGTTGTTGTTAATCCGAAAACGCACCAGGCTGATTTTGACAACGGTACCATAACGGAAAATACCCGTTCAGCCTATCCCCTCTTGAATATTGAAGGCAGTGTTAAGAGTGGTATAGCAGGACATCCGAACCAAATCTTTTTTCTCACTGCGGATGCCTTCGGCGTTCTGCCTCCAATCGCAAGACTCAACCTGGACGAAATTGCCTATTATTTCCTATCTGGCTATACCTCTAAGGTGGCTGGGACTGAACGCGGGCTGGGAAAAGACCCCAAGGCGACCTTTTCAGCGTGTTTTGCAGAGCCCTTCTTACCATTAAAACCAACCATTTATGCCCATATGCTGCAGAAAAAAGTGGAGAAGCACGGCTGTAAGGTCTGGTTGGTAAACACGGGATGGACTGCCGGCGGTTACCACTCTGGCTACCGTATGCCGCTGCCTTACACGCGCCGGATGATTGAATGGGTGCTATCGAACGAGGTCGATGAGGGCAATTACCACCAGGCCCCCAGTTTTTAATCTGTTCGTTCCTGATGAGATCCCGGAGGTACCGACAGAATTACTCTATCCTGAGAGGACCTGGGAGGATAAGGAGTTGTTCCAAACGATTGCAATGGATCTGAAGGACAAATTTGAGAAAAACCTTCAGCGCTTTGACCGTTAGCTGGTTGTGGTGACCAAATTAACGAAAGCCACCAGCAGATAGCCTGCGTAGAAAAAAGGCCCTAACCTGACCGTGGTAAGTGAAAGCTTTTGTTTTTGGTAAGCTGAAATGATGCTTTTTATGATAACGGCCAGAACCAGTGCGATGAGAAAAGCCCAGAAACCTGATGGGAATCCCAGGAGAAACCCGAGACAGGCTGCCCCGGTCACATCCCCCAAACCGAAGGCTACTAAGGTACCATTATCAGGATATCGCCGGTATACATAAGCATTCCCACCCATAAAAATCACCAACCCGAGGACCAAACCTAAGACACCGCCAGCAAATTGATTCGTGAGACGAGAAGTAATCAATCCAAAATAAATCGCGAATATGATTGCAATACCCAATAATATGTGAGGAATGCGTTCGAAGCGCAAATCACATATTGCCATAATCATCATAATCAGAACGCCCGGAATTATTGCGAGAAATGTCAACGTTTCGGCACCAAACAAAATAACGAGGCTGAAAACGAATCCTGCACTGATCAGGATTGATGTTAAAATAAATCCGTCCTTCCGCTGCTTTTGTATATGATAAACTTCATGTGGATCTTGACAGCAAAGGTCTGTCAAAAACCAGCCAGCGATGGACAACAAGCTGCCTGAAATAAGTGCATGGAATAGTTGGCACCAATACGTATCAAAGATTATAATTCAGCCCGTTTTTTGGAGTGACTATGCAGAAATTTATCATTAATGGGGGGATTCCGCTCAAAGGCGAGATCACGCCTTCAGGAAACAAGAACGCTGCCCTGCCGTTAATGGCCGCCACCTTGCTCACCGATGAACCCGTCATTCTGCACAATGTACCGGATATCCTCGATGTGCGAGCGATGGTCAGTCTGTTGAAAAGCCTGAATGTGCAGGTGGACTATCTGGATAAATCTACGCTTCGTCTCGATGCGAGCGATATCCATCCCGCGGAACTCGACCCGAATCTGTGCAGGCGGATCCGTGCCTCGATCCTGCTGGCAGGTCCATTGATCAGCCGGGTTGGTGAATTTTTCCTCCCCCCTCCCGGTGGTGATGTGATCGGCCGGCGGCGAGTGGATACGCATATCCTTGCCTTTTCAGGACTCGGTATAAGCACGGAATATAGCGAAAACCAGTTTCACTTTAGTACAAATGGACTTATCGGCGCGGAAATCCTGATGGATGAGGCTTCAGTCACCGGCACGGAAAACGCCATTATGGCTTGTGTTATGGCTAAAGGTGAAACTATTTTACGAAATGCAGCCAGCGAACCGCATATCCAGGAACTTTGTCAATGCCTTAATGCCATGGGTGCAAAGATTGAGAATGTCGGTTCCAATACACTGCATATCACCGGTGTGGATAAGTTGCATAGCACAGAATTCACCATTGGCCCTGATTATCTGGAAGTTGTGAGCTATATCGGCGCAGCTGTTGTTACCGGTGGGTCAATCCGGATCAAGAATGCCGGTGTAGAACATCTCGATATGATTCACCTTGTAATGAAACGTCTGGGTGTAACCTGGGATTGTATTGATGACGATGTGATCGTGCCCGGTAACCAGGTCCTGTCGATCGAACCGGACTTAGGGAATGCTATTCCGGAAATTTCGGTCATGCCCTGGCCATCCTTCCCCACGGATTTGATGAGCATCGCGATTGTGATTGCAACCCAATCGCAGGGCAGCATCCTCTTCCATGATTGGATGTATCCTTCCAGAATGTATTTCACTGATAAGTTGGTCGGGATGGGCGCACAGATCGTGCTATGCGATCCACACCGCTGTATTGTTCAGGGCCCCACCCCGCTCAATGCCGAACACCTGGAAAGTCCGGATATCCGGGCGGGCATGGCACTGGTGATCGCTGCGCTTTCGGCAAAAGGTGAAAGCGTCATCCGGAATGTCAGCCAGATTGACCGTGGATATCAGGAAGTGGACCTGAAACTCAAGGCACTCGGCGCAGAGATCGTCCGGTTGAAAGAATAATGGAAATTAAAATAAAAAAAGCGTTCATTTGAACGCTTTTTTTATGTCTTCGAATTGCCTTAGTTTTCTTTCTGATGGTCCTTGACCACATCCATGAACTGCCCGATGACATCGCGCAGCATGGGTTCGGGAAGAGCGCCAACCTGACGGTTTACGATCTTGCCATCATAGACCAGGAGCATGGTCGGGATGCCCTGGACGCCGTATTTCATC
This sequence comes from uncultured Chloroflexia bacterium, assembly GCA_963748065.1. Taxonomy (GTDB): domain Bacteria; phylum Chloroflexota; class Anaerolineae; order Anaerolineales; family Anaerolineaceae; genus Brevifilum. The sequence goes on along the minus strand of CAVVHL010000010.1, from coordinate 99,129 downwards.
GCCCATTCAGCATTCTCATCCGTGTTCACTTTTGCGACGATCAATTTACCGGAGAATTCCTCAGCGATTTTATCTAGAATTGGCGCAACCATTTTGCATGGTCCGCACCAGGGTGCCCAGAAATCAACGATCACAGGGAGGGATGATTCCAAGACTGTTTTCTCAAACGCAGCATCTGTTACTTGAATTGGTTCTTTTACCATAAGGTGTCTCCTCAGTTTGTTTAATGTTTGCAGTATAACATAAGTGTGATCTGCAAATGTAAGAGTTTTATATATTTTCCGACAATATATATATTAATTCTATTAATATTTAACCATTTCCCAGTAAATCCATAAGGATTTTTAGTTTTTGCCAGAGCGGTGGCCCCATGATCAAAACACCCACGATCACGGCGCTGCCGGCGGCGATCAGAACGCTCGCCGCACCGACATCCTTACCGACTTTCGCCAGCGGATGTAGATCCGGGCTGGCCAGATCAACGACGATCTCAAGAGCTGTATTTAGGAATTCCGATGTCCAGACCATAGCGATGGTGAGGATCAAAACAGCCCAATCCCGCATCCCAAGCTGCAGCCAGGAGGCTACCAACACCACTGCGACCGTCGCAAGAGCATGGATCCAGGCATTCTGCTGAGATCGGATAACATGCCACCAACCGACAAATGCGTTTTTGAAACTGCGCAATCGCGATCGAATAAATTTAAATTTCATGCTTTGACCCTCCCACCCTCTCTTCTACTTGCAATCAACCAATTCTCCTGTTATTCATCAATAGCGTAAGCGATACCAAGTGGTTTTGGTCCGGAGTGGGTTGCCAAGACACAACCAATATTCGCCGTATCGATCTTCAACGAAGGTTTTATATGAGAGATCTTTTCCATTAGATACTCGACTTCTTCAGTGCAGTTCAAATGTCCGATCGTCAACTTTGAAATGGGCAGTGTATCTACTTGGTTACGGAAGAAGTCAAGTAAAGCATTCACAGCTTGTTGGCGAACACCTCTGATCTTTTTTAAAATGCCCAGCGTACCGTCTGGCCTAACATTTAGAAACGGTCGAATTTTCAATAAACTGGCAACGAAATGATCAACGGCGGAACAACGACCGCCGTGATAAAGATAATCAAGTGAATCCAGAATAAAGATCCCTCTCGTTCGGGGGATAAAGCCTCGAATACGTTTTACCAAATCATCGAATTTTATTCCTGCATCCCGCCATTTCGCAGCCTGCAGTACAGTTTGTCCAATTCCGGCTGAAATACTTAATGAATCGATCAATGCAATTGTTGATTTTCCCAAATGCTTTAGTGCCAGCTTTGCATTATTGAAAGTTGAAGATAGCATCCCGGAAACGCCAATATAGATCGTTGGATCTTTTCGCTCGAAGAATCTCAGGAAGTCACTTGGTGACGGGGCTGAAGTGGTGGGATATCGGCCTGTATTTTCTACGATCCTGAATAATTCCTCACCTGTTATTTCTTCGCCGTCTCGATAAGTTTTGCCATCAACATTGACATACATGGGAATCGTATCAATTCGGAACCTTTTCAGAATGTCATCGGGCAGATCTGCGGTGGAATCAGTGAGGATATTGATCATAGATTTTGTAATGTTGATGCATCTAATATGTTCATTGATTATACCAATATCTCATTTCCATAATTTCAATAGTGCGGTTTTTCATTTAGGCACATTAAGGTATAATCCTTATTCGCTGATAAGTGATACTTTAATTTAAATTTTTAGTAGAGGCGAGTAAATGGCATTTGTTGAAATTGAGTTGAGTGATTCTTACTGGAAATCATTGGAGATTACTCAACAGGATATTGAGTTCCTATATTCCTACCTGCTGGAAAAAGAAACTCCCCTTCCGGCCAATGACCTGGCTGAAGCGCTGATTGAAGAGCGGATTAAAAAAGAAAAGAAATTACTTCAGGAAAAGCAGCAGAAAAACGGGGATATCTACATGCCGGAAAAAACATATACCGTTGGAGATAAACTCCAATTTCCGGCTATGAATTGGATCAGCGGTGAAGTCTCCAGTGTTCGGGAAGGTAATAACCCCCAACTCCCCACTTTGAATGTATTAACTGTTGAACTCGAAGATGGCCGTTCTCGCCAATTCGCCTCGAATATCGAAAATCATAAATTGAACGAGATCGTTACTTCTGATGGTAGTGATGGCGAAGATAACGAATCCTATATCATTGATAAGTTTGGTGATGAGATCACAGAGAAGCTGGATATCAAGCTTGAAGATAGCAAGGATCTGGTCAGGATAGGCGGAAACTGGTTCCCTAAGTCATTATTGATTGAATTCAATGTCGGACACCTTAACCTTGCAGAAGCGGTGCTCGATATGTACGGCGGTGGTCCTTTACCCGTGAACGATTTGCTGGATCAAATTGAAGTTGAGACAGATGACCCCCAAGAGCTGGTCAAGTTCTCAATGAATTATGCGCTCCAGGAAGACCCTCGTTTTGATGAAGTTGGTCCGCGCGGGATCGTGAAGTGGTTCCTAAACCGGCTCGAACCGCAATATGTCCGGGAAAAACCGGTCGAATTGGAATATGCACCGGTCGACTATGATCGCTCCGTTTTGACGGAAGATATGCTTGTTGCGGAACAGCGCATTGATGATGAATTTAACAATCCCCGACCCAACTTATATGCGCCGCGAGGTTGGCAAAGAAGTTGCGATTGTTTTGAACTACCCGCATTGGCGGGTTGGCAGCATTCCCCTCACTTACTTCACGCGACCCTTCTTCCCCACCGCGATCGAAACCCCACGGGTGAAGTTCACGCTGATCGATGAAGAGGGTAAAGAAATCTCAGCCTGGGTCGTCCGCCCATTCAATTACATTTATGGGTTGAGAAAATGGTACGAAGAAAAGGAATTGATGCCAGGGAGCATCATTCATATCAAGCCGGGGAAACAACTCGGTGAAGTTCTGATCCAGCCGGAACCGAAGCGCACCAACCGCGAGTGGATTCGCACATTGTTGATCGGCGCGGATGGCGGGATTGTCTATGCCCTACTGAAACAGAATATCGAAGCGAATTTCAACGAGCGGATGGCGATCGCCATACCTTCCACAGAAGTTCTCGATGAGCTATGGCAAAAACGCGCTGAGAACCAACGACCGATCAAACAAGTGATGATGTCGACCATGCAGGAATTAGCAAAAATGAATCCCCAGGGTCAGGTCCATGCGATCGAACTTTATGCTGCAATGAACTGTATTTATCGTTGTCCTCCGGGTTTGGTTTTCAGCTTACTGGCACAGAATCCAGAATTTGCCGCCATCGGTGATCTTTACTACCGATTGAGCGAAAATTCATAACGAAAGGAAAGCATGGATTCGAATCGAAGAAGTCTGGTAAAACCTACACTCTCAACGCCATTCAAAATCGATTTTGAGTGGTGGATGCATCATGATCGCGATTGGCGGGTGTATCTACGCAGTTTCCTTTGTGATGAACACCAAGAGATGTTCGAAAACCTGAACAATGACGAAATGATCGATTGGGTTGATCCGGATACAGCTGAAGTCACACAGGTAGATGGTTTACAGCATGTACTCATCACGCACTGCGCCCAGCAGGATGATTTCCTGACCAATCGGATGGCGCTGGTGGATTCGGTATTCAGGGTTTTTCTGTCAAACGGGAACAAACCACTCAACTCGGAAGAACTTGGTGATTTGCTTAATCGACCGGCTTCGACTATCTTGAAGACATTGTCAGGCATTCGGGTTTATAAAGGTATTCGCCCCGTCAGTCAATAACCGATATGATATAATATGAACCGCAATTCTGCCCCTGTAGCTCAATTGGACAGAGCGCTGGACTTCTAATCCAACGGTTGCAGGTTCGAGTCCTGTCAGGGGCGCTAATAAAGCCATTTTTGAACCCTTCGAAGCGGAACTTTTCTTTTCATGAAAGGTTCTTTTTTCATTAAGCTGAGCATATGATGTATTTCAAATCACCGATGAATACTCAGATTATGTTTCATAAATGTATCGCAATCCTGTTCAAGATTTTTCGACAAGGATAATGTAAGCTAATTTACGATGAATAATACGGAGAACAATTGGGAAAAAATTGAAGCCGTCCAGCGAATGCAGGATTATATTCTGGCACATTACCAAGAAGATATTTCATTAGAGGATTTAGCAGCAGCCGCCAGATATTCTCCCTGGCACGCATTACGAGCATTTTCCGAATTGATCGGCAGGACTCCATTCGAGTACCTTCGTTGGGTCAGGCTAACAGAAGCTGCCAAGCTGCTGCGAGAAACGAATATGAGCGTCCTTGATATTGCCTTGGAATCCGCATTCGGCTCTCATGAAGGGTTCACTAAAGCCTTTTCACGATACTTTGCCGTCTCACCGAAACGATATCGTCAGCAGCTGCCGCCCATAAAACAGTTCACCTATTATCCCATCGCCAATTACTTCCATTATCTAGAGAGGAGCAGTCAGACCATGGATACATTCGTTATTTTTACCCAAGTGATCGATCGGCCAAATCGGAAATTCATTATTAAGCGAGGGTTCAAGGCCAAAGATTATTTTGCCTATTGCGAAGAAGTAGGATGTGATATCTGGGGCATCCTGGAGAGTATTCAAGGAGCAATGAACGAATCGATCGGTGTATGGTTGCCTGAAAAGTTTCGCAAACCAGGCACATCAGAATATTGCCAGGGAGTCGAAGTCCCTATGGATTTTTCCGGCGATATCCCCGAGGGATTTGAGATCATCGACTTGCCAGCCTGTAAATACTTGGTTTTTCAGAGTGAGCCCTTCGATGACGAGAAATTCGCCGATGCCATCAGCGCGACCTGGGAAGCTATAAAGCGGTACGATCCTAAGCTCTTTGGCTGGGAGTGGGCGCCTGAAGATGGCCCAAGATTTCAACTCTCGCCTATAGGTGAACGTGGTTACATTGAAGGCCTACCCGTTCGGGAAACTTCTAAATAAGCCTTATTAACACAAAATCAAAAAGGATCTTCAAAAATACCAAAGACATCGGCCACTCAACCGATGTCTTTTTTCATTTTTTCGAATGACGAGTAGAATAAAACTATAAGGAAATAAACGAGTTATGATTTTTGTACAATGTATTAGAATTGAGCTTTAGAAAGGAAAAAGAAAATGAAACTTATCTTGCGTTGGTTGATAACAGCCGTTTCACTGTATGTGGCTGTGCTGATCGTTCCGGGAATCACGGTGGAGGGCAACGCCTGGATTGCGTTTACGATCATGGCCCTGGTCCTTGGTCTCGTTAATGCCATTATTCGACCTATCCTGAAGCTGTTATCCTGTGGATTGATCATCCTGACGTTGGGTTTATTCGTTTTTGTGATCAACGCCGGCACCTTCATGCTCGCTTCCTGGATTTCACAAAACCTCCTGAATATCGGATTTTATGTTGAAAATTTCTGGGCTGCTCTTTTTGGTTCGCTTATCGTAAGTGTGGTTTCAGTTATCCTCTCATCCATACTTATTGATGAAAAAGAGAAATAAGCAGCTCTGAACCGATCACCTGACGGACTTGCCAACAATTTATAATTGCAGTATACTTCTTCGCTGTGTTGTCCTTTGAAGGCCGGCACAGCGAAGAAGCCAAAATTTAATACAGGTTTCTTTCCACTACCTAACTATCCACGATAGCCAAAGGTAGCAAACCCGAGGAAAGGAGATTCCGAATGCGACAATATGAATTAATTATCATTGTCCAGCCCGATCTGGATGAAGAAACCACGCATGGTGTGATTGAACGCGTCAATGCATTGATCACCGATAATGGTGGAAAAATTCTGAAGACAGATATCTGGGGATCACGGCGGCTTGCTTATGAAATCCAGAACTTCCGGGATGGATATTATGTCTACATGGAAGTGGAATTCGCACCAGAATTTGGTTCAGAATTGAAACAAACATTGCGCTACATTGAACCGATCATCCGCTATTCGCTTATTCAGAAAGAAGCGTAAACGACCCCAGTAGTCGAGAGAGAGGTCTCGCATGGCTCGTGGAATGAATAAGGTTATGATCATCGGACATCTTGGGAGAGATCCCGAGATGCGGTTCACGCCCAATGGAAAATCGGTAGCCAGTTTTTCAGTGGCCTGCGATCGAAATTGGAAATCGGCTGATGGTGAAAAACATACAGAAACCGAGTGGTTCAATGTCGTTGCCTGGGGAGACCTCGCAGAAATCTCAAAGCAATACCTTTCCAAGGGGAGCCTTGTCTATGTTGAAGGAAGGCTCCAAACCCGCACCTGGTCCGATAATAGCGGTACCCAGCATAAGAGTGTGGAAATCATTGCCCGAGATATATTATTGATCAACAGCAAGAACAAGAATCAGGATGATATTGAAGATTCGGAAGATTTTCCCTTCTGAATCCTTGAAAGAATAATAGGAGTTCGTAATGAGTGACTATAAAGGAAATCGATATTACTCACGGTCGAAAGTATGCCAGTTTTGTAATGATAAAAATTTAGATATCAATTACAAGAATGTGGATTTACTTCGCCGTTATGTTGATGACACCGGCAAAATTCGCCCTCGACGCCAGACAGGCGCCTGCGCCAAACATCAACGAGCCGTTGCAAAAGCAATTAAAAACGCCCGCCACATTGCCCTGCTGCCCTTCTCTGGTAATTAGGCCGCTGACAATTAACGTCGAACATGACTAGATAGGTCGAATCCCATGGCAAAAGAGACGAATCAGAAGAAAATTGTTACCAAGAAACACCTTGCCCGTAAACAGCGTGAGGAAAGGCAGACCCGCATCATTATTCTGGGCACGATTGTCATTGGAATCGTGGTGATTGGGCTGATCATTTATGGTGTTGTCGAGCAATTAATTATCAGACCAAACAAGCCTGTAGCAAAGGTCGGTGATCAGGCTATCACTGTCAGCCAATTTGAATCCCGGGTCAAATACACCCGGCTTCAAATGCTTGACCAGGCTTATCGTTACTACCAGTTCTATAGCTTATATGGTGACATGGGTCAAAGTTTTTTGCAGGCTGCCCAAAGCATTGCCGGGCAATTGATCCAACCGGTACAACTTGGCAGTGATGTGCTGGATGAAATGATCAATGGCATCATTATCCACGATGAAGCAGCCGCCAGAGGCATCACAGCGAGCACTGAAGAAATCGATAAAGCGCTTCAGGGTGCTTTTGGTTTTTACCCAAATGGCACATTAACCCCGACAGTGACCGGAACGATGCAGCCGACCCCCACCTATTCGAAGACTGAGCTTAGTATCTTCCCCTCGACCAGTACGCCGACGGAAACAGCCGTCCCGACTGAGACTCCGGATGTCACTGCCACACCTTCGGAAGAAATCCAGGCAACTGCGGAGACGCAGGCGACAGAAGGAACCACGGCTGAGAGTCCAACACCGGAACAATCGCCTACGATTACATTGACCCCCACCATCACATCCACGCCGACACCTTTCACGACCGAAATCTATGGTGAAGATCTGCAAAACTTCAACAAGACCTACGATCAATATAATTTCTCGGTCGATCAACTTCGTGCCATTTACGAAACCGATATTCTCCGATCAAAGCTTCAAGCCGAGATCACCCAGGATATGCAGCCGGTTGAGGAGCAAGTATGGGCACGCCATATTTTGGTCGAGACCGAAGAGGAAGCCCAAACCGTATTGGATAAGTTGAATGCCGGTGATGATTGGTGTACTCTGGCTGCGGAATATTCCACAGATGAGTCCAACAAGAATAGCTGCGGCGATCTCGGTTGGTTCAATGACAAAACGATGGTCGAAGCATTCTCTACCGTTGCATTCAGTATGGAACCCGGTCAAATCAGCGATCCCGTTGAAACGGATTTCGGCTGGCACATTATCCAGGTTGTTGGTAAACGCGAAGCGCAAATCGATCCCGCCCAATTCGAACAGGATAAGGCAGATGCATTTGATACCTGGTTGACAGATCAGCGCAACTCACGCGATGATATTGTGATCTACGATACCTGGGAAGAATTCGTTCCTACCACACCTGAAATCCCGAACGATTTCTTAATGTCGTTGTATCCCAGTCAGTAAAGTTATCTTATATTGAAAATAAAGGCGCCATTCCGGCGCCTTTTTTGATTCATAATTTGATGCTCATCGAGAAATGAACGGAGTGTCATTCCAAATAAGTTTCGTCGACCTCTTCAAGTTTCAGACTGATCATCTGGCTGGTCAATTCACGGCCCATGGTCACACCGTAGATCACATCGGCAGCCTGGACGGTATTCCGATTGTGCGTGATGATGACAAATTGCGTCTTGGCTGCCAATTCCCGCAGCAAATCCACAAAACGGCCCACATTGGACTCGTCCAGCATGGCGTCCACCTCATCAAGGATACAGAATGGCGTTGGTGAGACCTTCAGCAGCGAGAAGATCAGGGCAACGGCTGTCAGACTACGTTCACCGCCGGAGAGCAGTGCCAGGCCTTGCTGGCGTCGCCCTGGTAAACGAGCTTCGATATCCACCCCGCCTTCGACCGGGTTTTCCTCGTCCGAGAATACAAGCTTCGCTTCCCCGCCGTTGAACAATCGAGTGAAATAGACCGCGAACTCCTGGTTGACAGCCTTGAAGGTCTTCAGGAAGTCCCGTTCCATAAGCGTATCCAACTCATTTATGACGGTACGAAGGTCTTCACTGGCTTTCTCTAAATCGGTTATTTGCGTGGTGAGGAACTCGAACCGATCCTTCACCTCAACATATTCCTGCTGAGCTTCAGGGTTGATACTGCCAATCCTGCGGATTTGGGCTTTGAGATATTTGATATCACCTTCAAGATTTTCAGGGATTTCTTTCACAATTGGCAGGTCTTCAATCGTTCCGTCTTCAAACGGCAGTGGCTTGGGACCATCCATTCGAAGTTCATAATCATAGGAGACCAATCCGAAATCCTCTTCAATTCGACGGGTCAGATTCTCCAATTGATCATTCCGCCGGTCGAGTTCAAGCTGCAGTTGTGTATACTGGCGTTCGGCGATGATCACCTGCTGATGGGACTGGTCTTCTTCCTTCTGCAGGGCAATCACTGATTGTTCCGCTTCATTCTGAGAGTGGGTCAATGGGTTGATCCGGGTTTCTTCAATTTTCGCAATATCTTTTGAAATCAAATCAACCGATTCTTTGAGGATCAACTCCTGCGCCGCAATCTCAGCCAACCCATTTTGGATCATTTCCAGGCGGGAAAGATGCAATTCCAGTCGTTCACCGGCGTCTTTTACGCGGTTATGATGGTCGTGCGTGCGCTGTCTGGCTGTCTCCAGGGCATTCTTTGTAACGATTTGGTGCGTCTGCAAATGATTGAGTTCCTGCTGGACTTCGAAAACAGGTACGGCGTTGACGTTTTCCTCCTGCACCTGTTCCGCATCGAGCAGTTCGTCAATTTGAGTTTGAAGTCCATCGAGACGATCCTGGTGTTCCTGGATATGAGCCTCTGTCTGTGTTTGACTTTGATCGAGTTCCTGCATCCGGGCATTTTGCCAGGCGATCTGCTCTTCCATCCGTGTCGAAGTATCCGCTGCTGTCTGCTTCTCACGACGGGCGGTTTCATGTTCCGCTTCCGCGATTCTCAAGTTATTAGCCAAAGATTCCCGCTCAGCTTGTAACTTCTCGATAGTCTGGTTTATTTGGGCCATCATTGTCTTGCTGTTTGGTGATCTTCTCGGCCGCTATCTCCAGTTCATCCGCCATTTCACTTTTACGTCGTGTCCGCCCTATCCGCTTTGCGGATGCGTTTTGCCCGGAGGTGATCACACCATTGGACTGAAATACCAATCCACCTAAGGTTACAGCTTTTTGCAACCCTTGCAGCTTTGGTTGGATAGCTTGCGCTGTTTTCCGATCTTCAACAATAATGATCTGAGAAAGAATGGGTTTAATTAATGCTTGATGAAGGGCATCAACGTCGATGAGGTCACTTCCCAATCCAATTACACCGGGTTGTTTGAGCAGTGAGCCTGAAACGGATGATAAATCTGAGGTAGTTACGAGAAGCGCCACCCGATCGCGTTCATTCTTCTCGAGATATGAGACAACAGCCTCACCTTCGTCCGCCGGAACGATTAAAAGATCCGCGAGTTCTCCCAGAGCCGCACTCAGAGCCTTCTCAAAGCGCTCCGCTACGACCAAATGCTGCGAAAGAGGTTCAATACCCTTTGGAAGTTTCCCCGCTCTTGAATCCGCCAGAATGGTTTTGGATCCTTCAGAGAAACCCGTCAGAGCCGCCTCTGCCTGCTGCAGGACTTCGAACTGTGCTTGAAGTTTAGCCTGATCGGCTTCCAGAAGGGCTAATTGATCAGCTCCAGTTTGTTTATCTTTGAGCAGTTGATCGAGTGCTGTCTGTTTGGTCGCAAGATCAGCTTCGATTGCAGCTACTTTTTCCTGGGTGTCATTGAAACGTTTTTCGGCGTTCTCCGTCGCTTTAGAAAGTGAATCTACTTCCTTATTCAGTTCAGAAAGCGCACCCCGGATCTTTTGACGCTCCTCGTCGAGTGACGTCATCCGATGCGTTAATTCATCTAAGCGAGCGGATAATTGGACGCTTTCCGTCTCTAAGGCTACTCTGCGTTTTCGTGTTTCGGAAAGTAACGCTTCCGCAGCGGCTTTGCTGGATTTCACTTCATCCAGCCTTTTTTCCACCTGGTTAAACTCATCCAGAGCAGTGTTATATTCCGCCGTCCGCAGCTCGATCTCTGCTGTGAAATCCAACTGCTGGGATTCGAGGTCCTTGATAGCCTCTTCCGCATTGGCGATATCGATTTCAAGGTTGCTTTTTTGCTGGTTGTAAGAACGCCGGCGCTCGTCAATGATTGCAAGTTCACGAGATGCTTTTTCGAGTTTTTGATGGAGTTCGGAAAGTTCCTTGTGAGATGTCTCCAATGCCCGCCGCTTCTCACTCAATTCCAGACGGGATTCTTCAACTTTTCGGCTCACTTCCGCATGCTGATGCCGCATCAGGCTCAACTGCCGTTCATGCTCATGGTATGTCTGACGGGCATTCTGCAGGTCTTCTTGTTTTTGGTGCCAGTGATAGCCGTACCACTCACGAAGCAGAACCTGTAGATCCGCTCGCAGACGTTGGTATTCAACGAACCTTTGTGATTGTCTTTCAAGACTTCGCAGCCGAGGCTTGATCTCGGTCATAATATCCAATACCCGGTCCAGATTCTTGCGGGTATTCTCCAATCGCCGCAGAGACTCTTCCTTGCGCGAGCGATAAAGTCCGATCCCGGCTGCTTCCTCAAAGAGTTTCCGACGTTCATCCGGCTTCAAAGCCAGGGCGACATCGACCAGACCCTGACCGATGATGGTGTAGGACATTTCCGCAAGGCCGGTCTGTGACAGAAGCTCAGTAATATCCTTAAGGCGAACCTTTTGGCCATTCATCAAATATTCGTTTTGGCCGTCTCGATAAGCCCTTCGGGCAATGGTCACTTCGGAATAATCGATCGGCAGCCAGCCATCCTCGTTGTTAAAAGTAATACTGGCTGAAGCCATACCGGCACGAGAGCGCTGCTGCGAACCGGAGAAGATCATATCTTCAGTTTTCTTTGCACGAAGGAGGGAATACGATTGTTCGCCTAAAACCCAGCGAATCGAATCAGCAATATTGGATTTTCCGGACCCGTTTGGCCCTACAATGGCCGTGACCTGCCCGGGGAACTCCAATCGCGTACTGGTTGCAAAAGTCTTAAAACGCCAGTAAATCTAAAGAACTTAATCGGTTCGCCATTTATCTAGTGTCGCTCCAAAACGCCGATATCGAGCAGGGCTTCTCTGGCAGCAGCTTTTTCTGCGGATTGTTTGCTTGAACCTGTCCCCCTGCCGAAAGACTTCTTCCCAATCCGGACTTCCATCTCAAATGTCTTTGCATGGTCAGGACCATCTTCCCCGATCAAGATATAGCGCGGCGATGCATGCCCATGACCCTGAGCCCACTCTTGAAGACGACTCTTCGTATCATCATCCATGTGATTGCGGAAGATTTCATCAACAACGGATTCCAATAATGGAACCATAAAGTCGTAAACTGCATCGATCCCACCCTCGAGAAAAAGTGCGCCAACCAAGGCTTCAAAAGCATCACATAACAAGGTCAGTCGTTCTCTTCCGCCTGCCTGAATTTCACCATGGCCGAGGCGCAGTGCCTGTCCGAGGTCGATATCTTTAGCAAAATACGCCAATTGATCTGTGTGAACAAGGGCAGCTCGCAGACGGGTGAGGTCACCTTCAGGTTTCTCCGGGTAGTGGTTATACAACCATTCGGCAACAATGAAATCCAATACCGCATCCCCCAGGAATTCTAAGCGCTCGTTGTCTTCGATGGCGTCTTTATTTTCGTTGAGATACGATCGATGCGTGAGTGCTCTGGAGAGCAGGAAGTAATCTTTGAATGTGAGGCCTAAGCGTTGGGAAAAGTGTTCCGGCGATTCCGTCGTAAAAACATCTGACATGGTTCTGGATTCCTTATCCAGAACTATCGATGCGCCAGCCATCTCACGAAATAGCTTGCGCATCAACAGTTCAAAACTATTGATAATTGACTTGATTTAAAATTGTAACCGATATTTAAAAATTCTCAAAATGTTTTTGAGCTTTATAAGAATTTTACAAACCATACGGGGTATAATTCCTGCCAGGATCAACCATGACATTTATTCATACACCCGGTTCAGATTATAAAATTCACACCGAGATCTATGAGGGCCCTCTCGATCTCCTTCTGGATTTGATCGTTAAAGCGGAATTGGATATTACACGCCTGGCGCTTGCCACGGTGACAGACCAATACCTTGCCCATCTGGAACAGCTCCAACAATCCTCAGCGGTAGAGGTTTCAGGATTCCTTGTTGTCGCAGCCAAACTGATCCAGATCAAATCAGAAGCATTACTCCCGAGGCCGCCAGTACGTGAAGAAGGAGAAGATGATCCGGCGGAAAGCCTTGCGCGGCAGCTCAAGATTTATCGTGAAATTAAAATGACGGCCAAATGGCTTCAATCACGAGAAAAAGCAGGTTTTCGCACCTATATCCGCCTTGCTCCCCCGCCTGTGATCGATGAGGCGTTGGATCTCGAAGGGATCGAAGTCAAAGACCTGGTTGAATTTCTGAAAGCGCTTTATAGGTTCCAGGAAGACGCCGCTCCGATCACTTCAGTGGTGACCATCCCTAAAGTCACGATCAAGAACAAGATCAGGGATTTATTAAGTCGGCTTTCCCGGCAGGACCACCTCTCTTACCGCAGCATGCTTCCCAGCCATTACGACCGTGTCGAGGCCATCGTTCTGTTCCTGGCCATCCTTGAATTGGTCAAGCAGCAATACGCCACAGCCTCACAAGATGGCCTTTTTACCGATATTAATGTTGAATTGACCGACAAAACTTTCGTCGACGGCGAGATTACATTGGCACTCGAGGACTAAATCCGTTATAATTAATATTAAATTCAGGCAAGCAACAGTAAAAAATAGAAGGTAATTGGAAATTACAACTGATGACAGACGAATTAAAAGAAACGAACGCAACGCCACAAGACGAAGCCGCTTCAACCAAGCCCAGTTCATCCGAAGCCCCAACTTCGAATAAGAAATTTCTGATTATTTCAATCATCGTCATCATCATCGTTCTGGCGCTTGTTGTTTTAGCGACCATCTTTCTGGTAAATCCCAGCAACAGCCAGACCACAGAACAAATCCGTGATGTTTTCATCATCTTCATGGCGCTCGAGTTCTCTGATCATCGGTGTTGCATTGGTCGTCCTGATCGTGCAATTATCAACTTTGATCAATTTATTGCAAAATGAAATTCGCCCGATCATCAATTCGACGAATGAGACGGTGAATACTCTGAAAGGAACCGCCAGATTCATCAGCGATAATCTTTCAGAACCGGTAATAAAGATCAACCAATTTATGGCAATGCTCAAACAGCTCGTGACCCCTCGGAAACGTAAATGAATCGCTGTTTGTGAAATAAATATTCGAAAAACTAGTGAATAAAGGAGCAAGTTATGTCAGAAAGAAATGATTTTGGAGCTTTTTTGATTGGCTTTCTCGTTGGCGGGCTCACCGGTGCAGCGGTCTCTTTACTTTTTGCTCCGCAATCTGGTGAAGAAACACGGGCTCTGATACGAGATAAAGCAATTGAACTTCGCGATCGCGCTTCTGAGACTGTTGAAGAAGCTCGTGTGCAGGCAGAAAAAGCCTGGGAAGATGCCAAGAAAAAGGCGGAAGAGTGGTCTCAACTCGCCAAAGATCAGGCAGAGCAGTTGAAGGATAAAGGTGAAAAAGCGATTGATGATGGGCGCAGCAAGCTCGCGGATGCGATCAAACCGAAAGAAAGTTAATCAAGCGCAGCATTAAATAAAATGAAAAGGCTGGTCATTGACCGGCCTTTTTTAATTCAGCAAATGCACAACTCACGCCATCCAAAATATCTCTTGCAGTGACCGGTATCGGGCTGCCAAGTCTCTCACTTGCACAAACACCAGCTTTACTGTGAAGCCACGCCCCCAAAACGGCAGCATTTTGCGGTTTCATTCCCTGGGCCAACAGCCCGCCAATCACACCTGAAAGGACGTCCCCGCTTCCGGCAGTGGCAAGTGCGGAGTCGCTGACTGGATTGATATAAATCTGACCATCGGCTAAAGCAATTGCCGTTACCGCACCTTTCAATAGTAAAGACACATGCCATTTCTGTGCATAAGTCTGTGCGGTTTCCCATCGGTTAGTTTGGATGTCGGCGATTGACAACCCGGTTAGAATGGACATCTCACCGGGATGTGGAGTCAGGATCGTGTTTTCCGGCAGTTTCTCCCACCAGTGATCGATTTGACTGAGCAATTTTAAGACCATCTGCATCGACCAGGGTTGGCATCTCTTTTGGTATGACCTTAAGTAATTGGGGTAAAAATTCAAGATTGGTGGCATTGATCCCCCACCCAGGGCCAATGACCAATGAATTGGCTGAAGAAAAGGTGTGGATTAAAATCTCTGCACCTTTTGGATCGTATCCCTGTTGGTGTTTGGGCAGCACTGTCCAAACTGCTTCCACCAGTTCGCCGGCCAGGCAGCGCCTAACGATGTTGAGTGTTGCAACATTCACCAACCCACAGCCGGCACGATAAGCCCCCTTCCCGGCCAAGTAAGCTGCGCCGGTGAATGCTTTGGATCCCGCCAGAACCAGGCATGTTCCAAAGGTCCCCTTGTGTGCGGTCTCCGGCCTTTCAGGTAAATGTGACTGGATCCAATCGATATCGGTCATTATCGGCAGCGGTGAATCGATGTAGTCACTCACCGCGCCAATGCCGATATCGATCAGATGAAATTCACCGCAATAGGCCCGTGCCGGGTGGTGAAGCAAACCTTGCTTGACCGCCGCCATGGTCAGAGTGTGATCAGCCGGAAGTGTGTTTTCGTCCGCCTCCCCCGTGTCACAATCAACACCGGAAGGGCAATCCACTGCGATGATCTGGAGGCCTCTGCATTGATTGACGAGAGCATGGATCGATCCCATGACCTCGGATAATTTACCCTTGAGCGGCAATTTGAAACCCGTCCCAAGGATACCGTCCAGCAAAATCGTTCCGGGAATAAGAGCCGCTTCTAGCAAATCGAGTTCGTGTGTTCTCAGACAAATCAATCACAACCCCACCCGAATGCATGTAAGTTTCAATCAACGGGTCTGCTTCCCGTGGGCGCGCCAGGAAAGCCTGTGTTCGTATCCCGCGCTTGGATAGTTCGGTTAGCGCGATCAGGGTGTCTCCGCCGTTATTGCCCGACCCAACCAGGCCAACGACGCCTTTTGAGCAGTTCAGGTTGTGATCAACCCAACGCATCACGCCTGAACCGGCATGAGCCATCATGGTTTCATAAGATATCCCGGCGGCATGGGCTTTCTTTTCAATGGATTGCATTTCTGCAACGGTCACAATATACATGAAAGTCCTTTTAACATTGTGTTTCTTCATTATACGAGATTAATCAATTATCTTGACTTTTGATTCTCCATGTGATAACATATTGTTCGCTCGGGGGCGTGGTGTAGTGGCTTAACATGCGGCCCTGTCAAGGCCGAGACCGCGGGTTCGAATCCCGTCGCTCCCGCTAAGAAGTGCGAGATCAAAACCTCGCACTTCTGGCATTTAAAAGTTTCGATTTGTAAATTTATTTTTTTTATTATATAATTAAAATATTAAGATATCTTTTAAAATATAAAATTATAAGGGAAATTACTAATGGATGATTCCAGCAAGAAAGTATTTCCAAATTCTTTATCTTCTAATTTTTCTATTCCTTCAGAAATTCATGGGGAGATGGCTTCTTTAATTTCCAATCACAATTGGGATCAAACCAGTCTTGGGCCAGTCAGCAGTTGGTCCCCAACCTTAATTTCAAGTGTGAATTTCATTCTTTCTGCTAGTATACCTTTTGCGATTTTTTGGGGGAAAGATCTACTATTAATTTATAACGATTTATGGCGCGTTTTTATTGGCGACAAACATCCACGTTCTCTAGGTCAACCTGCAGTTGAAGCATTTCCTGAAATCTGGGATCAAATCGGCCCTCAATTTGAACGGGTTATGTCTGGTCAAGGTTCGATTAGCGTTGAAGATCAAGAATTAGTAATTAATCGAAACAATGGATTCGAGAAAGCCTGGTTCGATTATAGCCTCAGCCCAATTTATTTACCGGAGCGGTCAATCGGTGGGGTGCTTATTACAACAACTGAGAAAACGTTACAAAACCAAATGGGTTTGGAGTACAGCCGATTGTTGTTCGAAAGAACAGCAGTGATGGATAACCTAATGGAAGCCCTGATCCTGGTTAATCTATCGGGTAAAGTGTTTTACCAAAATAAGGCCGCGCTTCGTTTACATGGATACGAATCTCTCGAAGACGAAGATCTTCCAAAATATTTATATAGCGATGGTTGGGAATTATTTGATCTGGACGGCGCACCTGTCGCAATGGATCATTGGCCAATTACCAGAGCAATTAAAGGAGAGAGCTTTCGAAGGTATGAACTAAAGGTAACTAGACCGGAAAAGGGAATTTCTTTCATCGGCAGTTATTCCAGTGATTTGATCAAAGATGACAACGGTGATCCCCTGTTTGCAATGGTGGTCACTCGCGATGTAACCCTGCAGCGTGAGGCGGAAAAACAGCTCAAAAATGAACAGGAGTTGCTTCAGGTTATCTTCGATAACATTCCGATTATGCTGACGCTTTATGACCCTGAAATCGAAAAATTTTCAATGAATAAGCATTTCACAGATTTGACCGGCTGGACCATAGATGATGTTCAAGAAAAAAATATCATGGAATTGGCTTATCCTGACCCGGCTTACCGGGAACGCGTATCAAATTATATGCAATCACTTTCCCCAGGTTTTATGGATTTCAAGATAACGCTTAAAGATGGCCGAATCCTTGAGACTAGTTGGGCAAATATCAAAATCCCTGATGGACGACAGGTCGGCATTGGAATAGATATTTCTGAAAGGATTAAGGCTGAGCGGGCTCTTAAACAGTATTCTGACCGGCTGCAGTTTTATCATGAGATTGATGAAGCAATTTTAGCATCGCATTCTGAGGTGGAAATCGCAAGAGCAGTTGTCTATCGACTTCCTGAAGTGATAACTGATTGCGTCCAGGCATCTGTCATTATGTATGACTTTGAACAAAGAACCTTAACTCAATTGGTGAAATCGGGGTCAAACCAAACGAATATCAATGAGACTTTTCCATTTAGAAATTCTGAGTATTGGGGACCGGTACATGAGGAATTGAAAACGGGGAAACCTTACATCGTTGACAATCTTGATGAATTACCTGAAGGCTCCGTTTCATTAAAAGGATTGGATTTCCCAGGAATCAACACGCACATTTATTATCCCATTGTCATAGGTGATAATTTGATTGGCACGCTTAACCTTGGTATGCGTTCAAATTCTCCGGTAACCATCGAGCAATCCGAGATGATCTCCGAGCTCTTAGCAGCGTTATCGGTTGGCCTTGAGCAAACACGGCTGCATGAAAGAGAATTGGAATATCAACCGAAGGTTATTGGAAACGGTCATCAATAACATTCCTGTCGCCGTCTCATTAATTCGCGGAAGTGACTTCAAGGTCATTTTTGCGAATCCGATCTATTTTTTCATTACGCCGGGCAAGACACTATTGGGCAGCACATTAAATGAAATTTGGAATAACGCTGAATACGATTATATAAAAATTTGCCAGAATATTCTTGAGACCGATGAGCCTTTCATGGCTGAAGATGATGAACTCATTCTTCATCGAACGCCGGATTCTCCCGCTGAAAAGGTCTTCTATAGTTGGTGGTTGTTCCCGATCGAAATCCCGAATGAAGAGGAAAAAGGGATCTTGAATATGGCCTACGAAACCACTGACCGAAAACTGGCGGAGATAACACTTATAGAGGCGGAACGACTTACGACGATTGGCCGAATGGCTGCATCGTTAGCGCATGAGATCAATAACCCACTCCAATCAGTGGTTGGTTGCATTGGTTTGGCGATGGAAACGATTAAAAGCGGCGAAGATGCCACCGAATTCATGGACGTTGCGATGGAAGAATTAATCCGGACCTCTCAGATCGTTAAGCGTTTGCGGGATATGGGCCGCAGTGAAGATGTGCAAAAGAAACCAGCCCAAATTGAAAATGAGCTTGAAAAAGTAATTCTGCTGACAAAAAAGCAAGCAGAAGATCAGCGAATTGACATAATTTTTGAAATAGAGGAAAAACTACCTGAAATTTTCGCCGCAGCTGATCAGTTGCGCCAGGTCTTCTTGAATTTGATTTTAAATGCGATGGAAGCTATGCCTGATGGTGGATCGCTGAAAATTTCTATCTCCAGGAGCCATCATCCAGATGGCGTTCAAATTAGATTTACCGACACGGGGATAGGTATCCATCAGGAACAAATGGATAAAATGTTTACAGCATTCCATACCAATAAACAAACCGGCTTGGGATTGGGACTATACATCAGCCGGCGAATCATTCTCTCCCATCATGGAAGGATTGATGTCGAAAGTGAGGTCGGAAAAGGAACAACCTTCACGATCTTGCTTCCGATCGATGGATAAAACATAGATTTATAAAAAAGAGGGTATTCACTTACTTATTGTGAATATCCTCTTTTTGATTACTCTCACAAACTCAGGAATTTTCTTGCTCAATAATATGAGCTCGTTCCGCCATCATGTGTCTTAACCTGGCGGAATCTTTGGGATAGGTAAAATAGAATAGGCTGAATACGGCGGCACAGATGATCCATGGGAATGGGATCGTCCATATCATGGCCTGGGTCAGGCCAATCCTATCGCCAAGGGACCCAGCAACGATCCCGGCAACGGCCGCAAAGCCGCTTTCAATAAAGGTCGTCATGGCAAAAGCAGTAGCGCGCAGCTCCGGCGGTGTCACGCCCTGCATCATGGGTTCTTTTGCACCCTTTCCTGGCCAACTGATCATCAGGGCGGTGAAGAAACTCAAAGCGATGATCGCCCAGAGCGGCCAATTCACTGTTTGCGTGAACAGGATATAGGTCAGCGGAATACCGCTGACGATCGAAATCTGCCCAACGATCGTGCGACCATATTTCGGGTTGAGGCCATCCGCCCAATCACCCAGCACACCACCGATAATGTTGGAAAAGACCGTCCCAAAGACAATGCCGGCGAAAACAAGCGTCGCTTTATCCGCCGGGATATTGCGCTCATTGACCAACCAGGTGATAAAGAATGATCCCATTACCACCCAGGGCATAGACCCTGCCAGGCCTTGTGCGATCGCCACCCAAATGGTGGGGATTTTCAAAACACGCGTCAGATCTGAAAGTTTAACACTGAACTGCTGCGCTTCTTCCCGGGTGATCTTGCCTGCCAGTTCAGGTTCTGCTTCTCCACGGACCGGTTCTTTCACGAACCAGAGGACGAACAGACCACTGATGACGCTGAAGCCGCCTAAGAGGAAATATCCCCAACGCCAGAGTGTTGGCGTCGCAAGGAAACCAAGTCCAACCGTGGCGACAATGATCCCAAAAATGCCGACCGCTTCCAGCGTCCCTAAAGCTTTACCCCGATCCTTTGGAGGGAATGTATCCGACATGATTGAGAAGGTCGCCGGCATCAAACATCCCAATCCAATACCTGAAATCGCTCGAATGACCAGTAATTGACCGAAATTCTGGGTAAGACCAACCACGGCCGTCCAGATACCCCAAATGCCGGTGCCAAACAGGATCACCATCTTTCGGGACATTTTGTCAGAGATAAAACCCCAAAACGGTGCTGAAATGGATTGTAATAGGTTGCGGATGGTGCTGATCAGACCCAGGTTGGCGTAGGAAAGCCCCCAGAGCGCCTGTAAGGTCGGGAAAAGGACCGACATAGCCTGGCCTTCACCCTGATCGATAAAATAGCCGAAAGACAGGGCAAAAAGCGTTCTGCGTCGTTCCTTTTTCTTTTCCGGGCTGATCGTGACCTTGGTTGTGACCGATGCCATGTTCTCTCCTTGAGGGTGGCTGAATAATATTGGCAAATTATAACCCGAATTCTTTCATGTCTTTGCTTTCCAAATGATAATTTATGGTCATTAAAATTCTTGATAAAATAGAATTTGATAATTCGATTCAATTGATCTCAAAACAGAGGTATAGATGCTGGATTACTTGAAGCTTGGATTCCAACCGAAAGCAGACTCCGAGGCAATCGTCATATATGGGAAAGCCCGGTTCACAGTCTTAAGTGCCAAACTCATTCGGATGGAATATGATCCTTCCGCCCAATTTGAAGATCGCGCCTCGCAGGTTTTCTGGTATCGAAAGCAAGCTGTACCTGAATTCACTCATGAGATTGTGGATGGCCTATTAACGATCGAAACTGAGAATCTGCTCCTGACCTACAGGCCCAATGATCTCGGATTCACTCGTAATACATTAAAGATTATTCAGAAGGATATGGAATCTGCCTGGTTCTATGGAATGGACAATAAAACCAATCTGCTCGGAACCGTCCGGACGCTCGACGAAGTCAACGGGGCCATTCCACTCAAGCCAGGTCTCATTGCCCGAAGCGGTTGGTCCCTGGTGGATGATTTAAATTCTCTCGTTTTTACTGAAAACGGCTGGCTGGAAACCCGCCAGGCGAACCCCGGTGCAAAGGACCTCTATTTCTTTGGCTACGGCCATGATTACACCGGCTGTATCGTGGATTTCCAGAAGCTCTCCGGAATGGTCCCGATCCTGCCAAGATTTGCCCTGGGGAACTGGTGGAGCCGGTATTGGCCGTATCAGCAGAACGAATTGGTCAACCTGATGAAGGATTTTCAGGCGCATGATGTACCGATTTCTGTTTGTATCGTCGATATGGATTGGCACATCGTCGAAACGGGTAATGAGAGTTCAGGATGGACAGGTTATACCTGGAACCCTGCCTATTTCCCGGAACCTCAGCATTTCCTGGATGAAATCCATAAGCTTGGATTACATACCGCGTTCAATTTACATCCGGCTTCCGGGGTTTATCCACATGAAGTACAGTATCCGGAAATAGCGAAGGAGATGGGTGTAGATCCCGATTCAGAAAAACCCATCCCGTTCGATATCGCCGATATGAAGTTCACTAACGCCTATTTCAATCTCCTGCATCATCCGATGGAACGGATGGGCGTGGACTTTTGGTGGCTCGACTGGCAGCAGGGTACGCAAACCAACCTGCAGGGGCTCGACCCGCTGTTCTGGTTGAACCATCTGCATTTCTATGATCTGGCAAGAGACACCGTCAAACGTCCCTTTATCTTTTCACGCTGGGGCGGTTTGGGCAGCCAGCGTTACCCGATTGGTTTTTCAGGTGACACGATCATCAGTTGGGAAACGCTGCACTTCCAACCTTATTTCACAGCCACAGCCGCAAACGTCGGTTATGGTTGGTGGTCCCACGACATCGGGGGGCACATGGGCGGTGTAGAGGAACCCGAACTCTATCTACGCTGGGTGCAGTTAGGTGTCTTCAGCCCAATCATGCGGGTACATTCCACCAATAATCCCTTCCACGAACGCCGTCCCTGGGGCTTTGACGCTGAAACAGAGCGCCACGCTTCCGCAGCATTCCGACTGCGGCATGCCCTAATTCCATACCTTTATACTGCTGCCTGGCGAAATCACCAGGAAGGCATCCTGCCGATCAGACCGCTTTACCATCTCTACCCGGAATCAAACGATGCGTATCTCTGTCCGAACGAATACACTTTTGGCAGCGAACTGCTGGCCGCGCCCTTCACCTCAAAGCGCGATGAAAACACCCGGTTGAGCCGCCAAGTCGTCTGGCTGCCCGAAGGTGACTGGTTTGACTTCTCCAGTGGGAAACGCTACACGGGCGGCGGATGGCAGGCAGTTTACGGCGGCCTCGGAGAGATTCCTGTTTTCGCTAAATCAGGCGCGATCGTCCCTCTTGGCCCAATCGCTGGTTGGGACAATATCAATCCCCCAGACACGCTTACCCTCAGGATATTCCCGGGTTCAGACAATATCTTCACACTTTATGAAGATGACGGTGAAACATTGGCTTACGAAAAAGGTGAGTTCTCGCTGACAACTTTCAGAGAATTCTGGAAAGAGCAGGAAATCGAGTTTTTTATTGATCCACAGGAAGGTGTTTGGGAGAAGGGACCATCAAAGCGCAAGTATGAAATGGTGTTTTACTCGGTAAACGCACCTGAAGAAGTGACTGCAAAACTTGATGGCAAAGATTTTGAACTTATCTGGAAATATGAACCAAATAGCCATATCCTGACTATTGAACGTTTCGAAATGCCTGTGACTTCGACATTCCAACTGAACATCATCTGCTCAACCGGGCTTCAATTTATAGAAGACGAACGAAAAGAAACGCTGGAGTGGATGCTGCGGACCTTCAAAATGAACAGCTTTGTCAAGCAAGGATTAGATGCAAGGCTCGATGAACTGCTGGTGAACCCTATGCTGCTGATCGAATTTGCGGACCGCATGGAGAAATCACACTTGCTGGCCTTAATCGAAACCTGGCTTGGGGTGCAGAATGAACCGTTTCTCCAAATCCTGATGAAGCATTCAACAGGATCATCAATCGAATTTATGGACACTAGCACTCTACTATTCTTCAGAAACATCCCGAATAGTATTGAAATGATAGCTGTCTTTTTTTTGACTAAGTTTCTTTTCCAATCGTTACATTTGATTTATGCCAGCGTGGTTCTTTAACCCAGAACCACATCAACGCAAGGCCAATTCCCGTCATCGCTGCACTGATGGCAAAAAGTAGCTGGAAGTTCACTGCGGCAAGTTGGGTGGCAACTAAGGGCGCAACCAATCCAATCAAACCCCGGAACGAATTCGCCAGGCCTGAATAGGTCGGTACACGGGAAACATCACAAAATTCCCAAACGACCATCATCCCGGAGACGATCAACATGCTATTGAATATGCCAATAAGGGCGAAAGCAGGAAAATAGAATCCTGCAGAAGGTGCAAATAGGACGATGATAAAGGCTAACAAATTAGCAAAAACGCTGATTTGAACGGATAACTTATGTCCAAATCGGTCTGCCAGCCGTCCTAGCACCAGGTTGCCAATGGTTTGCCCGATCAGCATGACCAGTGTATAAATCCCGACAGTAGCATCACTGACCTGAAAGCGTTGAATTGCACTGATGGTGATGAAACCTGCCGCCATACTGCCGAAGGAGATGATTGAATTCGCGATCACAAATCGCCGATAATTGTGGTCTTGCTTTAAAATCTGGATCAGTCCGCGCCAAAAGGTGCGCCATTCCTGAGTTTGCGGCTCAGCATCACCCACTGGTTCGCGTGTTAGGGCGATGCTTATCCAGCTCAAAAAGATGAATATCCCGGCGATTACGAACATTGCGATAAAAGAGTTTGGGAAAAGGAGCTCCTTGAGAAGCCAAGCGCTTAATGCGGATCCAAGCGCGCCGGCGCCATTGCCCAGGAACATGGTAACGCCCATAAAGGTGCCGCGTTTTTCCGGAGAGAAGATCTTTGCCAGCATCCCCATCCAGGCAGGACCGAGTACGCCTGCGCCAAGTGTATGCCATGCATAACAGATAAGAAAGAAGATCAATGCCAATGTCTTATGGTCACGAGCTAAAACAGCAGAAACGATCATCAACCAAATCGGCAACCGTTCCAAAAAGACTCCCCACCATACAACGATCGTTTTCATTTTCTTCATGCCTTCGGTGATCCTGGCAGCAAATAACTGCGGCAGGAACCACCCGGCTGAGGCGAGAATGCTTAGCAAACCGATCGGAACTAATGAATCCGTCAGTTTACTGATGTAAAGCGGTAAGATTGTTGTAGCCGAAAGAAAGCTTCCCCCGAGCCAGAAGAAGGCACCATCGAGTAGATTGACGGTAAAGTTCCAGCGATAATTCTTATTTTTTGTTGAATTTTCCATTGATTTTTTATTATTTCACGAATGACTATGCGATTTTATGCAATTTCTTTGTGCTTTTTGTTTATTTCCTGATGGATCGACATGTTCAAATAAGTCTCCTTGTAAGGTGATCCCTTGGGTATCAACGCCAGTTTTCTTGACATTTCCCCATACGCTTTTTCGATAAATGCCCACCCCTCCTCATTTTGATTGTTGGCCAGTAGTGCCAGACCTTTAGTATACATAATTTCTTCAGCAACAACTTCGATGACCTGGGTAAAGCCGAAGGTGTTATACGTGTCAGTTGCAAGACTGGAAAGTTTTAGCGCTTTCTGACAAAAATGTTTACTCCCACTCAAATCATTCTTTTGTTTTAGGAATTCAGCTAATTTTAGCATCGCCTGAGCTGCCTTACAGGCCGCAGCCATGCGATATTGACGTGAGACCAGGTTCTGCTCATCCACCATCCTCAAAACCTCGGTCGTGCTATGGATAGCTTCCATCAAACAGTCTAATGTATTTCGCTTGATATGATAAATGGCCTTGACGAGTTCAAACCCCGCATTACCAATTCCCTCAACGTAATCCGCCACAAGCGGCTTGGCAAGCTCTAAATAGCGCCAGGCTTCCTTAAGCCGGTCTAGTTCGATCAGGATTTGCGCCTTCCTGAGGTAGACGAAGAGGCGGAAGTCAACATCGCGCCAGAGCGCTTCAGCCTTGTTGAGATAGGATAATCCCTGCTGAAAGTCCCCAAGATATAGACCCTCAATTTGCCCCATGAACATAAGTGATCGAGCCTCAACCAAACGCAATCCTAATTCCTGGGAGAGTTTTAGGCGTTTCTCCTCAAAGTCATTCAGCAAAGTAACATAATCACCTTCTCGCTCAAATTCAGCGCCCAACCAATATAACAGTTCAACTTGTGCACCGCGATAATTGATTTCCTTTGCGAGAGTATAAGCTGTCTTGATGAGTCCCAGCCCCTGATCGAGGTCATCCAGGCCATAGGCGTCCGTCATCATCAACAACAAATCCACCTTTTTTCTGTTGTCTCCCAAATCTTCTGCGATAGCGATAGCCTCTTCACCCAGGTTCTTCCAGTCAGGATCTTTGACCAGGATCTTATGGTTCACAACGGCAGAGAGGCTCATTAATTCACGGTGCTGGTCCCCCAACTCACGTGAAAGCGCCAATGCTTCTTCCGCTTGGGGAATCCCCTCTTGCAGGCTTTCCCTGTTTTCAATAAAATTTACACCGGGCTGCATTAACAGTGCGTCAATCCGCCAAACCGGTTCATCCGGGATATTATCAGCGATGGAAAGCAGCCTGCGGGCCTCTGATTGCGCCTCAAACACCCTTCCAAGGTGATACAGCACGTCGATCCGTGCTTTCACGAGTTCAAACCGTTGTGATTCGATGGTGACTACGTTTCCGTCGTGATTTTCTTCTTCCAAATGGTCGAGAATGGCGAGAGCAAGGCTGTATTGCTGATAAGCATCGTCGTTTGCATATGCCCTGGCCGATCGAGCCGCTGCATCGATACGATACAGCAATTCCAATCGGAGGTTTCCCGCCATTTGATATTGGTAAGCGACTTGGCTGGGGTTAACTTCCTGGTTATCGATGTGATTGCGAAGCAGTTCCGCAATTTGCTTGTGCAAGGACACTTTTTGGTTGCTGAGCAGAGCATCATAGGTGACATCTCTGATCAATGTTGATAGGAAAACAAAAGTGGATCCCAGATCGTGGTTGACTGAACGCTTTTCGATAAATCCACCCTTTTGGAGGCTTTCAAGAGCAGGCTCGACCTGAACATCTATAGGAGCAATCTTTTCGATCACTTCTGCCCAGAAAAGGTAACCGACAGCGGAGGCGATCTGTAAGACCGTTCGCTCATCTGTGGATAATTTGTCGATCCGCGAAAGGAATAAAGATTGCAGAGATCCGGGTAAATTAATTTTATCTATCGGTTCAGCTAATCGCCATTGCTTTTGACGTTGATCATTGACCAGGATACCTTCATCTTTCAAATTTTTCAGCAGTTCCTGAATAAAATAGGGATTGCCATCAGCCCTGGCAGCGATTTTGGCTTTCGCATCTTGCGCCAACCTTCCCGGCTGGAGGAAGTAATCAATAAGGGTTTCTGCTTCTGAGTTATTCAAAGGAGGCAAAGTAACTTTTTGGAAGGAAAGCTCCTGTTCGGAAGTTATGAATTTTTCCAGGCGCGGCACAGGACTGTCGATATCAGGCCGGTAATCAATCAACCAGAGGATGGGATGATTTTTGGACAGCGTGATGACATTCCTCAGCAAGTCGACCGAAGCCGAATTTGCCCACTGAATACTTCTTAGGGAGACAACCACCGGTATTTGTTCGCTAAGGGCAGTTAACCATTCCCGGATCGAATTGAACACCTTCCCTTGATATCCCTGAGAATCCAGAGAAATTAATTGGCTTGGGTAATCTTCCGGTAAAACAGAAAGAAGAGACGCAAATATTGAAAGGTAATCCTGGGAATTATCCCCAAATAACCTTTGGCAGTAATCCTCTAATTGCGAGAAGATATGCTGCTTCATTCTTTTCAGAATCAGCACCCAGCCAGGATTTCAGCAAGATCTGCCAGAAAAAGAATGGCGATTGCCGTTCATATGAGCTGCACCAACCTTGCAGCCAGAACACTTCTTGTTCGCTCTGGTCTGTTCCTGCTTCTTGATGTTGTTGAAGGTCACTAAAATTGGCAACAAGAATTTTTTGTTGCATCAGGTTTTGATAAACCTGACGAACCAGGAAAGATTTCCCCATACCGCGTTCACCAGAGATCAGGATAATATCTCCTTGACCACGTAACAATTGATCAACTCTTTCCCTGAGCAGGTCAAATTCCTTATAACGCCCAATCAGCGGCGTGGCGGGCATATATGCCTGTAAATCCTGAAGGATTTCCAGAGTCGGTTCTCACCGCGATCGGTCTGAAGACATGCTGGCTTTCTCGAATGCCCTTTAAGGAAATCTCGCTTAAATCCATCCAGTGAAATCGTTCAGAGGTTAAATTTCTTGTGGTTTCACTGACAAGGATTGTCCCGGGCTCTGCAGCACTTTCCAATCTGGCAGCCAATGCGACCGCCTCACCCATCGCGGTTTGTTCCCGGTGATATCCTTTGGTACCAATTTTCGCGACGATCAGTTCGTCTGTGTTAATGCCAATCCTCAGTTTCGCCTGTTCGATATCCGATGGTTCAAATTCCCATTTATATTGTTCGAAAGCTTCCTGCATGGCAAGCGCAGCTAATACCGCTCGTTCCGGATCATCCTCATGCGCATCTCTCGCGCCGAAGAAAGCGACCAGACCGTCCCCGCGGAATTGATCAACCTGTCCACCGTAGCGATAGATCTGGGCTTCCAATACCTGAAGGAGCTTGTTCATCAGTTCCACCCAGGTTTCTGAGCCAATCCGCGTCAACAACTCGGTGGATTTCTTCACATCCGCCACCAGGACCGTCGCTACTCGTCTTTCGCCTCGCAGCCCCTCAATCGGTTTTACCTCTGGCAGCAGGTAAGCTTCATTCTCGACATGAGGAATTGCTGGCTCACTGGTTTTCTGTTCAATACGCTCAGATTCCCGCAGCGAATGACCGCAATTTCCACAGAATTTATACGAGGGAGGATTTGCCGCGCCGCAGTTTGGGCAGTCCTGAGAAAGCAGGCTGCCGCAGTTTCCGCAGAAACGGTTCATATCCGGATTGGAGAATTCACAATTTGGACAAATCATGAAGTCCCAAAATAAAAGCAGGGCGCAATTGGACTTGCGCCCTGGTGTTATGACTGAAAAATTCCGAAGATCACAATGCCTCAAGCGCTCGTCTGAAACGTCTCGCTAATTCCTGTAAAATCACAATGGACATTTCAGGGTCACCTCGTAAGACGCCTTCAAAGTCCAACCGGGTCAGGATCAGACATTCGACATCGCTGGTGGCAATCACCGATGCTGTGCGGACTCCGGCGTCAAGTAGAGCCAGCTCGCCAAAGAAATCGCTAGGACCAAATTGATTAACCTCAACTTCCGCCCCATCTTCCTGTTTCCGGACAGCTTGAGCGCTGCCTTTGGAAATAATGAATAATCCCTGACCGCCTTTTCCCTGGCTGATGATGGCATCACCATTGCGATAGTCTCTGATGGTCAATATTTTCGCAATGGATTTCAATTGACGGTCATTCAGGCCGGTAAAAAGAGGCACATGTCGTAGAAATTCCACTTGCTTTTTGACGTCTGACATTATCTCTCCTTTTCGATTTGAATAACTGGTGAGCGGGATCGTTCCCATTTATTATATATCACTTCTTCATCAATTAAATCCAATTTACGCGTCCCAGGACAATTCCGCCCAGGCTACCTCACCTTTGGTGATACTTGCGGCAAATGGCCACCCACAGGTGGTCAAGTACCATTTATCTCCCGAATGAATATAGACAGGTGCGTGCGTTTTTAGTCGGGCGACCAAATTGGGTGTTCGAGTTCGTCCACGGTAGGTACCGAAATCGTAGGGGTTTCTTGAAGCAAAAACCAGCGTGTTGTTGTAATCCTTCTTATTGAGGAATTTCCCTATTTGCAGCAGAAGTGCGCTCAGGGAAAAGGATTCATTGTTGTATGTTGTCGAAAGATAAAAATTGTCTTTGTAATTAATCAGGAATGGCGATTCCATTGATCCGGTCACAAAATTCTTCTCCGACCCCAATCCGCACCGGATCGCGGGTCGGATATACTGCCAGTGAATCAGGTCAAAGGATTGATAAATGTCGATCCGTGAAAACCAGGTTCCCCGACCGGTCGCATAAAGCAGCCATTGGTCAGGCGCAACCTGGAAGACCATGGCGTCACGAAAGAACTTGTGGAAGGGCTTTTCGAGTACGATCTCATGCCCTGCCCAATGTTCGCCGTCCTCCGAGGTCATATGGTGGAGCTGATGCGGCGACCAAAACAGGTGATACATCCCGTCCTGTTGAATGACATCCGGTGCCCAGGCCAATTCCTCAAAATCCGCCACAGGCGCATCTTCTTCGAAGGCATCCATAGGTGGAAAATCAACGCCCTTTCCTGAAGCAAAATACCGCTCTTTTCGGTAATCGCCTTCAGACTTGCTTGTGATCCCCAACAGTCTCCAGGACCCATCTCTATCCTGAAATAAACAGTGGTCATTGACGTAATTACCGGTGTTTTCAGGTTTGAATAACGTTTGCCATTCACCATATGATTCGAGGAATTGCGAAGGGATGAGGATCATTGGCTCGTTCTTGTTTTGGCAAGGTGATTTCCCCGAGAGCTCGGATTTCTTTCGATCGCTTATTGACTGACAGGACCCGGAATTTTCCCGAGATGGCATCCGTGAGCCAGGAACCAAAAACCGCAGATCCGACGAATTCCCAATGGTACTTGTCGTCCAGCCGTTCGATCCGGTAGCTTTCCCTCTCAGGATCCGCGATCCACCCAAAATGAGTCCAGCCATTTCCTGAGGTAACTTTGACCCCGAATTTTTTCTGTAATGGGTCAACTTCTTCTCTATCAATTGATCCGTAGAAATCCGTCTTCACGCCTTTTTGAGCGATCCAGCGGACGACCCATTCAAAAAGAATGAATATGGAGAGTATGGAAATCAGGATGTAAAGCAATATCATGGCTCAAATCATCAATTCGCTCAGGTTAATAGAAAAAGTAAATCTCAATCGAATTTGATAATATTAATGACAATCCAATTTTATCAAAGTATATTTAAATAGAGATCAACTGAACATAACAGGGATAAATAATGGCCGCTTATCAAAAAGCAGTCTTATTCTACAACGAAAATTCGGGGCAAATCGAAAGTGAACAGCGCCTGACCCAGATTCAAGAGTTCTTTACCGGACAAAATATTCCCTTGAAGGTCATCTCCGTACCCCAACCGCAGGAGGACCTGCAACAGATCGTTGATCAGGCACTACATGAGGAAACAGATCTTTTCATTGCCGCCGGTGGTGACGGTACGGTATCTCTTGTGGGTGATTTATTGACCGATTCGGGCGTCTCACTGGGCATCATTCCTCTCGGCACAGGGAATTTATTGACCAAACTATTAAAAATCCCTCAAAAAATGCCGGACGCCTTGAAGACGATTGTCTCGCCGGAGTCCACTACAATCAAGATTGATACTTTCGCATTCAGTGGCCGGGATTTTATCATGAATGTAAGTGTTGGCGTGTCCTCCCAAATTATGGTGCAAACCTTTTCAAACGAAAAGAAACGCTTGGGGTTTTTCGCCTACCTGATGCATTTCATCCAGCAAATCCTGGGACTTCGGCTCCATAGATTCAACATCGTTATTGACGGTAAAGAAATTACCACCCATGCGTCTGAAGTGATGATTGCCAATGGGAAGCTGATTGCGCTGGACCCATTGGAATGGTCAGACGATGTCCTCATTGATGATGGCATATTGGATCTGTTTACAGTACGTGCGGTAAACCTTTTGGATATCCTCAGCTTTGTGATTTCAGTCTTCACGAAACGCACCTGGCGAAATCCAATCATCCATCATTTTAAAGTAAAGGAGTCCTGCCATATCGAGACTTCTCACCCATTACCCATCCAGGCCGACGGCGATCCAATCGGAGAGACTCCGCTCAGTGTTGTCGTCCATCCGCTTTCACTGAACATCATCGTACCCAACCAAAAAATAACTCAAAACGGTTTAAACTTAAAAAGAAAGGCTTAAAAATGAAAGAATATAAATATATTATCGTCGGCGGTGGGATGACCGGGTCCGCTGCCGTTATGGGAATACGGGAGAATGATCCCGAAGGGTCCATCGCCATGTTCTCCAAAGAGCATTTCGGCCCATATAACCGCCCGCCTTTGACCAAGGCACTCTGGAAAGGCGGAAAGATAGAAGATATCATGCGGCCAATGGAGAAATACAATGTCGATATGTATCTCGGTACCGCCATTCAATCCATCAACCCGGCAATGCACATGGTTGAAGATGAGAATGGGAAGCAATACGTCTACGAAAAGCTTCTCCTGGCGACTGGCGGACATCCGAACCATTTACGGAATATGCCCGACGGGATAATTTATTACCGTACACTTGCCGATTATGAAAAATTACGGAAATTATCAGAAGAAAAACAGGATTTCTGCGTAATCGGCGCAGGTTTCATCGGGTCAGAGATTTCAGCTGGACTGACAATGAATGGAAAAAATGTCACGATGATCTTCCCGGAAATTGGAATTGCCGGTTTGATCTACCCGAATAACCTTTCGGAATTTATGAGCGATTATTATCAGGAAAAAGGCGTCAAAATCCTGAGCGGATACCTGGTCCAATCCGTGGAGAAACAAGGAGATCGCTATAAAGTCTCATATAAAAATGTTGCCAGCGATGAAGTAAAAGAGGCGGCGTTTGACGCAGTTATCGTCGGTGTAGGCATCAAGCCGAATATTTATCTCGCGGAAGATGCCGGTCTCGCTGTGGATAATGGGATCATCGTGGACGAATTCCTCCAAACCGATAATCCCGATATCTTTGCCGCTGGGGATGTAGCGAATTTCTTAAACCCCTCTTTGCATAAACGCACTCGGGTTGAACACGAAGATAACGCCAACGCAATGGGGAAGCTTGCGGGTAAGAATATGTCCGGTGAAGCTCAAGCGTATACTCATTTCCCCTTCTTCTATTCCGATGAATTTGACATGGGATATGAGGCTGTCGGTGAATTGAATAAGAAGAAATTTGACATTTTTGAGGATTGGATTGAGCCATTCAAAAAAGGCGCAGTGATTTATCTGGATGATGGCAAGATCAAAGGTGTAATCTTCTGGAACTTATGGGGAAAAGTGGATCAGGGTCGGTCGGTCATCGCTGGTGGTAAGACCTATACACAATCGGAACTCAAAGGCTTGTTCACATCCGATTAGGACGATCCGAATTCAAACACAAAAAACGGTCTGTTGCTTTACAGACCGTTTTTTTCTTCACCTTCATCTTTTTCTTCATGATTATCTCCCGGATAGATCCTATTTTCACCAAAATCATCCGGCAGGAAGCGCTTCTTCAATTCTTCCTCGGTGGGTACAGACCTCTTTAGACTTTCATTGACAACTTTTGTTGACCGTTCTATTTCATCAATTGTACTTTTAATCTCCGCATCATCCATGATCTTGCGGGGTATATCTTTGATATCCTTGGAGGTTGAAACAATATCCTTCCAAAAAGGTGACTTCACAAAATTCCTGACCCACTGACCAACCTTCTGAGCCATTTCCACGGCTTTCTTGGGCCCGAGAACGATGAACGCCAGTAGAAGGATAAAGAGGAATTCAAGTGCACCTATATTAAATATTTCCATAAGAAAGGCTTAACCCGGACTTATTTCTCGTCCTTGTCAGAAGATTCCTCTTCCTCTTCTTTCTTTTTATCCCCGGTAATACCATCCTTAAAGGCTTTGATACCACTACCCATTTCACCGGCGACCTTGCTGATCCGGCCGACGCCAAAAATCAATACAACGATCACCAAAAGAATGATTAATTCGGGCCATCGAATATTTGCTAACATTACAACCTCCTCATTTCTTTCTTCGTGCTAATGCTGCTAATAGTATACTCAAACCGTATAACAGTAGCAATGGAATCATCAACAGCGCCATATTGATCGGATCGCCGGTTGGGGTGATGACTGCGGCTGCAACCGCAATCACGATTAGCGCAACACGCCAGCCTTTAAGAAGTTGACTTGCTGTTACTATACCCAATTTTGCAAGGACAAATGCGATCAATGGCAGTTCGAAGCTTATCCCGGACCAAAAGATCAGACTGGTCACAAAATCTACGTAATCTTTCCATTTCGGCAGGACTTGTGGGCCGACAAATTGGACTAACACCGGGATGGCATTAGGCAGCATGACCGTGAAGGAAAAGACCGCACCGGTCAGGAAAAGAAGAAAAGCCAGCGGGACCGCCCTTAAAATCCATTTTTTTTCATTCTTCTTGAGGCCGGGAGCGACAAATAAATAGATCTGAAGCAGGGTGAACGGCAGGGAAATGATAAATCCCCCCAGCAGGGTCACCCGCATGAAAACGCCGATGTTTTCAGTCACCTCAATGGATTGCAGTGCTTCAAAGCCGCCTATGGGAAGTGCCAACAGTGAAAGTGTATAATCTGAGACGACAAGACTGATGATGACGCCCACGACCATCCCAATCACGGCATACATCAGCCGTTTACGAAGCTCGCCAAGGTGTTGCCAAAGCGTCAATTCTTGTTTATCATCGGACATGCTTGCATGATACCACGAGAGAAAGATGCAATAAAGGACGTCCTATGCTCAATCTTGAAAACCCCCAACAGGTGCAGATCAATGCTCTAAAGCCCCATACCTGGTTCCTCCCTTATGCCGATCCAAAAACACCCATACCCGAATACCCAAATACAAGTGGTCGGGTACTCAGTTTGAACGGAACCTGGCAGTTTCGTTTTTTCGATTCTCCAGCGAGAGTGCCGGAGAATCCGGAGGATTGTTTCTCGGAAAGTCTCAAGGAAACCATCCAGGTGCCAGGCTGTTGGGAACTTTCAGGATATGACAAACCTCAGTATTTGAATTTCTTCTATCCCTTCCCGGTCGATCCCCCTCACGTTCCCTCCCAAAATCCCACCGGCGTCTACCAGCGTGAATTCACAATACCTTCAGAATGGGCGGACAAAGATATCCATCTGACATTTCTCGGGGTCAGTTCAGCGTATGAGGTCTATCTTGACGGTGAATTTATTGGGGCAAGCCAGGGCAGCCATCTGACGGCGTCATTCGATTTGACGCCTCATTTGACATTTACAGAAACCCATAAATTGACGGTTGTGGTCTATAAGTGGAGTGCCGGCGCTTACCTGGAAGACCAGGATATGTGGCGCCTGCACGGCATCTTCCGTGATGTATATCTGACCGCTCGTCCAAAACATCACCTGGAAGATATCCGTTTCAATGCCGGGCTTGATCCGAGTGATGCATCCGGTACCCTGACACTAAGCCTTGATTCAAATACCGTTGAACCTCTGACGGTTAAAATTTCTCTTTTCTCTCCTAATGGAGATTGTATCCTTGAAGAACATACTGAAAGCGATAATGAACTCACGTACACCATTGATCAGGTCCTGCCCTGGTCAGCTGAAGAACCGAACCTCTATCGTTTGATCGTCGAAACTTTAGATTCAAAGGCGAAACCGTCGAAGTGGCAGGTTTTTATCTTGGTTTCAGGACCGTTGAGATCAAAAATCGACAGCTCTGGCTGAATGGAAAATCGATCAAACTCAAAGGCGTGGATCGACATGAGTTTGATCCGGACGGCGGTTGGACGGTCTCTCCCGAAAGGATGGAAGAGGACATCCGGTTGATGAAACAGCACAACATCAACACCGTCCGCAATTCCCACTACATCAACCATCCCTACTGGTATCAGCTTTGCGACCGTTACGGCATTTACCTTATCGATGAAGCCGATCTCGAAACGCATGGTTTTGCCCCACTTGGGGACTGGAGTGAACTTTCCGGTTCCGAAGATTGGCGTCCAGCTTATCTCGACCGGGCACAAAGGATGGTATCCGCCAATCGCAATCACCCTTCCATCATTATCTGGTCTTTGGGAAATGAGTCCGGTTACGGCTCAAACCATGATGCGATGGCTGCCTGGATCCGTTCTAACGATCCCACCCGTCCGATCCACTATGAAGGCGCCGGGGATGCGCCGGTTGTTGACCTGGTCAGTACGATGTATCCTACAATCGACGAACTCATCACCGCCGGAGAGAACGCGGATGACGATCCGCGGCCATACTTCATGTGTGAATATGCTCATGCCATGGGCAACGGTCCCGGAAGTTTAAAGGAGTACTGGGAAACGATCTACCAATATCCTCGTCTGATCGGCGGCTGTATCTGGGACTGGGTCGATCAGGGTTTGCGTGCGAAAGAGTATACACATGAAGGTGATTTCCTCTATGGTGGTGATTTTGGCGACCGACCGAATGATGGTAACTTCTGCATCAACGGCTTAGTGAACCCAGACCGCCAACCGCATCCCGGGTTGACCGAAGTTAAGTACTGGATCCAACCTGTCACGTTGACGGATGTGGATTTAGAAAAATCAACTCTGACCATCTCTAACCGACATGATTTTCTTGATCTCGACCATCTAAAGGCCAGATATGCGGTCAAAGCGGATGGAAAGGTGATCAGTTCTGGGGCACTACCGCTGCCTAACATCCCACCCTCAACCTCCCGAACTATCACCATACCGGCGTTTGACGTAGACAGCGATTCCGATGAAGAGGTTTGGCTGGAGGTTATATTTACGCTCGCTGAAAATACGGACTGGGGGGACAAAGGCCATATCGTCGCACGATCACAGCTTTGCCTGCAGGAGCAGGGAGAAAAGCACCATAAGCCTGATTTGCAAGGAAGCAATCCTTTTCATCTCAGATCATCAGGCCCTGACCAATATCACCTCGCCTCTGATAGTCAATCCTTTATCATCGACCGCGCGTCAGGATGGATCATATCCTGGCAAGTCGATGGCGTTGAAATCTTGAAATCCCCGTTGAAGCTGAACATCTGGCGTGCGCCGACTGACAACGATGTTCACATCGCCAAGGAGTGGGAACTTGATGGCCTGGACAGGACAATTGCAAGCCTAAATGAAATCTCTATGGGTGAGAAAGATGATCAGATTCTGATAAATGTGAAAGGTACCCTCGGTGCCGCCGGTTTCCGGCCGCATAGCCGATATCAGATCGAGTATTTTTTCTCCCCTGCCGGTGATTTGGAAATCAAGCTTCATTTCGAACCGCTCAACTTGATGACCCGTTTGCCAAGGCTTCGATTCCAGACTCAGCTCAACAATTCATATGAGACAGTCACCTGGTTTGGCCGTGGCCCGCAGGAATCTTATCCTGATATGAAATATTCCGCCTTTATCGATCGATATCACCTTCCGATCAGAGACCTATTTCACTCATTTATTCGACCCCAGGAAAATGGCAATCGTTCAGAGGTGCGTTGGGTCTGTTTTGCTGGAAGAGACCTACCCTCTTTCTCGATCTTCGGGCTGCCGTTGCTTAATTTCAACGCGCAATATTGCAGCCTTGAGAACTTAACCCAGGCAAATCATGTTTCCGACTTGGTTTGGGAAGATACACCTTATCTTTATATTGACTATGCTCAGACTGGACTTGGCAGTAATGCCTGTGGGCCGGATACCCTAAAAGAATATCGCCTTCAGCCTGAAAAATTCGTATTTAGTTTTTTGTTATCGAATAAAATAATGAGTGAGTGATAATTATAAATTGGCTATACGAAATTATTAAGAAGAATATATCTTTGCGAATTTACCGATCCTTTGCTTTTCTACTATTAGGTGTCACGGGCTTGATTATCATGTCCGCCTGCCAATTGGAAACGCAGACCGCTTCGCTTAGTAATACGCAATCGCCAACTTCTTTTCAGAAACTGCAACAAACGGACTACGGTCTTCGTGCAACAACCACACCTTCTCCAACGTATTTCGTTACCCAAACGCCAAATAGCACCACCGAACCTATCGGCTGCCGGCAACCTTCCGAAGACTACGCCATCATAACCATCAACAACCATAAGCTCAATCAACGCACCTTTGACATGCTGGCCTATGCCGCTGAACTCTACCAGGGAACGATCGACATCACTGGGTCGGCCATTACCCAGGGTTCCTACACGGATGCTGTCTCGGAGAGTTTTCATACCCACGCCGGCGGCGGCGCAGTCGACCTCTCTGTGATGGCCCCCGGCACCTTTGATATTCTTTATGATGAGATCGATCCTCTCATCCATGCACTTCGTTTGGCAGGCTTTGCCGCCTGGTTCCGTGACTTCAATGATGTTTATGAGGGTTCCCCCGTTCATATTCATGCGATTGCTATTGGCGACCGAGAGCTTTCCCTGGCAGCCCGTGAACAGCTTGCCGGCCCATTCGGATATTTCTGGGGGTACGACGGCCTCCCCCAAGACGGTAACGTCCCTCAGCGAGATCCTCACGGTGGCCCTGTGGTTTGTGAGTGGATGATCGATATGGGTTATCCCAATAAAACGGCCACGCCATTCCCGTAAACATAATTAAAACAACAGAACCGGCGATAAAATCTCACCTTCGCTTTTCTCGTAATTAATAACAGGGATGTGGGTATGTTTCCTTGACAAACGAACTCTAATGTCATACAATCCTAATCCTGATGCGGGGTAGAGCAGTGGTAGCTCGTCGGGCTCATAACCCGGAGGTCCTTGGTTCGAATCCAAGCCCCGCTACTAAAAAAACCACTCGATTGAGTGGTTTTTTGGTTTAAATCCCCATGAGGGGACGATGTCCAATTCCGCTTCTAAAAAAAGACCCCTCGAATGAGTGGTTTTTATCTGTTCCCCCTTATGAATTACTGAAAATATCCTTTTAGCTTAACCTAATTTCGTTTGCCATTTTTAATAAATATTTGAGCCCATTTACATGTATAATTAATTAAAGTAATTTGAGGTTAGTAGAGCCGAAGCACTTTTTGAAACACTCCTCTGCTGAATGGGCTGTCGTTTCACAATTTCAGCATTAACATCTCCTCTCATCACTTAGAATTTAAATATCGTATATCACCGAACTGATAGATTTTCACAAACCTTTCAAGTAAATTTCGGGAAAGGTGAACTTGGTGCAAAAAGAAAAATTTCTATTGGAGATAAATTCAATACTTGAGAGCAACCCCTATCTCAAACAAATCTTATCATCTATTGAACAGGTTGTTTGGATCTATGATTTAAACTCCTGTCAAATCATATATGTCTGTCCTGCATTCGAAACAGTATGGGGACAATCCTGTGAAAGCCTGCTAAAAGATCCATCGATTTTAATCCAAAGCGTCCATCCTGAAGATCGGGTGAAGGTATTGTCCACCGGCCCGGGTGATGACCATAAGGCATCAGACGTGACGTATAGAATAATCAGACCAGATAAAACTCTCCGCTGGGTCTCCGCCCATTCTTTCCTGATCTATGGCGTAAATGAAAACACCGTTTTTCAAGTTTGCATCGCTCAGGATATAACAGCTCAAAATCAGGTGGATCAGGCTTTACGGAAAGCGCTTGATCGATCAAGAGAGCAATTCACGCTCAGCCGAAGAATGAGCCTTGCCCGAAAACCTGATGCTGTCCTCAAATCACTTATGTCCGCACAGGAGTTGCGTTCTGCCAGACGTGCATCATTGTTCTTTTTCGATAGTCCCAACCAGGGGCCGTTGCATGGGGTGGAATTGATCGCCAGCTGGGTTTTCAGCCAAAGTAAACCTGTTTGGATTAATGAAGCCGGATTGTATGAAGAGCCATCCTTTTGGGGTTTAGCCCAGGCAAATCGAACCGTGGTTATTAATAATATTGATTCAAATCCTCGTTTATCTTCGGTATTGAGAGACTTATTACAGGAAGAAAAGATCAATACCTTTGTTTTATTCCCGTTGATTGCTTCTGGAGAGTGGCTCGGCTGCCTGGTGGTTTATTATGAAAAAGAAATTCGGTTTACCCACATTGAACTTCGTCATCTTAAAGTCCTGATCAAACAGGCAACCATCACGCTTTACAACCTTAAGCTGTTAAAGGATGAAGAAGAGTCCCGCCACGAGGCTGAGCATGCCAATGAGATAAAGACGGAATTCCTGGGTATGATTTCCCATGAATTGCGGACACCGCTCACATCCATCATCGGCTTTACAACAACTTTATTGGCAGACGACGTCACTTGGAAATCTGAGGAGCAAAATGATTTCATCCAGACGATTTAACACGAAGCATTTCGCCTTCAAGAGTTGATCGACCACTTGCTCGACCTCTCCCGTTTAGAGGCTGGAATGCTGCCAATTCATCAAGAGCCTTATTCGCTGCAGGATATTATCGATGAAGCCTCATCTCAACTGCAAATATTGGCAAGTGGAAGAGAATTAACAATTCAAATACCACAAAATTTACCTCAGGTTTTCGCTGATAAACAACGGATAGCTCAGGTGTTGGTCAACCTTGTGCACAATGCGAGTCACTATGCGCCTTTGGGGACCGAGATCAGCATTTCAGCGTTGGCAAGGGGGGATTTTATCCAGGTTAATGTCAAAGACCTGGGTCCTGGAATCCCCAATTCCGAACATAAAAAAGTATTTAAAGCATTTACGCAGGGTTATAATGAGGGTAATGGCCTTATCAAAGGTGCTGGCTTGGGTCTAGCCATCTGTAAAGGGCTAGTGGAAGCACATGGGGGCCGGATCTGGATCAAGAAGAACCATCCACCGGGGGCAATACTTTGTTTCACAATTCCCGTCGTCCCAAGTAATTCTTCCTCCGGAATGAATGGAGAGGAGTGTATTCATGGGCAACATATTAATAGTCGAAGATGATCCTAATATCCGTAAGATGGTTAGAGTGAACCTGGTTAAACGCGGCTATACGGTCAGTGAAGCGCAAGACAGCCATGAAGCCATTGCTTTGTTCCAGAAAGTCCC
The DNA here is from genome assembly GCA_963748065.1 of uncultured Chloroflexia bacterium. Taxonomy (GTDB): domain Bacteria; phylum Chloroflexota; class Anaerolineae; order Anaerolineales; family Anaerolineaceae; genus Brevifilum. Next base: position 59,036 of record CAVVHL010000010.1, on the reverse strand, counting down.
GGTTGACCTTGTGGTTTTAGATCTATTCATCCCCGGATTGTCCGGTGTTGATGTTTGTGCATGGATCCGCTCGCGTTCAAGCGTCCCCATTATTGTGTTAAGTGCGCATTTAGAAGAATCACTCAAAGTTGCCGCTCTGGATGCGGGGGCAGATGACTATGTTACCAAGCCCTTTGGATCAGATGAGCTTCTAGCGCGAGTTCGAGCATTTCTTCGCCGCTCATATACCTCTAAGAAAATAGATGAAACAAAAATTCAAATTGGAGAACTCACCATTGATTTGGAGACACGTCGGGTTAATAACGGAGCGATGGACATTCACTTGACTAAAACTGAATACGAAATTCTTGTGCAACTTGCACTCCACTTGGATGCAATTGTGACTCATAATGAGCTATTATCCCAAGTTTGGGGGCCGGAGTATCGTGGTTCAACCCACTACCTGCACACATACCTTGGACGTTTACGAAAAAAACTGGGGGATAAAGGGGATTTGATCGAAACTGTGCCTGGGATGGGGTATATCTTGCACTCCCTATGAACCTGGCGATTTTATAAACTAATTTGAAAAATTAAACAGTCAGGGCTTGATATTGGCCCTGCCGGTTAACTCGTAGAATAATATCCCAAATCCCGTGATCCAACATATATCTGGGAATATCTTAAGCCATAATCATCTGAAAATTACAAATTTTTGGCTCAGATTGGTTTTTTGCTATTAAGGTATTTTATAGAAATTATTAGGGACATTAACAGGCTCCTCGAGATAACATGTTATTAGAGGCGAAAGTTTCTTCTGGAAGGAGCCTAATGAAAAATAAATCCAAAGAGAAAGATGATAATAAAACACAAATCCTCATAAAACATTTAACTGATCTGGATAATGACGGCCATAAATCAAAGCCATTACATTTCTTTATCCAACCAAATATTGGCTTGGATGGTGATGTACGGCATAACATTGCCGACCTTCTCAATGTTTGCCTGGCCAATGTGGCTGTATTAACTCAGAAAACCCGGAATGCCCGCTGGAATATGAGTGGTGCGGGATTTTTTGATCTATATATTCTTTTTGACACCCAATACAAGCAATTGAATGAGATCTCAGAAAAAATCGCTGAAAGAGTTCGGATGTTGGGTGGGACGTCTATTGGTTCCTTTGCGGAATTTCTTTCTCATTCTCAGGTAGAGGAACATCCATTAATTATCCCTGATAGCCTTCACCTATTAGCCGATCATGAAATCATTATCCGATTCTTGCGGGAATCAATTAGAAAATGTACTGAAGAATTTGAAGATGAAGGTACGGTTGAATTGTTGGTTGGTCAGATGACCCTTCATGAAAAAATGGCCTGGATGCTTAGAGCGTATAGCGAGAATTTGTCGGGAAACGTCGAGGAACAGAAATTAACCTGAAAAGAAAAGTTTGGTACCAATTATAGATTGGAGGAACCCTTTTTCCGGATACAAAATAGATGATCACGTGGATGTTCAAGGAGGTTTATGAAAATTATATATTTTATGGTTTGGTTATTTGCAGGAGCATTATTAGTTTTGGTTGTCGGCCGAATGTATGAGGAAAAACAAATACGGGCTACAAAAGCAAGGCTAGCCCAAAAATTGAAATAATCCTCTCTCCCCTCTATCGGCTGTTTCCAAGATCCCCCCTTCCAAATTGGGAGGGGGGAAAAAACATAAAGACAAAATAGCTATTGAAATTAATCGAGAAGAAGGAATAATTTCTGACTTTGCCAGGTAGAAGCAAAGGTCGCCGGGAGGATTACCTTATTTATTACAAATTATTGAACAGCTGGTTATTTATGAAGAAAGACAATTAAATGGATAACACATCAGATGAACATAATTCAAATCAATTCAGTTCAGAAAATAAATCATCTTTTACAGTTTATGTAAAAAGTTTGTTTAAGAATGCAATCGGATATTTTGTTGTCTCAGAAGAAGAACAATCACAGGCAGGGATTTCTTTGCCCAAATATCCGGAGAATGTAAATTTAGATCAAGACGGTAAATAAACGTTATAGAGAACTAAGGAGTTCTTCATGCTTTGGACCATCATCATAATTTTGGTAATACTTTGGTTGCTAGGTGCATTTGGTGGAAGAGTATTTTCGGGATTCCCAAAGACGGGAAATTGGGTACACCTGCTGATCGTTATTGCGGTGATATTAATCATCTTAAAGCTGCTTGGGGTAATATAGGCTCCCTCCCAGCAGCGCTTAATAGGCTGGGTTAACCATTTCGGCCAAATGGTGCCGGCCAAAAGTACGCCACGCCCGTCCAACACCCAAGAACGGGCGTGGCTTTAGTAATAATAGCTTTTAATCAAGATCACTTAATGGAAACTTCTTATTTTCTGATTGGTTTTGGGATTTAACTTTCAAGTCACAAAATGATCATTTCACGAAGATAAAGAGGTTGAGGAGATTGTCGATGGAAAATGAAACAGAAAATGTTCCCAAAACAAAAGTAAAGAGAAAATCAAAAGGAATGCGAAAACATATTCGCAGGATGAAGCAAGAGCAACGCAAGGACCATATGCCGCCCACCACAAAAAAAAGAAGCGAAGGCCAAGATACTAACCCTTCCTTATAAAATGACTGAATTGAATCAAAAAAGTAATCAAGGTTTTGGGTTGGATCCTTCAGATAAATTGGCTAGCCGTCAGACTACTCATTTGCAGCCAACACGTTTTTGAGAAAATTGATCAAAATCGAATAAAAAACTTGAAAATATAAATTCACGGTCGGCGATTGAAGATTGGAACAATTTAATGAATATACTTCTCGTTTATCCAGAATTCCCGGATACATTTTGGAGCTTTAAGCATGCGCTTAAATTTATTAGGAAAAAAGCTGGCGCACCACCGTTAGGTTTATTAACCGTTGCGGCAATGCTGCCTTCCAACTGGGACAAGAAACTAATTGATCTCAACGTCACCGGCCTGACCGACAAAGATCTCAAATGGGCCGACTTCGTATTTCTTAGTGCAATGATCATCCAGCGTGAATCAGTCCAAAAAATAATCCGACGGGCCAAGACGTTGGGAGTCAAAATTGTTGCTGGAGGTCCCCTCTTTACGATGGAATCCGAGAATTTTCCGGACATTGATTATTTCGTTCTGAACGAAGCGGAAACAACATTACCGCCCTTCCTGCGTGATCTTGAATTGGGACAACTCAAACGCGTCTACTCTTCTACTGATTTCCCAGACCTGACGCAAACGCCGATACCTCTATGGCATCTTGCGGATTTAAAGCTTTACGAAACGATTAGTATTCAATTTTCGCGCGGATGTCCTTATAATTGTGATTTCTGTAATATCACATCGTTATTGGGACACCTTCCCCGAACAAAATCAGCCGACCAAGTCATTGCTGAGCTGGATGCGATTTATGCCTTGGGTTGGCGAAGAAATATATTCTTTGTTGATGACAATTTTATTGGGAATAAAAAATATATCAAAACCGAAATACTTCCCGCCTTAATAAAATGGCGTAAAGGAAAAATCGGTATGGCCTTCAGTACGGAATTATCGATCAACCTCGTCGATGATCCAGTTTTGATCCAACTCATGGTTGACGCCGGCTTTGATACAGTTTTCATCGGAATAGAAACGCCAAATGAAGACAGCCTGGCTGAATGCAATAAAAATCAAAACAAGGGACGCGATCTCGTAGAATGCGTAAAAACTTTGCAGCGCGCCGGACTTCAAGTGCAAGGTGGATTTATTGTCGGATTCGACAATGATTCACCTTCAATATTCCAACAACAGGTTGATTTCATTCAGAAAAGCGGCATTGTCACCGCAATGGTAGGGCTATTGCAAGCTCCGCTTGGAACTTCTCTTTATACAAGAATGAAAAATGAGAACCGCCTGGTGGATCATTTCTCGGGAGATAACGTGGATGGCACAACAAACATTATCCCTAAAATGGGCATTACTTCCCTCAGAAACGGTTACCGAAAGATATTGACACAGATATATTCTCCTAAGCAATATTACGCACGGGTCAAGACGTTCCTAAAAGAGTATCATCCACCGAATGTCATATCCCTATTTGAACCACAAAAATTTCTGGCGCTTTGGCGATCCATTTTTCAGTTAGGAATTCGTGGCGTCGAACGCCTACAATACTGGAAACTTTTTTTCTGGACCCTCTTCAGACATCCACGCTTGTTCCCGATGGCGATCTCTTTTGCGATCACTGGCTTTCATTTTCGCCAGGTGGTTGAATTACATGTGGCTTGAGTTCGCCGAAACATAAAAACGGCGAGCGAGATCCAGGGACAATCAAAGGGTGATGATCACTTGAATACCACACCTCCTCCGTTACGATATCAATGGACATTTCGAAGGGTTGCTTTGGCAACGCTTATCGTGATGCTCATCTTTTTTGGGTTTTGGTTGATTTTCCGATTTTATAACGTCCTTTTCCTCCTAATCATTGCAATTGTATTGGGAACTGTAATCCGACCCATCGTTTCCTGGTTAAGTCAGCGGGGAATGCCCCGTATTTTAGGGCTGATCCTGGTATATATCCTTATCTTCGTGCTTTTGATTGGCTTTTTGTTCTTATTGTTTCCTCTCCTATTCGATCAGGGAAGCACTATCCTGGCTGCGGTGCCAGGTTACTATCAAAACCTGCATACATGGACGGAAAATTCTCCCAGTCAAATAGTATCCAGCCTGGGGGATTATCTCCCACCAACCCTCAATCTGTCAGGTTTTGATTCGAGTTTGCAAACCGGACAGCAGGTTTTAGATTTAGCGGAACAGGTTTTGGGTTATCTGTCAACAGGCTTTCGAGTGCTTTTTATTGCAATAGCGCTAATTTTGCTTACTTATCATTGGACACTTGATGGTCCAAAAGCGATCCAATCTTTATTATTCTTACTCCCAAGGAAAAAACGTGAGGTATTCAGTGATCTGGTGTCAGCCATTGAATCCAAAGTTGGTTATTTTATTTTAGGGCAGCTTATTCTTTGCCTGGTGATCGGAATTATGGCGATGATCCTCTATTTGATCCTCGGGTTGCCAAATGCTTTCCTGTTAGCGCTTGTCGCAGGAGTGTTGGAAGCGGTGCCGATGATCGGGCCGTTACTTGGTGCAATCCCGGCTGCCGTGGTTGCACTTTCCATAGCTCCTGGAAAATTGATCTGGGTTGTTGTGGGTACGATCGTTATTCAGCAGCTTGAAAATAATTTACTCGTACCACGGGTCATGCGTAAGGCTGTTGGGGTGAATCCATTCGTTTCTCTATTATCAATATTTGCTTTTAGCTATTTGTTTGGTATCGCGGGTGCGTTAATGGCCATTCCAATTGCGGCCATCATCCAGCTCATTCTTGATCGTTTCGTTTTTATGAAGATGGAAATTAAGTCTGAAGGACTCGACCGGACGTAATTTTACGAGCCGATTAAAGTTACGAAATTCAAGATCTGGTCCAGGGACTACGTAAACAATCACGGGTAACGAAAAAAGGATCGGATATTAATCTTTAAGCAGGTAGATCGAATAATGGATGAAATTGAATCGGTTGCCACTGATTTGAATGATTTACTCTCTCAGTCACCAGCTTCAGGTGAAGGATGATCAAAAAATTAGTAATGTTCATCACGGCGATCCTCACGACACTTCTGTCACTGGTGGTACTTTGGCAATTCCGTGTGGTCATTTTATATGTATTCGTTTCAATAGCACTCGCAGCGGCTTTACGTCCCACTAATTAAACGTTTGGATGGACATATTTTCATCGTGCGTCTGGCGTGGATCCTGCTTTACCTGGCAATCATTTCTGCTGTTTGCGTTTTACTCCTCTTTACTGTAAGATCAGCGGCCGCTGAAATTCAAAATCTTGGCCAAAATATTTCCAATCAAGATACCTGGATATTGCCATCTTGGCTGGACGGCAGCGTATTCCAACAAATCTTTAACAAACTGGCTGCCTTCTCCAAGCAAGCTGTTTACTGCCGTCACCGGAGATAAAGGGCAACTCGTTCTACCTACTTTATTTGGATTTCTTCAAAATACCGGCAAAGTTGTGACTGGAATTCGTTGTCATTCTTTTTCTGAGCATCTATTGGAGCGTAAACCAAATTCATTTTGAACGCTTGTGGTTGTCCTTACTTCCATCTGGAGAGCGGAAACAGGCACGCGGATTATGGCGAGTGATTGAGCCCGAAATTGGCGCGTATATTCGTGGATTCTTTATCCAAAGCCTGGTCATTGCGCTGATATTGGGTATTGGCCTCTGGGTAATTGGATCGCCATACCCTGCTCTGTTAGCATTGATAGGCATCCTTTCCAGCCCGATCCCGGTGGTTGGCGCATTCTTTTTGGCAATGATCGTTCTTCTGATGGGACTTACGACGAGTGTGCCTTTTGGTTGGTTGACTGCTCTATTCGCAATCATCATTCTGGTCATTTTCTCTATTTGGGTTAAACCGAAAATCCTGAAAAGTAAATGGAAAAACCACATTCTAACCTTGGTCATCATCGTTGCATTGGCTGATGTTTTTGGCATTGTAGGCATAATCGCCGCGCCGATTTTATCCCTCATTCTGCAGATTATTTGGAGCAGATTGGTCAGCCATCGTCAAATTGTTGGAGCTGCTGAGCAAATTTCTGATATTAAGGGAAGGCAAAAACAATTACAAGAAGAAGTGAAAACTTTGAAAGAACCGTATCTGCCTTTAATTAAAATTGCCCTCGAACGGCTTGATAATTTGATATTGCAAGCGGAACCAATCCTGGAATCGGCCTCGGGGTTGTCACTATCTGAAACGAATATGAATAAACAAATTGTCAATATCAAACCTGATGAAGAGTTAAACAATTGAAATTTAAATAAACAAACGCTTTTGAAAGCTAAATTAAATTATTTCCTAATCTTTGCAGATATTCACAGGGATCAACGCTTGAATTGTTAGGACTCAAGACAATAACTTTGAGATCCCTGATTCAAGTTAGTATCCATTATTTAAGTCCACCTCGCAAAGCCCCTCGACAAAAGAAAAGACCACTCGGATGAGTGGTTTTTTGGTTTCAATCCCTATTGGGGGACGATGTCCAAGCCTTGAAATTATATAGTAAAAAAGCCACAAAATAATGGTAATTTAATTCAAAATCCCGGTAATCAGATGGTTAAATTCTCTTCTATACAGCTTTTCTCATCATTTCTTATGTCCAATACTTTTAGGCCAATACGCCCCGGTTTTTCGGCAATATTCGGCATAAACATTTTTAGAGACGAAAATTCTTTCTATCCCCTTGAAAATTAATCTCATTGATAAGCTAATTTTATAATCAGTTCATCAACATATCTAAGCTAATGCCCCATTAGAAAATCAAGTCGGACTAATGTGCAAATTATGACAATACTTGCAGTTTTTTAATCGCGCCATCAATCTTTGATAAATAAGTTAGCAGATCCCACCGAATGAATTAAATTTTTTTTGAATTTATTAGAATTGGGATGGGTTTCATTTTTATATTTTGCCTATTGCCAATTCTGAAAAACGTTTATATAATGGAATTAGTTTATTGCCCCAATAATCTAACTCATCATACATATCATTATCGAGGGGTATATGCCACCGACCAGACGGCAAACAGCAGACCAGACCTGGGTTCGAAAAATGAACCGCAGTTTGATATTGGCAATTTTCAGAACCCAGAAAACACTCTCAAGAGCGAATATAGCAAAGATGACCGGGCTGAACCCCAGCACGGTTTCCAGCATTATCGGTGAACTCATCGAAGAGAACCTTATCCGGGAGACGGACCTGATCCAAAACGGAACCGGCCGGCCCGGACGATTGCTTGAGCTCAATCCTAAAGGTGGATGTGCTCTGGGGATCGAGATCAATGTGGATTACATCGATATCCTGGTGACAGATTTCTCAGCCGATATCAAATGGCGGCGGAAACTCCCCTCCACGCCGGAAATCGGTCAGGAAGACATCATGAAGCATGTCAAACAGCTCGCCGAGGAAGCGATTTCCTTCATCAACAAGGATAATTGCAACCTCCTGGGCGTGGGTGTCGGCGTGCCAGGCCTGGTCGATGTGTCCAGCGGCTTGCTCCGGTTAGCGCCGAACCTTCGGTGGGTCGACGTACCTGTTAAGGATGTTCTCGCTGAGATTTTTGACTGCCCGATCTATGTCGAAAACGAAGCGAATGTAGCAGCATTAGGTGAATATTATTTCGGTGCTGCTCAGAATGTAAAGGATTTCATATATTTGAGTGCCGGTATTGGATTAGGCAGTGGGATCATCATCGGCGGGAAATTATTTCGAGGTATGTCCGGATATGCCGGCGAAGCTGGGCATATGACCCTGGATCCCAATGGTGAACTGTGCGGATGTGGTAAAAGAGGCTGCCTTGAGACTTATGTCGGTCCACGAGCAATCGTTCAACGAGTCCAACGCGCATTGGCGAATGGCGCTGAATCCACACTCAACGGTAACTCTGGAAACTCGATTGACATGATCAGTATTGAAGACATCATTGATGCAGCCCAGGCCGGAGACAAGATAGCGGTTGACGCGCTTTGTGAAGCAGCCTTCTACCTCGGCATCGGCGTCGCTAACCTGGTCAATTTATTCGACGTTGAAGTGATCGTCTTGGGTGGGTCACTCAACAAAGCAAGTGATCTAATTTTAAATAAAGTGGAAGAAGTAGCGCTTGAAAACACGCTTGCTCCGGGGCGGGAGCAATTAAAAGTCATCCCATCAGCGTTTGGGGCCGATGCTTGTATTATGGGCGCAATTGCCCTGGTTCTGGATGATCTTTTACGTGATCCAACTTTTGCTTAATATGGGGGTCTTGAATTTGTCTACGGTCCTAAACCAGAAGGAATTGAAAGGAGAGATTATAGAAATCGAACGGTAAAAAATCCAACCACATCGCAGCCTCATCGTTAAAACTGTCAACTCATTAGGAAATAAGGGAGATTAGAAATGAAAAGCAGGTTTACACGAATGCTGTTCCTCATTACGGCCGTGATCATTTTAGCATCCGGCCTGTATGCATGTGGAACTCCTAAAAGCGACGCAATCAAAATCGGTCTATCCTTCTCGGATTTCGCTACCGAGCGCTGGAAACCCGAATCCGAACTCCTCACAAAACTGTTGGAGGAAAAAGGATATTCGGTTCTGGTACAGGAAGCCAACCACGACGTGAAACTCCAGAACGACCAGATCGACAACATGGTCTCACAAGGCGTTGAAGGCCTGATCATTATCGCTGAAGATGGTGAAGCAGCAGCTACGGCTGTTGATAAAGCTGCGGCAGCCGGCGTTAAAGTGATCGCCTATGACCGTCTGATCAAGACCGCCAATATTTCGGCTTATCTGTCCTTCGACAATGTTGAAGTTGGACGACAGGAAGCGCTCGGCGTCATGACCGCTCTTGATCTGCCTGGCAGCGGAATTTGGACAGCGGATAATCCGGCTAAAGTAGTATTATCTGGTGGTTCACCAACGGATAATAACGCCGTTTTGGTTCGCCAGGGTCAAATGGAAGTCCTCCAACCCTACATCGATTCAGGTGTTATAACCATCGTCGCAGATCAGTGGGTTAATAACTGGGATGCAAACGAAGCCTTAAAAATGATGGAGAACATCCTAACCGCTCAAAATAATGAAATTGATGCTGTTGTTGCTTCAAACGACGGCACCGCACTTGGAGAACTCCAGGCTCTTAAGGCCCAGGGTTTGGCTGGTGTCGTACCGATTTCGGGTCAGGATGCAACCGCTGACGGGTGCAATAGTATTGTCAAAGGTGAACAAACTGTAACTGTCTATAAAGACATTCGCCTTCTTGCACCAAAAGCTGTGGAACTCATGGACGCTCTCATCAAAGGTGAAGATATCACAGGAGTATCTTCCTATTCTCTCGCAGTATTAACCGGTCAGGATCTACCCGGCGACGTTCTTTGCTACTTCTTGCCTGTCGTCCAGGTGACCAAAGACAATGTTTATACAGAGATCGTTCTAAGTGGTTTCCAGTCATACGATGATGTTTATCGTGACATCCCGGAAAGTGAACGCCCAGCTCGACCGTAAGGTCAGCAATTAGCTGCATGAATAGACTGTAAATAAATCTTCCGCGTTCACTTAAGTTTATAGACGCGGAAGATGAAATCAATAAAACTATCATACAAAACGACATAAATCGTCTAACTGACCGGACATGGTTGGCATTGAGCTTTTACCTTCGGATGAAACCTATGGACAAAGATATTATTCTCGATTTTCAACATATTACAAAAACATTTCCCGGCGTTACAGCTCTGGATGATATAAGTTTTCAAGTATGCCGAGGTGAAATCCATGGGATTTGTGGAGAAAACGGTGCAGGCAAATCAACTTTGATGAAGATCCTGTCCGGTGTTTATCCTTACGGTGATTATGAGGGAGAAATTATTTATAACAATGAACCTTTGCGTCTTGAAGGAAGTTCAATTAAAAAAGCAGCGAAGGAGGGTATTGCGATTGTTTATCAGGAACTTACCCTCGTGCCCGGGATGACTGTCGGTGAAAATATTTTTCTTGGTAAGGAACCCACCGAGATGGGGGTCATCAATTGGGATCGGATTTATTCTGATACACAGAAACTATTGGATAAATATAAACTTGACATCCACCCTCAGGATGTTGTCCGCAACCTCGGGGTTGGCAAAATGCAAATGACTGAAATTGCAAAAGCGCTTTCAGAAGATGCCAAAGTACTGATCCTTGATGAACCTACCAGCGCGCTCTCTGAAGCGGAAGTCAACCAGTTGACCACGATCCTCAAGAACCTTCAAACTCACGGGGTGACCTGCATTTATATCACCCATAAGATTGAAGAATTCTATTCAATTGCCGACACGGTCACAGTTTTACGCGACGGTAAACTGGTCACGACCAAACCGATTGAAGAATTGAATTCACAGGCTTTGGTCCGATATATGGTTGGACGCGAAATGAAGGAGCGTTTCCCTGAAGGTCATCACACACCTGGAGAAGTCATCTTCGAAGTCAAAGACCTGCACGCGATCGATCCCGACAAGGGCCGGGACATCCTTAAAGGCGTCTCGTTTGATTTGCGTAAGGGTGAAATATTAGGCATCGCCGGTTTGATGGGCTCCGGTCGCACGGAGCTGGTCATGACGCTGTTTGGTGAATATGGAAAAGTCACGGAAGGCTCTGTCAAATTGGACGGCCAGGAGCTTGAGATTAAGAACAGCCACGATGCCATGAAGAGTGGAATCAGCCTCGTCCCAGAGGATCGTAAACGCCACGGGTTGGTTCTGATCCAATCGATCCTCAAGAACATTTCCCTTCCAAACCTTGAAAGGTTTGCCTCTTTCCTCCGGATCAATAAATCCGAAGAATTGATCGAAAGCCTGAAGATTGCGAAAGACCTGGCGATTAAATCACCAAATCTGTTCGTCCCAGCCAATTCACTCTCAGGCGGGAACCAGCAAAAAGTTGTGATCGCCAAATGGCTGATGTCCGGCCCGAGGATCCTGATCATGGATGACCCCACCCGCGGCGTCGACGTGGGTGCGAAATATGAAATCTATAAATTGATGAATGAACTTGCCGAGCAGGGCATTTCCATCATACTGATCTCCAGCGATCTGCAAGAAGTTCTTGGAATGAGCGATCGGATCATGGTGATGTGCCAGGGTCAATCCAACGGCGTTCTGGAGAAATCTGCAGCGAACCAGGAAGAAATCATGACCCTGGCGACCGGGATTTGCTGAACTGAAATTATCTAATCAAGAGGTGCATTTATGAAGATCTCCACCCTATTAGAACAACTTCGCAAGAATGTCCAAACCTATATCATTATCTTTGCGCTTATCGCAATCTGGGGCGTGTTTGCCATCGGGACGAACGGTGCTTATTTCTCACCGCAAAACATTTCCAACCTCTTCCGGCAGATGACCGTTACATCTTTTTTGGCGATAGGTATGGTCCTGGTCATGGTCACCGGCGGGATCGACCTGTCCGTCGGTAAGATGGCGGGATTCGTCTCGGTGATCGTGGCCCGGTTCCAAAAAGACGTCTGGTTTTCCATCATCCCAGACCAGCCTATTTTGGCTGCCTTCCTATCCGTCCTCGTCGGGATCATCGTTGGACTGATGTTCGGTTCTTTCCAGGCTTATATTATCGCCTATCTGAAGGTCCCCTCGTTCATTGTGACCCTCGGTGGGCAGTTTATTTTAAGCGGCGGTATCCTTCTGATAACCCAGGGGAAGACAATTGCCGCCAACCAGGAAGGATTCAGCTTTATCGGTCAGGGTTATTTCCGCCCGCCTTACGACTGGATCATGGGAATTTTGGTCGTGCTAATCTTGTTCGGGTTAATGTTCCTAAACCGCAGGAACAAGATCAAGTATGGCTTCGAACTAAAGCCGTTAAGTCAAGACATTTTAAAGACGGCCTTCTTCTCGGCATTAATCCTGGTTTATATGGTGATCGTCAACCGCTTCAACGGCGTCCCGATCCCTGTCATCATCCTCGCCGTCGCTGCAATCATTGTCTCGTATGTATCGACAAACACAAAATTCGGGCGTTATGCCTATGCCATCGGCGGTAACCGCGAAGCCGCGCGGCTTTCCGGGATCAACATTAAAAAGCAGATCTTCATGATCTTTGCACTGATGGGATTATTATGCGGCGTTGGCGGTATCGTACTGGCCTCCTACGTTGGCTATGGCACCATCTCCGCCGGACAAGGATATGAGTTGGATGCCATTGCGAGCTGTGTCCTCGGCGGCACCTCTACCCTAGGCGGCTCAGGTACCATCTTTGGGGCATTGGTCGGTGCGCTGATCATGACCAGCCTCAATACCGGGCTCCAAATGATGAACGTCGCTCCTGCCTGGCAATATGTCCTGCGAGGATTTGTATTGGTCCTTGCAGTTGTAATCGATGTCTACTTCAAAAAGAGCAGTGATTGAAAGGGTTAAGTGAAATGAATAATTTTATTCCGAAACCGGAAGACAAATTTACCTTCGGCCTCTGGACCGTCGGGAATCGTGGCAGTGATCCATTTGGGTCGGAGGTGCGCGAATCAAAATCACCGGCAGATTTAGTTTATCTACTGGCTGATGTAGGCGCATATGGTGTCAACTTCCATGATAATGACCTGGTCCCGATCGATGCCTCGCCTGAAGAGGCTGAAGCGATAAAAAAGTCGTTCAGGAAAGCGCTGGATGAGACCGGTTTGATTGTCCCAATGGCAACCACCAATTTATTTTATGATCCGATTTTCAAAGATGGTGCCTTTACCAGCAACGATCCAAAGGTCAGAGCCTATGCAATCCAAAAAACAATGAAAGCGATTGACCTTGGTCAGGAATTTGGCGCAAAGGTGCAGGTATTTTGGGGTGGACGCGAAGGTGTGGAAACGAGATTCCAGCAAGAGCGCCGTCGATGCCATTAAACGTACCCGCGAAGCGATCAACTTCCTTTGCGATTACGTCATCGATCAGGGCTATGACTTGAAATTCGCATTGGAAGCCAAACCCAATGAACCTCGCGGTGATCTTTATAATCCGACCATTGGTCACATGCTCGGTTTCATCGCCACACTTGATCATCCGGAGATGGTCGGGGTCAATCCTGAGACCGCCCACGAACAAATGTCCGGCCTGAACTTCATGCACGGTGTGGCGCAGGCCTGGGAAGCCGGCAAGCTTTTCCATATCGATCTAAACGATCAGTACCCCGGTCGTTATGACCAGGATTTCCGTTTCGGGTCAAGAGATATCAAAGCCTCCTTCTATCTGGTCAAGTTCCTGGAAGATGTCGGATATACCGGATCCCGTCATTTTGACGCTCATGCTTACCGCACGGAGGATTTTGACGGCGTGAAAGATTTCGCCCTGGGTTGCATGCGCACCTATCTGATCCTGAAAGAAAGAGCGGCGCAGTTCAATGACGATAGTGAGATCCAGGCATTACTTGAAGAAATTAATGCAGAAGATCCCGAAATGAACGCCTTTTTTGGTGAATATTCATCCGAAAAAGCCGCTGCTTTGATAAAACACCCGTTTGACAGAGTGACGATATCTAAACGCGGGTTGAAGTATGAAAAATTAGATCAATTAACCGTGGAGTTGATCCTCGGCATACGATAATGGATCAATATTGATCTAAACGCCGCTTCGCAAATACAAGAAAATCATATTGTATCTGAAGGATGAAGGATTGGAAATCACTTTTCGCATGGACAGCGGTTAATTTAATGACGATATTATTGAAACAATCGAATCAGCCGGTTGCCAGTATTTGATCAAGGGCAAAGAGTATCCAACGCTTGCCTCTCAAGTTACAGCACCAACCATTTCATTCACGAAAGGTGAAGAAAACAGGGAAACAACGGAGATTGTTACAAAACTGAACACCTGGGACATGGATAGAAGATTTGTCGTATCCCGCGTATTGAAACCAGAAAAAGATAGGTCACAATTATCTTTTCTGGAAGGCAGCTGCATTCTCGAATACTTCTACTTTGTGACCAATACCGAACTGTCTTCAGAAAAAGTGGTAATTGCTTACGGAAAACACGGCAATGCAGAAAACTACATCAAAGAAGCCAAGTATGATATGGCCGTTAGGTCGTCTTTTACTGAAATCGTTTTGGGCTAATGAGGCCATCTTTCAATTGATGATGCTTTCATACAACCTGTTCTTGCTGTTCAAACTTGATTTTCTGGGCATTTCCGAATTTCGGCAGCAAATCAAAACTTTCCGCTTGAAGTATGTTTTTCTGGCAGGGAAAATTATTAGAACGGCAAGATATGTGGTGATGAAGCTGCCGGCAAAATACCCGTTTAGAGACGTATATGAAAAATGCATGGCATAATCATCGGTCTCAATAAACCTAACCTTTTTTCTATTTTAACCCAGAGTATAAAACATGAGAATATTGAAACACCTCTTGATGAAAGTGATAGATTATCCGTTTTTCATTGAATTTCCGCTAATTATTTTGTTCACTTTAAACGTTCCATGTAAGCAGGAAGAGGAAACAGTCAAAATTTTCACCCGGCTTGGGGAAAAGTGGTATATACTTGTTGTTAACATTTAAAATTACGGTAGTGTTTATAATCGCAAAGGAGGCACAAATTGAAATATTCAAGGCAATTATTTATTGTTTTAGCTGTTTTAATATTTGCTACAATGGCATGCTGTTTCATGCCTTTCATACTCGAGGGCATTTCAGTTCAGAGATATCCGTTAGATTCAGAGGATGAAGCAGTTGGGGAAGGGCTCACCGTTACCAACAGTGGCTCGGGGGTCGTTTCAAGTTCACAGGATGGTATGATCAGTGCGCCGAACGGCGCGAATATTCTCATCCCCTCTGGCGCTGTCCCGCTCATGCAAGACGGCAGCGAAGGGGAAATCGACTTCTCGATCCGCCAGGCTGAAGGGCAGACGGTTACGTTACCGGAAAATTTCAATGCCTATGGGCCGGTATATCAACTTCGTCCGGAGGAGATTCACTTTCTCGATCCCGGTGCAGGTTACGCTGCCAATTCCGGATGGCGTCAATCCAGCTGATGTGCAGGGATTGTGCTATCATGATCAGGCAGAAGGAAAGTGGATGTTGGTCCCTGGCGTGTGATGCGCGAGGCACGGACGGTGACCATGCTGACGGCACCTTCTCCTATTACTCAATTTTTAGCACACGCAAACCTCGAAGTCAGGAAAATGGTGGATAGTTTACCATCACCAATAATTGGCCGTACAATTCGGGCTCTTACTCCTTTATCGACAGCGAATAGTAGAGGTTTGCCAATGACGATAACCTACTGGGGTCTGTATTGTGGCATATAACCTTGACCAACCGCAAGATGCCTCTAACTCGTCCCAACCCGAAGGCTGGCAGATCATGCAACCTGATGACCCGACATCCGGCAGCCCCTCAAGCCCTCCCTGGAAATGGTGGATGCCTGCAGGAAATTATCAGCTTATTGAGGTCATAGAGGTCTCAGAAGTGAACCCGGGAGATCCCAATTATGTACCACATCACACCTTCTTTTCCAACCCTTTGCAGAGCTATCGGTTAAATCCTAATCAAACGCTGGCTTTTGAATTCGGATCTCATCCCCTTTGGTTTTCCCCAGCGGATGGACTGAAGGCAGGCCTATATGTTATGGTCGTGAAGATACATCGGCTGGGACGGGAGATGTACCAGGTGAGCCTTTACCTGGCAGTCTTCGATCGACCTGGACCTGCATGTGATTCAACCCAACGGTGAGGAAATTTATTATAATAATCCCCAGTCTTCATCCGGTGGCACATTGGGATCGTGATAACGCCTGCGGCGAAATGATCATCGGGCGGGCTGAGAACATCTTCTGGTCGGAAAGCGGTGCACCAAGCGGCGAATATCAGAGTGAAAGTGGAATACTACGACTACTGTGACCAATCAGGGCCAGTAAATTATACTGTTTCGCTAATCTCAGTGGGTAAGATGCCGCAGACCTATACTGGCACGATCGGTGAGTATGAGACCGTTGATGTCGTGACGTTTACAATTCCATAAATTTTAACAGGTGATATCTCATCCTCACCCGTATGTGGATTGGTGAGGATGAGAGCCTGTGTGCTCACACGCTATTCTGGAATTATTTACTGAAAGGCCTGGTGTTTATTCAGGGAACTAGGGGTACCTGTAGCGGTCGGGACAGTGGGTGTGATCGTTGGTGTGCTTGTCGGTTTGTTCGGATCGATATACGCTGGATACGACAAAATCTATCTAACCTTGTCCCAGGTATCCAGTTTTGTGAAGAGTTCAGTTGTTTCCTGACCTTTGTCACCTTTCATGAATGAAATGGATGGAGCTGTGACTTGAGAGGCGAGCGTTGGCTATTCTTTCCCCTTGATTAATATCTGCAACCAGCGGATTCGATTGTTTCAATAATATCGTCATTCATCCAACCGCTGTCCATGCGGAACAGGATTTCCAAATCTTCTGTTTTGATATGGGCAACGATCTCTTTGATCATTTCTGTTCAGCGCCGTTTGCAGTATACGTGTAACCGCTGCGAATAAATCCAGTGATATAAGCCTTAAATTCATCACAGAAAGCAAACTAGAGGTCACAACAGTTGTTCCCCAAGCTTCTTGGGATTGTTTGTTCTAGCGTAGCACTCTTCGAGCAGCATTTGGGTGGTTTTATAACTAGAAAATATCACAGACAATCGCAAAGCATCCGCCTTTACACTGGAATTACCCCCTTATCGCCGCCCGAACATTGGTCGCATCATCTACACCTCTTTGATTGATCGCACAATTTTCGTAATGTGGCGTGCCATCAAAACTGCTGCGCCAGGCCGGTGCAGTGATTTGGATACTGGCAAATATTATGATCCACGGGAACAGCCTGGCGCAGATTATCGCCAATTTCCTGAATCCTTTTGGCGTCATGCTTGTCTTGGATGGCGTCATCCTCCTGGCCTATATTATTGCGATCCCTGCCAACGAAATAGTCGTCCCAACCATGATGATGGTTTATTTGGGCGTGGGAATGATGACAGACCCGCCGTCACTTTCGACACTGCGGGATTTACTGGTGGTTGATCATGGATGGACAATGCTCACTGCGGTCAATTTAATGTTATTCTCGCTTCTGCATAATCCCTGTGCCACGACCATTATGACCATTTATAAGGAAACCAAGAGCTATAAATGGACGATCCTCAGTGTTGTGATCACGTTGGGTCTGGCTTTTCTAGTCACATTTTCAACCGCAACCATCGCAAGACTGCTGGGATTAGTGTAAATATATGTGAAACAAGAATTTGAAGGATAAAAAAGCCGCTCGGTTGAGCGGCTTTATTCTTATTGGGAATATAGGGAATGGTTTGCGGTCCCTGTGGCAAGACGCAAATACGCGCTTCGGGGCCATAATCCAATAACAATCGTGATAGGGTTTTTTCAATGGAAACGGAGGGTTCTAATAATGCCTCCTCTGATTTGTTCTTCACTCAAATGATCGCTGTAAAGATAGACATCCGCCTTTAGTTGGATTTGTGCCTGGATCTGCGCCTGCCACTGGTCCCTCCGGACCGGGTCATTATTCCTGATCGCCTCCAATAATGCTTCCGGGCTTGAGGCTTCGTGCAAGAGCTGCTTAAAAAGTCCATGCTCAGGGATGCCATCCCAACATTCCGCAGCACAGATGATTGCGCCGCCTGGCCGCACGATTTGGGCTGCCGCGCTCATGCCCTTCACAGACTGATAGAGGTTGAGATCCAGCGGATAACCTGAGTTCGTGGTCAGGACGATGTCGAAAGGCGCCTCAACCGGGACCATAGCGGTTGTCCGCGCATGCTGCACGCCTTGCGTATGGGCCTGGTCGAGATCGCCCGCGAAGATGCCGGTGACCTCTTTTTGGCTGTTGAGGGTTGTATTGATCAGGAAGTCCGCGCCGGCAAGATGGGCAATCTCCAAAATCTCTTCCCAGATCGGATTCCCGGTAGTTTTTCCCCAGGTCGCGTTCGGATGAGCGATATTTTCGTAATTGTGGTTATTCATGATCGTGGATATCCCGGCCATTCCCGGCATGATGGCCTTACCGCCGCCGGAAAATCCAGCAAAAAAGTGCGGTTCGATAAAACCCGTCAGGATCTTAACCGAACAATCCATAAACTCGTTATTGATCCAAACGTCGTTGCCACGCTGTGTCTTCCCAATTTTCACGTGTGTTTTCGGGTCGCTTGGATTGTTCTGCACAATTCTATAATTATTAACGACATCCGTTCCCAGCATGGAACGAAGTTCTGCTTCCGTGTTCTCACGGTGTGACCCAAGCGCCACGAAAATCTTGATGTTTTCCTCCGTCACACTGCTGAGTTCATCCAATAACGAATGAAGAATGGTCAGGTCCAATGGAGGCCGAGTGATGTCATTGACGATGATTCCAACGCTGTCCTTTGGGCGGATTGATTTGGATAAAGATGGCTTTCCGATTGGGTTTGCCAGGGCGGTTTTTACCGAAGTTGGCAGGTCTGCAATGCCTGGTGTAAATTTGGGCTGAACAACCTGAACATCCCAAAGGTCATTCAATGTAACGTTGAGGCCTGTTTTGCCGTATGCCAGTTTAACTTCCATAACTATTCCTGCCTGTTTTTCATCCATTGACGAAGTTGATCTATTAAATTCTCCATTGAGTTTAGTAACCGTATCCCTCTCTGTCAAGACCAACACAGATTTTGCTGATTGAAATAACTTTTTTATCGATTAGGGGTTAGATGAAGAGGAAGTATTTCCAGCCAAATTTCGCCTTACCGGTTATCATTACGTGAAAGCAGTCAAAGGAGGTTTCATGACCGAGAGCAAATCATTCCGTCTTTATCCTTACCGCTGGGTCGTTCTGGCGGTCTTTATGTTCATCAACCTGACCATGCAGATGCTCTGGATCACTTATGCACCGATCACGAGCCTGGCCGGTACATTTTACGGTGTATCGGACTTAAAGATTGGCCTGCTGGCGATGGTGTTCATGATCGCTTTCATCCCGCTCTCCATACCGGTCTCCTGGGCGATCGATACGTTTGGAATCCGGATTGCAGTTGGCATCGGTGCGGTCCTGATGGGCATCTTCGGTCTGGTCCGCGGATTCGCCGGTCAGAATTACACCCTTGTCCTTCTCAGTACAATCGGGATCGCTATTGCGCAGCCTTTCCTGCTCAACGCCTGGACGAAAGTGCCTGCGCAGTGGTTCAGCATTGAGGAACGAGCAACTGCGGTCGGTCTCGTGATTTTGGCGAACCTGGTGGGTACGGCGATCGGCATGGTGCTGACACCGATCCTGGTCGAATCGATGTCGATCCCGAATATCCAATTGCTCTATGGTGGGATCGCAGCTTTCTCAACGGTTTTGTTCCTGATCCTTGCTCGTGAAAAGCCCCCAACACCGCCCTGCCCTCCCGGGCAAGAAACACGAGCGTTGATGCTTGATGGATTAAAACACGCCCTTAAGATCAAATCGTTCTGGTTTTATCTCTTTGTCCAATTTATCGGGATGGGAATTTTTAACGGGCTCACGACATGGGTGGAAGCAATCATTCGACCACGAGGTTTCTCACCGACCGATGCAGGCACTTTGGGCGCCTTAATGCTGGTGGGCGGCGTGATCGGCGCCGTCGTGATGCCACCGTTTTCCGACAAGCAACATAAGCGCAAACGCTATCTATATCTGGGGTTTGGACTCGCTATTCCGGGATTAATTGGGCTGACTTACGGGACTTCTCTGTGGATTTTATTCGTCTCAGCTTTTTCTCTGGGTTTCTTCCTGGTTGGCAGCAGTCCTATCGGCATGCAATACGCTGCCGAAATTAGTCAACCGACACCAGAAGGCACGTCGAACGGGATAATCCAGCTTTTCGGCCAGGCTTCGGTTGTTTTTGTCTATCTCATGGAAGCGCTAAAGAACAAACAGGGGGCGTTTACGCCTGCGCTTCTGCTGGCTGTCGGATTGGTTGTCCTGAGCCTGATTCTCATTTCACAACTAAAGGATCCAAAGTTCACATCGTGAAATTAATATTTTTGATCAGATATCGAAAATCGCACCATAATTGGTGCGATTTTCTTTTTCTTTCGCTCTGCTTTTCACCCACTTATATCCCGGAAAAATGCGACCCGGCCCTTGAAATTCTTCTTAACGTGATACATCGAAACATCCGCCAGATCCAGGAGAACACTAACGCTTTCAGCGTCGGAAGGAAAGAGACTGATACCAATGCTGACCCCTACACCCAATTCGCGATATCGGTCATCCATTGTTTGATTGATATTCCGGAAAAGTTTGGTACAGAATTTCTGGGCATCTTCCGGCTCACGAATGTTATCCAAAACGATCACAAACTCATCACCCCCCACTCTTGCAATGACATCATTTCCCCGAGAAGTGGATTTCAACAGCCAGGAAAGCCATTTCAGAAACTCATCACCCGTTTTGTGATAGTACCGGTCATTGATTTCCTTGAAGTTGTCGACATCCAGCATTAAAACGGCGATCCGGTTCCCATCCTGTTGGAGCATCTCTTTCAAACGCTCTTCCAGACCAAAGCGGTTATAAACATTCGTCAGGGGATCATGTGTCGCCAGGGTATGCAGCCGTGTTTCGGTTGATTTTATTTGGCTGATATTTCTGGTAAACCCAATTAGACCAAAAATCTCCCCGTTATCATCCCGGAGGGGTATTTTGGTTGTATAGGTCCAATAGTTACTAAAATTATCGTCCAGGCGGACTTCGACCAGGTCCTTTTGAGGTTGACCGGTTTCAAAGATTCTTGTTTCTTCTTCTGCGGTCCTGCACCCGAATGATTCACCGAATAATTCATGGTCTGTTTTTCCGATGATCTCATTTTCATCTTCAGCGTCCAACTCTTTTACAACCGTCCGATTGATCAGCGTCAATCTACCGAACCGGTCTTTGAGATATATGCTGTCCGTATCGGTTTTCATTAACGCATCAAAGACGTATCGGGCGAGCTCCTCACGCGTATATTGTTCGGTGAGAAGTGGTGCCGTTGTTTTCTGGGATTCCGTCGATCGTGATTTTGTCATCTACCTATCCTTGCTTCTTGACAAATTCGATCTCGTATGCCAATCCATTTGAGTTGTTCGTCAGAGAGATTGATGTTAATAATTTGGAATGGTGAGGTCTGATTCAATTATGCGAAGTATAACATGTGGGTATTTAACTTTAGTCTCAAAAATTCAAGTGTTCTGCAAAAGAAAATATAATGAACGCGCCAATTTAATGACACTTAAGAGTAAAGAAAACGTTTCAACAAACGGAATTCCAACCATTTTTCTGGAATCCAGCCGATACTTTAATCCCAATTTTCCAAGAAATTCGTTCTGATTGGAATACGCTTAATAAGGAAATATGTGTTTCCGGGTAATTTACGCGCATTTCGGAGAATTCTTGTGAAATCAAACGAATCAAGGCATGCAAAAAGCATTCGCCATTTGCTGGATATCGAAGCGGAAGCGGATAAACAAATCCAGGACTCCTTAGATAAAAACAAGCAAATCATCGCAGATGCAAACAAGGAAGCGGCTGAGATCGTTCAGAAAGCAAATCAAAAAGCCGAAAGGGATGCAAAAAAGATTGCAAAGAAATCTCAAGACGATTCCGATAAAGCAGTTCAACAGCAGCTCGACAGCGTCAATCAGGATATTGCTGATTTGCAGCAGCAAAGCGAGCAACATATGGACCAGGCAGTGGACAGTTTGGTCGCATGGGTGACGGCCAAAGGGAAATAATTCATGGATGTACTTGGACCATTCCGCTATGCTGCAAGTTATGCCAAAGTTCATGCCCGAATGGGACGGCTGATCTCAAAAGCGGATTGGAAAGATTTACTCAATACGGACAATTTTCATGACTTCGTACAGCAGCTCAGGCTCACCCATTTCCAGGAAGCCATTTCACAACTAATGTCCGTCCCAGGCCGTACGGATTATGATATCGGTCACCTCGAGAGGCTGCTCAGGGCAAAATATGCCAGAGAATCCCATGGCTTATTGACTTTCCTCTCCGGTCGAGCTCGCGAGGTCTATATCTGGCAGTGGAAACACTTTGAGGTAGAGAACCTGAAAACCACCCTTCGTGCAGTCAAACAGGGTGTTGAACCAAATCCAGGCAAAAGAATCATTTGTTCCGCTGAATGACCTATCAAAGATTGATTGGGATGAGCTGGTGAAATCTAATTCGGTTGAGGATGTTGTGGATCTCCTGGATGATTCCTTCTTCGGGAGAGCACTCAAACCCGCTATGAACCAATATCTGAAGCAGAATTCCTTGTTGATCCTTGAAACACGGATTGATTTGGCTTATCTTGAGCGTTTCGTCAAGCTGATTAAATCTTTACACGGAGACGACCGTCAACAGGCGGAGCGGTTCTTAGGTTTCTTCGTTGATAGCCAGATTGTCTTATGGGCCTATCGATTCCGGATATATTACCATCTGAGCCCGGAAGAAATCTTAAATTTTTCACTTCAGAACGAAATCCGGATCACGCCTGAAATCCTTCAGGAGATCGCGTCCGGAGCAGAGATCCCGGTAGTCCTGAAAAAAGTCTGGGGAAGGGAACTTCCCGGCATTAAGAGTCTGGTGGGATTGCCCGAAAAAGAAGCTTTATCCGAAATGGAACATCTTTTTTCAACATATCTACATGATCAAGCACTTGATGTTCAAAAAGGATATGCAATGAATTTCGGTATTCTTCTGGGTTTTGATACGCTTTTGAAAGATGAGGTCCGTGACCTCATTACGGTGGCTGAGGGCAAGTTCAATAACCTCCCCCTCAGTCAGATCAAACCATTCCTGATCGGTGATCGTGTTGGATAAGAATGGTAAAAGTACTGATTTTATTTATGCATTGAGGTAACTATGTTCATACCTGAGGCGATGTCCCAATTTAACATATTCGTTCTTGAGGAAGATGTCCTCAACCTCACTCTGGCTTTGGGCCAACTCGGTGTGATCCATCTTAACCAACTCGAAACGAACCAGGCTTGGGAACAAAGTACGACCAGTCCCTGGGCTGAAAAAGCCAGCCAATATGACGACCTGCAGCACCAATTGAAGACCTTATTTGATAAGCTGGACCTCGATCCGAGCACGTTTCCTGAAACCAAAACGAAAAACGACCAGGACGACCTGGATGCAGTCAAAGCCAAAATGCAGCAGTATTCTCAGGATGTCAAAGACTTGGAAGACCGTTCCGATGCCATCAAGTCGAATATCGAACGCTTCAAACTTCTCCAGCGTGAAGTCGAAGCGCTTTCACCTCTGGACATCAAGGTGGATGATATCCGCTCAATGAAGCATGTAAAAATTATTGTCGGTAGTATCCCTGAGGATAATTTAAGCCGGCTTAAAATGGCGCTTTTCCGAATTCCATTCATCATCGTACCCATCCACCAATACGATGATAAGGTCTTGATCTTTGCTGCCAGTGCGACCCAGGACGAGGCCATCCTCAACCGTGCACTGGAAAGCGCTCTTCTCGAAAAGCTGGAATTGCCTGATGAGCTGGATGGATCACCCCAGGAAATGATGAAGACGCTGGACAAAGATTTGGCTCAGGCTAAGAAAGATTTAGATAAACTCAACGCTGAAAAGCGTGCCTATGCGAAGAAACATCAAACGGATCTGGCGAAACTATGGCAAAAAGTGACCTACGAAGCAGCGGTCATGCAAGCGATCAGCCAATTCAGCATCCATGAGGACACTTACCTGATCTCCGGATGGGCGCCGACGGAAGATGTTGATGAGGTTGTCCGCACGGTCAAGAAAGTGGCTAAAGAGAAGACCGATGTCGAGGTCATTAATGCGAGTGTCAAGGAACCTCAAACCCCGACCCTGCTCAATAATCCCGGGTTCCTGAAACCGTTCCAGGGTTTGATCACCATTTTCGGTCTCCCCGCTTACGGTAAAGTCGATCCGACCTTATTCGTGGGGCTCACCTATATCCTCATGTTCGGGATGATGTTTGGCGACCTTGGACATGGGTTCCTGCTGTTCCTGGCGGGACTTTACCTTTTCTTCCGGAAAGGCACCCGCCAATATGCGCCAATTCTGCTAGCTGCGAGCGTTTCAAGCATGATTTTCGGGCTGCTTTTCGGGAGTTTCTTTGGCAAAGAAGGGATCATCCCCCAACTCTGGACCAGCCCTCTCACGAACGTGATGACCATCCTGATTGTCGCCGTGGCAGGTGGTGCCGCGATCCTGAACATTGGCTTCATCCTTCACATGGTCTCTGCCGGTAGATCCAAGGATTGGTCAGGATTACTTTTCAATGAGAACGGCCTGGCCGGCATGGCGCTTTACTGGATCCTGATCGGCGGTGGCGTTCTGCTCATTTTGGGGAAGAAAATCCCGATCCCCATCTGGCTATTAGCGATTGCCATCCCGGCAGTTCTGATCCTGATGCAAGAGCCCCTCGGACGTCTGATTGAAGGCAAACATCCATTGTTTGAAGGTGGTCTGGCAAATTATCTTGCCCTTTCCTTCTTCAGTTTGTTTGAAGCACTATTGGGCTACTTCACCAACTCCATCTCCTTCGTCCGTCTTGGTGCATTTGCCGTTGCGCATGCTGCCCTGGGTCAGGTGATCTTCATTATGGCGAATCTGAGTAAAGGCGTCGGCCATTGGCTGATCCTGGTGATCGGCACGGTCATCATCGTCGGTTTTGAGGGGATGGTTGTCGCAATCCAGGCGCTCAGGCTGGAATATTACGAATTCTTTGATAAATTTTATGCCGGTTCCGGGCATCCTTATAAACCTTTCCGGCTGCCGCAGGAAGGCTGAACGATGAAAATTTTGGGATTTTGGAAATCTTCTGATATGGAGGTAACACAATGATATTTCTAGGATTGGCAGTTGCTCTGATCGCCCTGATCCTGATCGGGCGTAAACTAACCGTCCCTAACAAACTCCGGCTTTTACTGGGCGGATTGGTTGTCGCAAATGTGGCAGTTTTCATTCTTGTCTCATTGGGTATTGCCGGCGTCTCATGGCCCGGTTCGATTGTCTTCGCCAAGGCAACCCAGCAAACGACCACCACAACAAGCACCCTCTCCGGCACCGTGGCTCTGGCTGCTGCCCTGTCAACAGGGCTTTCAGCTATTGCCTCCGGGATCGCAGTTGCTGTGGTCGGTTCTGCAGCGGTTGGTGCTGTGAGTGAGAACCCTGAAAATCTGGGCCGGACCCTGATCTACGTCGGTCTTGCGGAAGGGATCGCGATCTACGGGTTGATCACCTCCTTCCTGATCCTGACGAGATAAAGAAGCTGTCAGCAACTTCTTCTTACGGAGGTGCAATGGACATCTTTGTCATCGGCGACGAAAATGCGATCCTTGGATTCTCGCTGGTCGGTATTGAGGGCCAGGTTGTCAAATCACTGGATGAAGCGAAGAAAGCCTTGGATGCATGCTTTGACGCGCAAAGACTTGAAAATCCTGCTGATTACCGAAGACTGGGCCGCACAAATGCAGGACCGGGTAGATGAATTAAAGATGAACAGCCGTCGACCATTGGTTCTGGACATCCCCGGACCCGGCACACAACCGCATGGCGAGTCTTTGCGGGAATTGGTTGAAAAAGTGATCGGGCTTCAAATTGCGAAAGATGGTGGAAGCAAATCATGACGAATATTATCGGGAAGATGGAGGATCTGCATCGATCGGTCAAAGATGCCACGCTTGAAGAGATCAATCAAACGCGCAGCGAAGCATTGCAGCAGGCGCAGAAAATCAAGGACGATGCGCAAGCCAAGGCGGATTTAATCCTGGCAAAGCAAAAAAAGAACGCAGAGATCGCAGCCGAACAGGCAAGTGAACGGTCTCTGGCAGCAGCCAGACAGCAATCAACCAGGAAAAAGCTTCAGGCTCGTGAAGATATCCTCAACCAGGTTTGGGAAAAGGCTGAACAGAAGCTGCATGAGATCACTACAGGGAATTCTTACAAACAGGTTATGAAACAGCTCGTATTACTCGCGGCTAAAACCGTTGGCCCCGGTACAATCCAACTGGCAGCAGATCCCACCGGCCAGAAACTCTTCACGAAAAAGTCGTTGGAGGATTGGAGCAAAGAAGCAACCCAATTAATAAGTAATAAGGTAGTTTTTACCAAATCTGATCACGCTTTAGATACCTGGGGAGGTCTGATCGCGACCAACCAATCTGCAAAGAAACGTCTTGACGCACGATTTGAACAACGCCTTGAATATGCGAAAACTGAACTTCGTGACAATATTTTTGATGAATTGATGGGGCGCTTATGAGTGAAAAACCCTCCGGGACCGTTTTCTGGATAAGCGGTCCTGTTGTGAAAGCAAATATCAAGGAAAACCTGGCGATGGCCGAACAGGTCAGAGTTGGATATGCACACCTCGCTGCAGAGGTCATTGCCGTCACCCAGGATATCGCCACCATCCAGGTTTACGAAGACACCGCCGGTTTACATATCGGTGAACCGGTTTTCGGCTCGGGTCACCCACTCTCAGTAACGCTAGGGCCGGGTCTTTTGGGAAACGTTTTTGATGGTGTCCAACGACCGCTCGAAGTCCTGGCTGAAGATTCCGGTATCTATATCCAAAAAGGGGTTGAAATTCCCTCGCTCGATACCAAGAAGAAATGGACCTTCACACCAAAAGCAAAGGTTGGAGATACGGTGTCCGGTGGGGATATCTTGGGGAGCGTCCCCGAAACGCCGGACATTGAACACCGTATCCTGGTCCCGCCGAAATTAAGCGGTACGCTCAAGTCGATGGTTGATAAGGGGGATTACGTCATTGATGACCAGATTGCTGAGCTTCTTGATGAACAGGGCCAAACCCACAAGTTAACGATGAACCATCTGTGGCCCGTGCGTACGGAACGTCCGGTAGCCAAACGTCTGGACCCGGTCGTGCCATTGATCACCGGCCAACGCGTGATCGATATCTTCTTCCCAATTGCGATGGGCGGCACGGCCGCCATCCCAGGCGGGTTTGGTACCGGTAAGACGGTCACCTTGCACAGCATAGCGAAATGGTCAAATGCAGACGTGATCGTCTATGTCGGATGTGGCGAACGCGGGAACGAAATGACCCAGGTATTGGAAGATTTTCCAAAATTGATTGACCCACGAACGGGAAGACCCCTGATGGAACGGACCGTTCTGGTCGCCAACACAAGCAACATGCCGGTCGCCGCCCGCGCGGCCAGCATTTACACCGGACTGACCATCGCCGAATATTACCGGGATCAGGGTTACGATACAGCGCTGATCGCCGATTTAACCTCCCGATGGGCGCAAGCGCTCAGGGAAATCGCCGGCAGGCTGCAGGAAATGCCTGCGGAGGAAGGCTACCCTGCCTATCTGCCAGCCAGGTTAGCGGCATTCTATGAGCGTGCCAGCCGGGTAAAAACCTTTGCGGGTGGGAACGGGTCCGCCACCGTTATGGGTGCCGTCTCACCTCCCGGCGGTGACTTCTCCGAACCAGTCACCCGTCACACCAAACGGTTCACACGCTGCTTTTGGGCGCTGGATGAAAACCTCGCTCACGAGCGTCATTATCCTGCCATCAATTGGGAAGAAAGCTATTCGCTTTATCTTAAACAACTTGCTAACTGGTGGCATGAGAATGTCAGTAAAGATTGGGAGGTTTTGCGCGCCAGAGCGCTTGAACTCCTCCACCAGGAAACCCAACTCCAGCAAATCGTACAGTTGATTGGCCCCAACGCCCTGGCAGGTGAACAGCAATGGGTCCTCAAGATCACCCAACTTATACGGGACGGCTACCTGGAACAAAACGCATTCAACGAGATTGACGCTTTCTGCTCCCCAGAAAAACAGATCAAATTGTTGGAATTCTTCTTATGGCTCTACGATCGAGGTGAGGAACTAATGAAAGCCGGGATTGAATTTGAAGCTTTGATGGGTCAAATTGATTTGCCGGACCTGATCCGAACTCAGAGAACAGGTGCCCAACGACCACCCGGAACAGATCGATCAACTGCAAAAGCAGCTGGATAGTAAATTAACAGCGTTGCCTGAAACTGGCTAAACTCAGCAACCTTAACCGGCATTCACTAATAAGGAACGAGCGGATGACAGCAGAAAATTCACGGATGGCAAAGGAAGAATACCTGGGGATTGACCGGTTGGAAGGTCCTCTGGCGGTCATTGAACGCGCCAGCGATGTGGGATATGGGGAAATCGGAGAAGTGATTGCACCGGATGGCACTGTCCAGTTGGGCCAGGTTCTGGAGGTTAGTGAAGATCACGCCGTCTTGCAGCTCCTGGGGAGCAGCACCAATCTGCTTCCTTCTTCGCTGATCACCCGGTTCCAGGGGCATCCGTTGAAGGTGCCGGTCGCAATGGAAATGTTGGGGCGGGTGTTTGACGGGTTGGGCAACCCACTTGATGGCTTACCCCGACCTGTGGCCGAAAAGCGTGTCTTTGCCCAGGGAGAACCGCTCAACCCCAGTGCCCGTGTTTATCCTCGTAATTACATCATGACCGGGATTTCCTCCATCGACGCCATGAACACGCTGGTCCGTGGACAGAAACTACCGATCTTCTCCGGTGAGGGGCTGCCGCATAATGAACTGGCTGCCCAGATCGCCACGCAGGCCAAACTGGCAAAGGAAGGTGAGCCCTTCGCGATCGTTTTCGCGGCGATGGGCGTTTCCCATGATGATGCCCGTTTCTTTGAGAATACGCTCACCAAAACAGGGATCAATAAAGTTGCACTGTTCCTCAACCTTGCTGATGATCCCCCCATTGAACGGATCATCACGCCCCAGGTAGCACTCAGTCTAGCTGAATTCCTGGCTTATGAGAAAGGTATCCACGTACTCGTCATCTTGACAGACATGACCAATTACGGTGAAGCCATCCGGCAAATCGCACTCCGTCGTGAAGAAGTCCCAACCCGCAAAGGCTATCCTGGGCACCTTTACAGCGACCTTGCGAGCATCTATGAACGCTGCGGCCTGGTGAAAGGTCGTTCGGGTTCGATCACCCAAATGCCGGTGCTTACAATGCCGAATGACGACATCACTAATCCCATCCCGGATCTGACCGGTTACATCACTGAAGGACAGATCGTCCTGACCCGGGATCTGGACAAGAAGAACATCTATCCACCAATCGACGTCCTCACCAGCCTCTCACGCTTGATGAAGGATGCCATTGGTAAGGGAAAAACACGGGATGACCATCCCGACCTCTCAAACCAACTTTATGCAGCCTATGCCCATGTCCTTGATGTCCGCAGTCTGGCTGAAGTGATCGGAGAAGAAGAACTTTCCCCCCTGGACCAAAAATATATGGCTTTCGGTGAAGCTTTCGAACAACAATTCCTCAACCAGGGGCTTGACGAGAGCCGCGATATGGACGTCACGCTCGATTTGGGGTGGCAAATTCTGGGTAATTTACCCGAAGATGAACTCACCAGGGTCAGCAAAGCGGAATTACAGGCACATTATCCAAAGAAAGCACCCAATGGCGGATAGGCTAAATATTTCGCCTACTCGAGGTAACCTGCTGAAATTGCAGGCTGACTTTGGACAGGTCAAGAATGGTCACGACTTGCTGGACCGGAAACGCCGGGTCTTGATGCGGAAATTATTCGACCTGATCTCTGCCGCCGAAGAAATTGAAGAGAAATCCCGGGTGCAGTTCCAGGAAGCTTATTCCGCAATCTGTAATGCCAGGATGGCGCTTGGCGTGGATCGACTGCGCTGGATCAGCATGGCACCCAGCGCTGAAACGACCGTTAGCATTGGCAGTAAGAGCATCATGGGAGTCAAAACCGCCCTGGTTAATCTGGATATTGAAGAACATAAACTGCCATACAGCCCCGGAAACACCGATGTTCCACTGGACAAAGCTCATACGGAATGGCTGGACGTGATCCATCTCCTGGGCGAATTGGTTGAGAAGACCGTCACCGTATGGCGCTTGGCGACGGAACTCCGTAAAACCCAACGGCAGGTGAACGCATTGGAGGAGATCATCATCCCCCGGTATCAGCGTACGATGAAGTACATCTCCGATGTACTTGATGAAGATGAGCGTGAGGAGATCATCAACGCCAAGATGGTCAAGGACCATAACCAGAGCCAATCAGAAAGCTGAATTTCACTTTTTCTCTACCTCTTTCCCCAATCCACCCACATCGAGTAAGGTTAATATAGGCTGACATGTCCAGAATATTGGTGTTCTGGCGCTCACTTTATTGGTTGATCGGAAAGGAAACATGATGAAAATCGTCGTCTTTGAAGCTGAACCCTGGGAACAGGAAGCATTTAAGGCATTCCAGAAAGATGAAGATGTCACCCTGCTCCAGGATAAACTGAATGCGGATAATGTCGATAAATTTACGGATGCGGAGGTCATTTCGACCTTTATTTATTCCGACTTGCACAAAGAAGTCTTGGCTAAACTACCCAAGCTAAAATTGATCGCCACGCGCTCAACCGGATTTGACCACATCGACATTGATTATTGTGATGCGCATGGCATCGATGTGTGCAATGTTCCTGAATATGGTGAAAATACGGTTGCTGAACATGTCTTTGCACTGCTCCTGGGGATCAGCCACCATATCGTTGAAGCATCCGAACGTACCCGTCGGGGTGACTTCACCCTGGCCGGCTTACGCGGTTTCGACTTGATGGGAAAGACCCTCGGCGTCGTTGGCACCGGAAATATCGGCCAATGTGTGATCCATATTGCAAATGGTTTCGGGATGAAGGTTGTGGCCTTTGATGTCAAAGAGGATCAGGATCTGGCTCAACGGCTGAACTTCAAATATGTGTCAATGGATGAGCTGCTGTCAACCATGGATATCCTGACCCTGCATGTCCCTTCCAACAAGCACACCTATCACCTGATCTCCGATGATGAATTTGCCAGGATGAAGGACGGCGTGGTGATCATCAATACTTCACGCGGGTCCGTGCTGCATATTGAAGCTCTGGTGCGTGCGCTGGCGGTTGGCAAGGTATCCGCTGCCGGCCTTGATGTTCTGCCGGATGAACCAACGATCCGGGAAGAATCCGAACTTCTGCATTCCTTTTACAATCAACAACACAACCTCCAAACGCTATTGGCGGATTCGGTTTTGCTGCGATTGCGCAACGTGATCATCACGCCGCACAGCGCTTTTTATACGAAAGGTGCAATTTACCGGATCATCAATACCACCATTGAGAACATCAAGGCATACCTCGCACATAAACCCCAAAACCTCGTGACGTGAGCATCTGTTCCTGGTGGAATTCGATTAGACTTGTTTTATGACCAAATCACAAGAGTTAGCTTTCATCGCCGAACAAATCCGAGATCTAACACAATCACCGCTTTATGCCTATCGGGAAGAGAACGGATATTCTTCCGTTCCCGGTGAAGGCAACCCGGACGCAAAACTGATGTTCGTCGGCGAAGCTCCTGGTGCGCAGGAAGCGCAATCGGGACGACCGTTCGTCGGCCGAGCCGGGCAATATCTGGATGACCTTCTCAAAGAAAATGGGCTTATACGGCGTGATGTCTTCATTACCAATATCGTCAAAGATCGCCCCCCATCCAACCGGGATCCTTCGAAACAGGAAATTGCGCTTTATTCGCCTTTCCTGATACGGCAAATCGATATCATCCAGCCTAAGATCATTGCAACCCTGGGGCGTTTCTCCATGGACTTCATGATCCGCCAGTACAACTTACCCGGGAAAGGTGAAAAGATCGGCCAGCTGCATGGAAAGCCACTCACCGGACAGGCAGACTACGGCAAGATAACCGTGTTCCCGCTTTATCATCCGGCAGCGATTTTTTATAATCGAAAATTAGCACCTGTTTTAGCGGAAGATTTTCAACGAATGGTTGCGTTGTTATGACCAACAAACAAGAATCCAATCAAAATATTGCAGATATGCTCGAGCAAATCGCCGATCTGCTGTCCGTGAAGAATGATAATCCTTTCAAGATCAATGCCTACCGGGACGCCGCCCAAACGATTAGAAATTCAAACCAGAATATTGCCGAAATAGCTCAGAATCACCCACAAGACCTGGAGAAGCTGCAGGATATTGGCGAAGGTATCAGCAGCATCATCACTGCCTACGTCCATACAGGCCGTTCTGACGTCCTAGAACGCCTCCGGGGAGAGGTATCACCCGTGGATTTGTTCTCTAAAGTACCGGGAATAGGAGATACTCTGGCCAAACGCATTGTGAATAAATTGAAGATATCTTCGCTGGCGGAATTGGAACAGGCCGCCTATGATGGTTCCCTGGCTTCCGTTGAAGGCTTCGGGAATACAAAAATCCATAATATTCAGATCAGTCTCTCCGGGATGCTCAGTCCCTCAGCGAAAAGGATCCGCCATCAAAATGAACAGTATATATCGACCAATCCACCTGATGTAGGCACATTACTTGAAGTTGACAAGGAATATCGCACAAAAGCCGCTGCAGGAAAACTTCACAAAATCGCACCAAAGCGATTTAACCCTGAGGGGAAAGCCTGGCTGCCTATCCTCAACACTCACAAAGATGGCTGGTCCTTTACTGCCCTTTTTTCAAACACCGCCCAAGCCCATAAACTTGGTAAGACCCATGATTGGGTCGTGATCTATTTTCGGAAAAATGGGAAAGAATCTCAAGTTACCGTAGTGACCGAAACGAGAGGTGAACTGGAAGGCAAACGCGTTGTTAGAGGTCGCGAGGATGAGTGCCGGGATTATTACGACCAAAAATCATAAGGCTTCTTTGAAGAAAAATCCGAATTATTTATCATATTTCATATATTATTCTATATTATTCTGCTTCTTGACCAAAATTCAATAACTTGCTACACTGAAAAAGTGAAATTACCTAATTTACGAAGGGAGTATTACGATGGCATATTCATTCACTAACTCAAAAGGCAAGACCTACTTCTTGCACCGCAAAACGGTAACCTCAAAATCCGGCAAATCAAGAGATTTATATTTCTTCGCCGGCGACTTGCGGCCCGATATTGCGGTCGACGAAGTGCCTGCGGGTAAAAAGGTCGTTGAGCTTGCATCCGGTCTCCCGGTGCTCAAGAAACTCTAACAATTCCAAGCCATGCGCAAGGTGTGTTTATTCTAAAATCAACACGTTTTTAGACACGCCGGTGCAATCAATACAACCCTATTAATAATTTAGCCCTGTTCAGTTCATGAACAGGGCGATTATTTTAATCCAGCCGTTGTCCTTCCAGTATAATAAGTAATATTTGAAGTCAAAAGGAAATTGGACATGAACGCACAGCTCATTTATCAAATCATCGGATACTTTGCCTCGGTGCTGATCGCAATCTCCATGATGATGAAATCCGTGCTTCGCCTGCGGGTGATTAATGGGATCGGCGGTTTGGTTTTTGTGATCTATGGTATCCTGATCAAAGCCTACCCGGTTGCGATCCTGAACACCCTGGTCGTTATCATTGATGCATATTATTTCTTGAAAATGCTGAAACGCAGCGATTTCTTTACCGTGATGGATGTTGCTCCCGATAGCACCTACTTTACCTTCTTTATAAACTTCAACAAAAAGGATATCCGAACTTTCTTTCCGGAATTCAATTACAAATCCAAACCGGGTGATTTGATCTTCTTCATCCTGCGGAATACGATCCCCGCCGGTTTGGTGATCGTCCGGCCGGAGGGCCATACCGGACGGGTACTGTTGGATTATGCCCTCAAGGATTATCGTGATTTCAAGATCGGCGCGTTCATTTTTGATGATAATTCCGACATCCTGCTGGATCGCGGTATCACGGACCTCGTAACGAAAGCCGACGTCACCGTCCATGCCAAATACCTGAGACAGATGAATTTCAAGCAGAGTGATGATGGACAATTCAGGCGTAAACTATATCCACATTTCATCAAAGATCAGGAAATCTGATCTCTAACATAATCTCCCTAAAACATCCAGTCTGGAAGCAACATCGTGCTCAATCATCATAATTCCACGAAAGACTACATCCTTCGACCACTTACAGCCGCAATTATCGGTTTGCTAATCGGCGGTTTATTCGTATTGCTGACCGGCAATTCTCCTCTTGAGGCTTTGAAAGTGCTTTTCACGTCGGGATACGGCTGTGAAAACGGACGCAATTGTGCCATCCTGACCACGCTTCAATATGCCACGCCGCTGATCCTTGTCGGTCTTTCCGCTGCCGTCGCATTTCGGGCGGGTATTTTTAGCATTGGTCAGGCCGGACAAATGGTACTCGGGGCAGCCGCGGCAAATTGGGTTGCCAGCCGCGCCCACTTGGGTCCGATCATCCATCCGGCAGCAGCGTTGGCTCTTGCAGCCTTATTCGGCATGGTTTACGGCATATTTCCCGCTCTGCTGAAAATATATTTCAATATCAACGAGATCCTCTCAACCATTTTCCTCAACTACATCGCAAACTACCTGCTTAGATTTATTCCATCCGGCTATGGTCATTGGATACCCGAAAACGCCCGTTTGGCATCCATTGCCTATGGTACGAAATTGAACACGGGGTTCTTTATTGCACTTACTGTTCTATTTCTAACTTCAATCTGGTTGTGGTGGACGGCTTCCGGATATACAGTACGCATGTCCGGGCAGAACCCCCTCTTTGCGAAAGCCGGCGGCATCAAACCATCGCAATCAATCATTCTCGGGATGATGATCTCAGGCGCACTAGCAGGTCTGGCCGGCGGGATTGAAGTTCTCGGCGTCCATTACCATTTTGTCCAGAATTTCACGAGTTCGGATGTTTTTGACGGCGTGATGGTTGCCCTGATCGGCTTCAGCCATCCTATCGGTATATTATTCTCCGCTTTTGTGCTTGCCGGGGTACGTTTGGCCGCAATGACCGGGCTCTCCATTCAGATGGGCATTCCCCGCTCCATCGGCGGCATGCTGATCGCAACAATGGTGATCGTCATGGGTGCAGATGGTATTTACATCCAGCTTAAAGCGCTTGCTCGAAAGGTCCTTCATGCCTTGCAAGGCTTATTTTCAATGAAAAAACGGGCTGATCAGGGACCAACCCGTTAATTCTATACGAAATTCGATTTATTTTATGCTTCTGCGTCTGCTTTTGCGATATTAACCATTGCTTCCAGAGCAATCGTGATCATATCGCTTTCGCCTTGAAGGTATTTTTCCTCGCCCCATTCCGGTTTGATCTCTTTGTTCGTTCCATCAGAAGCGTAGAGCCCACCTGTCCGCAGTCCACGATATTGTCCCAAAATGAAGAGCGCGTCGCTCTCCATCTCTACGGAGACGATCCCCGCCTGCTTCAATAGACCGGGCTCGAATTTTTCCCGTGGTCCATAAAAAGCGTCTCCAGCTATGCCCACACCGACGGTATAAGGTATGTCGAGGCCTTTCGCCGTTTCAACCAATGTCTCCAGGACTTCATAGGTCGGGACTGCCGGGAATTCGATTGGCAAGTAAGCGAGTGAAGTTCCTCCCGCCCGGATCGTACCGCTGGCAATGATAATGTCACCAGGCATTTGCCAGTCCTGGAATACACCGCAGGAACCCACCCGAATGAAGGTATCTCCACCGAGGTGGGATAACTCTTCAACGCAGATGGCAACTGCAGGCCCCCCCATACCGGTTCCACAGGAGGTCATTGGGATGCCTTTGTAAGTACCAGTGTAAACCACGATCCCGCGATCATCCGCCACCTTTTCCATGTCGTCAAATTGGTCGGCGATCCGTTTTGCCCGTCGCTGAGACCCAGGGCAGAAGACATAACGAGATACTTCTTCTGGCGTGCATTTAATGTGAAACTCCATGGCTCTTTCCTTTCGTCTGATTGAATGACGCCCCGGTATAACCAGGGCGTTTCTTTGTTTATCTCTGAAAATCGATATAAATCAGGCTTCCGCGTTTGCATCCGGTTCATCGTGAGTATGCATCTCGCGGGAACTGAAGAATTTTCGTTTATTGATCAGTGTCGCAACCTTCGTACGGAGCGCGACCAGGACTAGCGCAACAATTGTAGCGATGAAGGGCAGCACCTGCACCAGGCTGGGCGGAAGATCGGTCACATTCTGGAGGCGAATGGCCGCAGCATCGGCGAAGCCAAAGAACAGTCCTGAGAAATAAACTCCGATGGGATGGTTGAAACCGAACAAAGCTGCTGAAATACCCAACCAGCCGCGTCCGTTGCTCATATTACGGGTAAAGAGGGTCAGGTGACCTACCGATAGGAACGCGCCGCCCAGAGCTGCCAGCGCACCGCTGATGACAAGGGCGAATATCTGGACCCGGTTCACATTGATCCCGACTGTGCGTGCGGCTTCAATGTTCTCACCAACTGCACGGATATGGCGGCCAAACTTGGTGTGGAAGAGCATGAAATAACCGAGCACACAAAGAATTACCGCTGCATATACGATGATGTTATACCCACTGAACAACTCCCCAATGCCGGGGATATCTTTGATCAATGGGATCTGAATATCAGGTAATTGACGAATACTGGGATCGGACCAGGTACCGACCTGACCAAACATGACCCGCATGACGAAAACGGTCAATTCGAGCATCATCAGGTTGATGGCGATCGCCAGGATCACCAGGTTGACTTTATATTTGATATAAAGAAAGGCAAAAAATGCGCCTAAAAGTCCACCGGATGCCATGGCCGCGATCAGCCCCAGGTAGGTGCTCAATACAGGTGGCATTGGCAGGAAAGGATTATTTTGGATGTAATAGGCGCTTATGATCCCAAGGAATGCGCCTAACAGCATATCAGCTTCCAGGGCAAGGTTTAACACACCGGCCCGGTTACAAATTGCACCGCCCAATGCGGCTAAAATGATTGGCGTACCGAGGCGGATCGCACTTGAGAATAAGGGAATGGTAAAAAAGTTAAGGATGTCCTGCATCAGTCACTTCCTTCCTCAACCGCTTTTTTATGTTTAAATTTAGCGATTTTGTTTCGCACCCAGTTTAATGCCACCCAAGAAGAAATTGTCCGAGGCGACGAACAAAATAATAAATGCGATGATGACACCGCCCAATTCACGCGGCACTTTGAGTTGAATTTGAAGACCGATCTGGGCACCCAAACGGACACCGGCGAATAAAATAGCCACGATCACGACACCAACCGGATGCGTTTGCCCGAGGATTGCAACGCTGACGCCATCAAAACCAAGTCCGGTTGAATAACCCGTCATGATCCGGTGGTTCACACCTAACACTTCAATCGCACCTGCCAGACCGGCGAGCGCACCGCTGATGACCATCCCGCGGATCGCTGCTTTTTCGTTCTTGATGCCGCCGTATTTGGCAAAGAGAGGTGCATTACCGGACATGCGCTGTTCGTAACCTGTTGAAGTCCGCCAAAGCAGGAAATAAATGACCACAGCCATAATGATCGCGATGACAAATCCAACCCCCCAGCGTGAACTGGGTAGGAACGAAGGCAACCAGGCAGTTTCGTTGATTATGAATGAATGTGCCGCTGCCCCTGCATCCGCCCGGAGCGGGAAGTTGACTACCCATTCCAGGAACAGGATCGCGATTTCATTCAGCATAATTGTCGAAATTAACTCGTTAACACCTAGCTTCACTTTTAAAACACCCGGAATAAATCCATATATTCCACCAATGGCCATCGCCGCCAGCATGATCACGATGGGGTGAATAATGATTGGCAAATGCAGCGCCCAACCTAACCAGGCAGCCGTTACAGCTCCGAGCATCATCTGCCCTTCCTGCCCGAGGCTG
This sequence comes from uncultured Chloroflexia bacterium, assembly GCA_963748065.1. Classification (GTDB taxonomy): domain Bacteria; phylum Chloroflexota; class Anaerolineae; order Anaerolineales; family Anaerolineaceae; genus Brevifilum. Next base: position 20,735 of record CAVVHL010000010.1, on the reverse strand, counting down.
AACACGCCCGTGCGGAAGGCCACCAGAGCGGATAGCCCGGTGAGGATGAGCGGGGTTGCCCTTTCAAGCGTTGTTACTAACGTGCAGCGCTGGGCGCTTTCACAACTGAACCCGGATTCAAACAATGTTCGATATGCTTGCATCGGAGATTTGCCGGTGGTAAGCACCAGAATGGCAGCCACAATCAAACCAGAAATGATGGCCAGAACCGGGATCAGAAACGTATTGACTAATTTTCTACGTCGTTCTTTATCCATTTCTTTGCCTCAACTTTCTGGGATTGCCGGGTCAGCGGGGGCTTTGGATTTCTTATCCGAACCGTTCACGTCGTCCAGTGAACCACCTGCCATCAAAATCCCTAGCATGTCTTCGGTGACTTCTGAGATATCGAACTCACCGTTGATTTGTCCGCGGTAGATCACGGCCACCCGATCGCTCAACGACATGATCTCATCCAATTCCACAGAGACCAGTAAGATCGCAGCACCAGCATCGCGGGCTTCGATCAGAGTTTTATGGACAAATTCAATGCTGCCGACATCCAATCCTCGTGTCGGTTGGTTGGCAATAATGAAGTTAGGATCATGAGAAAGCTCACGACCGACAACAATCTTCTGCATGTTACCGCCGGAAAGCGTATCCACACTCCCACCAGGTTTAGCGCCATGCACATCGAATTTCTCGATGATCTCAGCAGCAAATGCAGAGATTTTCTTCTTGCGCAGGAAACCATATTTGTTGAATTCTTTATCCGATTGGCGGCTTAACAGTACATTTTCGTCGAGATCGGTTTGCAGATTCAGCCCCATATGGACCCGGTCCTCGGGAATATGGGCCATACCGTTGTGCCGCCTTTGAGCAACGGAGGAGTGAGTCAGCACTTTGCCTCTTATCGCGATATGGCCGGACTCGATTGGTCGCATACCGGAGACAGCCTCAACCAACTCAGTCTGACCATTACCACTCACGCCTGCAATGCCGACGATCTCTCCAGATCGAACTTTCATGGAAAAATCCAGGACCACCGGGTACCCATTGTCGGACGCGACGGTGATCTTATCCGTTTCCATGACGGTATCACCCGGTTTGGCAGGCGCCTTTTTAACGCGGAAAAGCACTTCCCTGCCAACCATCATTCTCGCCATTTCGGGGATATCGGTATTAGCGACGTCCTTTGTGCCGACATTATGTCCATCCCGCATGACCGTGACCCGGTCGGCGACCTCCACGACTTCAATCAACTTATGCGTGATGAAGATGATTGTATGCCCTTGTTTTTCAGATAGCATCTTGACGACCTGCATCAGGTCTTTAACTTCCTGCGGCGTAAGGACTGCGGTAGGTTCATCCAGGATCAGGATTTTGGTATTACGCTGCAGCGTCTTGAGGATTTCAACGCGCTGCTGCATCCCAACGGGCAACTCCGCTACTTTTGCTTTTGGATCAACCGGCAAGCCAAATTTCTTCGATAGGGCCTCAACCAATTCATTTTCTTCTCGTTGTTTCAGCCAACCGAGTTGGTTTGGTTCCATACCCAGCATGATGTTTTGAGCGACTGTAAACGAGGGGACCAATTTGAAATGTTGGTGCACCATACCAATACCCAGCCTGATGGCATCATCAGGATGATTGATATGAGCCGGTTCGCCATGGATTAGGATCTCGCCTGCATCAGGCTTGATCAATCCATAAAGAATGTTCATTAACGTGGATTTACCAGCGCCATTCTCTCCAACCAAGGCATGAATTTCTCCCTCTCTCACAGAGAAATTAACATTGTCGTTAGCCTGAACTTCGGTTGAAGAAAAGTATTTGGAAATGCCTTTCAATTCAACTGCGTTAGCCATAATCCATCCTTATACCAGCCCTGGAGAAGCGTATCCCCAGGGCTGGTCATTACTTAGATTCGAAGTTGGATAACTATTTCAGCGGTGCGCAGGCGTCTGATGTGAGATCAGGATCGGCCAAAGCATCACAAACAACATATTCACCGGACAGGATCTTGGCACGATATTCATCTACCAAAGCTTGGGCTGCATCTAACTTGGCGACCATGTCAGCGGGGCCTTCGTCACGGAATGTGGTCGAACCCTCATCCCAAGACAGACCAGCGGCGCCATCGGCCATACCAAGCTCTTTGAAGCCACCTGAGAAGGTGCCATCCACAACCATCTGGATCGGCAGGAAAGTGGTCATATCGGTGCGCTTGATCATGGAAACGATCACGTGACCGGGAGCAACGAAGTCCTGGTTGGAATCAACACCGATGGAATATTTGTCATATTCCTGGGAAGCAGCCAACACACCCTCACCGGAACGACCGGCGATGGCGAAGACAATGTCTGCACCTTCATCGTACTGAGCAGCAGCGGTCTCTTTACCAAGAGTTGGGTTCGAAAAGTCAAAACCAAGATAGCTGACCAGAACCTGGCAATCCGGGCAAACTTCCAAAACGCCCTGTTTATAACCATATACGAACTGGTTCAGAGCAGGTGAATCACCGCCAACGACGGCACCAACGATCTTGGTGTCGGTCATTGAGCCAGCAACCAAACCAGCCAGGAAGCTGGATTTGTTGACATTGATGATGAAGGCGATCAGGTTATCAGGAAGTTCATCAGCGAAAACTTCTGAGGGGGAAGCAAACTTCTGATCCGGGAATTCTGCGGCAATATTGAACAGCAATTCAGCATCGAACGCCAGAGGCAGGATGATATCATAACCCTGGGCAATAGCGCTGCGTAAGGCAGCTTCATGCTCGGCAACGCCCTGGGTCTCAATGATGTCGGCCTGAACAGGCAGTTCTTCATTGGCACGTTCAATACCACGAGCAGCCGAGTCAATGAACGAGCGGTCGCCCAATGGGTTCGGGGTGATCAGAGCTGCAGTGAACTTTTTCTCTTCCGTCTGTGTCATGGGCGCTTCGGTGGCTTTCGGGCCGCAAGCGGTCAGGACCATCGTGAGGACCATGATCAACGACAATGCAAACAAGAAACGGCTTTTCATTCTATTCTCCTTAGTGAAAACGAACAATGGATCGAGGGGAAACTTATTCCTTTTTTATTAATTCAGTTCCGATTTACCACCTCCTTAGATTAAGCGTCGATTAACAAATTTCATCCCATTTTATCATATTGTTAGACAATTAATTTCCAGTTTTGATGCACATTTGTTAAAGTTTTTCGACAGAAACAATAGAATGAGAATTATTTATGCTCAATCAAAATCCAACATCTCCATCAAACGTTGGCGATAAGTCTTATTTCGGTCAGCCTTTTCAGGCGCGACCTTGGAACCTTCTTCATAGAAGTATTTCAGATCTTTACCCATTTCCGCACCGCGCTTGGTGTGCATATCGATCGCGTAGTCCGGGATTTCCGGCACCTGATCGGTCATCTTGACCCAATTGACCAGCTCATCGCTTGAACGGTCCTTCTCGCATTCACACAGGAAACGTACCGCATGGAGGGCAAACAACGGCCGGTCCGGTGCACCTTCCCCAAAACGATCGCGCATTTCGTAAATCGCATTAATGATTACCGGGGCATTGGGGTTACCCATGCCGACATCTTCGATGGATATCACCATCAAACGCTTCCAAAGCTTTGCTTCCATTTCGGGACTGGTTTGCACCATTTCATAGGCTAACCTGGCAGCGTTATCCGTATGGCCGCGGCGAATTTCTTTTTGCACTGCAGAAATAACTTCATCTGCCGGTAAATCATGATAGGTTTTCACTTTTTGCCATGGATCGGGAGGAAGTGTTACTTTCATTTCAGAATCCTTTCTAATTAAAGGCCATTTGCAGCAGTTGATAGAACCTTGCCGAATTAACCTTCAGAACGATTTCAACATTCGGTTCTTTCTTGGACATATCCCACCAATCGATGACGGTCATTCCCCGGCTCAATTCGCCCATTCTTTCGATCTGAACGTATTTTTCGGCGACCTCCTCGACGATATCCGGTTCCATCAGCACGGCCATCGCCAGAGGATCGGCAGCATAGCTCATCTCGCGGTTGAGTACCGTACGAAGGATTTCGATAATATGCTTGGTGATCTCTTTGAGGAATTTGCTGCGTTTGTTGTCATAGTTGAATAACGCGGTGAAATCCTCAATCGGCATCCCATGAGCGATGGTTGCTTCCCACGAAATCATGGTCAGCTTCGGCCAACTGCTGAAGACAACCGCTGCCGCGTCCGGATCTGCATAGATATTGAACTCAGACGTGTAATTGGTCGTATTCCCCTGACCATAATGCGCGCCGCCCATGATGACCAGTTTCTTATACAGGGAAGGCAGCTCCGGCTCAAGCCGTAATGCCAATGCCAGATTGGTCAACGGACCGATCGCGATCAATTCCAATTCGCCGGGATTTGCCTTTGCGAGATCGATCAGCGCCAATGCGGCGGGTTTATCTTCCAGCTTACGTTTTGATTCCGGGATATCGACACCGCCCAAACCGTCTTCACCGTGTACGAAACTGGCGTTGCGACCTTCATCCACGAGAGCCGAAGCCGCACCGGCATAAACGGGTATGGGGCCCGCATCCAAAACATCCAGGATCTTTAAAGCGTTCTTTGATGTGTGCGCAACATTGACATTGCCCGAAACAGTGGTGATCGCTTCAATCTTTATATCAGGATGGCGATATGCCATCATGATTGCCTGGGCATCATCAATGCCCGGATCGCAATCAATGACAATACGTTTCATTTCTGCTCCTCTAAGGTTTTGAGATTATTGTTCAATCGTTGATAATCCGCATTCATTTGTTTGACAGCTTCTGGATAATCAACTGTGGTCCATTGTTTGTTTTGCAAGAGCCAATGACCATCTACCATCACGTCCGTCACATGCATACCGCTGATGGCGTATACAATGGCAGTGTACCGATCCTGGGCACCATCAGGTGCCCAACCGATATCATTCAGGTCGACGGCAATCAAGTCTGCCAGTTTACCGGCTTCCAGGCTGCCGATCCGGTCTTCCCAGCCCAGCGCTCTTGCCCCGCCCATGGTGGCCATTTCGAGGATATCTGCCGCCGGGACGGCTTCCGGATCGGATTCGCGATAAATCTGAAGCTTCGCCGCAATATCCATCTCACGGAAGAGGTCGTAGGAATTGGCATTGGCAACGTTATCCGTACCCAGGGCGGTGTTCACACCTGCCGCACGAAAAGCCTTCACAGGTGCTGCCGGGAAACCACTGCGCATCGAGGATGAGGGGCAGACCACTGCGGTGAATTGGCTTTCAGCCAGGGTCGCAAAATCGCTTTCCGGCACCGTAATGCTGTGCGCAGCGATGATGGGCAACTCAAGTATCCCGAGCTGTTTCATTCGTTCAACGGCTGAAATCCCAAACTTCGCCTGGCAGTAATCTTCCTCCTCACTGCTGGTCGCGAAGTGGATGTGCAGGCCGGTATCGAACCGTTTGGCGAGTGCCAGTTCCAGGGCAATGATATCTTCGCTGTTATCCACAAAGAAGGCATGCGGACCCACCCACCCTTTAATCCGAGGATGGTCTGAAAGACTTTCCAGGAAGGCTGTCGCTGAAGCGATCTCCCTTGCACGTGAGTCCGGATCACCCAGTTCCACAATGCCGTATGCCAGACCTGCCCGTAAACCACTTCTATCCACAACCGGCCAGATATCCTTCATATAAAAATACTGGTCGGCGAAGCAGGTTGTTCCTGTGCGGATCATTTCCGCGCAGCTCACTTCAACCGCCGCCGGTACCATCGCCGAATCCGCTGCCGCCTCCAACCTGCGAAGGCAGTTGATGAAGCCATCCATCGTGAAAAGCGAGATCCCCTCCGCCAAACCCCGGAAGAGTGACATAGGCGTATGTGCATGTGTATTGACGAGTCCAGGCATCACCAGGCGATCGCTGAAATCGATGACATCTTCGTCACCCGTAACAGGGACATCTTCAGGAGAACCTACAGCAAGGATTTTAGATCCATCTAATAAAAGATGACCAGGTTCAAAAATGTTCCCCTGGTCATCCATTGTGAGTAAGCTCCCCACTTTGAGCAAGATCTTGTTCATAAATATTCTCTTCTATTTGATTTTTAATTAACAATTGGACAGGTTCTATTTTAGCAGAACAATTGAATCTCACGCAAGCACTTTGTCTACACCTTTCAATAGATTAACAATAGTCTATTGACGGATTAACGAATTTATGCTATATTCACATACGTGAATTCCATATTACAATTGTGAACTTCGGAGTTGCATTGTCAGACACCACCCGTCAGAGTGAGCGACAAGACCTCTTAGCTGATATTGCTGAAATGTATTTCCTGCATGGTAAAAATCAGGCAGAGATTGCTCGCAATGTTGGGATGACCCGTTCCAATGTCTCTCGAATGCTTACGGAGGCTCGTAATGCCGGAATCATTCAAATTCAAATTATCCGCCCCCTCAAGGAAAATCCTATGCTCGCCCAACAATTGGTCGAGCGTTTTAATTTAATGAATGCCCGAGTGATCGATGTTGAACAATCCGCGCAATTATTAACTAAACTTGGACAGGTTGCAGCAAAAGAACTCGAAGAGCATCTCAAACCAGGCTGGACTTTGGGAACGTCCTGGGGGACGGCAATCAGCGCAACAGTCGATCAATTCGAACTTTCACAAGCCATCTCGGGTTTGAAAGTCGTCCAGCTGCTGGGTGCGCTGGGTGCTCGGATCAAAGAATACGATGGTCATGCGATTGTTCGACGGCTTGAAGAAAAACTTGATGCAGAGGCAATTTATATAAATGCACCTTTCCTGGTCGAAAACAAGGAAGTGGCGGAGTTGCTGCTCGAAAATAAAAGCGTTGTTGAATTGATCAGCTATGCTGAACGTTCGGATATTGCTTTGCTCGGCGTTGGCAGCTCCGATCTCGCCCATTGCAGTTATTATCTTGCCGATTATGTCACCCTTGATGAGATCAAGTCAGTGCAGGCTGCCGGCGCGATTGGTGATGTATGCGGCAAGTTTTTCGACATTGATGGCAATTTATGTGCGGATGAATTCCGAAAACGTTTAATCGGTATCCATGTCGACAACCTAATGAAAATCCCAATAAGAATTGGTGTTGCCGGTGGACCCGCAAAGATCAAACCGATCATTGGCGCATTAAGAGCTGGTCTGATCAACGTTCTTGTGTCAGACCGGGAAACCGTAAAAGAAGTATTGCGAAATACAGATTGATTTACGAATAACAAACAATATTGGAAGGATTTTATGTCAACAAAGAAAATCAAAGCAAAATACGATAACCAGAAGACGACTGATGTCTTGAAGAAGGCTGAAGAACTCGGGTTATCCAAAGACGATTTGATCAAAATGTATAAAACAATGATCGAAATTCGTCTCTTTGAGGAGATGGCGGATAAACTATATGCCTTGGGAAAAGTCCACGGCACAATGCACCTATCTGCCGGTCAGGAAGCGGTCGCAGTTGGTGAAGGTTTTGTCATGCGGCCTGACGATTATCTCCTCAATCACCACCGTGGCCATGGTCATCTGATCGCTCACGGCGCGGACGTCAAGTTGATGATGGCGGAGTTCCTGGGAAAAGAGACCGGATACTGCCACGGACGCGGCGGCTCAATGCACATTGCAGATGTCGAATCAAACAATCTGGGCGCCAACGGCATCGTCGGCGGCGGATTGGAACTCGTTGATGGTGTTGGGATCGCCATTCAAATGAAAGGCACCGACCAGGCTGTGCTTGTTCTCTTCGGGGATGGCGCGGCAAACGAAGGCATATTCCATGAATCTCTGAACATGGCAGCAATTTGGGATTTGCCTGTTATCTACCTATGCGAAAACAACCATTACGGGATGTCAGATGAAGTAGAACGCGCTTCCTCAAAGGTACCATTCCGAGAACGAGCCGATGCACACGGCATACCGGGGTATTTCATTGATGGAAACGATGTCCTGGCAGTTTATGAATTCATGAAGAACGCTGCTGAGCATGTCCGCAGCGGCAAAGGTCCCGTCTTCATCGAAACTGAAACCTATCGCTATTTCGGACATTCTAAGAGTGACCGGAATTTATATCGCAGCAAGGAAGAAATTGCTGAATGGAAAGCGCGTGATCCTATTGCGCGCTTCGAAAAACTGCTGCTCGATTCTAAAGTGATAACGAAAGAGGACGTTGACAGCATCCAAGAAGAGATGGCGAACGTCATTGACGATGCAGTTGCGTTTGCTGAACAATCACCAGAACCAAAAATTGAGGAAGTTACGGAGTGGGTCTATGCCTGAAATTACATTCCGACAGGCGATACATGACGCAATGGTCGAAGAAATGCGTCGTGACGATACTGTCTTTTTAATGGGAGAAGATATTGGTACTTATGGCGGCGCATTTGGTGTCAGCGCTGGCATGCTTGATGAATTCGGTCCCGGTCGAATACGTGAAACACCGATCTCTGAACTAGCAATTGTTGGGGCAGCCGCCGGCGCAGCAATGGTTGGAATGCGCCCGATTGCCGAGATGATGTTCATGGATTTTATTCTTCTTGGTATGGAACCCCTGGTCAACCAGGCTGCGAAGGCTCGGTATATGTTTGGCGGTAAGGCCAAAGTACCGATGGTTGTCCGTATGCCTAATGGATCCGGTACCGGTGCGGCCGCACAACACTCGCAATCTCTGGAAACCCTCCTGATGCACATCCCCGGAATCAAAGTCGTCGCGCCAAGCACGCCTTATGACGCCAAAGGTCTCCTGATCAGTGCAATCCGGGACCCCAATCCAGTTTGCTTTTTAGAGCATAAACTGCTATACAAAATTAAAGGCGAAGTCCCCGAAGAAGAATACGCTATTCCACTCGGTGTGGCTGACATCAAACGATCCGGCACAGACATTACCGTTGTCACCAGTGAGATCATGGTGCATAAGAGCCTGGCTGCAGCCGAGAGACTGCAGGCGGAAGGGATTTCCGTAGAGATCGTCGATCCTCGCACACTGCGTCCAATGGATACCGAAACCATTGCCAACTCAGTCAAGAAGACGGGCCGATTACTGGTCGTTCACGAAGCCGTGAAAACAGCTGGTTGGGCCGGCGAAGTAATGGCATCGATTTCAGAGACACCTGCCTGGGATTATCTTGATGCCCCTATGCGTCGCCTTACCGGTAAAGATGTTCCGATTCCATACAACCGCGAATTGGAAGCCGCTGCTGTGCCACAGGAAGAGGATATTTACCGTGAAATTAAGGCAATCGTTAATAATGAATACTAGGAGACTATAAGCCATGCCAACCCCATTCATTATGCCCAAAATGGATATGGACCAGGAAACGGTCCATATCAATGAGTGGCTGAAAAAAGAAGGCGACTCGGTTAAAAAAGGTGATCCTGTCGTTGTGATCGAAACAGATAAGATCACGAGCGAGGTTGAAGCGCCTGCAACCGGCAAGTTGGCAGGGATCAAATATGGTGAAAACGTCGATGTTCCGGTGACCAAGGTGATCGCCTACATCCTCGGCGAAGGTGAAACAGACGCAGACCTTCCGAAAGAAGCGGAACCCAATTCTGAAAAAGGTGTTAAGCAGAGCGAACCAAGCACTTTAACAACAGAAAAGCAGGAAAAACCAGCGACATCCGTAGCCAAACGTATGGCCGAATTGGAAGGCCTTGACCTCAACCAGGTACCAACGGAAGGTGACAAAGTCACCAAGAGCGATGTCGAAGCCTATCTGGCAAGTGAGAAGAGCATTAAACCCCGAGTGGAGACACCAGCCACCCCCGCTGCACGTCGTATTGCTGCTGAGAAAGATGTTGACCTGGCAGGTATTCAGGGCACAGGGCCGCGCGGCCGTGTTCAAGCGGCTGATGTTGAGCAAATCAAGACCCAACCTGCCGTCATGCCCGCCTCTCAAATGCCAGGTGCAGGGGAAACAGTCGAAATCAGCACGATGCGTAAACGGATTGCAGATCGACTAACCGAGAGTTATCAATCCACGCCTCACATCTACTTGACGGTTGAGGTCGATATGAGTGAAGCGGAAGCCAGCCGCAAGCGGATGAATGAGCTTGCTGCCGAAGAAGGAACACCTGATATTTCTCTAACAGCCTATCTCATCCGGATGGTGGCCTGGAGTTTGAAACGTCATCCTTATCTCAATGCATCATTTGAGGGTGACCGGATCGAATTCTGGGATAAAATTAATATAGGTGTTGCGACTGCTTTGGATAGCGGCTTGATTGTTCCTGTGATCCATAATGCAGAACAGCAGACAGCGAAAGAATTGAATGAGTGTCTGCGTAACCTGACTCGCCGTGCACGATCTGGAGAATTGACCCGCGATGAAGTTCAGGGTGGCACCTTCACCATCTCCAATCTGGGGATGTATGGGATCCAATCCTTTACGGCTATCATCAATCCACCACAATCTGCGATCCTCGCCGTAGGGACCCTCACCCGACGCCCAGTCGTCATTGACGATGCGGACACCGTTGAGGTACGCCCAATGATGATGCTGACACTCGCAGCCGATCACAGGATTGTGGATGGTGCGGTTGCAGCCCAATTCCTTTCCGACCTCGTCAAAGCCCTCGAAACGCCCGAACTTTTATTATTCTAGGCAGTAATCTCGACCTAAGGAGAAAAATGAAGTCTACGCTCAAAATCAAAGTCACCCACCCCGCCGGTTTGCATGCTCGCCCTGCATCATTGTTCGTTCAAACGGCAAATAAATTCAGCAGTGAAGTTTCCGTTAAGAACCTTACCGACAAGAGTGATGTCGTCAATGCAAAAAGCATCCTGAACGTATTAACTCTCGGCGTGATGAAAGACCATGAAATTGAGATCACTGCAAATGGTGATGATGCCGAATCCGCCTTACAGGCCTTGAAGGTATTAATCGAGGATAATTTCGGAGAAAAATAAATGTCCGCTCTACAAGAACTTCTCGTAAAATCAGCGATCATTCTGAATTACCCCGCTAAGGATGCTGAGGATGTCGTAACCGCACTCGGTGACCGATTATTAGAAGCCGGTTTTGTGAAGGACACATTTGTCCAGGCAGCTCTCACTCGAGAGCAATCCATGCCTACCGGTTTACCTTTGGGCGGCGAAACGAACGCGGCCATTCCACATACAGACATTGAACACGTTATTAAATGCGGCGTTGCAATGGCAACATTGACCAAGCCTGTGATCTTCCATAATATGGCAAACCCGGAAGACACAGTTGAAGTGAAGCTGGTTTTCCTCCTTGCACTCGACAAACCTAAGGCTCAGATCGAAATGCTTCAGGAAATAGCTCGTGTACTTCAAAACCCGGATTTGATTGAATCGTTGATGGATGCAAAAACACCGGAAGAAGTGATCCAAGCCTTGGACGTATAAGGGAAATATCTTTGATATATTGATCAAGATATTTTACAAAGTTTTATCAGGAAACTCTAAACTTTAGGCAAGGAGGATTTACATGATTGGAAAAAAGACAATATTGGTAGCCTGCGGAACTGCAATTGCCACTTCAACCGTCGTCGCAAAGGCAATTGAGGAAGCCCTTTTTGACCGCGGCATCAGCGCCAACATCCGCCAATGCAAGGCTTCTGAAGTGCCAAGCCTTGAGCAGGATGCGGACCTGATCGTGACGACGACGCCGGTATCGGTAAGCAAAGACATACCGGTCATCCAAACACTAGCGTTCCTAACCGGAATTGGAAAGGAGGAAGTTTTAAAACAAATCATTGAAGCATTGCAGGATTAAAGTATGTAGTACTTCATAATTCTTTAGTACAGGAGAGATAAATGTTAGATTCAATTCTTTCAGCAATTCAGATGTTTTTTGACACCTTCGGTGCCACCATCATGCTGCCAATTATCATCATTATTTTGGCGCTGATCCTTGGTGCGAAATTCGGCCGTGCATTCCGCGCGGGCGTCACCGTTGGTATTGCCTTCATCGGCATCAACCTCATTATTGGTCTGATGTGGACATCCCTTTCCGATGTTGGGCAAGCTCTGGTGACCAATCTGGGGATCCAGCGCACAGTGTATGATGTCGGTTGGCCTTCGGCTGCCGCTATCGCTTTCGGTACAAACGTCGGTCTCGCAGTTATCCCGGTTGCCTTACTTGTCAACCTCGTTCTTTTAGTTGTTCGCCTGACCAAGACCCTCAATGTTGATATCTGGAACTTCTGGCACTTCGCTTTCATTGGGTCCCTGGTCGCCATCGTAACCGACAGTCTGGCCTACGGCTTGATTGCAGCGGCACTTGCGGCTGCATTTGCACTATTCCTGGCAGACTGGACTGCAAAAGCTGTCCAATCATTCTACAATCTGCCCGGTATTTCAATCCCCCACCTGACCACCGCTCCTGGTGTTCCCTTCGCGATCCTGGTTAACTGGGTCTTCGAAAAGATCCCCGGCCTGCGCGATTTCAAAGCCGATCCTGACACCATTCGTCGTAAATGGGGCCTCTTTGGGGAACCCGTTATTCTGGGTTTGGTCATCGGCTTGATCCTCGGTATTCTGGCTTTTGCTTTCAACGTTCCCGAAGGTCAATCCCTGCTCGCCACCGTCAGCCTGATCCTTGGTGTGGGTATGAACCTGGCCGCAGTTATGCTGCTGCTCCCCCGCATGGTCGCCATCCTGATGGAAGGCTTGATCCCGGTTTCCGAATCCGCTCGCGAATTCATGCAGAAGCGTGCTTCCGGCCGTGAGATCTACATCGGTCTTGACTCAGCTATTCTGATCGGTCACCCGGCTGCGATTTCAACAGCCCTGGTACTGGTCCCAGTCGCAATTCTGCTGAGCATCATTCTGCCCGGTAACAAGGTCATTTTGTTCGCCGACCTGGCGATCATCCCCTTCGTCGTGGCACTCTTTGCGCCGTTGATGAAAGGTAACATTGTTCGTATGATCGTTGCCGGTACACTCGAACTGGCCGTTGGTTTCTATATTGCGACCAGCATGGCCCCCATCTTCACACAGGCTGCTGTCAACGCTGGCTTCGAAATGCCCCCCGGTGCAGTGGAAATCACCAGTATTGGTGATGGCTTCTTATGGCCTGTATGGCTCTTCACCAACCTCACGAAGTGGCTTGGTGGCGCAATCGGACTGGCAATCATCGCCGTCCTGTTGGGTGTCGTTTGGTTCTTCTTCATGAAGAATCAAAAAGCCTGGGAACAGGCCGCTGGCGCTCCAGTAGAAGAAACCGCTGAAGCGTAAGCTGTAAAATCTATTAGAATAAAGGGACGGTGTTCGTTTGCCGTCCCTTTTTTAAATGATGAATAGGAATCAATGGTATGATCAACGTCATTTTACGCAGTATGCTTGGAGAATTTGGATCTAAAATCCTGGATTTTTATATCTCCAATGCAATTTGGATCAACAGTCTTGTCCTTTTATACGCGGTGATCCTGGTTCTGGCGAATCATGCCCGCCGAAAAATTGAAGATGCCGTGATGGAATATTTCGATAAGTCGTTTGGCCAGGATTTGAAGAATAAAAAAGAAACCTGGTTCAGAAAAATGCTCGAGAAAAACCAGCCAGATTGGGAACAATTAGGAAAATCAACCTGGATCCCAGTTATCTCCAGAAAGAAATCAATTGGATGGCAGTTTAAAACAAAAAAATCCATCGAGTCGATTTTTACTGCTGAATATATCAGTAACTTGTTCGCGGAAAAGGGAAATTTAGCTGACTAATTGTTGGGGATTTAAGTATTTCAATCCTGACCGATTGAAATATTTCTGATCTATAGATCTTTCCGTCGCATTTTGCGGATGGCTTTTTTCTTTGCAATGCGTCGTTGTTCACTCTTTGAGGTGAAGAAACGGCGCTTTCGATTCTCAGATAAAACTTTTGATCGGGTCACTTTTTTCCGGAATCGTCGCATCAATTGGCTGAACGATTCGTTATCACGCTTTTCAACTTTGACCAAAAATGATTCACCTCCTTGGGTTTACCCATAATTACTTCATCAAGATTTTTGGCTGGCTCTCGGTCAGGATTGAAGGAGTGCATTTTTAATTAATAAGCCGCCAAACATCGATAACGTACACATCTTGGGCTGATTTCTTTCGGTCGAAAAACATCAGGTAAAGGATGCATCCCGCCCGGAAAGCGTCAAGATTATACCTGATGGTCAATATCCCTGCAAATTAAACCTATAATTAATTCTGCCAAAACGCCTTGACGTTCAATTGATGTTGTTCGTTCAACTGCCGGGCGATGGATTGAAGCTTTTCATGGGAAACGCACTTGATCCCGGATCCCGCTGTCGGGCGTTCCGTCGAATAGATGTGAACGACCTGAGGTCTTAACTCAACAATTCGTTTGACCCAGGCTGCGTAAGCATCTCCGCGAACATTGGAGATCTCACCATCGATCAACACACTCTGGATCATTAAATTTGGGAGAGTTTTAAGCCGGTAACAATATCAGAAATTTTCACGCTCGATACTGGGTGATTGATCGCCCGGAATGTATCTTCATCTCCGGCATCGAGTTTCATCATCGGTGCATCAAGCAGCCGCAGTGCCGCTGCGATCTCCGGGTCGGTGACCCTGGAGGAATTTGAAAGGATGGCCAGTTTGGCGTCAGGATGTAGTTTCGATTTGATCTCTTTCACCCCACGAACAATTTCCGGGAAATCCGGATGGATGGTTGGTTCACCGTTTCCGGAAAACGTTAAATAATCAATCGAGCGTGGCTTCTTCAGCGCATGCTCAACAGCAGCAAAGACATCCGACGCGCTTGGCAGCATTGAACGGTTGGGATTAAGCAATAGCTCGTGCGTGTACCCATATTGGCAATAAATGCAATCGAAGGAGCATACTTTCCGGTTGGCTGGAAGCAGGTTGATTCCTAACGACCTTCCTAGCCTTCGGGAAAGAATAGGTCCATAAATGATTCCGGGTTGTAATGAGATTCCAGACATTGTCGGTCCTTATAACTGGTGAGTGGTCGGTCAAATCCTATTCTAACCGGTTTTCTTAATCAAATCTGAACAGAATCTGGTTATTTTTATAATGCGACTTAATCAGGTTGAGCTTAAATGTATAATGAAACAGTAACTATCCACGATACCATGTCAAAACAAATGATAGGTAAATTGATCTTAATTGTAGACGACAAATTCTCAGTCACCCGCTTGGTGTCTGAATATTTGCAATCCAAAGGTTTCAAAACACTTATCGCGCATGATGGCAATCAAGCGCTCACTGAAGCGCGGATTAACCACCCCGACTTAATCCTGCTGGACATTATGATGCCTCACATGGATGGTTTTGAATTCATCAAGACTTATCGAAAGGAAAACAATACCCCTATCATCCTTCTGACAGCCAAGGTTGAAGAAACGGATAAAGTGATCGGTCTTGGCTTAGGTGCAGACGATTATGTGACCAAGCCCTTCGGCATGGCGGAACTCGTCGCCAGGATCGAGGCTGTATTGAGGCGCAGCGACCCAGGCATGACCTCGACTCAGGTCCTTACATTTGGTTCGTTGCAAATTGATCCTGAAAAATTTGAAGTCCGGATCGAAGATAAAGAGGTCACGCTAACGCCTACTGAATTTCAAATTTTACTGACCCTTGCGCAAAATCCCGGCCGGGTTTTCACTCGGGAACAACTGCTTTGTGAAATCCAGGGCGAAGCCTATGATTCACTGGAAAAGACGATCAACGTCCATATTCGTAACCTCAGGGTAAAAATCGAAAACGATCCGAGTAAACCGCACTATATTCAGACTGTTTTTGGTGTAGGCTATCGTTTCACTGAAAGTACTTATTAATGAAGTCGCTGTCTATCCGCACGAAATTCATCCTTGCGTTCATTGTCGTCGGCCTGGTCGCCATCGGTCTGGTCGGTGCGTTTACCACATCCGTATCCAACCAGCAATTCCAGGACCTCGTGTTGACCAGATTCAAGGAAGACTACTCAACAATCGTTATCGATTATTACGAAACGACGGGCACATTGCTTGGGATCGATAACCTCTTCAAACCCAAGCTGGGTGAAGAAACCTCTGATTTCGAGAATTTCGTCCAGGAAGGAATCATTCTTGCGCTCCCGAACGGTGGTATTCTGGTCGGTGATCCGCGCCACCCCGCAGGGACGTTCCTTTCAAATGTTGAGATTTCAAATGCATCTGTCATCACCTACAAAGGTTCTACGATCGGCTATCTGGTGACCATCGACCCGACATTTCAACCCAATCCACAAGAAGCCCAGTTTATTCAGCGGACAAATAAGGCAATGTTATATGCGAGCCTGGTCGCAATCGCATTAGCCGTAATCATCGGTTTGTTCATCACCCAGACACTTCTCCGACCATTATCAAATTTGAATACCGCTATTACCAATATGGAACACGGGGAACTTCAGCAGCAGGTTAAGAAGTCGTCTAACGATGAGCTGGGGAAAGTCATAGAAGGTTTTAACCAGATGAGCACCGCGCTTGTTTCTGCAAATGCCCGACGCGATCAGATGACAGCCGACATCGCCCACGAACTTCGCAGCCCATTGACGGTTATCAATGGCTATCTCGAAGCTATGCAAGACGGCACGTTTGAAATTTCTCAGGAACGCCTGATGTTCATCCAGGAAGAGGTCAACCAGCTCAACCGCCTGGTAGATGATCTTCGTACATTGGCCTTGGCTGACACCGGTCAATTGGACATCCATAAAGAGAAAATCGATGTCAATACACTCTTCCAGCACCTGGATCAGGCTTATTCATTGCTTGCTGACAGTAGGGGCATCGAGCTTTCTTTTTCAAATCTCCGGAAAAAGCGGATGTTTGCGGATGAGGGCCGGATCATACAGGTGCTTTCCAACCTTATCAATAACGCCCTCCGACATACCGAACCGGGTGGATTGATCCAGGTAATCGCTTCCGGTGATGAATCAGGGAATGCAATTTTGCAGGTGGACGACACAGGAGAAGGTATTCCTGAAGATGAACTTGCCTACGTTTTTGATCGCTTTTATCGCGGTGATCCTTCACGAGAAACAAATGGGGGTGAATCGGGGCTAGGACTCAGTATTGTCAAAGCCATTGTGGGAGCACATCAGGGTTCGGTCAAGGTGAAAAGTAAAGTCGGCGAAGGCACAACCTTCACCATCGCGCTTCCCCCTGAATGAGACCAAGCAAGGAAATTATTCCAATTTTTCTAGCCTGATCGTTTGGACTGGATAGGGTAAATCGATCTGGTTTTCTTCAGCCGCTTCTTTAATAGCAGTGACAACCTTTGAATGAACATTGAGAAAATTAACGTCTCTTTGGTTGACCCAGAACCTTGCATCCATCATTAATGCAGAATTTCCAAGTTCATTCACAATGACCGATGGTTCTGGATCTGTCTCAACACCCTCAACGTTTTTTACAGCTTCCAGAAATATATTTATCGCACGATCGACATTTTCACCGTATCCCAGGCCGATCGTGACCGTTCGTCTCCGTAGTGGAGAATGAGTATAGTTGATGATCGGATTTTCAAAGACGTCCCTGTTCGGGATGATGACCCGCTCCCCGTCAAGGGTCTCAATCTCTGTATCGCGAATATTGATCTGTTTGACCGTCCCGCTGTAATCCGAAACCTGAACGTAATCACCAATTTTAAATGGCTGGCGATAAAGTAATAGCAGGCCGCTGATGAAGTTCTTGGCGATATCCTGAAGCGCGAAACCGATCGTGAATCCAGCAACCCCAAGCCCGGCGATAAATCCGGTCACATTAAAATTGACCTGTTCCAAAGCAACGATCGTTCCAATGACGATGAGTGTCCAGCGAGTGATTCGAGAAAGTAGTTGTTGGATTTCCGGACTCGCAATTCGTTTTGCGCTCAATTTCTTTATCGATTTGGCGATAAAACCCGCCCCAATAATGCTGGCGATGAAGATCACCAAGGCAGAAATGATTTGGGGAAGAAAATCCAGGAATTTCGTGAGCCAATCCTGCAAGATGGTCTGAATATTCATTTTCACCTCATCAAAACAATATCGGGGTTCGGTTATTTAAAATTTATTACAATTACGCAGTATTTTCAAATTAAAGAGAACACCCCTCAACGCTAGTGTTGAGGGGTGTGTGATATCCAAGGTTACAGGTAATTTCGCAGACGACTTTGGTTTTGCGGGCTGCGAAGCTTACGCAGGGCTTTCTGCTGGATCTGGCGGATCCTTTCTCGGGTCACGCCGAAAATTTCACCCAACTCTTTCAAGGTGTGGCTGCGGTTGCCCTCAAGGCCGAAACGTAATTTGATGATGCTGGATTCACGCTCGGAAAGTTCATTCAATGCGCTGCCGATATCTTCCTCGAGTAATCGCTGTTGGACCGTGTTGAATGGAATTACAGCGTTTTCATTCTCGACGAAGTTCAACAATTCGCTTTCACCATCTTCACCGACCGGTTTGTCCAGAGAAATGGGCAGACGAGCATAATGGATCAACTGCCGAATTTCTTCCGGTGATTGATCGGTCTGTTCCGAGATCTCGTCCATGGTAGGCTGTCGGCCCAATTTCTGTGACAAATCCCTTGTCACATGCCGAACCTTGCGTAAACGGTTGCTCAAGTAATTGGGCAGCCGGATTGTGCGTTCCTTCTGGTTAAGAAATCGGAGGACAGATCGGCGGATCCACCAGGTGGCATATGTGCTGAAACGGTTTCCACGGGAATAATCGAACTTATCCACAGCTCGGATCAAACCGACATTGCCTGCCTGGATCAGATCCAGGAAAGATGAACCGTATTGGCGATACTTCTTCGCGATGCTGACGACAAGACGGATGTTGGCCTTGATCAAATATTCTCGGGCTTCCTTGCCGGCTCGGATCTGTTCTTTGACCTTATCCAGATCTTTGACTTCCCCTTCGCTCTCGCTCAGGATACGTCGCGCCTCACGACCGATTTCCATTTTCTTAGCCAAAGAGATCTCTTCTTCTTTGGACAGCAATGGCACCCGGCTCATTTCGTTCAGGTACAGGCTGACGGAATCGTCTGAAGTGATCCCTGCATGGTCTGAAATATGCTCTTCATATTCCAATCCTTGTTCGAAATCTTCCCCTTCATTCTCGTCAAGATCTTCAACGATTTCTTCAACGTCTTCGTTTTCTTCAATGTCTTCCGCTTTAAATTCATCTTCGGAAAAATTTATTTTCGAAGTCATTTTAAACTCCTTTACACTCATTTAATTTTCGAGCTATCGCTTTTTCTGTAAAAACGCGATAAAAAAGCCATTGACTAGATATCCATTTTGTCAATGGGCTTCGTAAAAGCTAGCAATACTCCGGAAAGGAGGATACTATTCTCGATTTCCTTTATATTATATCTTAGTTTCATGTATACTTTATCATTCAAATGTTAATATTTGATAAACATTTCTTATAAATTTAGGATAATTCTGCTTCAATATTGGTTACATTGTGTACAATCTTAATTATCACGATCAGATAGGTTCATTTCAATGACTTGTATAATCTTCAGACTTATTCGGCGCCGTCCTCAATGGCCTGGGCCAGCGCCCGGACACATTTCTCGGAGAACTGGCGCGAGAGGTCGCCCTTGGCAAAAGTGTATACCTGGGTGTTTTCCAGATCGAGCCGATAATCTGCCAGGGTTTGACGGCTGAAATTCAGCGATGGAATCAGCAGACTCAGAATGCTTGCGCCGATGCTGATTGAGCTTGCCTGTGTAGCCTTGCGAATCGGGCAGCACGAACGGAGCGATGTGGGGGGTGCGGCCGGGGAAGCAATCCGACCCCCAGGCAAATACGAGCGGACTGGCCAAGGCGGCCGGTTTCCCGTCGAGTCCCGCCTGGGTGGTTTGGAGAATGTTGCCCGGCTCATAAATCCCCGCAAGACCCACATTGGCCTGATAGCCTTGCCGTTCGAGAATTTCAAATATATCGCCCAACCCCCCCTGATCGGGCATCGGCGCCGCGCATCCGAAGAAAATCGTGGTCACCGCTAGAATCTGAAAAGTAAAGTTTTTGCATATTGAGATAAAATATTTTCTCGCAAAGCCGCCAAGCCCGCCAAGGTAAAGCATTAATTTAATCTTGGCCTCTGTGCGTCTTTGCGGGAGACCTTTTCGGTTCTGGTTCATCCGGGTTATGATGATTGCAGTTAAATGCATGGTCATTTACCTCCGGCATATCGAAAATCAACTGTGAGCAATAAGACGCAGGCGATCCAGGAGTTCTATGACAATACCTAAATTTTGCATGGAGCGGAATTTTTGCGAATGCGCTGCTGAATGCTGTGAGGGACCATCGTCGGTTGGCTATCTGATTTTATGCCGACCCAGCTCCATGTTGGTGCCGGCATTTTCTGAGCGTGCTGATCATTAACTGATGGCATTCGTGTGGATCTGAATTATAATTATACCGATTATCACGAGGCGCTGAATTGAGTCAAGCAAAATACGCCATCTTGACATCATTCAATTTAATGCTATTTTGTTCTTATTCCGAAGCAGTTTCCGATAGAGCACAGAGGGGCTCATTCCCGATTTGTCCGCCGGCCCTCGACTATTCAAAATTTATTCTCAGTTTTGGGACATTTGTTTACTTTCTCGAACGGATTGAGAATTGTTCCCGGGTTTCCCATTTGAAGAATGGGTGGATAACGAATCTCTCAGGGCATGCATGGGAGAATCCTGCAATGAAAATCAAGTATGTCTATACAAATCTGATCCTTTTAGCGCTATGTCTCGTTTCAATCTTCCTCAGCGGTTGCCCCTCGACCACGATGACGCCTAGTGA
>CAVVHL010000009.1:0-101366 GCA_963748065.1 uncultured Chloroflexia bacterium | reverse complement strand
ACGCAGAGCGTCTCCTTTGGCGTATTGCAGGCGGATCCGGGTGATTTGTGTCTGGTCGCTCATTTAGGGACACTTCCATCCACCGTCCGGAGCCACCAGACGGAGTTCGTTGAATGCGGAGAGGATCCCACAACCGTAGCATTGGCCGCGGCAGTCTGGGCGGACCTTGCCTTCCTTGCTCCAGGCGTAATCCGTCTGCAGGAAGGATTTCTTCACCCCGGCGTTGATGTGATCCCAGGGGAGAACCTCATCCAGACCGCGAGCGCGGTGGCTGTAAAAGTCCGGGTCCAACCCAGCCTGCTCGAAAGCATTTTGCCAGTGTTCGCTATTGAACTGGTCCGACCAGGCATCAAAACGAGCGCCGTTCCGCCAGGCGTGATAGATCACTTCGGCCATGCGCCGGTCACCACGGGAAAGCCATGATTCCAGCAGGGAAGCCTGCGGGTCGTTCCATGTCATTTTGACTTTAGCGCCACGCAGCCCTTCATGGAGCAGATTCAGTTTCTCCTGGATCGACTCGAGGTTGTCGAAGGCGACCCACTGGAAAGGCGTATGCGGCTTGGGGATGAACGTGCTGATCCCGGCATGGACCCGAGCCCGACCGCCGACAAGTTTGCGACCTTCGTATAACACCGCTTTGCAGAGGTCGGCAATTGCCTGCACGTCCTCCAGTGTCTCCTGGGGGTGGCCGATCATGAAATAAAGCTTGATCGAATTCCAACCGTGTTGAAAAACCGATCGGACCGTGTCCATTAACTCCTGATCCGTGATCGGTTTGTTGATGATATTGCGCATCCGTTCGGTCCCGGCTTCAGGCGCAATCGTGAACCCGCCGCCGGGAGATAGGGATTGCAATTCATCCATCAGTTCCTCGGTAAAGGATTCAATCCGCAGGGAGGGCAAGGTGATATTGACGCTCTGATCCGCAAGTAATTCGCGTAGTCCTTCAATAAGAGGGAGGATATGCGAGTAATCCGAAGAGGAAAGCGAGAGCAGGCTGACTTCCTCGTATCCTGTCTGCGCCAGGCCTTGCTTAAGGGTGGACAGGATTTCATCCACCGGTCGCTCACGGATGGGGCGGTTGACCATCCCGGCATGGCAGAACCGACAGCCGCGCGTGCAGCCACGCATGATCTCCACGCTAACCCGTTCCTGTACGACCTCCACGTTGGGCACCAGGAAATGGGATAACGGTGGCGGCAGCTTAGCCATGATCCGTTTTTGGACCGGCATTGCTGCATTGGGATGTGTGGGCTTCACGCTTTCAAGTGTGCCATCCGGATGGTAATGCACGTCGTAAAGTGATGGGACATACACACCCGGGATCGCTGCCAGGGAGATAAGCAGGTCAGCCCGGTTTCCGCCGGAATTTTGCCAGGTTTGAAAGGTGTCAACAACATCGAGAATCGCTTCTTCACCCTCGCCGATCACAAACGCATCCACGAATGGCGCGACCGGTTCGGGGTTATAAACAGCCTGGCCGCCGGCGATCACCAACGGATGGGTTTCGTCCCGATCCGCGCTGCGCAGGGGCAGGTGCGCAAGGTCGAGGATATTTAGGAAGTTGGTGTAGAGGGTCTCATAGGGCAGGCTGACGCCGATGATGTCGAAATCCGCCAGAGGGCGTTTGTTTTCCAGACTGAAGAGCGGCAGATCGTTTTCCCGCAGGACTTCTTCCATATCCAGCCAGGGAGAGAAAGCACGTTCTGCGGCGATATCTTCCCGCTGGTTGAGGATGTCATAAAGCAGGGCGATCCCCAGGTTGGATTGACCCAAATCGTAAATATCGGGGAAGACCAACGCCAGATGCGTGCGAACGGATTCCCAGGGTTTGACAACCTGGTTGAGTTCGCCACCGACATAACGACCGGGTTTTGTGACGGTGGGCAGGCGGCGTTCGACCCGCCGCCAGAGCATTTCTTTTTGAGCAGACGCCATTTTAGAAGGTGCCTTTATATGCGCCGCCGTCGACGGTCAACATCACGCCGGTGATATAGGAAGCGGCCGGGGAAAGCAGGAAGACGGCCGCGTTGGCAAATTCCTGAGGAGTCCCCATTCGGCCCAGGGCGCTTTGTTTGTCCTGTTTTTCCCTCTCCGCTTCCAACGTGGTATGGTTCCTTTTGGCACGGTCCTGAAGAAGGTGTTCCACGCGTTCCGTTTCGGTCCAGGATGGGAGAATGGAATTGAAGCGGATACCTTCTGCAGCCTAATTCCAGGGCAAGGGTTTTAGTCAGGCCGACCGTGGCTGCACGGACGCTGTTGGAGAGCACCAGGGAGGGGATCGGCTGTTTGACCGATACGGAGGTCACCGTGAGAACGGCGGGGGAGTCGGACTCGTCGTAAATAAGGCAGTGCGGCTCGGATCAGGCGGACGTGACTGAGGAAAGCCAGGTCAACGGCGTCCTGCCAGGCGCGGTCGTCCACTTCTTCGAAGTTCATCGGGGGTGGTCCGCCAGAGTTGGTCAGTAGAAGGTCTATGCCGCCGAATGCGTCCACAGTTTCGGCAACCAGGCGTTCCGGCGTCTGAGGGTCACTGACATCGCCGGGGAGGGTGATCACATCTACACCGAAGCTGTCAAGTTCGTGTTTCGCATTTTCGAGATGCGCCGCACTGCGGCTGTTGATGGCAAGCCGTACGCCTTCACCGGCGAGTGTCTTCGCGGTGGCGAAGCCCAGTCCGGTGCTGGCACCTGCAAGCAGGCGCGTTTTCCACTTAATCTAAGATCCATATTATTCCTTGTTCTGATAATGATTGTTCAAATAATGATTTCGATTTTATCATCTGTCAGCGGCAGGTCAGGCCAATGACTCTCATAAAACTGAAGCACTCGTGTGAGGACGATCTCCGCCTGCCTGCCATCGGTGGCAGCGCAGGCAACCAACAGACCGCATGTCTGCCAGACATCCTGATGGGCGACCTCCGCCACGGAGACATTGAATTCCTTTTGCAGCCGGGCGATCATGGGTTTGATCCGCCCACGTTTCTCCTTGAGGGAATGGCACTCGGGCAAGTAGATCGTCAGGTGCAGAATTCCGACACTCATAGTCTTAATTAAACCGGAGGATGGTAAAAAGTCAATCGGGATCAGGCACGATCCAGACTCGCTCGACCACCGGGTTGGTCAGCGTGCCCAGACCCTCGATCGTGATGCTGACGCTGATGCCGGGGGTCAGGTCGCCGACGCCGGCGGGTGTACCGGTCAGGATCAGGTCGCCCGGTTCCAGGGTCATGATCGAGGAGCTGAAGACGATCAGTTGGGGGATGGTGAAGACCATGTCGCGGGTGGAGGCCATTTGACGCAGTTCATCCCCAACATGGCAGGTGATCAACACGTCCGAGGGATCAAAATCTGTCTCGATCCAGGGACCGAGGGGGCAGAAGGTGTCAAAGCCTTTGGCGCGGGTCCAAAGTGCGTCGCTGCGCTGCAGGTCACGGGCGGTCACATCATTGGCGATGGTGTAACCGAAGACATGGTCCATTGCGCTGTCCGGGTGGATCCACCGGCCGCGCTTGCCGATCACCACGGCCAGTTCGGCTTCGTGCTGGACCTGGCGTGATTGCGGCGGAAGGATGATCGGGTCGCCCGGACTTAGTAAACTGCTGGGCGGCTTGAAAAAGAGAAGGGGAATCTCATCAATGGCGTTATCGAGTTCACGGGCATGCGCTTCAAAGTTGCGTCCGACACAGATGATCTTCGTGGGCTGGACGGGCGGCAGGATGCGAACTGACTCAACCGGGATATCCGGGTCCAATCCGGCGGAATGCGCCGAAGGGATCGCCATCGAGTTGTCCGACCTGGTCTTCGTGAAGCCAGCCGTAGCGGGGTGGAAGGTCGGGTGTGCTGAAGCGTAATATTTTCATCAAATCCTTAATCACAGCAAAGTGAACTGCGGTATAATATCTCCGTCGGGCGGATAGCTCAGTTGGTTAGAGCGCATCTCTTACACAGATGAGGTCGCAGGTTCGAGCCCTGTTCCGCCCATTTTTGGTTTAAGGTGGATTATACCTTTGAATGAGGGAGGGGAATAATAAAGAAATTATTATTCTATTGTATCCATAAAGATTTAATATCCTCAATTCAGAACCCGTCTTTGACCGCAGTGGTAAAATTATATTGAACTCAGGATTTTCTATTGCGAGAGAATAGAGTTACGAAGGAAGCGGATCCGTGAACAACGGTCCGCTTCCGGGTTTACTGGATTAATTTAGGCATTATGGATAATTAAAGTAAAACGACTGCCCAAACATAGGGCAGTCGTTTTTGCTCTGTAATTATTTTCCTATCGTTACTGAACCACGATTGTGCTGGTCGTTGAGCCCGGATCATAACCGGCCTTTGCAGCTGTGATTTCAACGTCATAGGTGCCGTAGCCCAATTTGCCCGCATTGATCTTAAGGGATAGGCTAACAGTCCCCTCCGAACTAGTCGTTCCCGAGAGGGAAGCAGTTTTCCCGGTTGACCCGGTAACGAGGATACTGACAGCGGCGCTGCTAACTGCACCAGATTTATCGGAGACTGAGACCAGGAAGGAGACAGTCTGTCTGTTACTGAATGAAGCGCCATCGGCCGGGCTGAGGAGCGTGACAGACAGAGAACCCGTCGGCGGTTCAGTGGGTGTAGGTGTCGGTGTGGGAGTCGGTGTTTCTGTCGGTGTTTCGGTTGGTGTTGGGGTCGGCGTAGGTTCAACGCCACCACCGAGGTAGTTTAATGCATCCAACGCCTGGACAAGACCAAAGCCAAACACAACATCACGACCACTAGCACCCAAATCAACAGCCGTCTCATCTAATGCCTCCCGGATTTCTACATTGGTCCAGGAAGGATTAGCGGACCAGATCAAGGCGGCCACACCCGAGACATGTGGGGCGGCCATCGACGTGCCATCCCAAGCCTCATAACCACTGGCGGGCCATGAATAACTGCTATCAACCCAGCCGGTGCTTCCGAGTTTATTGGCAACCAGATATTGACCATCTTCCTGGCTCAAAGAAATGCCGACAATATCACTCGCCGAAGCTTCATCACCAAGGGTGCCAAGGAAATTGCCGGGTTCGTTGTTGTAAATGACCGCAGCAACACCACCACCATTCTGAACGTTCATTACCTTGTCGTAGAAGGAAATGTCGCCGCGTTCGCAGAGGACGACTTTACCGCTCCAGGAACCGGATGCAGTGCAAAGTCCGCCATCGACCAATGCGCCACTGGCTGATGTATAGGCGCTGAATTCAATATGGTTGGCAGCTGTAATCGATGCCATCCACTAGTGAATGAATTGGTTTCGATATAGGGAATGGTTGAAAGCACACCAACGCCAGGCGCAGCCAGTTCGACTTGCGAGTTTTGTAAGGAGAAATCCGCGACATTCATCGCTGAATCAACAGCCGCGACTGAGACAACTGAACTATATGACGCTGGATAGGAATATCGCCCCAGGTGTTTCTTCCTGTTCGTTGCCAGCAGAAGCGATATGCAGGATGCCGCCAGCGTAGAGGGAATCGAAGGCTTTTTGTTCTTTGCGATTGGAGTTGGTTCCACCCAGGCTCATGCTGATCACATTTGCACCGTTATCACGACAGGTGTAGATCGCATCTACGAGGTTGGAGGCACTAACCCAGGCGCCGCTATCGTCAAAAATTTTCACGATAAAGTAATTAACCGTTCCAGGGGTCACGCCGACCACACCGAAATCATTATTCAAAGCCGAGATGGTACCGGCAACATGTGAGCCGTGTCCATAACCATCTCTTGCCCAATTGTCATCAACCTGTGAGAAGCCATTAACGCCGTCTCCTACATCTTTTAGGTCTTCATGTCCGGCATAATAACCGGTGTCGATGATGCAAACCGTCATACCCTCACCGGTTGGTGCATCTTGTCCACAACAGCGTTACGATCCGCATCCCAAACATCACGGGCCTGAACGGCATCGATACCCCAGGGGACAACCTGTCCGTTGACATCAACGCTGTCATCAGAACCGGGTTCGAGTGCAACCTTGATCGGTTCTACCGGATAACGCGCGGGATCTTCCTCGATATCGGTCACAAAAGGATTGTGAGAGATACCACTCAGCGCTGCCGCAGGCATGGTGACGACATAGGCATTCAATTCAGGAAAATCATAATGAACTGTCGCTTTGGCTTTTCCCAATGTTTGGAAGACCTCAGCTTTTCGACCGCTCTGGTAAGACACCCAAACTCGCATGGTATCCTTTGGGGCAGCGGTCACTGGTGTGACTGCGATGAAAAGCATCATCACAATCAACATAGATGTGATTAACCTTGTATTTCTTTAAGCATCATTTTTCCTCCGTGTAAAGAATTGATAATCAATTATAAAGTGAACCTGAAAATCTTGTCTAGTCTTTTATGTTATGAAAAATAATTGTTATTAAACGATTAACAATTCGGAGCTAAAAATTTAGGTTTACATGATGAAATTGAATAAGAGGATATACTTAATCCTGCTATATCATATAAAACTCATTGTTTTCATGATACATAATCGAAGGCTCAGAAGTTGGCACTGGAGAAATTAAGATAAAGTGAGAATAAAGAAATGAATTCGTCGGATAGTTTTATCTATAGTATTTACACTGCAGGTGGGATGTTTACTTATCGCGAACTAGCCATGAACCTCACACTCAAAGAGGCGATCTGGCGTCAATCATCAGGACGTTTCCAGTTGGTCTTGCCACAGTCCGAACAACCTGATGAGTTTGGACATCCGGATGTTTCAATCCGGATTCGGAATACAGATCTCTGGCATGTGATGCGGACCGACCTGCTTTTAGCGCAGTTCGATGGCCTTGAGTTGGATGCCGGGACTGTGGCGGAGTTCATGATGGCGAAATTCCTGGGCAAACCGACCGTGATCCTGCGGAGCAACTCCCGGCGGATGTCCAATGACAGCTTTGACGAACCTTATAACCTGATGGTCAAGAATTATCCTCGAACCAAAGTCGTCCACATCAACTCACTTTTTGATTACCTCGATCGGTGGGAAAAGGATAAAGGCCGCATCAACAGCGCTGAAGGCTTTGAGAGCCTGCTCGAATTGGAGAAGCGCTCCATTGAAGAGGGTATTGAATTTCTGTCTCAAGAGATCCTGGCAGCCTTTGATGAAGTCCTGCAAATTCCTTCACCTTATCCACCGGATTATCGCAAGATGATCTACCGGGCGGCGAGGCTCATGCCCGGCAGCGGTTTCGATGAACTGGTCACGGAAGAGGGACTGGAAATGTTGATCGCGAACCTGGAATTGCACGGGACGCTGTAAGTCAAGTCTACCGCAGGTTGTTATGGTTTGTGTTTTCGTTTCAGTGAATCCGCCAGGAAAACGACCAGGATTGAAAGACATCCCAGCACGATAGCAGCGACATACGCGTCGGTATATTGGCGTTCGTCAAGTGACCGAAAGATAAAAAGGGTAGCCGTTTCGGTGCGACCCTGTACACCGCCGCCGATCACCAGTACGGCGCCGAATTCCCCCAGCGCACGGGCAAAGGTGAGTGTCATCCCATAAATAAGTGCGTCTTTAAGCTGTGGGAAGATCACCCTCCAAAAGCAGGTCCAGTTGCCGGCACCGAGCGTAGCAGCAGCTTTCTCTTGTGGTAGGTCCAACTGCTGGATGACCGGGATCATCTCCCGGACCATAAATGGCAGGCTGACGAATAAGGTCGCTAGGAACATCCCCGGCACAGCAAAGGCAATTTGTACGTTCAGACTGTCCAGCAAAGGGCTGAACAGCCCATTCCGGCCGAAAAGCAGCAGCAGCATATACCCGACGACGACCGGTGAGAGGGCAAAGGGGATGTCAATGATGCCGTTCAGGATCGCCTTTCCCAAGAATTCCTGCCTGACAAGTACCCAGGCGACCATGGAACCGAAAACAGCCTGGACCAGGACGACGAGCAGCGCAATTTTCAGGGAAAGCCACAATGCTTTCAGGAAAGGTGCACCTGACACACTCTTCCAAATTGATTGGAGGCCTTCACTGAACGCGCTTCTAATCAGGGCGCTGATTGGGGCGACGATCAGGAATCCATATGTAGATCATGACCACCGCAAACAACAGCCAGGCGCTAACACCTTTGATGTTTGTTTTCACCGACTCATCCCCCAGACTTTTTGAATGCTGTTTGAGACCAGCAGAATGAGCGCAGCGATGGCGAGGAGCAGGATGGACACCGCTGACGCGCCGAGTCTGTTTTCCAATTCCACCGCGCCCAGAACGTAGACCGCTGCGGTCTGAGTTTTGAGGGGGATGTTACCGGCGACGATCACGACTGCGCCGAATTCTCCAACAGCCCTGGAGAAAGCTAAGCAGCGAACCGCTGAGCATAGGCAGTGCCAGGGCTGGCAGGACGATCTTTCGAAAGGTTAGCCAGGAAGACGCGCCAAGGGTTGCAGCGGCTTTTTCCTGAGAAAGGTCGAGGTTCATCAGCACCGGTTGGATCGTGCGGACCACGAAAGGGAAGGAAATGAACAGCAGAGCGATTACAATCCCAGGAGGTGCGAAGATGATTTGCAATCCAATTTTTTCCGACAGGAATGACCCAAGCGAGCCCTGCGGCCCATAGAGGAGGACCAGCATGACGCCGGTCACCAGGGTGGGGATGGCCAGCGGCAGGTCCACGATAGCATTCAAGATGCGTTTGCCCGGGAAATCGAATCGGACCAGCACATACGCCGTTGCAAGGCCCATGATGGCATTGATCACGGTCATCAATGCGGACGTCCACAAGGTCAGGAGAATGGCATGTTTGGCAATGGGCAGCGTAATCTGGTGGATCAGGCCTGTGACGCCATCTCTGAACCCGTCCTGGATGATCACAGCTAGGGGGACAAGGATCATCACTGTGATGTATAAAAAGCTGGGGACGCGCAGGAACCATGTTGAAAATCCGGATTTTCGTTGCCCCTGGGTTGAAGTCAGGTCCATTATTGCGCGTCCCCTTGGACAGTTATAATTGCACGGTTGTAGATCCCTTTTTCACTAAAAAACTCATCCATCACTTGCGCCCAACCGCCGAAGTAATCGATCGTGAACAGATCCTCAACCGGTGGATATTCCGCTTCAAATTCGTCTGCAACGTCCTGGTTGACCACCCGAAGGCCGTGTTCCGCGAAAATCTCCTGAGCTTCCGGGGTAAACAGGAAATCGACGAATGCTTCAGCGATTTCCCGGTTGCCATGTTTTTCGACGGAGGCATCCACTACGGCCACGGGGTTTTGGATCAGAATTGTGGAATTCGGGATGACCAGTTCGTAGTTCTGTCCGGTTCCCTGTCCGACCAGTACCTCGTTTTCATACGTGATTGCCAGGTCACCAATTCCCATCTCGAAATTAAGAATGCTGTCCCGAGCGGCTTTATCCATCACGCTCACATTTGCCAGCACCTGGCAGAGAAAGTCGAACGCTGCCGTTGGGTCGTCCCCAGGGACATCCTGTACCTGACCACGCAGGGCTGCGCCGTAAGCCGCAAGCACATTCCACATGGCCCCACCGCTGGTATTCGGGTTCGGCGTGAGCACTTCGAGGCCTTCCTGGGTCAAATCGGACCAATCGACAATGGACTTGGGATTCCCGCTGCGGACTACAAAAGCCACGATGGACGTGGTGACGATCCCGTCGGTTTCGCCCGCCTTCCATTCATGCGTGATCAGGCCGGCGTCCTGAATGCGGGTGACGTCAGCTTCCAATGAGAGCGCGACCACATCCGCTTCAAACCCTTCCACGACCGCCCGCGATTGTGCCCCGGAGCCAAGATAGGACTCCTCGAAGGTCACCCTTTGCCCGGTCTTTTCCAACCAGAATGTCTGGAATAAGGGAATGATCTCACCGTAAGCTTCACGCGGGGTTGTATACGCACCAAGGATCAAATGAACCTCATCCGTAGCGGTTTCCTGCGTGGGTGGTGTACAGGCCACCAAATAGGCTGCCAACATCACGATCAGTGAATACATCATTACCTTTGATTTCATCTTGCCCTCCTGAGCGAATTCTGGATGCGCTGATAATGCTGGGATCGAACAATTAGAAAGGAACATTCTTGTATCGATGTGAGAATGGAGGCGATACTGATGCCAAGTCTGGGTTGTCCCGGATGCGCGGGAAGGGTCGCACCCAAAACGATCAGGTCGTATCCGCCTGTTTTCATCTCTTCCCGTATTTCCTGGACCAGTCCCCCTTCTTTAACCCTGATCTCTGATTGCACGCCAAACCGTGATAAACTTTTTCGACTGTTGTTGAGGAAGCGTTCCACCCGGGTACGAGTGGGGTCATTGTCCGGGCGTTCCGGCAGAACGGATAAAAGTGTGGCCGCCGCGCCGAAGTGCCGCAATAGGCGACCCGCGAAAATCACGGTGTCCTTGCCCGGCTCACCGCTGGCTAGGCAAATCAGGGCTTTACGGAGATGTGCATTGGGTTGGGTTGCCAGAAACAGGTGGTGTTCGCCGGTTTGCAAAATCTGTTCCGGTTGTTCCAGGCCGGCTGTGGGACGCCATCCCATGATCGCTA
This sequence comes from uncultured Chloroflexia bacterium, assembly GCA_963748065.1. Classification (GTDB taxonomy): domain Bacteria; phylum Chloroflexota; class Anaerolineae; order Anaerolineales; family Anaerolineaceae; genus Brevifilum. The sequence goes on along the minus strand of CAVVHL010000009.1, from coordinate 90,843 downwards.
AATCATAAGATTGCGTGACGGTTGTTTTTGCGATGGCCTCGTCGAAGGGCAGATCGGCCGATTGCACGTCCAAGGCGGCCATCCCGCTCCCCACCTCTTTGCGCGCATCAAGCAGGTTTTCTTCCAGCTTGGATTTGTCGTTTCCAATGCCGAGGATCGTGACCCTGGCATGGGACATCCGAGCCAGGTAACCGCCTTGGATGAGTGCGGATTGGCTTCGAAGCGTGCCATCGGTAAGGATGAGGAAATTTAATCCCGGATGCGAGAGCACGTGCAGCCGCCGGATCCCGACCCAGACCGGCTGTCCAACCTCAATAGGCAGACTGGTGCTTTGCTCTGGAGACCGGTTGACGTCCATCACGAACCCGCGTGTACCGAAAGGTGCAACCGGTGAGATCGCCCGGACACCTTCAATGGGCGGCAGTTCCACTCTGAGGCGCTCGTTGGGGCCGTTGAAACCTCTTTCAATAACCTTCCCCTGAGCCAGAGCCAAACCGACAAGGTCATCCTGCGTCCTTGCCAGCGCCACGTCTTCGGGACGCGAAAGGATTTGAGCGCGGTTGTCGGAATGATGGCTTAACGTCTCCACAGGTATTGGGAATCCATGCTCACCGAGGTAGACTTCCTGCCCGTTCACTTGCCCAAGCAGCAAATTAGCCCCACCGAGAAATGAGGCAACATATTCTGTTTTTGGGTATTGGTAAAGCGCCTGTGGGGTCCCGACCTCGATCAGACGGCCGTAGTTCATCACTCCGATCCGGTCAGCGAGATCGAAGGCTTCCTCCTGGTCGTGGGTCACGAGGATGGCGGCGACACCCAATTGGCGCTGAATTCTTTTCAGGCTGCGACGAAGTTCCACCCGGATCTTTGCATCGAGTGCACCCAGGGGCTCGTCCAGAAGCAGAACATCCGGTTCAACAGCTAATGCCCTTGCCAGGGCAACTCGCTGCCGCTGGCCGCCGGAAAGCTGCGCGGGCATCCGGCTCCCCAGGCCAACCAGCCCGACCAGCTCCAGCAGTTCATCCCGCCGGCGCTGGCGTTGGGATTTGGGAACTTTCCGGACCTGCAATCCAAATTCGATGTTCTGCGCCACTGTCATATATTGGAATAAAGCGTAATCCTGGAAGACGAACCCGATATTACGTTTCTGAGTTGAGAGGTGGGTCACTTCCCTATCATGGAGTAAAACCCGGCCTGTTTCAGGCTCGGTCAGACCGGCGATGATATTCAAAATGGTCGTTTTACCGCTGCCGCTGGCGCCCAGCAGAACGAAGAATTCCCCATTTCGTATTTCGAGGTTGACGTTGTTCACAACAACCTGATGTCCGTAATACTTACTGATGTTTTCCAAGCGGATCGACATTCTCACCTCTATCAGGCATCAAGGCTATCACAGGCGCTTCGCCTGGTAATCACATCGATTATAGAAAAAGGTTGTGACCAGCCCCATGATAAGGGTGTGATAAAGGTGTGATAAAAAAGACGGTTTCCCCCAGGAGACTGCTAAACTATGTTGAGAATTTATAACCGATCCCAGGTACGTTTCGGATTAATTGCGGTTCAGACGGATCCATTTCGATTTTCCGGCGCAAGCGACGGATGAGTTGCCGGAGCATATCCGGTGTTGCTTCGCCGGGACCCCAGACATGGGTGATGAGGTTGTCAGCAGGCAGGACCTGATTGGTGTTGATCATTAGGGTTTCCAACAAGCGGCATTCCAGACGGGTCAGCGCGACCGGCTTCGCATCACCTTTCTGGAATTCGCGGAGTCCACTGTCGAAGTGGATGTCTTTCTCTATGTAAGGCTCGGGTGAGATATGTTGGCCTTCTCTGGCTCTGCGTAAAACGGTTTGGACGCGGGCGACGAGCTGCCTCGGGCTGAAGGGTTTCGAGATGTAATCGTCCGCTCCGAGGTTCAGTCCTTTGATGATGTCATCCTCATCGTCCCGGACGGTGAGCATGATGATGGGAACGTTGGAAGTTTTACGGATCTCACGGCAAACTTCGAACCCATTTTGCAGCAGGACCTCGCCGGGCAGGTTAACGTCCAGAATGATGACATCCGGCTCCTCAGACTGGAATCGCTGCATCCCGCCAAGCGCGTCATAGGCGAGGAGGGTCTCGAAACCCTCCCGGCGAAGCGTGAAGGCCAGCAGGTCTGCAAGGGTGTGGTCGTCGTCAATGATCAATGCTCTCATTTCTTTCTTCCTGTCATGATCGGCAAGGTGAACCAGAAGATTGCGCCGCCTGTGTCACCGTTGCGGAAACCTACCTTGCCATGTTCGGCTTCGATTACAGCTTTCACGACTGATAAGCCTAAACCAAGACCAGTTTGATGTTTCTGGTCCGGAGATGTTGAACTGAGGAAGCGGTTGAACACGCGGCCCTGCAAATCTTCCGGGATTCCTGTCCCCTGATCCTGTACTTCGACAAGAGCTTCATTTTCAACCAGCATGGTTCGGATATTGATTTTGCTTTCTTCAGGACTGTTCTTGATGGCATTTGATAGCAGGTTGATCAGGACCTGAGCCGTCCTACGTCTATCCGCGAGAATCACGTAATCCTGGGCTGGGGCCGAACGGACAATCGCAACTTTATGAAGCCTGGCAATAGGTGTCATGGTGGTGACCGCGTCATCCAGAATGGCACTCAACATGACAGTTTGTGGGTTGACTTTGAAGCGGCCGGCTTCAATACTCGCTGCTTCAATCAAATTGTCGATCAGAGCCTGAAGGTTCACGATCCCGATGGAAAGGGCTAGCAAGAGTTGTTCGACTTCCTGATTCGAGAGATCCGGGAGTTGATCAACCAACAATTCCACTGATGCGGAAAGCGCAGTCAGCGGCGTGCGGAATTCGTGGGTGATGTTCGCCAAGAACTCACCAATCAGGTTGTGGATTCGCTCTTCGTCGGAAACATCACGGACAACGAGCGCGGTGGTCGCGTTCCCGGCTTCAGGCGGGATGAATTCAGAGCGCGAGACCGCCAGAAGGAGTTCATTGCCGTTTACTATAGCCGGAATCCTGCGGATCAGATCTGAGTGCGGGATTTGTTGGCTGAACGTATCTTCATCCTCAACTGGCTTGAAGATGACATCTATTGACTTGCCGAGGATCTTATTGGGTTCCTGACCTGTGATTCGAGAAGTTGAGGCGCTGGCGTATGTGACCCGGTGATCCGCATCCAATGTGAACAGACCTTCCACAATTGAATTGAGCAGTTCTTCGGTCCAGGCTTTCTCTCTCTGGAGTTGGTTAAGCGAATGCTTGAGGCTCACACGGGCGTCTTCCAACGCGTTGGCTAGCTGGTCGATTTCCCACAACCTTGAGACCGTGGTCAACTGCGCGTTGAGGTTCCCTTCACGCAGCCGGGCAGCGGAAACGGCCAATTCATTCAGTGGCTGGCTGATCCGCCGTGAGACTATCACGGCGATCCCTGCCGCCAATAGACTTACACCAACCAGGACGATCAAAATCGTGGTGCGCAGCTGCCGATTGGCCTGGTGGAAATCTGCGGTGTTGAGAAAGCCATAAAGTAACAGATCGGGTTGGCCGGGGACGGGAATTTTGATGACGGCATTTTCTACGGTTTCGCCTTTAACAACAAATGAAACCGCCTGAAAGGATTCGATTTCACGAGGAAGATTGCTATTGTCCAGACCTGTTGATCCAGCAGCCCAATCCCCGTTGACTGAAAGAGCATAAGCCAACTCCGTCTGGGCTGAAAAAAACTCAAGCGTGGAATCGAATAATTGACCGACCAGAACAGTTATTTCGCTCTGAAGTGCAGCACCGGCCAACATCCAAACCTGGCCGCTGCTGCTGGTAAGAATGTTATCCGATTTGGCTTCGCATAGATATTGACCTGTGTTAAGTCCTGATAGGACAATTGGCGATGAGCCGTCACATATCAGGATGACGTCAACATCTGCGTTTTGCCGAATCTCATCCAGATAGGAGACGAGGGATTCCGCTGCCGCACCTGTGGAAAACAGGGTATTCAAAGTCGGCCTTTGGACGATCAATTCTGCCAGGTTGTCCATCTGAATGTGTTTATTTTCCAACAACATCTGGGTAGTTTGACTCGCCTGTTCCAGCAAGGTGCGAATCTGATTATTGCTTTGGCGCTGCAAGAGGAGGGTTGCTGGAATGCCGATCGCAAGGATCGCCCCCAATGTGAAGATTAAGAAAATCATGACAAGTTGAACCATGAACCGCTTGGGTGAGATCAATTGGAGAATATTTCGTGACCGCATGAAGATTCTTAACCTTTGGGATAATCCAGCGCAATCAAGTTGGATATATACTGCCTCCCTCAAATATAGCATTGATGAAGGGGGTTGACAATCTGCAGGAATATCCTGATTTTCCGTTGTTTTTATTCCTGTTTTTGCAAAAATTTTACAATTAATATTATATAATGTGGTTATTATTTTTTACTGAGGAGAAAAAATGATCGCCATCATTACTGACAGTACCTGTGATATTCCCGAAGATCTGATTGAAGAATATGGAATCATCGTCGTTTCACATATCATCGTTTGGGCCGGCGAACAATTTCGAGACCGGATTGATCTGCAGCCGGTCGACTTCTATCAGAGACTGCAGTCCACTGACGAACGGCCCACGACTTCTCAGGCGGGAGTGGGCGATTTTCTGGCAGCTATCAACCAGGCTGTTCAAAATGGCGCGGATGAAGCCGTCATTCTGACGGTTTCCAGCGCGATGTCGGGGGCATACAGCATGGCTCTTACAGCAGCAGAAAAAGTGGGCATTCCGGTCTCAGTGATCGACTCGAAGGGACCGACGATGTCACTGGGTTGGCAGGTGCTTGCAGCCGCACGCGCCAGGGACGCCGGCGCAAGTATGGCTGAGATTGAGGCTGAAGTCGCCATAGTACGCAGCCATCTGGTTCAATTCGTTGCCATGGAAACGCTGGAATACCTGCAATATGGCGGGCGGATCGGTGACGCGGTGAAATGGGTGGGGAATATCTTGAAAGTAAAACCGTTGGTCTCGATCGACCATGTTTCGGGACGAGTCCAGCCTGCCGGTTTATCGCGCACGCATCATGCGCTGGTCGAATTACTTTACAGGAAATTCTTCGAGCAGATCGGCACGGAAGGAAAACTACATATCGCCGTTTTACATGGTAATGTTGTCGAAGAGGCAGAAAAACTGGTCGAACGGATCAGAGAAGATTTCCATCCTGCGGAGTTGATCATGAACATCACTGGACCGGTTCTGGGAATCAATACCGGGCCGGGCGCGTTGGCGCTTTGCGGTTACGCTGAAATCTGATTTATATTACCCTTTTAGGAAATCAGAAATTTAATCCCCTGTGTTCAATGCGTACAGACGCCAGTCGAGCAAGGTCTGATCGGACGACCAGACCAGGCTAACATAATTGACGTTAGCCTGTGACAGTCCCGGGAATTCCCGCGTGCCGTACTGGTCATTGAAGGGGGTATTATCTTCCAGAATGAGGACAAAATTAGCCGTGGTAGCGGGGTAATCAAAAAGAGATTGGAAGTTGATCTCATCAATGACGATCAACTCCTCCGGGTGAGTAAAAGCCGGTGTTAAGGGGACAGCGGAAGCGGCTTCCAGCAAAACTTTCCCAGTTGATGTGTATTGATCCAACGCCTGTGCGATGATCGGCGCATCATGACGATAAATCCAATAGGGATCTGAGGTTTGAAGGGATTCTTCACTATGCAAATCTCCGGTCATCATTGCAAATAACCGCTGTTCACTCGCGCTTGCACTGTTTTCCTTGAGGCTGAAAATCGTCATACCCATTGATGCAATCGTTAGGAGGATGATCAAGGTCATCAGCAATCCACGCCAGTTATCCTTTACGCTGGCATAGAGTACCGCAGCCAGAACCAAACCCATCGGCATGACATACGCCCAGAGGTAATGCCAGGAAGGCAAAACGCCGGTAAAGATCAACACGAGCATCATGATCGGTGTGCTGAATAAGATGATCAGGACGCTCGTGATGTTGCGGTGTTTTCCAGAGAAGACCAGAACCAAACCAAGTAACACAGCAATCAGGAATAATGGGAAAGCCTGCCAGAGGTTCTCAAAGGTGAGCCTAAAGGAATCAAAAATATTGCCCCAACCCAGGAATAATGGATGTGATACACTCGCGTTCCTGGTAACTGCCGGAGAAAAAGTATGGGTAAATAATTGGTTCAGGAAATAGAAGGGGCCATCCAGCGTGAAAATATTGAAAACAAGCCACAAGCCCATCGCATATAGGATTGGTGTGATAAAGGAGATCAGGCGGCCTTCCAGTTCCGTGCGCCATCCATAATTGGATTTCCACTCATAGATGATGAGTGCGAGAATCACACCTATGGTCAGGGCAATAGTCTGGTATTTCACAAAGAATCCCACCGCCAGCCCAAACCCGCAGATCAGGAATGACATATTGTTGCGGGTGATCTGTAATGCACCCCAAAGGACGAAAAGTAAGACCAGGATGAATAACGCCTCGGTTGTCCCGGTCGCTGAGACATAGAGGAAGCTCGGGTAAATACCCGTCAGGAGCAGGAGCCCCCATCGAAATTTGAGGGGAATATTGAGTTGGACAAAGATCAGGTCCAGAAAAACCAGAGCGACAACGCACCCGCGACCGCGCTCAGGAGCGGACCGGCAGAAGAACGTCAGCCCGACCTGCCGCAAGAGAGGGATGAAGATCAATTGGAGGATCGATGCGAGCGGTGGTCTCACCATGGTGACCATCCCGATGTGTCGACTGACCGGTGTAGAGGGTCAGGAAACCATTGGCTGTAGTGGTTAGTGCATCCACTTCCCCGATGCGCCAGACGAAACTGAAGAGATAATGCGACCGCAAGATTGAGAGTAAGCGCGATCAGGAAGATGATCAACAATTCATGCTTGCGGGGCTTGGGCGCGAGTTTCGCTCGTTCTCGGATTGCGGTCTGCGGGGTGAATTTCTCGTTCAGTTTGCCGCGGTTGAAGAGGTTGCCGGTCCTTCTCATGCCTACTCCTCGCCGTCTTCATTTGAAGCCAAACCATGGATGGTTTTTTCCCAATAATGCGGTTTGGTAAGCAATTGGATGAACCCACGCCACCCGGCTATGCTCATTAACACCCAATATACTGGACTTAGCAGGGCATATTTGACCAGGTCGTAATAGCCTCGTCGCATAGCCCCCGCGACATTCATATAAGTGAAGGCGAAATTGCCAAAGAAAAGGCTGAACGCGCCCATGTAATAGATCGGTCCGGGGAAAAGTGAAGAGAGGATGTCAAAGTGGAACAGGAACCAGGCTGCGGTGATGACCCAATAAAGTGGGTTGATGATCACCGTGAAGATATTGCCGCCGATCACCATTTGAAAACTGAAAAAGGCTCTCAAGCCGATATCTCGGATCAGCTTGAAGGGATGGCGCATGTGCACCAGCCAGGTTTGGATGTAGCCTTTTACCCAACGGGAGCGCTGCCTGACCCAGTTCTTGACGTCGCTATTGGCTTCTTCGTAGGTGGTGCTGTCAACGATCTTGGTCCGATAACCCAGCTTGTAGAGGCGAATTCCCAGGTCGGCATCCTCAGTCATGTTATGCGGATCCCAGGCGCCGGCTTCCAGCAGTGCATATTTCTTGAAATGGTTGGAAGTACCACCCAATGGAATCGGGACATTACGCGCGTCCAAGCCCGGTAGGAACAGGTCGAACCACATCGAATATTCGGAGGAGAACCACTGCGTCAGTATATTTTGCTGGCGGTTGAAATAATTCAACTTTGCCTGCATACAGATCACGTTCTCCGGGCATTTGTTGAAGGCTGCTACAACCTTTTTCAACTGATCGCGGTTAGGCTGGTCTTCCGCATCGAAAATGACGATGTATTCTCCTTTGGCGTGGATCAGACCATAGTTGCACGCTTTTGGTTTGGTCTTTGGTAAGGATGTGGGAACGACGACGCCTTTAATAAAATCCGGTGGATTGGTTTTAATGAAAGCGTCAATAGTTTCCTCATCATCCTGCTCGAGTAGGACCTTCACATCCAGTTTGATTTTGGGGTAATCCAATTGCTCGATCGATTTCAAGAGAGAGGGGAGGACGGAGGCTTCTTTGTAAACTGGGATCAGGATGGTGTACATCGGAAGCTCATCATCTTTAAGTGCGGCGACCTCTTCATCAGAGATCGGGATCTCAAGGTCGGAACCGACGGCGCTGGCAACCAGGAAAAATTTATATACCAACATCGCCATGTAGACCAAGGTGAAGGTGGCATTGACGCCGATCAGGAAGTTCTTGAAGTTCCAAACCGCCAGGCCGACCAGGGCAAGAACGATCACGATTAACCAAACCTTCTGTGCAGTGGTCAGCACCCGGGCAGCGGAATTCTCCGGAGCACGGCTGAGCAGCGCAGAAACGGATTGGGTGGTGTAATCCTTTTGATAGAGCTTCTCCAAAGAACTTTCAAAGTCATTTTCGGTGATCAGCACTGGAACGATGTGTAATTGAGAAAACACCCGGACTTTATCAATCGAATCCCGGTTGACCGGGTCGATCACGCCGAGGAAGAGGTAATTGTCATTGGCTGCGAGCGGCAGTACACCCCATTCCCATTCCTGTTCGGGTGTGAGCAGCCTGGCTGTAGTCCGGTTGAGTTCCACCTTTGAGAGATCGAAGAGGGGTATCTCGACCTGGCGTGAGAGGAAGGTGTAGAGCTGATTTTCGGTGACGTAACCACGATGGATCAGGGCCTGGCCCAGCAGAGAATCCGTATTTTCCGCCAAGTTAAGGGCGTCATTGAGTTGGTAACGGGTGATCATTCCGGCATTGACCAGGAGCGCGCCGATATTGGTCTTCCCGAGTGTACGCTCAATTGCGGAGTCGAGACCCTCCCGATCGGTCATCACCGGGATCAGTTCTTCCTCAAAATGCTGGGAAAGTTCGATCAGCGCGTCGTCATATAACGGATTGGCAACCGCAACCAGGACGGCATCGTTTTCCTGCTGGAAAGGCAGCGCGCCTAATTGGATTGCAGTTGCATGGTCGATCCGGCGTGCAACAACTGAATCCACCGGGTCCTGATGGAGGGTCTGGCGGACCTGGTTCCCAAGCGGGTCAATCAGGTTGCGAGTTTCCTCCTCTTTTTTTAAGAGATACAAAAGAAATATCCCTGGCCTTAGCAAATTTTCGATAAATGTTCATTTCAGGATCGAGAGCATATTTCCTGATGACCCGGTCGAATGCCTGGTCTTTGTCAAAAATGTCGCTGAGGATTTCAGGCAGGTCGCGAGCAGCGATGACCTTTTGTTTGACGAGGTAATCCAATGTTTCTTTAACATATTCGTTGGATCGGTCTGTTTTCGCATAGTTGATGAACCGACGCATTATTCGATCGAGATCGCCGTTGGGGACGACCAGAGGCCAGATGCTCATTTCGCTGACCTTCGCCAATTCTGCCAAAGGCTGCCCATCGAGCGGATCCGCGGTTGCGACCCATAGGGTATCCTCAAATTCCATCAAAGGCAGTAGTTTGTTCTCTTTCAGAAAGGATTGTGAAAAGCGGCTGATTAAGCGATCCTCAGCCTGAAAATTGATCAGTGAGAGGTAGGGTGTTTGGAAAAGGATTGCGTAAACTTGAGCGACGTCATCATCGCTAAGTAAGCCAGCAGACTGCAGGGCAGCAAAGGTCTCTTTAATTGAGGCTTTGGGAGAGACATCGAGCCGAATGAGTTGGTCCGGTTGTACGAGGTGGCTCGCTAGAAGAAAAGCTCTCACCTGTTCGCTTCCGATTTCCGTGTTGGACGGGACGTTACTTGTAGTTTTTCCCAGCCAATACTCAATGAGCGAATCATACATGATCCTCGGTTCGATTGTGTAACCGCTTAATTCCTTAAGGATCGCCAGAACACCGGGATGGACTTCGCTCATTCCGACGATCAGGATGTCGTCCATGTAATTCAGGGGAAGGATGTTGAGGAGCTCGCAGATTCTTTGAGGGACAATATCGAAGAGACTAAGCAGAACATCGCCAAAATTGACGGGCAGGTCATCCCGATCCACAGCGACCGCATCCATTAGTTTGGCTTTTTCAGTCAGCCAGGGACCTTCAAGGTCATGAATTCTCACTGAAAAGAGCTTCTGCTAAAGTGATCCCGGTTTTTCGTTTGAGTGTCAGGCTTGCCTGCAGCTCGGAACCGGATAAATAACCTTTATTGTATAGGTTCTCCGCAATTCGTTCTTCACGTACGGGCCTGCTGAAGATCTCATTTTTTGTGTAGGAAGAACGAAGTTTATGATTGAGTTCTCTTGGTATTGCCACATAAGCGGTTCTGAATGGCCACTCGCCGGCTTTATCAGTGATCGCATTGAAATGTTCCAAATCACTGAGACCGAGAAAGAGTGTCCCATTAACCCACCAAAGAGGTGTCAAACTCTCGTATTCACGAAGAAAAGCCGGGTCGATATCCAGAAATTCCAATAAATAATTGATTGGGGTTGCCTGTATCTGGTATTTATTTGGTATATAGTCAATCAGACTGACTAACTGAAGCCACTGGCGTGCGGTGATTTTCCGCTGCTTGAGCAAGGTGGAAGGATTAAATCTTAAGTTATCCGAATCCGCGGTTATTGCAGAAATTTCATCTTTTGAGATATGAATGGATAACTTTTCGAAGATGAAGTCTATCGGCAACGCAGGAGGAAATGCGTCCATATCGTGATAGACACGCGCCTGAAATTGCCGGACTTGATTATAGCTGCAATGGACGGCCTTAATCGGGAAACGCGTTAACCGTTCAAGAGAACTGATCACACCGTCGGGCAGTTCATGCTGTGCGGCGACAACCAGGTATTCATCCTCAACAGCGAGCGGGGCAACACCGAATTCCAGCGCGATCCTTTCTGGCAGGATCCTGTAGAGGTATTCAAATGATTTTATTCCCAGCAAAGGTTTTTGGGTTAGTAAAGTCTCGACAGTCATTTGGATGATTACCTATATAATTAATTCGCTGCTAGTTGAAAGCGGACAAACGTGAATTTCTTTCAACCAGCAGCCTAACCAGTAAAGGAGAGAAAAAAGATAAAACCCTATTTGATTGAATGGACTAGCGATCCATCACTTCGGATTTGTTTTTTTTATTGGACTGCCTTTTCCATGCCGATCAGCAGGTAGCGATTTTCGGGACTTGTTTTGATCACTTCCCAACCCGGGAAGGGATTTGGGACATCCAGCAAGTCTTTCTGGGAAGACCGTACTTTGACGACCAAATGGTTTTCCTGGAGGAAGAGGAACTCGATCGACTCGACATGATCGATCTTGTTCAAACTCTCTTCGACCAAAGCAAGGTTTTCCATTTTTTCGAACCCCTCTATCCAGACGATCCATTCATCTTCGTCCAGATCAATATTCTCCAGAATGGCGACATAGTCCTGCTGATCATTTGCACCTTCGGTGTTCATTTCCGATTCAGGGAAATCAGCTTCACTATCCTCAGTATTGTCTTCTTTTTTAATATCCTGGAAGCTGACCGCCAACTGGTCTGAATTAACTGCAACCTGCAAAGCCGTTTTGGTGCGTTCGAGGATTTCATCCTCGGTGATCGCATCGTCTGGGAAGGTTGCTAGACCGGCAACTACCCGAGCATCAATCTGGCGGTTACAGCGCTGCAGGAGACGTTGGGTCAGGATCATCGCGCCTTCGTTTCCTGTTTCAGGAAGGATCAAACCGAGATGGTCATTGGTGAAGGCGATATCGAGGTTTGTTCGAATCCCATCCAACAAGACTTCGGCAACCACCTTATTGATCCGCCGGATATCCTCCTGGGTGAATTGGTCGCGCTGCCGGTAATCGAACATGACCAGGGTCACTTCATTGTGGTAACGCCTGCCGCGCAGGATCTCGGTTGAAAGAGATTGCTGTGCGAATTTCCAACGCATCAAAGAAGTGAAACGGTCATAGATCACCAGTAAATCGGTCACCTGCTGCAGACGGGCATATTTTTCATCCACTTTTCGGATCTGGGCTGCGTAGATTGTGCATATGATTGCAGTCAGCAGGAAGACAGCTGCGCCAACACCAGAGGAGACCAACAACTCCCGGGTGATGTTCAGGAGGCTATATCCTGCACCCGTGAAGAGACCGACGGCAAGCACCAAACTCACCCAAGACGCAAAAGGGAATAACTCGGTCAGTGAAAAGATAATGACAAAGATATTCAATGCAATCCCCAACAAACTCAGGGTGGGTGTAAAACTGACCAATAGGTAAGCCCCAACCATGCTCCAGATGACCAGCAGTACGATATAAAGGTACAACTTTCGTGTTTGTAGATCAGATTGTTTTTTATTCATTAATCACCTCAGGATTCATTCCCGTGTTTATTTTTTCGGAAAAGCGCAATCAATAATACAATAACGGATATTGCCAATGTGCCGACGGCCACCCGGAGCACCCAAATGGATTGGTCTCCAGCGGCCAGTGTGGCAAGGGTTGTCCTACTATCGGCTTGGGTAATCGTAGCGGCACTCTCAAAATCTCCGGCAAGGTAGACGCTGCCATTATCTGGACTATTGATCACAGCGACGTTACCCTCTGTTGCTGTTCCGAAACCGGACTGGGATAAAAATTCGCCAGCATTCATTAGGGCCTGCGCATCTGACCCTACCAGGGCCAGCATGACAGTGTTTTGATCGGTAGCGAATGCTTCCATATACGCCGGATGTCCAACACCATTATCGACCTGCATGATCGTGTCATTGGGTTCCAACTGACCGGAATTTACATCGAACGAGATAGGTAGGTTATCGTTCAACCCAGCCGCAACTAGATCCCGAACTTTTCCCAAGAAAACCACATAGTTGAATTCGTTGTAAGAATCCTGGTTATTACCTGTGTAAACAAGTTGGATGTCGGTTGGGTTCCCCAGCATTGCTTTCCCCAATGTGAAGGCAAGATCTGTGAGGGCATTGAAACCACTCTCCCCTAAACTTTCCGGAAGTGCAAAAGCAAACCCTTCAAAATTGTAAGGATCGGCAAATCCATATGGAAAACTGCTGATATTAAGCGGGGTTTGTTGGGAGACATCCGGGAATCGGATTGCGGAACTAGCGTGAACGGTCAACCACGCCCGGGAGTTCGTATTATCGGTGCAGTAGTTTTCCATATCCGTAACATTACTAGTGTAACTCATATTGGCTTGTAAAGTTATTGAATTATTGCCGATTTCCAGATATCGCAGTGGAATCAGAACTTCTTCGTAACCGTCTTCGGCGTTCTCAGGTGTGAGGGCAATGCTGCTGATCGGAATGCTGTTGATCAGGACGCTTAATGTGGAGCGGCTACGGTTGAGAAGGGCTGAGTGATTGAAATGCAGATCCAACCAGGCTTCGCTATCCACGCTCCAGGTAGAGGATAGCGGCAAGTTGAATTGAAAAGTCTGTTCCTGGGTACCGTAAGTTGTCATATCTGTATATCCCAGGTCTTCAAGCGTCAGAGATAGCTGCCCGCCAACCATATTCGATTTAGGAAGTGTACGGACAATGGTCCAAGTACCAGTTGATTGTGTGAACAATGTTTCAAAAGCTGCGCCTCGAGCGCTTTTCTCTACTGCGGCTGAGGTCTGGCCTGAAAGTGTCAGGACATGATATCGATCGTCAAAAGGCGAAGGTTGCAGCATTACCAGGCCGTCATCTTCAGCAATGGGTGTTCGAGAACTGGATCCGCTTTGATACGCGTCAAGTATATTTGCAATACCTGTCCCCAAATCATTATTGAAGGCAAGGACCTCGTCATTGGTCCCAAACAAAACCAGGTTCCCATCAGGTTTCGTTTTCTTCGCTTCGGAAGAAGTCATGAAGTTGACGTCGGCTTTACGCCAATCCGCAAGCTGACCGAGTTTTGTCCCAAAAACGGCCAGGGCATTGAGATGCGCAAGGTCAGGTTGGTCCGGAAGAATAAGGGTAACTTTGTTTTCAGCCAGCAAACTGGAGTCCATAAGGAGGTTTGGGACGTCCCGCAGGTTGAGATCTTTGGCAACGATATCGTGTGAGAACTCAAGTGAGGTGTCATTGTGGACAACTGCCCATACAGCTGGATTGTCATAATCGTTGCAGAAATCGTCCATAATCCCCATATAGAATTCGATCTGAAGGGCGTTATAGCCCAGCAGGACCTTTTCAGCAGGAATGGTCACAATGAAAATTGAGTGATCGGCGGTTGACTTTTTCAATAAAGTACTGCCAAGTCTTTCCTGGTTCCAGTCAACAGCCATGCTGGACGATTCTTGAAGAGCTGAGGAATGAGCGAAGTGGATCTTGAGGGTGATATCAGAAGTTAGCTCCCAATTTTCGGGAATAGTGATATTAAATGTATGATCCACCAACACACCCTGGAAGTTGATATCGGTACGATAGTTAAAATCCGCTAAGGTGTAGGTGTCTTTTAGCGCTGATTGCGATGGTGTGTCTGCTGCGATCACCGCTTGAGAGGGGTATATTGCTGCCAGGGTCATCATGGTCAGCAAGATGATCTTACCGACCGAAAAAGACTTCTTAAATTTACGATTTCATTTTCAAAATGACTCCCTGGGAGATATCTTTTATTAATAGATAATCCACCAATGATTAATATGAACTAATAAATTTTCGAGAAGGCTTAAAAAGATATGAATTTTCGCTAACAATAATTACATAGAAAAATCAAAATCATAACAGCCTTCCGACCATCACTGTCATATTATAGGGAAAGTAAGTCTCAAATTATGCTCAAATTTTCTGAGTTAAGAGTAAAAAGGATGAAATTTTGATTAGAGTTTATGGTTTTGACGATTTTTATGTACGAAAAAGGGTATAAATTATCCAGGTAACCATTTCTCGTTGATTACATTACAAATTTTAAGAGAGTTATAAAAGTTGGAATTCAGAAGAAAGCGATTTTTTCAGATAAGATTAAACCCAACCCTTATGAAATATTAATTGCACCTGAGCCTGGTGTGCGCGAAAATGATTAAGCAATTGAACAACTTATTGCATAATTTTTAAGAGAGACCACTTTATTATTATTTTTTTATCTGGTGAATTTATCGATTTGAACGACCATAGTTTACTGGCGAAGATTTTTGTTTCGTTGATATATCTTTAATGGAATTTTGGAAATTCACCCTACTATTATTAGAAAAAAATTAAAGCTGGCATAAAACTTGCTGTAACTTATGCATTGAAATAATATACAAACCAATTTTTTGATTGAAGGTATTTCAAGCAGTTGATTAAGGAATAATTATGACGACAAAATCATTCACCGATCGCTTGATAAAATTGAATGAGTTTTGGGAGAATCTGGAAAACAGCCAGATGTTTAACGATTCCAGCGAAAATGTTATTAAAAAGATTGTTAATTTCGTTCCGGATAGTTTATCAGTTCCTGAAATTACCCAAGCAAAAATAACCTTCAAAGATAAATCGTACTCACGAGGAAAAATTAAATCCGCCACCAAGACGCTGGTTTCGCCGATCAGGTTCAACCAAGAAGAGTTGGGGTCGGTGGAATTAAATTATTCAGAAAATGGAACCAAGTTGTCAAAGGCAGCTTTGGTGGATGATGAAATCATCATCAAGATGCTTTCCGAACGATTGGGAATTCTATCGGCGATCTTTGAAAAGAATGAAGAGATCGAACGGTTAAAGAATGAAGCACTCAACGCTTACGATCGTACGATCGAAGCCTGGGCGGCAGCCTTTGAGACCCAGCACAAGGAAGCAAGCGGCCATACTGCCCGTGTGACCAATCTGGCGATTCAACTCGCGCAGGAATTGGGATTCGAAGGCGATGATCTGGTACATATCCGGCGCGGTGCGCTGTTGCACGATATTGGCAAGATCAGCATTCCCGACGAGATCATTTCGAAACCCGGCAAGCTCACCGAAGCGGAATTTGATGTCGTGCGCAGGCATCCACTCTTCGCAAAGAAATGGCTTTCGCAGATTGACTTACTCAAGCCTGCCCTGCAAATCCCGTATTATCACCATGAGAAATGGGATGGCAGCGGATATCCGCTGGGGTTGTCCGGTGAAGAGATCCCACGGGTTGCACGGTTGTTTTCGATTGTGGATGTTTGGGACGCTTTGACATCCGATCGGCCATATCGCCGGGCGCTTAGCAGAGAAGATGCACTCAACCTCATCATTTCGCAGTCAGGCAGCCATTTCGATCCGAAAGTGGTTGAAAAATTCGTCAGCTTGCTTTCCAAAGAGAATTTCATTGATGCTCCGCACCAGCTCAGGGTCCAGGCATTTGGGCAGGAAAAGGTCTGGGCTCAGAACATCCTTGTCACGACAAGTGACTGGCAGGTGCACGCAGCCCGTGAAATGTTCTATGTCTTTCTGGCGCATCCCGAAGGGTTGACCAAGGAACAGGTTGGTCTGTATATGTGGCCGGATGCTTCGACGGAGGAGCTGGATATCAAATTCAAGAACACTCTTTACCGGCTGCGCAGTGCGGTTGGCAAACAGGTGATCCTGCTGTCGGAAGGCGTCTATCGGTTCAATCCAATCCTGGATTATTCCTATGATGTCGATATCTTTCAAACGGCCGTCCAACGTGCTTATGAAACCGAAGATACCCAGATAAAGATAAAATACCTTTCACATGCCATTCAACAATATAAAGGTGATTATCTTCCGGAAGTAGGTGCCTATTGGGCGATTCCGGACCGGGAAAAATTCCGGCAAATGCATATTAATGCGTTGTATTTGATTGCAAGTCTTTATTATGATAAAGGTGTCTATAAATCTGCACTCCGTTACTGCGAACAAGCGTTAACCGAAGACCCTGTATTGGAAGAAGCGCATCGTTTGGCGATGCAGATTCATGCCGACACCGGGAACAGAGCCGAGATCATCCGCCAATACGAGCGGTGCCGTGCAGAGATGATCGATAAATTTAATGTTGAACCCAGCGAACAGACCCAGTTATTGTACGATACGTTGATCAATGCGTGAGTTGTTTTGTGGTTTGCGAATAGAAAATGAGTTAAATGACAATTCATTTTCAGAAAAATTTAATCAAAAACGAATTTTAGATAACCGAAAGACTTAAATTCTGATTAATGTTATAGAAGTCTATTTTGAAGCCTCTGTAGGTGGATACTTAGATTGTGGCATTCCAATGCCTTTCAATACTGTTGAGATACTGAGACTTATTGCTATGAATAAATGCAGAGACAAAGAAGACAACACAGTAGAGACGATTGTCCGGCCATCGGAAGAGAGCATTGCATCCGGCATGAATTTGATCTGTAATTTCGATCAAATAAAGCAAGACTTGCTGGCGATTTATGACAAGAGGATTGAACACTGGCTCCAGGCGATGGATCTATATGATCACGGGATCACGGAACACACACTCCGGGTGACAGCGCTTTCGATCTACTTGGCGCAGGGGATGAACTTCACGTCAACCGAATTGGAATATATCCAATATGGGACGCTCCTGCACGATATTGGTAAACTTGGTATCCCGGAAAAGATCATGCAAAAACCCGGACGGCTGACGCCCTATGAATATCAGGTCGTTATGCAGCATCCCGTCTATGCCCATGAATGGCTGATCCATAAATCGGATTTGAAGCCTGCTAAAGTGATCCCCTTATTCCATCACGAGCGTTGGGACGGCTCAGGTTATCCTTTTGGCTTAAAGGGGAATGAGATCCCCAAACTTGCCCGGGTTGTTGCCGTGGTGGATGTTTGGGATGCGATCACTTCCGACCGGCCGTATCGCAAAGCGATGGGTCAGGATGAAGCGATCTCATTGATCACCTCTGGTTCAGGCAAGCACTTCGACCCGGATGTCGTCGATACATTCATGCAGCTTGAGCTTCATAATAACCAATCAATTTCGCTCAACTTTCCAGTCTGCGTGTAAGTCAGTATTAAATTAAATCATTAATTGAGAAATTACCAACTGGTGGAGGCCCCGTCTCCACCTTTTTCTTTAACCTTATATAAAGCCTCATCAGCTCGATTAAGTAAGTCTTCAAGAGTATCGGTCCATTCACCGATGCAGGCGATCCCGGAGCTAAATGTCACCCGGAAGCTTTTCTCACCATAAAAAATTGGTGAGGAGGCCATAATATTTCGGATCCGATCCATCACGACCAGCGCGTGTTCAGCATCGGTCTCGGGCAGCAGCAAGAGGAATTCATCGCCGCCAAATCGACCCAGGATATCCACATCACGGATGATTTCTTGGATGATCTTTGAGAAGACGGAAAGCGCACGGTCACCGGCGAGATGTCCATACGTGTCGTTGATGACCTTGAGGTCGTCAAGATCAATCACGATAAAAGAGAGCGCGTGGTGATAGCGTTTTGCCCGGCGGAGTGAGATTTCAGCCAGGTTCATGAAGTGGCGACGATTAGGAACCTGGGTCAATTCGTCGATGGTCGCTTGCTGGTAGAGCTGGTCCACGAGTTGCTTACGTTCGGTAATATCTCTGCTCAGGCCATGATACCCGATCAAGTTCCCATATTTATCGTAATGCGGTGCAGCAACTACTTCTGTCCAAATCCAAGTTCCATCCTTGCATTTTTGTTCGATCTCAAACCGAGTTGTCTGGCTGTTATTGCCGATCTGTTCGACTTCCTGGTGGTGGGAAATCTTATTCCGGACCAGTTCCACACCTTCAGGTTTGAACATCGTCCAGATCTGTGTGCCAATAACCTCTTCACGTTTGAACCCGCGAATGTTTTCGTCAGCGGGACTGATGTAGTCAATCCGCAGACTGCGATTGATGTGCCAGATCACGTCACCTGAATTTTCAGTCAGGAAACGGTATTTCTGTTCGTTTTCACGCAGCTTTTCTTCCATCTTTTTCCGAGAGGTGATATCTCGGACCACGCTTAAGATATGAGGCTCTTCGTTTATTTTGATGAGTTGAGAAGAGATCAATCCCAGGAGTGGACGGCCGTTCTTTCGACGGAATTGGAACTCCATATCTTCAACAAAGTCGGTCTCGGTTAATAGGACAATGAAACGAGTTCTCTCGGTCGGGTCAAACCAAATGTTAATATCCAGGGTTGTTTTATTCTTAACCTCTTCGGCTGTATAACCGAAAAGTTTAGTAAAACCCTGATTCACCTCAATTAAGAGGCCGTCACTCAGACGGGTGATCAGGACCGCATCCGGTATGGTCTCAAACATCAAATTATATTTTTCTTTGGCTTCGATTGTCTCCTGATTCAGACGATAATTCATCAGGAAAATGAATCCGAAGGTCCATAGGGTTGCGGTAAAGAAAAGGACAAAATAGGAGATCACCTGGACAATTGAGGGGAGAGGTAATAGTAATGATGTCGGATAGAACAACCAGGCGAATGTGTCAAAGAGGAAGAAGATCGCATTGACGATGAAAGTGAATCCAATAATACGCTGGAAAGATTTGTCGATATTGGTTGCTTCTTTAAAGACAATTAACGCTGATAAGCTGGAGAATGTGGCGACACAAAATGCAGAGATTGCATTGGGAATAATAAAATTGCCGAAGGCATAAGGAATAACTGTAGAAATTAAGTATAAGCCTATAAACATCAGGATAAATTTATTTCGTGCCGCTTTTCTGAAGAAAACAACAATACCATGGAAGAGAAACAAAGAACTCGTGACCAGGAAAAGATTATCAAGGATAAAGTAAATAAATGAGAACGAGAAAAAGTGCTGAGTTGCAATTAAAAGAAAATCAATACCAATAATGAAAATTCCAAATCCCCACCAAAGAAAGCCAGGATAGATCTTCCCTTTTTGAAGTTGGATAAATAGAATGCCAACTTCAAGAAAGATCGTCAGGCTGAAAACAAAAATCAAGGTATGAAGTTCGAGATTTATCATTGAAGCCATTATAGATGATGATAGTCAAAATTCTGTTTAGGTTAATTTCCCATATTTTTCTACGAAGAATTATTATAACAAATAACCCGGCTTTTTAATCTTAAACGTATGGAATTTTAAGAATTGATCATATTTTTAAAATCCGCCGTTCGATAAAACTGCCTGAAGGCATTGCATTCCGCGAGCAGGTTTTGCAACACTTCTCTATAAATCCGTTCACTTTGCGGCTCAGGCGCATTGGATGGCGTATTCGTAATTGTGACATGCTCCTCGTCAAATTCCAGTTGGAATGCGCCTTTTGATTCCCAATAGTGTAATGCAACTGTCACCGTCTCCCTTTCCACCGCACAGGCTGCTGCCAGAGCCGATAAGGAAATCTGTCCCTCGTTATGATTGATTGCATATTTGGCAAGCCCGGCCACACGCTGTGTCAACCCAACGAACTGTTCTATACCGGAATCAACCGCGAAGAAGAAAGCTTTCTCCGGGGAAACCGTCCGAAGAATGGTGTTCATGAGGGAATTTGAGGGCGGTATGGTCCAGACTACCAAAGTCTTTCCTGGGTGCAGGTCTTGCCTTGGCGTTCCGGGAAACTCCGCAGGAAGAATGCCTTCCGCCCAAACCTGACAGTCAGGTTCATCCTCCAGAATCCGGTCAAGGATTGAGATGGTTGCTGGTTTCAGTCGCATATCCAGCCATTCGATCCGGCGCTCCTTGACTTCTTCACGACCTCGTTCAGAGAGCCGGAAGTCAACCCATTCCGCGTTGATTTGGGGAGAACCTTTATAATCGGATTGAGCTATGCGGCAAATCAGGTCAAACTGGGATTCGGGCAGGGGATCGTCCGCACCATTCCACCAGATAAAACGCTGCTGGTTTTCAACGGTATCTGCTGCGATCACCTGGCGGTGTTCGCCTGTCTGACCGATATCCGCGGCGGAGACAAACTGCAAGTCACGCAGGAGGAAATTGAGGGCGGGATTTCCCGGACCGAACGGCGCAAGACGCTCGATTTCGGAGACAAAGTTCAGGTCGATTTCGGAAAGTGAGATGGTCTGGTCGATCTCGATTTCGGGTATGATTTCCAGTTTCCTCGCACGGATTTGGATTTCGTCAAGTAATTTCTTTTTAAATGAAACATAATCTGCAGCATTCAGCGCCATTCCCGCAGCCATAGGGTGTCCGCCGTATCCGCTGAGCAAGGCTGCCTGTGTCCCGATCGCTTCGGTGATGTTAATCCCGTCGACGGAACGTGCTGAACCATGGATCGGATCGACACCCGTCAGCAAGATAGCGGGCTTATGATAACGTTCCACCAAACGCGCGGCGACGATCCCGACCACGCCCCCTGGCCAGTCAGGATAATGCAGGATAATGGCCGGGGCATGTCGGTCATCCGGGGAGTTGAGCAAAAGTTTTTCCGCGCTCTCGGTCACCTGGCGGGTTGCCATCTGGCGCTTGGTATTGAGAGCTTCAATCGTGGCGCCGAAGGTGCGCGCCTGGCCCGGATCGGAAGTCATGAGGAATGCCACCATCGGGTTGGCATCGCCCAGCCGGCCGACCGCATTCATCCGCGGGGCGATCTGGAACCCAATATGTGTTTCGTTGAGATGCACAGGATTCAAACCGGCGTAATGGAACAGCGTTTGCAAACCAAGGCGATCGGTATGACGGAGCTGGATCAAACCTTTCTGCAGGATCCAGCGAGTGTCACCCCGCAGGATTGCGACATCAGCCACGATCCCAAGTGCGGCCAGTTCATAATATGGATCACCTTCAAAGGGTTCATCCAAATAACCGTACAATCCTTCAATCAGTTTACAGGCTACACCCGCGCCGGGCAGTGTTCGCAAGGGGTGACCTTCCGGCAGCCGCTGCGGATTGACCACTGCATCGGCAGGTGGCAAGGTCGAGCCGAGGCTGTGATGGTCGGTCACGATCACTGGAACACCAGCATCCTTAACCAATTGAATGTTCTCATGCTCGGAGATGCCAGTATCGCAGGTAAGCAACAGGTCGAAGCCATCCTCCAGATAATCTTCAAGGACGCCTCGGGTGATGCCGTGAGATTCATTCGCTCGGACGGGGATGTGATATGAGACTTCTGCGCCTAAACTGCGTAATCCTTCAACCAGGATCGTGGTAGAGGTCTGGCCGTCTACATCGAAATCCCCCCAGACAAGAATGCGCCAATGGTTATTGATCGCTTCTGCCAACAGCGGATAAGCGAGCGCCGCATCCGGTAGTTCGTCGGCTGAAGTTGGCTGGTAAACATCAGGGTCCATGAATGCCTGCGCGGCTGCGACGGTCCTGTAGCCTCGCCGGTAGAGCGTTTCAGCGACCAAAGGGTGACCGCCGATCGCGTTTCGGAAATCTTCCGGAACATTGATATGTTCAGGCTCTATCCAGCGAACCTGATCAGACATCAGAATGCGATCTCCTCAATTTCATCGTAATCCAGTTCAGGTGTTTCATCAGCGGGTTCCAGATCGAATGCATCATAATCGTCCAATTCACCTGCTTCTGTGCCGCGATCGCAATGAGAACGATAGACGCAGAAACGACATTTTTGGATGTCGCTGGTCTTGGTGAAAGCCTCTGTGGGTGCCTGGATTATTTTTTCAATCAATCCGGTGAAATACGCACGATCCGCTTCAAATTGTTCAGAATCATAGGACAGTTTGACCGGGATTTCCGGCCGAGGTGCGAACCAGTAATTCATTTCGACCTGTTCAGGTGAGACCGCTTTCTCACCAGTCAATGATCCACCGGCGAGCGTCAGGACCATTCGGTAAAGCCGGGTCTGGATTCGCTCCAAGAGCCATTCCTTACGGATTTTTCTCTGAGAGGTTTTCCAATCAAAAATTACTAATTTCCCATTCGATTCAACCAGAAGAAGGTCGTATTTCGCCGCCAGCCGTTTGCCTGCCAGTGCAGTGCTTAGCGTCGATTCGACGAATTTTTCACCGGCTAACAATGGTGGGACGTGGATCAGGAAATCATTCCACCAGGTGACAATCAAAGGGTCAGGGTCGGCCTCAGCGAGATCAGTCAGCCGTTCCTCCGGGACATTCAGCAGATATTGCTGGATCAGGCGGTGGAAACGTGCGCCGCTCCTGGCGCGCTGTTCATATTTCAGGGCATCATCCACGACCAGTGCTGGCCACTTTGCGTGCAGAATGTGGCGCAGGTAGAAACGGTATCGACAATCGACGAAATCCTGCAGGTTGGATTGGGTGAAATCAAACGAATCAGGGAGTTTCATTGGTGTTTCTCCCAATAGTTGATCAGTTCTAAAAAAGCACGAGCCGGGACGTTACGTGAATTAGGACGGCCGGTATTTGCGGTGATGGTCAGCCAACGCCGGGCACGGGTCACTCCGACGAAAAATAATCGTAGCCGTTCACGGATGAACTCCTGACGGGCAGCCATTGAGGCGCGGCCGGGTTGATACCAGTCGAATTGTCGATTGCTCAGCAGGGCATTGAGCTGCGCCAAAGCCTCTGCCTCAAGGTTGAGGCTACCGCTCACATACCACTTTTCGGATTGATACTGGTCATAATCCTCGCCGGAAGGGAAGTTATAGTTATTCACTGCAGTCAGGAAGACCGCATCCCATTCCAGTCCTTTGGCTTTATGCATGGTCGCCACGACCACCTGGCCGGGGTAGAGATCGGGGTTGAAGGCTGAGTCCTCGTCTGAAAAGCCAAGGAAACGTCGTTCGTTATTGGCGATTTGCTTCATTTCTTCGGTGAACTCCGGCAGCCGCCAATCGGGATGCGCGTTGCTGAACTGGCGCAGCAAAACGGAGAGTTTGTGTGCCAGAGCCAGATCAACCGGATCGAGGAAAAGGTCCTGGGAGATGTTAAGGACAAGCTGGTCGATCGGCAGGAAGATCGTGCCATGCCATCGGCGAATGACTTCCCGGAATGCAACCAGTTCATCGTAAATAGCGGGGTTCTCAGTGGTTTCATCGACTTCCAGCAGCCAGCGCTCCGTACCCAGCGGCCAGACGTAATCCTCAACGTTCTGGCAGTCCCCGATGAGCTTGGCAACTTCCGTAATGAACATCCTAAGTTGCTCATCGTCACGCTCCGTCCGTCGCCAAACCCGGTATGCGGTGGAGAGTTTCCGGCTTGAGCGCGGGTCGCTCAGATAATCCAGGATGTGATAGATCGCGCTGGTAGAGAGCCGGGTCGAGGAAGTTGATTGCAGGAGGCTGTCCACCACGGGGATCTCTCGCCGTTGCAGTTCGTCCACATACTTGAACCCGCGGAGGTTGCGGGGGGAGAGAATGGCGATGGTCTTTTCCGGATTGTGTTCCAGCCATTCTTCAACAGCATCAACGACGAAGATTACTTCCTGCTCAGGCGTAAATTTCTTTTCCACCAGTTGGATGCAATTCGGGCAATCCGGCGGGTTGGGCTGGGGATCGTCGGTCGGCGTCGGCAGAATCAGCGGTGGATTTAAAGCCTGGCGCGCATCCGGGTTGGGATGCTCATCCCGAGTCCAGGTTATGAGATGGTTGGCGAGGTCGATGATACTCAGAGTGGATCGGCCGCTTTCCGGGAGTGAGCGGGCATCGACATCTTTTCGCTGGATGAAGTCCAACAGATACTGCGGACTGGCGGTTGTGAAGGTTTCATAGATCGCCTGGTTCGGGTCGCCCACACGCACCCAATTACCGGTCTCGCCGGTCAATAGAGATAGGATTTCCTGCTGGAGCAGGCTCGAATCCTGCGCTTCGTCCTCGAGGATGTAAGGCCAGCGTTGGCGGAGGATCGTCACCAGGGTGGGATCGGACCGCAGGCACCGCAGTGCAAGCCGGATCAGGTCGTCGAAATCGACACTCCCGCGATAATTGAGCGCATCCTGGTATTCCCGGTAAAGCTCGGTCCCCATTTCGACGAATGGAAGCGACACCGGTGTTTGGTCGAGCAATTGACGCAGGTCTTTTGGGGTCAATTGGCGGTCCTTGGATAGGCGGATGAAAGCAACTGCCATTGATTCAACCAATGCGGGCAGGTTGCGCCTTTCTTCGTGGACCTTTTCCCATTGGTATTCGTCATAGTCAAGGTAGGGTTCGAAAAAATCCAGGTGAGTCTTGAGCCAGCCATCTGCAACACTGCGGATGATACGCGAAGCTTCTACCTCGTCGATGATCTGGAAGCCGTTGCTCAATCCAGCCAGGTCGGGTCGTTCACGGACGATGTCGTTTGCCAGCCCGTGCAGCGTACGCACCCGGTACCCCAATCCGGGTAAGAGGTCGGCGGCTTGCAGTTGCGCTGAGATCCGGGCTGAAAAATTGTCCACCGCAGCGTTCACCAGCGTGACGACCAGGATTTCCTGGTCCGGGTTGATCGCGCCTTTCTTGATCAGATCGGCGGCGAGGTAGGAAAGGGTCCAGGTCTTACCGCTGCCGGGCACGGCACTGATGCCCATTTTTCCGCCCTGATAACGCAGGATTTGTTCCTGCCCGGGACGCAGTTTGACTTCGGGTTGGCTCATACTGACCTCCCGCGCGCTTCAATGAGCACTTCCTGGAAGATACGCAGGAGTAAACCCCGGTTCTCATAACCGCGCACATCCATTTCACTCATGCCGAGGAAAATCTTTTCTCGGCAGCGGCTCAGCAAACCAAGCGAGAGCCGGAGCAGGGTGTCATTTGCTGCCCGAAGTTCATCTTCGGTATTCCACACCTGTCCTTCATTCCAGTTCCGCGAAAGGACGTAAGGTTGCGTTAGAGGTTGGTCCAAGCGTTGATACCAACTTGGGCTGCCGATATCCAGCCAAAACTGGACGTCGACGGACCGGTTGCGCATCAGAAAGGTATAGGCCGGCGCCAGGAAGACAGCGTCCTCCGGCTCTTCTGCCGAGGTCGGGATATATTGCGCGGCAATCACCCCATCCGAGACCATCTGGACATATTCCTTGCCGGGTGAGAACGCCCCTTCTGCAGTTTGTTCGTGAATTGCCCAGCGGAACTTCTGGATTGATTCGATCAGGTTGGCAACGGTGTTTGCGCTGTCCATATCTTCATGGAAACCGAAACCGGGTTGGCTGAGAATTTCACCAAAAAGACGATTCATGAAGAAATCCAGTGTGCGAGAATCCTCCGGCTGAATGGTGGAGAGCCAGATCCTTAGGCTGGTCGTATTGTTCGCCAACCCGGTAGGTGATCCGTTCCCGAATTTCCGCTGGAACTTTTTCAAATGGCGCCAAAGGGAAGCCATCAGCGCGTTCATCGTAAACATAGCGGGACAATAATTGCGCCCGGACAAGGTCCAGGTTATCGATGGCCTGCATCAGGGCGAAAGCCAGGTTGATACGCTTGGGGAGTAAATTCCAATGCGGGAAAGCCACTGTCCCTAATGTCAACAATGTCTGGGTAGCGGGTTCATCTCTCAGCGCACGCGATGGGCGGTGCGAATAATGAGGGATGCCCAACTCGTCTAATTTATTGGCCAAAGTAAACCGGAGCACATCCGACATGAACGGCGCCAGGACCACGATCTGACCGGGCGATGTGCCTGCTTCAATCAATTCGCATACGCGTTCAGCAACCCAATTGATCATCGCCGGGAAATAGCGCGGGTTCTCGGCTGGCGTTTCCAAAACTTTGGCAAGTTCTGAGAAAGATGTTTTAGGTTGAACGCTTTCCTGGCCGGTCAGTTTCGCCACGCTGCTGCGGATACCATTCTTGAGTTGAACGATCCCCGGCACGTTGACCAGGTTCTCTTGAAAGGACAGAGATTCATCACAGATGTCTGCCAAAGTCTGCGCACTCTGCACATCCGCACCGAGGAAAAATCGGAACCCGGCATCCTGGTCAAAGATCACCAGGGTTGAATCAAATTCCGGGATCCAGTCACGCAGTAAGTCGTGCGTGACCGGCGTATCCTCTTCGATGTTATCCACGATCAGGTGTCGATAGGCCCGGGTTAGGTAGTCCCGGCAGAGCGGGAGCGGCCAGAGATATTTAATGAACAACTCGACCTGAAGTGAGAAATCCAGTAGGTTGTTTTCCAGGCAGAACATCCGAAATCCCGAAGCACAAGCCTGGACATCATCGTAAATGTGAAGCTGCTCGATATCCCCAACCCAGGCGGATTTCAACCGGGTACCAATTTCCTCAACTGGGAAACCAACGATGGCCGCTTTATTAAGGTTGTCCAGAATCTGTGAGTAGATCCGGTTTCGGTCGATGGTCAGGCTTTCGAAATAACCTTGTTCTTCGATCAGCGGCCGGACGGTGTGTGCCATATAATATTGCGCAGTCTCAAGAGTTAAGAAGTGAGGGGGTTGGTCGGGCTGCGCAACACCGGATTGCGGGCTGATCGCCGGCCAGAACAGGTTCAGCATACGCCTGGCCAGGCCGCCGAGAGTCATGGTAGTGATCGTACTTTGTACCAGATCCAGGTCATCCCAAAGGCTGGCTTCGTAAGGTGCAGCCAGGGCGCGCTGGGGTACAAAAACCAGGATTTCACGCGCTGGAATGCCGGATTTGAGCAGTTTTTTCAACCAGAGTGTTCCGGCTGTGGTTTTCCCCGTCCCCGCAGGACCTTGAAGGAAAAGTTTTGATGATATTGGATGATCCAGCAGGCTGGATTGTTCGGGTGTCAGGTCCATGGTTGTATTATATTCTAAAAGGAAAGTGCTCCCGGAGCTATCTCAGGTATAATATCCGAACGAATGCAATCTTACAGATGAAAGGATAAGATTTGATGACGAGCGACCTGGCGCCCTTTTTTTCACCGACTGGCGTTGCCATTGTAGGCGCATCGACCAACCCACGCAAACTAAGTCATGGGATCCTGAAGAACATGACCCTGTATGGCTACCAGGGGGGGATTTACCCGATCAACCCGAAAGCGGATGAAATTCTAGGTCTCAAAGCCTATGCGGATGTCTCAGACGTCCCTGACCCGGTTGAGTTGGCGGTGATCGCTCTACCGGCACCGATGATACCAGAGTCCTTAAAAGCTTGCGGTGAACGGGGGATCAAGGCTGTCGTTATTATCTCCGGGGGGTTCCGCGAGGTCGGCGGCAGTGGTGTGGCGCTTGAACAGGAATGTAAGGAAATCGCTGATTCACATGGCATGCGGTTGATTGGGCCAAACTGTGTCGGCACGCTCGATTTATACACCGGGTTGAATACGACTTTTATTGAAGGCGTCCCGGCAACCGGTTCGATTGGATTCGTCTCACAGTCCGGCGCGGTATGCGGCGGCGTGGTGGATTACATTGCCGATAAATATATCGGCTTCTCCCATTTCGCAAGTCTGGGTAATGAGTTGGATGTGGATGAAACGGATATGATCGCTTTTTTCGGCGATCATCCCAAAGTCAAGGTGATTGCGGCTTATGTCGAAGGCATTCGGGACGGGGAAAAGTTCATTCGAGTCGCCAGTGAAGTTTCGAGAAGGAAACCGATCGTCTTGCTGAAAGCCGGACGGACCGGTGCAGGCGCTAAGGCGGTCTCTTCGCATACCGGATCTCTGGCGGGGAGTTATTCCGCTTATCAGGCCGCTTTCGAGCAAGCTGGTGTGATCGAGGTGCAGGACCTGTCTGCGTTATTTGATGTCGCCTGGGCATTAAGCTGTCAGCCCCTACCGAAAGGGAATAAGGTGGCGATCTTCACCAATGCCGGCGGACCGGCTGCTCTTGCTTCTGATTCACTTGCGGCAAATGGTTTTGAACTGGCAAGCATATCACCCGAAAAACAGGCAACACTCGCCGAGAAGTTGAACCCCAGCGCGCAGGTCGCCAACCCGGTGGATATGCTGGGTGGCGCAGAACCGGCGGAATTCGCCCATTGTCTGGATACGCTCCTGGACGATCCTGAGGTGGATGTCATGCTGCCGATGCTGGTGCCCCAATCGTTGGTGAACCCCGCGGATGTCGCCCGCGCAATCGTCAAGTCGACGGAAGACACAGACCAGACGGTGTTGGCCTGCATGGTGGGTGAACAAAGCCTGGCGGCGGCGCGCAAGGTGCTGCATGAAAATCACATTCCGATGAGCATTTTCCCGGAAGTGCCCGGGCAGGTGTTGGGCGCCATGAAGCGTTATGGTGATTGGTTAACGCAAGGCAAAGGACAACAGTTTTCATTCACCGATATCGACGACAATCAGGCTGCAGAATTGATAAATAGAAATATCGCTGGTCAAGCCTTGGGTGAAGCCGAGTCTCGGCCAATCCTGGCGGCTTATGGATTGGACCTGGTACCAGGAGAAGTGGCAAAAGATGCCAAAGAAGCCGGAGAAATCGCGGCGCGAATTGGTTTCCCGGTGGTCGTAAAGGTTGTGTCTCCTCAGGTCCTGCATAAATCCGACGCCGGTGGGATTGCTCTCAACCTCGGCTCAAGGTCAGATGTTGAACAAGCTGTCGTTAAGATGGAAGCAAGAATTCATCTTGCGGTACCCGAAGCAGAAATCGAGGGTTACCTGGTTGAGCGAATGGCACCTTCCGGGATGGAAGTGATCGTCGGGATGCGCCGTGACCCCACCTTCGGACCGCTGATGATGTTCGGCCTGGGCGGGATCTATGTGGAATTATTCAAAGATGTCGGCTTTGGGATCGCGCCGTTGACCAGGTCACGCGCATTAGAAATGATCGAAACGACCAAAGCCGGTAGGTTACTGCAAGGATATCGGGGCGGGCCGGTTTATGATCTGAATGGGGTGGTGGATGCGATTGGCCGGTTGAGTCAACTGGCGCTGGATTTCCCATCCATCTCGGAGGTCGAGATCAATCCGCTGCTGGTTTTACCTGAAGGGCAGGGTGCGAAAGTCTTGGATGCACGCCTGATCTTTTCCTAATCATAAGTGAGGTAATCATGCTTTTGTTAAGTATCGGAATTGTTATTGGAATCCTGGTAACCGCTGTATTGCCGGTTGGTGCAGGGTTCTGGTTGACCAAGAAATTCGGCGTGACCTGGCGGGTTCTCAGCTATGGCGCGTTGGCTTTTTTACTGGTGCAGGCCGGAACAGCGATCCTGTTCAGCGGTTTCGGGTCGTTGATCGCAAACGGAACGTTGACTCTTGAAGATCCTGCATTAACCATCGTACAGGTGACCCTTTCCGTGGTGCTGGGTGCGCTTTTAGGTGTGCTCATCCGTTGGTTGGGAATGAAATACATTAAGGAAGACCTGACCAATCTCGAATCCGCCTTTGGGATTGGTATTGGGTATGGCGGCATGGAAAGTATTATGCTGGTCGGATTGCCGCTGATCTCAACTTTTGTTACGATGATCTCGAATTTGAACCTGGACCCGGCGACAACTTCTCTGGAACCGGATATGATTGCTCGACTTGAAGAACTCTGGCAGGTGCCTTTCTACATCCCAATGATCGGTGCGGTGGAACGTCTCGCTGCGATGGTGATGCATCTGACGGTCACGATCCTGATCCTGCAGGTCTTTGTCAAGAAGAACAACTGGTTCCTTGCTGCCGCATTTGGTGATGAGCTGTTGATCAACGGTCTGGTTGTAGGGCTTTCGACCGCTGGCCTTGCTTACGGCTGGGTGATCCTGATTGCGGTCGTGCTGATGGCGGGTAATATTTTCCTGCTATACAAATTGAACGCCTTCAATTTGAAACCACCAGTGACAGAGATCGCAGAGGTTGAACAGTCAGAATAATCACGCTTTAAAATGATAAATTCCCGGGATTACTGAAATCCCGGGAATTTTGTTTTTATAGTCACAATTTTTGAAAATTTATTTAGGTTCAGGAACACCCATGCCGAAATAGGTGAAGCCAAGCCCGTGCAGTTCTTCGCCATCCCAGATATTGCGTCCATCCACGATCACACGACCGCGCATATTAGCCTTGATCCGTTCGAAATCCAGCGATTTAAATTCATTCCAATCAGTTGCGAGCAACAAAGCATCCGCATCTTCAGCTACATCGTAGGGACTTTGGCAAAGGATCAGGTCGGGGATTTCAGCCTGGCTGGCACTCATCGCCTGTGGATCGAAACCCTGAACGGTTGCGCCTTTGGCCAACAGCCTCCGGATGATGTCCAGGGCGGGTGAATACCGCGTGTCATCCGTATTGGGCTTGAAGCTTAATCCAAGGATGCCGATAGTTTTGCCTTTCAAACTCCCCAAAGCACCTTCAAGCTTGGCGACAGCAAGAATGCGCTGGTTTTGATTGATATCCATCACAGCCTGAAGTAGTTGCGGATGTGCACCCCGGGTTGCGGCCATGTGTGCCAGGGCTTTGACATCCTTCGGGAAGCAGCTGCCACCCCAACCCACGCCAGCGTCTAAGAAAGCCGGGCCGATCCGCTTATCCAACCCCATGCCACGCGCCACTTCGCGAACATCAGCGCCGAGAGATTCGCAGATATTCGCGATTTCGTTGATGAAGGATATCCGAGCTGCCAGATAAGCATTGGAAGCGTATTTGACCATCTCGGCGGTACGCAGATCCGTGATCATGATCTGGGAACGCAGCGGTTGGTAAAGTTCGGCAACCTTATTCACGGCCTCAGCATCGGTGGAGCCAAGCACGACCCGATCAGGCTTTGTGAAGTCGTTTACCGCGGAACCTTCCCGCAGGAATTCAGGGTTGGAAACGACGCTGAACTTAGGTACATCCTTCCCATTTTGCTCATGGATGATCTCAGCGACCCAGTCACCTGTGCCGACCGGCACGGTGGATTTGTTAACAATGATGATGGGATGATCCAGGTTTTCCGCAATCGAATCGACTGCACTCTTGATATATTGCATATCAGCTTCGCCATCTTCGCTGGAAGGCGTGCCGACGGCGATAAAGGCGAATTCACTGCCTTTGAGTGCTTCGGGGTAACTGGTAGTGAAATCCAGGCGGCCGGCTTCGACATTCTGGTTGACGAGTTGTTCCAAACCCGGCTCGTAGATGGGCATAATACCGTTTTTGAGCTGCTCGATGCGGTTTTCGTCGATATCCAGGCAGGTGACCTGATGACCCATATCCGCAAAACAGGTGCCCGTCACGAGTCCGACATACCCGGTGCCGATCACGCAGATTTTTGCCATAAGGATTCCTCCAAAACTTGTGATTTTTACTTTTATTTAGTAGACGGTTATTATATCAAGAATTGATTTGGTGGTTGCTGCTTGGAGCTGCTTTGATTCAGGATGAAGAAAATCGGAAGTTATGATTAATAGGAGAGCCCAATCTTGTTCCCGCCTGGCGCAAGGAGACGGAGGTAGAGGGGCATATCTTCGTGGATCTTGAGCGTCCAGACTACCACGAAAAAAATGACAATGAGTGCAATAATGACCCAACGTCCTTTATGCTTCCGATCCATTTCATTACCATTGTTTTTCTTTGTTACTGCATCAATCGCAAACGGCGCTAGCAGCGGAACCAACGTCAGGTGAAACCGAGGTTCAGTCACGATGGGCAAATGGGGAAGGAAATAGATCAGCGCGGTAAACCCGACCAGAATTGCTAATGGACGATTCCGGCTGTCAATGAGCCCAATGGTGCCAAACAAGCAGATGAAAAACCAGGGGAGAGTCAGCAGCAAATAGATCAACGTGATCCAAGGTTGGGCGATAGGTCCGAGGAGGTTGTTGCCATAGAAGTAGTTGAACGCACGGGTTTCAGGACCAAAGAAGGCTGGGATTCGGTTGATGATCCTCCGCAAAGCTTCTACCGGATCGGCTTTGATGAAATTGATTGCCTGCGTCTTGCAGAACGCATCTCTTTCGGCGTCATCTGTTATAAAGAGGGGCTTAATGGCGATATCCGATTCGAAATTACCGCTGCCTTCCGGGTGATAACCGATATACATGTTGTACCAGAGGCTGTTTTCCACAAAAGCTGGGTGACCCATGACCGCCGAGTTTCGGATTGACCAGGGCACGATGAACAACATGGCGATCACAAGCGGGATCAGGGATTTAACCCTAAGGCGTTTCAACGTAAAAAACAGCCAACCAATGATGAAAAGCAGGATCAGGATAGAAATTGATCGGGTGAGGACCATCATGCCTAAGAGAACACCGAGGAGGATATACAACCAAATCGAAGAAGGCTTCTTTTTCAGTTTCCAGGCGATATATATGGACCAGGCGAACAGCGGGATGAAAAGGTTCTCGGAGACGAGCGCAATTGGATAGAATAGCAGGATTGGATAGAGGCTGATCATCAGTCCGGCTGCGATGGTACCTTTTTTGGAAAGCCCGATCGCTTCACTCATGTCGAGGACCAGCAGAGTGAGGCTGGCAAATAGAACCGCTTGTGCGATCCTGACCGGGATGAAACGGCTGGCGCCGGAATTAAAGCTGTAGAAAAATGCAAGGAAGAACGGGTAACCCGGCGCTCGGAAAGCAGTCCTGATCCCGTCTTTCGGGAAAGGTCGTTTCATCCAGCGGCAGGTAACTTTTGAGGTAAGGTTCGAGGATTTCAACATCCGCTTTGCTATACCAGCGATAGCCCAAACCGCTGCTCAGAGAACGGCCGAGCATATCATATTGATACATATCGTCCAGAGCGATGGGCATGTTGAGGAATGGTAAGACCGCAGCCAGGTGAACGAAGAGCGCGAAAAAGAAGAGAAGCAACTTTCCTTTTTTTGATATCACATTCGTTTTGTTTTTGTTGGGAGGATCGCTTTTTTTACTCATCTAAGATTGATCCTTCTGAATCGTATACCGAGTTACAATTTTTGATTACAATGTATTTGGGTAAAATCTTAACATATTGTATTGTAGAACTGAATATTTAAAATGATTAGGTAATTATGATATCAAGAGAATAGTCATATATAAAGTGCCTTAATGATCAATCAAATTCAAGCATTACATAAGTTATTTCTACGTTATTGAAACAAAAGAGTTTGTTACAATAAATTAGACTGATTTGTTTTTAAAACAATCAACTATTTTTATTAACAAAAATCAAGAATTCCTTAATAATTTTTTATAACAATAAAGGTCTTTAGAATCATGAGTGTTATCAAATTTTTTGGTCTTATAAAACGAAGAATTGATGAAAATAAAGTATTACGAATTCTCGCATTTATTTTTATTGGTGGTTTTGTCTCAATTATCTTATACCTATTTCTTTATCATCGTTACCCAATTTACTTCACTCATGTAAATTGGATATATCGTTCAGGTGGAGACGCATTTCAACATCAAATTGGATGGGAATTCTTTCGAAAAGAATCCTGGCATTTTCCTATTGGAAAAATTGCTTCCTTAGGATATCCATATGGGACAAATCTGGTGTTCCTTGATTCTATACCTTTATTGGCTATTCCATTTAAAATCATTTCACCTTATTTAGAGTCAAGATTTCAATATCTTGGTTTGTGGGAGTTTATTTCCCTTTTTCTTCAATTTTCAATTGGGGTATTAATTCTAAAAGAATTTACTAAATCATGGGTAAATCTTTTATTGGGAGGATTGTTGATTGCTCTTTCTCCTCCTATGATTTATAGAGCTTTTGGTCATTCTTCCTTAACTGCCCATTGGTTAAATTTTGTCTGGGATTTGGATTTGTATAAGGCAATTTAAAAATGAGTTTGCACCAAAGGCATTATGGCCGATACTTTTTACATTGTCTATACTCATTCATATTTATTTCATACCTATGCTTTTACCACTATGGGTTGTCTCACAGTATTTTAGTTATCAGCAGAACAGGAAATTCCTACCAATCCTTGTCAATGCTCTATTAATCATTGTGTTGATATTATTACTAGGCTTTAGTATTGGTGTGTTTTCTCTCGATGTTAATTCGTTGGAAGAGTGGGGATATGGATATTACTCATGGAATATTAATGGCTTTATTAATCCACTATCAACCTCTTCGGTAATTAATTCGATAAATTTAGGAACCAAAGGTCAATATGAGGGCTATAGTTACTTGGGATTAGGAAATATTCTTCTATTAATCATTGGATATGTTATTTACATACAGAATGATTTTAGGAAAAGTCATTTAAAATTTTACATCCCTTTATTAATTTCTTCTATTTTTTTTCTTCTTTTGGCAGCGTCAAATCAGGTTTATTTAAACGATAAACTTCTTTGGGAAATTGAACTTTCCAAAAAGATTGAATTCCTATCTGTCGATTTTTCGAGCATCTGGCAGGTTTGTATGGCCTGTGTTTTATCTGATTTTTCTATTCTCAATCGTTGTAGTTATTAGGAATATAAAACTACCAGCCTTCTTATTAATATTCGCCATATTCATTCAGGTGTTAGACATAGAGCCTATTTATAATGCTAGAGGACTTGATCATTTTGTTGAATATCAAACTCCTTTACAATCTGATTTCTGGCCAGAAGCCGGTGAGAGGTTTGAGAACATTATTCTTTATCCCGCAGACAATTCAGCAATGGATTTTTATGGCCCTATTGCAGAATTTGCGCAACAGAATAGTATGAATTTAAATTGGGCGTATTTTGCTCGAGGGGATAAAGCAGCATTTAGAAATTATGCAGAGGCTGAGATCAAAAAATTTCAACAAGGCCAAATTGATGCCGACACATTATTCATTTTTTATGATGAACAGGGTCAGCAGATTATAGACAATATTACTTCAAATAATGTATTAATTTGTGAGATTGATGGATATAAACTTGGTTTTATAAATGAGAATATTTTGGATGATAATAATAAACTCTGGATAAACTTTTGTCACACCACGTTGTAATTATGATTTAGCTAAAATTAAAAACCGAATTTTCACGGGGGACAATACTTCTGATTAATAATTGAGAATTCATTTTTTAATCAGAAGCCAACGGAGGGATTTGAACCCTCGACCTGGCGCTTACGAAGCGTCTGCTCTACCACTGAGCTACGTTGGCGTGCCCACGATTATACCAGTAAGGTTAAAATTAGTGCAAGATGAACAAAGGAATTTAATCGAATGAACATCGCAATGATCTCCTATCACACCTGCCCTTTGGCCGTACTGGGTGGTAAGAACACCGGCGGGATGAACGTCTACGTCCGTGAGTTAACTCGCTTCCTCGGACGGATCGGCATCCATGTGGACGTCTTCACACGGTCGATGGATGAGCACGTCCCGCAGGTCTTGCACGATCTGGGGTATTTCAACCGGGTTGTCCATGTTCCGGCGGGTCCGGAGGTCTTCCTTCAAAAAGAAAATCTCATTGAGCATATTGACGCCTTCGCCGACGGAATCATGGCGTTTGGCGAGAAGAAAGGCATCACGTATGACCTGGTGCATTGCCACTACTGGATGTCCGGTATTGCCGGAATGATCCTTAAGCAGGAATGGCAGGTTCCCATGCTGCAGATGTTCCATACGCTTGGATTGATGAAACAGCGTGTCGGACAAACGCCAGAAGAGCGTGAAGGTGAAGAGCGGATTGAAGGCGAAAAAGCGGTCATGGCGGCTGCGGATCGCATCATCGCCGCCACTGAAGCCGAACGTTCTCAGTTGGAACTTCTTTACGGGATCAACCATCAAAAAGTTACGATCATACCGCCGGGGGTGGATACGCACCATTTCTATCCGATCCCACCGGAGGAAGCCAAGGAAGCGATCGGGATCAATCCAAACGAGCGGATGGCCTTGTTCGTGGGACGCATCGAACCGCTCAAAGGTGTGGACACCTTGCTCCGGGCGATGGCGATCGTCAAACGGACTTGCAAGCAGTTCGTTTGCCCACATTACCTGGTGATCATTGGGGGTGACCCGGAAGGGCATCCCGAACGGGATACCGGTGAGATGGGGCGGCTCCAGGAACTCGCCAGGTCGTTAGGCTTGGATGAGATGGTGTTGTTCCTGGGAAAACGGGGACAAAACACCCTGCCGTATTATTATTCCGCGGCAGAAGTTGTGGTGATGCCCTCACACTATGAGAGTTTCGGGATGGTGGCGCTGGAGGCGATGGCCTGCGGAACGCCTGTGATCGCATCCAGAGTGGGCGGATTGGGCTATCTGGTGAAAGAAGGAGAGACTGGTTACACCATACCCGCGCAGGATCCGAAAGCATTGGCTGACAAACTGCGTTTACTTTTTGTGGATCACACGCTGCGCAGCCGGTTAGGCGCACAAGCCGTCGTTTATGCTCAGCGTTTCCGTTGGGAGGCGATTACGGATGAGATCGCTGCGGTATACCGCCAGATGGTGAGGAATTAAGACACTCAATCCGGCCCTTTTTTCGGTTTCTTCTCTCGATTTTTTTTGGAAAAGCTGTCGGCACGCTGGATAATATCCTGACCAAAACGCTCACGTAAATCATCCACCGCATTGACCAGTTTGGCTTCTTTTTGGTAATCATCGTCCCAAAGCTGCAACTGATGGACCGGCGGTCCCAACCCACTGACACCTACACCGATCAACCGGACGGGCTGGCCTTGATGCCAGTTCTCACGGAATAACACAACAGCATTTTCAAATATATCCCGGTCAAGGTTGGTTGCAGAGGGCAGGGTGGTCTGGCGCGTCAGGGTGGTGAAATCCGCCCAACGCAATTTGACCTGTACCGTAGATCCAGCCAGGTTCGCTTTACGCAATCGCCTACCGACCTGCTCAGATAACTTACGAAAAGTGTGTTCCAGCTGAGCCTGATCGGTTAGGTCTTTGGCAAACGTGGTTTCGTTGCTGATCGATTTGGTTTCATGTTCCAGCGAGATCGGTCGGTCGTCAATCCCCTGGGCGCGCTTGCGCAAATCCGGGCCGAAACGCCCGAACATCATCTCGAGAGTCTCAGGCGATGTTTCAGCGAGTGCCCCAATCGTGGTGATTCCGACCGTTTCCAATTTTTCAGCCGTTTTCGGTCCGACACCCCATAAGGATTGCACCGGCAAGGGCGCAAGGAATTCAGCTTCTTCGCCGGGTGGGATGATGGTGATTGCGTTGGGTGGGGTTGAGCCTTTCCTTTGTGATTTACCCCAGTCATTCGCGATCTTGGCGACCAGTTTATTGGTCGCACCACCTATTGAGATTGGAAGGTGTAATTCGTCATTCACCCGCTTCTGTAAGCTTTTAGCGATCTCTTCGATCGGCTCCGGCAGGCCGGTGACATCCATGAAAGCTTCGTCGATGGATATTTTCTCGATGAATGGGGTGATCTCGATCAGCGCCATAACCTGTTTTGAGACCTCGCCGTAATTGCCGTAACGGGAGGAGACCACGATCAGGTCAGGGCAGAGCCTTTGCGCCCGGCTCATGGGCATGGCGGAATGGACGCCGTACATTCGTGCGGCATAGGAGCATGAAGCGACAACACCGCGCCGATCCGCCTGGCCGCCGACGGCAAAAGCCTTTCCCTTCAGGGAAGGGTCATGTAATTCCTCGACGGCGCAGAAGAAGGCATCGAGGTCAAGATGAAGTATTTTCCTCGCCATAGCCATGATTATACAATAGCTGTTCTTCATAGATCCGGCGGATCGTATCCTCGATGGGTTGGTCCTGTACTTCCAGATCGGAAATCCGGTAAACAGTGGAAAGGCGATTGATCAATTTGGATGCTGAGACCTTTTTTCGCTCGAAGCTGTAGACAACGCGCTGGCCGTCCGATTGGATGATTTTGTGCGTCTTCCAACGCCGGGTTGGGGTAAGTTTCTGCGAATTCCACACTCAGCAGGCGATGACCGCCGAATTCCGCCAGAAGGGCAGCTAATTTCCCATCGAAAAGGATCTTACCATGATCGATGATCAAAACTCTTTCGCATAGTTTAGCAATATCCGAGATGTCATGCGTGGTCAGCAGGATGGTGGTTTTTCGCTCCTTGTTGATGAATTGGATGAAGTCGCGGATGCGTTGTTTGGCGACCACATCCAGACCGATGGTGGGTTCATCCAGGAAGACCAGTGTGGGGTTGTGAAGGAATGCCGCACATAGATCGGCCCGCATCCGCTGGCCTAGGGAGAGCGAACGGACAGGTGTATCGATGAATTGGTCCAACTCAAGGATTTCGCGGAACATGTTGAAATTGGTTGTGAAAACATCTTCAGGGATGTCGATAGATATATTTGAGCAGGTCAAACGAATCGGTGAGAGGCAGGTCCCACCAGAGGGTGGTGCGCTGTCCGAAGACCGCGCCGATCCGCTGGACGTAGGTCTTACGCTGTTTCCAGGGTAGGTACCCATTGACATTCAATTGCCCGGAAGTGGGTACCAGCAACCCGGTCAGCATCTTGATCGTGGTCGATTTGCCAGCGCCGTTCGGACCGATGTACCCGACCAGTTC
Source organism: uncultured Chloroflexia bacterium (assembly GCA_963748065.1). Taxonomy (GTDB): domain Bacteria; phylum Chloroflexota; class Anaerolineae; order Anaerolineales; family Anaerolineaceae; genus Brevifilum. The sequence continues at coordinate 51,786 of CAVVHL010000009.1, read as the reverse complement.
CCCCGGCATGATCTCGAAACTGACGCCATCCACGGCGTGCACCAGGCTGAATTTTCGGTTAACCAGGTTACGCAGCGCGCCCAGGTAACCTTTATGGTTATGATAGACCTTGAAAGTCTTGGTTAACTCACGGACTTGAATGATTGGTTTCATAATCAACTTCCAGAACTTTGATAATTACGTATGCCAAAACGCCAGAACTTCAAGGCCAGCCAATACATCAGGGCAGCGATGAAGGGCGCGATGAAATAGACGAAATGAGGTGCATTGAGGGGGTCCGGTTTGCCGAGAATATAAATTGCAGGGTAGTAACTGAGGAAAATTGCGGGCACCAGATAGGTAAAGAGCAGGCGGATCGGCCGAGGGAAGATGTGCATGGGATAGGACATGACCTCGCCACCGCCATAGGTGAAGATATTCAGGATTTCCAGGCGTTCCAGGGTCCAGAAAGTAGTGGTCGCGCCGATGATGAACAGACTCCCGAAAAAGATCACCTGGCTGACCATCAGGACCGGCACATAAGCTGCCTTGAAAAGCGTCCAACTCACCTGGATGCGGGTCAGAGCAAAAATTAAGATTGCAAGGCCTTCGATCATCCTGCCCAATCGCCGCAGGACCAAACGCGATCCGAAAACCTGAAGGGTGATATTTACCGGGCGCAGGAGCAATTGATCGAAACGACCTTTGCGGATCATCGGTCCGAAGACGTCGTAATCAAACCCGCTGAAGATCATATCCATTGTGCCGAAACTGAACTCCGTAATTCCCCAGACGAACGCGACCTCACCCAGGGTCCATCCACCGATGTTATCGAAACGGGTGAAGGTGAGCGCCAGAGAGATAAAGAACATTCCCATGATGAAAACGCCGCTTAGCACTTCCAGGATGAAAGACACCGGGTACTGCAGTTGAGACCGGATCTGAATCTTTAGCAATCGGAAAAGGAGTTTGATCGATCGCATCTCAGCCGCCCTGGATTACGAGTTTACGAACCCCACGGGAAAGGATCAGGTGATCGAGCAGAGTCAGGATCAGGAACCAGGAGAGTTGGATCAGCAGCCCGCGCAGCAGGGTCCATCCTTCGAGTTTGTTGATAAAGATTTCGATTGGGATGTAGATGCTGGCACCGAAAGGTGTCAGCCGGGCGAAATTCGCCAGCCAGTCCGGGAAGAGGTCCAGCGGCATGAAGAATCCCGAGAATATCCAGCTTAATCCGAAGGCAAAACGGCCAACCCCGAGTGCATTAGGGCTCCAAAATGCGGAAAGATTGACCAAGAACCGCCAGCCGAAACTGATCAGGAGTGAGAACACCGACGAAAGCAGGAATGCCGCCCATTGGGTAAGGGTCGCGGGGAGTGTAATGCGATAGAAGATCGTAAAGATCAGGAATAGGGGCAGGCTTCGGATGAGGAAGGACCCCAGCGCGCGGCCGATATCGATCCCCAGCCAGTAAGTGAAGAAGTTCATTGGGCGCAGCAAGTCCGCCCCAATCTGGCCGTCATTGATGGAGTGCATTACGTCATACCAATGGAAGAAGCTCAGGAAGCCGATCAACGCCTGGGTGATCCCTGCATAGGTGATCGCACCTTGGATCGTAAGCCCGTTCACGACGTTCTTATCGTTAAAGAGCGCGATCAGCACAGCCGCCCGGAAGAAGGCGAACATGAGGTTGGTCGCCAGCCCGGAAAGGTTTGCGGCGCGATAGGTTAATTGGCGCCGGAAGGAAGTGCGGATCGTCGCAAAAAAAGCAGTCATAGCCGTGTGTAATGATTGGAACCGTGAAATGTGAATTATAACATGGGGCAATAGTGATAAGGCGACCAGGAATTAGTTGATTAGGGATTAGGTTAACAGATAATCGGTGTTCATCCCAAGATGCATACTATGCTCATTGATTTTCCCTAATACCTAATTCCTAATACCTAGTATCTATAACCTGCAATAAAAAAGGCCGTGCTTGGATCAGCACAGCCTCGGTCGTTAATTAGTATTGGCAACTACACGTCCAGATTGCGGACTTCTTTCGCATGTGTCTGGATGAAGCGGCGGCGGGGAGGCACCTTTGAACCCATCAGCATGTCAAAAGTTCGGTCGGCTTCTGCGGCGTCTTCAACATTCACCTGCAGGAGGGTCCGGTTGTCAGGATTCATGGTCGTGTCCCAAAGCTGATCCGGGTTCATCTCCCCCAAGCCCTTATACCGCTGAAGGGAGTACTTGCCGCTGTTTGCGTTGATCTCTTTGATCAACTTTTCACGTTCCGCCTCTGTATAAACATAAGTTTTCTCTTTACCGTGGCCGATCAGGTAGAGCGGCGGCTGAGCGATGAAGAGATGCCCTGATTCGATCAGAGGCAGCATATAACGGAAGAAGAAGGTTAGCAGCAGGGTGCGGATATGTGCACCATCGACATCCGCATCGGTCATGATCACGATCCGGTGATAACGTAAGCCTTCAAGTGAAAATGATTCTCCAATGCCGGTTCCAAGTGCAGAGATCAGTGATTTCACCTCATTGTTGTTGAGAAATCTTATCCAAGCGGGCGCGCTCCGTATTGAGGATCTTACCGCGCAAGGGGAGGATCGCCTGGAAATGACGATCACGACCCTGTTTGGCAGATCCGCCAGCCGAGTCACCCTCGACGATGTAAAGTTCGGTGCGTTCGGGGTTCCGTTCGGAGCAGTCCGCTAGCTTGCCCGGAAGGGTCAGACTTTCCAGGGCGGATTTGCGGATCACAAGGTCGCGAGCTTTTCGTGCAGCTGCACGGGCACGCGCTGAAGTCAGACATTTCTGGATGATCTTCTTGGCTGTGGATGTATTTTGTTCGAGGAAATTACTGAAACCATCCGCAACGACCTGCTGAACCAGGGTCTGGACTTCGGGGTTCATCAGCTTTACTTTTGTCTGGCTCTCGAATTGCGGATCGGGGTGTTTGATGCTGACGATGGCTGTCAAGCCCTCCCGCGTATCTTCACCGGAGAAGTTCGAGTCGGCGTCCTTAAGCAGGCTGTTCTTCCGGGCAAAATCATTGATCGAGCGGGTGAGGGCTATCCGCAAACCGGTCAGGTGTGTACCACCGTCAATCGTATTGATCGTATTTGCGAAGGCGTAGACCGATTCGGAGTAGGCATCCGTGTATTGGACTGCAACCTCGACTCCGATATCATCGATCTCCTTTTCAAAATAAACCACATCGTGGAGTGTGTCCCGGTTGCGATCGAGGTATTGGACGAAGGAGGAAATCCCACCTTCAAAATAGAAAGTAATTTCTTTATCGTCACGCTTGTCCAATAAGTGGATCGTTACCGCTCGGGTGACAAATGCCATTTCACGGAAACGTTGGGCCAGGGTTTCGAATTTATAAGTGAAATCTCCCTTGAAGAGCGTGCTGTCGTATCGGAAAGTGGTCGTCGTCCCCGTTTGGTTGGTGGGGCATTTTGCAACGGCTTTTACGGGTGCCTGGGGGATGCCTTTCTCATAGCGCTGCAAGTAGAGCTTGCCATCGCGACAAACTTCCACCTCACACCATTCTGAAAGGGCGTTCACTGCCGAGACGCCAACACCGTGAAGACCACCGGAAACCTTATAGCTTGCACCACCGAATTTACCGCCGGCGTGCAGGGTGGTCATCACGACCTGAAGCGCGGAAACCTTCTTTTCGGGATGTAGATCGACAGGAATGCCACGGCCATTATCAATGACCGTCACGCTTTCATCTTCATTGATGATCACATCGATCCGGTCGCAGGAACCTGCCAGAGCTTCGTCGATGGAGTTGTCGACAACCTCATAGATCAGGTGGTGGAGCGCTTTGACATCCGTGCCGCCCACGTACATACCTGGGCGACGGCGGACAGCTTCCAAACCTTCGAGGACTTGAATATCGTTTGCATCGTAGGAAATCGGTTTTTTTGCCAAACTTTATATCTCCATTTACTGATTAATCTTGAATGGTGGTATCGGGTCGGTATTTTGCTGCCTATTCATGATCGTTTGAGTGAACTTGGTTGCATCCAGGAAATAATGGAACGAGGATGCGATCACGGCGGAGACGATGAAGGCATGACCCAGGATGCCAATCAACAGGAACCAGCTATCCACTTCAGGTGACCGCCAGAGTAAATCCAGGCCGCGGATCAAAACAAAACAAGCCAGGATGAACCAGGTTGTCCTTCCCATCGAAACCCGCACCACGCTGATACTGGTCATCATCGCCGCGATCAGATTTTGTTTGTAAAGGTAGATGCTGTGCGGTGTAAAGATCAATGGCATCAATATCCATAAAATGATGACGCCGACCGCAAAGATCACGAACTCGCCTAAGGTCGCGCTGATAAGTGTGACGACTGTGATCAGCAGCAGAATGGGAATGCTCAGGATCAGCAGTACGATCAGGAGCATCACCGGCATAAGAACGATCTGCAGGAAGGCTTTGATGGAACGTTTGAAAGTCATCTTCTCGTTAGCCGGCACAACCTCCTTGGAAATGTTCTGGAAATAAAGATTTCCGAGGAAGTAACCAATGATAAGGAATAAGACCAACAAGCTGAATACCTGCAGCTTCGTATGCAAGTCGAAAACCAAAGAATGTCCCATCGGATTGGTGAAAGGCGTTTCACTCACCATCAAGCTGGGAATGCCGATCGGTAAGGTGCGCAGGGTGGTCGCCAGGTTGAAATTGGTCAGAATTTCTTGCCAAAGTGTTTGATAGGATTGCACCATGTCCGCGTACTCAGATCCGATCAACCCGGGAATGTCGGACATTCCCTGAATGAAGGGTCTGAAAACATCAATTACACGCCATCCCGGACCAAACCAAAGGAACAGATCCAGAATGATTGGCAATAAGATCAAATACGGTTTGCTGGCAATAGTATTAAATCCGGATAATAGCGCTTGTATGATGTTTGGTTTTTCGATCTTAATATCAGAACTTGTGTTCATACAATATTCAATTTTACCACAATCACCCTTGATTGGCTATCAAAAAGGGATGATTCTGAGGGGTGATCTTCTACTCGCTTCATTTAATTAAGGAGATTTACTCATTTACTCGATACGATCGGATTTATTCTCGATAAAAGCCGGCATGGTAAAATGATGCCATGCGATTCCGAGATAGTTTTCCGGACATCAACCGTTTATCCATCATCGCCGCAGCTATTATGCTGGCGTTTGCGTTGACGCTATTGGTGTCCTTTCCGGCCCAACAGATCACTTTCAATTTATTGGGTATCCTGCTGGAATTCTCCCTGAACTTCGGCACGTTAACCGTTTTCCTGACGGCGCTGCTGGCAGCAGCCGGGATGGAATGGTTGATCCAATCACACCCCGATTGGCCGACGGGCACGAGACGCTGGTTTGCGGTCCGGCATTGGATCTTACCTGTCTTAACCACATTGGTGATCGGCGTAGCCCTCAATAATTCCAAGGGAGGGGTTTTCTGGTGGGCGATCTTTGGATTGGGAAGTCTGCTCTTGATGGCGGTTTTTATTGCCGAGTATAACGTCGTGAATGTGAGCAGCGTCAGACACCCAATAGCCGCAATCGGGCTGACGGGACTATCTTTCGCGCTCTATCTCTTGATGGCTATCGCCATCTATTCAGCCGACCTGCGCCTTTATTTACGTATCCCGCTTCTGGCTGTTGGGGCAATGATGGTCATCAGTCGATCACTCTACCTACGGTTGGGGGAATGGTATCCAATATGGGCGATCGTGGACAGCCTGATCGTGTCCGAAGTGGCAGTCGGTTTGCATTACCTTCCGATTGCGCCAATCCAGTTCGGATTGATCCTGGTCGGGTTGGCTTACGGACTCACCGGGATGGTCTCAGGAATAAAAGAATCCCGCCGGGGATGGGCCTTCTGGGCTGAGCCGGTCGGGATGCTTGTGGTTCTGATCGTTATCGGATTATTCTGGTATTAACCTACCTCGATCAAATCCTTTTCTTTATCGCTTTCAACAGCCTGTTTATAGAGCGCTCGCAAATTTCGTTTATGCAGTTCACTCGCCAGGCCACCAAGTAACACCCGGCTTTTCCCACAGGTTTCGATCCCGATACTATCGAGAATTTCGAGGGGATTCTTCCGTCGTTTGGCTGTCTTGACGGCTTTGCTGATCGCCTTCAGATAAGTGATGTTCTCTTTGGCTTTCTCGTCGATTTCACCACGCAGGATGATGTCGCCGTGACCTTGAATGATATTCTCCAAACCGAGTTCCGTAAAAGCAGTGGTTGTCTCGATATATTGGTCGAGGTCACCATCAACAATAAAGGGCAGGGGCATGAAGGCGTCGCCTGAAAAGAGGATCCGGTCTTCTTCAACCAGGACGGCGATCCCGTCACTGGAGTGGCCAGGCGCGGGGAAGAGTTTCAGATGTTTCTTGCCGATCTTCATGTTGAAGGTGCCTTCACGGAAGGTGATGCTGGGCGGGACGATCTTCAACTGTCGATAAAGGGGGTTGTCCTGGCTGGCGACTTCCAGGGCGGAAGGCGTTCGGTCCAGGAGCATTTGACGGCAGAGCTCATGCCCGATCACAGTTGCAGAAGGGAAAAAGCAGTTTCCCCAACAATGATCGGCATGATGATGGGTATTGATCACATATCGGACCGGGAGATTCAACTTCCCTTCGATAAAATCGCGCATCTCCAGGGTTTCCTGGGGCATCAGGGTATCGATGACTATCGCCCACTGCGGTCCGGCTATCGCTCCGGCGGAAACCTGAGCATAAGTTTCACTTTGGAACCAATAAACATTTTCTGAAACGCGTTCGCGCTGCATATCTCCATCCTGAACGGGAAATTAATTACAGCATAGAATAGCACAAATCAAATCAAAAGTCAAAATTATGGGTCATTGGGGGGGATTATTGAAGACGGGTTTTCAGTAAAATGAAACCACCAACACCTAAAACAACCAACCCGGCAGCCGAGCCGATCAACATGAAGACCCAGCGGAAAGGCTCATTTCCCAGTCCACCCTCGTTATTTTCGCCGCCGCCGGGCTCATTTTCATCCGGGCCTGGCGTGGATTGGCTTTGTCCGCCGCCCTCGTTTGGGTTTGGTGTTGAAGTTACACCCTGACCTTCTTCACCAGGCTCAGGATAACCTTCTGTGGCGTATGCGTATTCAGTTTCGAGCGGGTAACCGCCGGCCGGGTAGCCTTCCCCCGATTCCTCAGAGGAGGGATTGTAGGTCGGTTTGGTTGCACTGGTCCGGCTTGGGGTGGGCGTTGGCCCGTAGGTCCGTACCTGGGTCGGGCCGCCGCGTGGGGTGGCCGTGGCAGGGCGGTAATAGGATGTGGGCGAGCGGTAATAATACGGTGTGGCGGTGCGGGTGGGATAGGGTGTGCGCGTTAAGGTTGGCGTCCGGGTCAACGTCGAGGTCGGTGTGGCGGTGGAAGTCAGTACGCTGACGGGGCCGTAGGTCTCAATCGAATCACCCTGCATATTGATGACTTCCAGCTTGTAATAGTAGGTTTTGGTGTATTGAATATCGTCATCGAGAAAGTTATAGATCCCGCCGATATACGTATCGCCAATTGAATTGAGCAAAGGCGAGATGCGAGCATAGGTGCCGTTCTCCGTATCGCTGCGAAGGATATGGAAACCTTTGATATTCCGTTCCGATGTGGTGGTCCACTTGATATCATTTTCCGTCACGTCGAACGACGCTGTGAACTGAGCCAGGGAGATACCGCCCAAATCAGGCAAGCCGGCAACGAAAGGCGTGAAGTTTAGATCGTTACTGATGCCGGGTCTGCCGGAGGCGTCAATGGTGACCTGGATCTCATTCCCAGCCATGTTGCAGGAGGTGGCTTGACCGGTTTCCCCGGTCGTATCCCAGTAATCCGTGATCCCAGTCTCCGGGTCATACCAGAAGAGTGGATATTTCGCGCTGTCACCAGAGTTACAGAAGTTATTGGATTTAACCGTTGTGGTGCAATCGCTGCTCAGGTCATATTTTAGCGAGAGCAGCAGGTTGGTGGGCGCCGCGCCTTCGACCGTGAAGACATCGTAGAAATTGGAACAGGGTTTGACGGAATTGCCAACTTCATCATAAAAGGGAATATTACTATTGCTGCCCTGGCTGTGATTGACAATGACCAGATCGTAATTGTTCCCCAGAGAGTGGTAATAGGCGATCTTGTTGTTGAAAACATAGGTCTTGGTGCCGGTTACCGTCCGCTGGATGGCTTCCACACCGATGTCATAATCGCTTAATGCAATGGCTGCGCCCAGGCGTTTCCCTTCGGTCACGTGCGCAGTTGGCTGATGTACTGGCTGCGGCGGAGATATTGTCGCCCCAGAAGTTGTGGTCGGCTGTACTGTTGTTATTGCACTCGACCTGGTAAGTGCCGCCGTTGTCGATGATGTTGTTGGCGTAAATTTTAACAGCGCCAAGCCCGTTGGCATCCACAGCCGCAATTGAGTTGTTCGTGATGTGGTTAAAAACGACGTTTACCGTAGCGCCGGTACCAATATCAACAATATCGACCGCTCGTAAACCCGCATTGAGTGTGTTATGTTCGATCGTAACGTCATCGCTGCTGTCGATTGAGATCAGTGTTCGAGAGGGGCTCGTGCAGGGGCCGTCCGTGATGGCCAGGTCCTTGATGACCGCACCGGCGGTGACTTCAAGCATGCCGTTGGCGCAGGTACTGCCGGAATAGGAAATGGAGGCATCATCCAAGCCGCTGATGGTAAGCGCTTTATCAATCAGCACGCTTTCACTCTTGATGACGTAATTACCGAGGATGACGATCTCCTGGCCGGTGGATTGGGCCATCACCGCGTCACGCAGGCCGGTGCCGAGTTCCGTCGGGGAGATCATCCCCGCTGTTGATGAAGCAAGGTGAATGACTGCCGCAATCGGTGGAAGTATTGGCGACGTAAACCGGGTTGACCAGCGAAGCGACGGAAATAGTAGGACTGGCGAATTAATCCGGGACGTTTGAGACCAGCTCCCTCCGGAATCCGCTTCAAAGACCTTGGCAATGACCTGGCCGCTTGAACTGGCTGTTGAGTTGATGTTGAGGGCGAAGTCCAGACCGTCGTTCGATACACCAGACCCTAATTGTGCATAAGCGCCGGCGACCCATTCGTTTCCATCGGCGTTATCGCTGCAAATTGACCCGATCTGGCCGCTGGTGTATGTCACGCCAGAACTTTGGCCCTGAGCGGAGATCCAGCCCTCACTGAAATCCGCCCAGCCGGTGGGGGCATAGATACAGACTTGGGTATTGTTTCCGCTATAAGTAGGGGTGACGGAATAGGAAGCCGAGAAATTCAGTCGCTGCCCGGCAGCACATCCCCCGGAGGGACAAGCGCTCGGTGAAGTTAGGATCAGTCCATCTGCACGGTCATTAAAAGAAGACACAGATGCTGCAAAGGTGGCAGCCAGGATTAATGCCAGCAGAGGACCTATCCAGTATATTTTTCGCATAATCGTTTATATCAGGTTGAAACTTGAAACCATTATACCATCCCGGCTAAAATTATTGAGAGGCCTTAAGACGTTTTTAATCGCTAAAAAACCAACGGAAGATGCCTTTAGCAGGGATCCAGGAGCGTAAATGAATTTTAAAGAACTCACTAAACCCATCAGTATTTTCAGAGTGCTGAGCGTGATTAATGACCTATACCCTCGGGGTTGGCCTGGTCCACTATGTTGAAGCGATCCGCAGTTGGTCGACCTTCATTCAAGGCGGGGTTTTCATCCTGCTGATCGTCCTGGCGCTGGATTACCTCGGTGCACTCGGGAAATCCTTCAATCGACGGACCTGGCCCAAATCGGCGACTTTCCGCGAGATCAAGCAGGTACGGTTGGCACTTGGGCTCATTTCGGCGACATTTATGACCGTGGCGACGACACTGTTCATCAACTGGATGGTTTCCGGGTTCGTCTGGCAGGGATTGATCGTTTTGTTGATCGCGGTGATCCTGATCGGTGGCTTGTATTATTTCTCCCAGATCAGTGAAAGGCTGCGTCCTTACTCAATCTTGTTTGAAGCATTGCTGGTCGTGGTCATCCCGCCTGCTTTAGGTTATTTCATCCAATCCGCCAGCCTGCATCAACTTTTGACGTTGGTCATCCTGGGCCTGGTGCCGATCTATATGGCGTACAGCCTGTTAACCCATCTGATCCATTACGGGCAGGAAGAAAAATATAAGGAGAAGACGATTGCAACAACTCTTGGTTGGGAAAAAACGATGGTGTTGCATAACGCCCTGATCCTTATGGGGTACGTCCTGATGGCGTTGACGGCGCTGCTTGGTTTCCCCTGGTTCTTGCTCTGGCCGGTTTTCCTCACTTTTCCGATCGCATTGTTGGAGATCTGGCTGATGGAACGCGTCAGGCGAGGGCGTAAGCCGCTCTGGCGGATCATGCAGTTTGCTACGGCGTCCGTTTTCTTTATCCCGGTTTACCTGTTAGGGTTTGCCTTCTGGATTCGTTAGGCGACGCGTTGATTTTCGATTTTTGAGAACCTATAATTAACTTGAAAGAACAACGAACTAGATACCAGGAGAAATAAAATGATACTTGAAGCGGGAACCAAAGCACCCGATTTTGAACTGAAGGATGATGCGGGTAAGGTCCATAAATTATCCGATTACAAAGGCCAAACGATCGTGGTCTATTTCTATCCCAAGGACAATACGCCCGGTTGTACGAAGGAAGCCTGTTCATTCCGGGATTCTTATGCTGATTTCAGGAAAGCCGGCGTGGAAGTGATCGGCATCAGCCCTGACTCTGAGAAATCACATGCTAATTTCATCAACAAATATGAATTGCCTTTCACGCTCTTGTCTGACCCGGGGCATCAGGTCAGCGAGGCATATGGCGTTTGGGGTCTCAAGAAGAATTACGGCAGGGAGTATGAGGGCATCTACCGGACGACCTTCATCATCGGCCCTGAAGGGAAGATCAAGAAGGTCTTCAAGAATGTGAAACCAAACGAACACAGTCAGGAAGTGCTGGCAGCCATCAACGCTGAGTAAGCTGACACCTTAGATAAAATAAAAACTCCCGGGAAGATAATACCGCCCGGGAGTTATTCGTTTAGGAAAAAATTACATCACCCTAAGGATGACATTGCCCTCCGACCAGAGTTCCTCCAGCCGGTAGAATTCACGTTGCTTAGGTGAGAACAGGTGGACGATCACGTCGCCGTAATCCAACAGAATCCAGCCGGCATCAGGCTGACCTTCAGGTTGGGCAGTCTTATGGAATTTGGATTTTACCTCCCGTACGACGGCGTTCGCCAGACTTTGCAGCATCCGGCTGCTGGTGCCGTTCACCATTACAAAATAATCGGTAAACGATGCAATATCTTTGATATCGAGGACTACGATGTCCTCGCCTTTTTTCTCTTCAAGAAAATTTGCGATTTCTCTCGCCAGTTTAATTGCTTCCAGAAGTCACCTCGCTAGAATTTGAACGGTCATATTGATTATACTTCACCCAGAGGCGCAGAAAAGAGGGTGGTGTAGATCGGTCCTTTGGGTGTTAACTCACTTTGGACAAGTTTGATGGCATCCACCTTGAGTGTACCCAGAGAGTCAACTTTAAATTGTGATAAGGTGACGCCAATCTGATGCGCTGCATCACGGTCGGTGCGGTCCCGGACTCGGGCGAGCGTCAGGTGGGGAGAATAGGGCTTACGGTCTTTCTCAAAGCCGGCTTTCTGGAGCAACTCATCCAGATTTTTATGGTATGCAACGAGTGAGCCATTACCCTTGACGTCCAGCCAGAGGGTGCGCGGCTGCCGATGATGTGGATACATTCCCAATCCCTCGATCGATAAATCGAAGGGAACCCATCCTTCAACAGATTGTAGCAGAATGGCATTGATTTGTTCGATCTTCTTCTCAGGTGTTTCACCAAGAAATTTGATCGTAATATGAAGGTTTGCAGGATCCACCCATTTCATTAAGTCAGATGGCACCTGGGTTTGAAAGTAATTTGAGATTTCGGTGATCTTTTTGATGATATCGGATGGGATCTGTACTGCTATAAATAGTCTTGGCATATCGCGCTTCTTTGCATGTGAAAACCGGAATTAGTATTAGATTACCACAGGTTACAAGGCTCGGTAATCAAGATTGCAATGCGCATAGCCATTTTGTCGATTTTAACATTGAGATTCTTTGCAAGCTTTATAAATCATGGTATAAGTAAATTACCCTGCTGTGTTCGTGATGCAGCATACCAGTTTTGGGCCAACACCCTTTAAAAACGTCTGACCTCCATCCAGTGACGCGATAGACCTAAGTCAAGGCGGAGCTGGTGGGTACGACAATCCTGCTTATGCAGGTTCAAAACTCAGCGGCACACGGCACGGCGGGGTCGTTTGTTGGATCCCCCGAAAATGAAGATCCAAATTACGTCAACTAACGCCCTGTTCAAGGGTGTTATTCATATATAAAAATCGAGGACGACTCCTGGTTTGAATGAGAATTGTCCGACACTTTTCTTATCCACATTGGGGAACCAAGGTGGTCTTTGATCCTCGTTTTTTAATTAGGCTTCCCCGAAAGGGGAGGCCTTTCTTTTTGTTTGATCAGTTTCCCAAGGTTTGGCCTTCATTAATGAAGTAAGTTATAATTTTCTGAGTGATTTTGAGAATGGCTTCCAATCAACTCCCGGCTGGATTGACGTAAGTGAAGATGATAAAAAGACGTTCATTTGTAATAATATTAGTCGTCCTGGTTCTTGGATTGTCTGCCTGTTCAGTGCCCTGGCTTGCGGCTGACCAGCTCCCCTGGCTCGGCGACACACCAATCCTCTTCCGGGAGGATTTTTCGGGTTCAGACGTGCCCTGGACGGTGCGAGACGACCCGCTCAGCTTCGCCGGTTATGCTCAGAGTGGTTTCAGGTTATGGACGCAGGTCCCTGATTTTCAATTCTGGAGCGTTCCTGGGCTGAACTTCGAGGATATGCTGGTGCACGTTCGGGCGCGTAAACTGGCCGGACCGGACAACAATCTATTTGGCTTGATCTGCCGATACCAGGACGAAGAAAATTTCTACGCGCTGGTGGTCAGCTCGGATGGCTATTATGGCATCTTTAAACGCGTGGGTGGGGAGCAATCTCTGATCGACCAGACCCACATGGATTTCAGCGACGCCATCCATCGGGGGGAGGATGTGAACGTGATCCAGGCGGTTTGCCAGGGTGACCAACTGGCATTGGTGGTCAATGACATCCGTTTGATCCAGGTCCAGGATGCGACTTTTTCAAACGGCGATGTCGGGATGATTGCGGGGAGCTTCTCAGAGCCGGGCGTGGATATTTTGTTTGATGATTTTATCGTTGTAAAACCTTAGGATTTATGAAGATCTTTTTTGATGTTATCGGTTGCAGACTGAACCAAAGTGAAGTCGAAACTTTCGCAAATACTTTCCGAGCTTTAGGACACCAAATCGTCGCTGATCCAGCGGAAGCGGATCTGGCGATCGTCAACACCTGCGCGGTTACGGTGAAAGCCGCAGCCGATTCACGGAAGCAGCTTCGACGCGCCGCCCGGCAAGGTTCCCGACAGGTGATCGCGACGGGTTGCTGGGCGACCGTCCATCCGGAAGCCGCGCTGGAATTGCCTGGTGTATCCAGAATTTTTACCAATGCGCAGAAGGATGAACTCGTTCCAAGCGTGCTTTCGATAACGCCGGAAGCGCTGTCTGAACTGACTTTGGTCCGCGAGCCGCTCCCGGGCGATCGTGGACGGACTCGGGCGTTCATCAAAGTCCAGGACGGCTGCGACAATTACTGCACCTACTGTCTGACAAGGCTGGCTCGTGGAAAATCCCAATCGCGGAATTTTAAAGCGATCGAGCGTGATATCCGTGCGGCGTTGGATGGCGAGGCCAAAGAAGTCGTACTGACCGGTGTGCAGCTTGGGGCTTGGGGAAAGGACTTCAACAAGCCTGAATCGCTCGCAGAACTGATACGACAGGTGCTGGCGATGGATGGTGTTCAACGGGTGCGACTGTCTTCCATTGAGCCCTGGGACCTCGACCCGGAGATGCTTTCACTTTGGGAAGATGAACGGCTGTGCCGGCATTTGCATATCCCACTCCAATCGGGCAGTGACCGGATCTTGGAGCGGATGGGCCGCCCCATCACAACGGATATATACCGGGCATTGATTGAGCAAATCCGCGCTCGGGTTCCCGAGATCGCGCTGACAACGGATGTGATCGCCGGGTTCCCGGGAGAAACCGAAGAAGATTTCGAACGAACAAAAACGTTTATTAAAACGATTGGATTTGCCGGTGGTCATGTCTTCACTTATTCACCCAGGCCGCAAACTGCGGCATTTAAGATGAAGGAACCGGTATCATCTCGGATCGCCAAAGCCCGAAACGCGGATCTCCGCGCCCTGTTCACTCAATTAGGACAAGTTTATCGGGACCGATTTCTGGGTCGCCAAGCGGCGGTATTGTGGGAATCAAGCGACCCGCTGGAGGATGGGAAATGGCAGCTTTCCGGATTGACTGATAATTACATCCGGGTTTACGCTATCGCGGCGCAAGACCTGTGGAACGAAGTGTCGCTTGTCTCGCTGACCGAATCGCATCCCCGGCGCGAGGCGCTGTTTGGCGTGGTGAGTGAACTTGAATCGGAATGACCCTGCCTATCTTGACGTTTTTATTAGTTCTGATAAAATCAATACGGTTTGAGACTGGCTACATTTAACCGTTTGACCGTTAAAAAGCCATACGGTATAATTGTTCGCTAGTCTTAATGCGCGAGTGTTTAAGACAGCAGTAAATTTGAGAGAGAAAGGACTCATAAGTAATGCCAAAACGAACGTATCAACCCAAAAAGCGGCGACGCGTCCGGGTGCATGGTTTTCGAAAACGCATGAAGTCTAAAGGTGGTCGAGAGGTTTTGAAGCGACGACGGGCCAAGGGTCGGCATGAGCTGGCGAAAAAGGCCAATAATCACGTCAAGAAGACCCGCTGGTAAACTCTACCAGGGCATGTTAAATTCCGCGAGATGTAAATGCTTTGCTGAACAGGAAGTCGGGTGAAACGTAACTTACGATTAACCCGAAGTGAAGATATCAAACGGGTGCGCATTGAAGGTCATTCATTTGCTCACCCATCCATTGTTTTAGGTTTTTTACCAAACCAATTAGAACGAAACAGAACTGCAGTGATCGCCGGACGGTCTGTTGGGGGGGCCGTCCAGCGTAATTTAGCCAAAAGACGCATCCGATCCGCTTTTCAAGGTCTAATGAAGGAGATCAACCAAGGGTATGACCTGGTGTTGATCGCAAGAAAACCCATTTTGGATTTGAAATACGATTTGCTGATCGATTCGCTTAGATCACTTCTTGATCGGGCAGGGCTGATGAAAGACGATGTCAGTTGATTGAACATACAGATCATCCCATCCAATCTAATCAGGATCCAAAACTGAAGGACCTCCCGGTTCGATGGAACACACTTCCTCGCTGGATTTTACTTGGTTTTATTCGCTTATATCAAAAGATTATTTCACCAATCTTGCCCGCCGACACCTGTCGTTTTTATCCTACCTGTTCCCATTATGGGTATCAGGCTGTCTATAAATACGGCGCCTTCAAAGGGGGGTGGTTGGCAGTCAAGCGGGTTGTACGTTGCAACCCATTCAATCCGGGTGGTTTTGACCCGGTCCCATGAGTTTTCTTGAGAAGAGAAAAGAATGAAGAAATCCCATATCATATTAATTACGATTTTTATCGGGCTGACTCTCCTGATGAGCGCCTGTGTCCCCGGTCCACGGGTGACCGGCTCGCCTGGACTGGCCATTGCTGATGACGCTGTTTTCGCTGCCTATGGCAATTTTGTTTTCAGCCTGAAAGCTTCCAACGGTACTGTCAACTGGGGATACCCCGATAAAGCCAACAACCGAGTGGTGTTTTATGCGCCACCGCTGGTGACAGATAATGCCGTTTATATTGGCGATCTGGCAAATGATTTCCATAAACTCAACCGGACAACCGGTCAGGAGGAATGGGTCTTTAGCGGAGCGAAAGGCTATTATCTCGGCCAGGCGGCTGAAATGAACGGTGTGGTTTATGCACCCTGTAATGACGGCTCTTTATACGCCATTGATGAAGAGACCGGCAGCTTACTCTGGTCCTTTACCACCGGACATTACCTCTGGTCGCAGCCGCAGGTTTCCGAAGGTCGTATCTACATCGGTTCCATGGACCATTTTGTGTATGGTCTTAATGCTAATGGAGAAGAACTTTGGAAGACCGAACTTTCCGGTGCTGTGACCGGTGCACCCCTGCTGAGTGAAGACGGCAGCATCCTTTACGCCGGGTCTCTGGGTAATACGATGTATGCGCTGGATACCAAATCCGGTGCGCCTCTTTGGACGGTTGATGCCGATAGCAGTGTTTGGGGAAGTCTGCTGCAGGTGGACGGGAACCTACTGTTCACGGATGACACCGGTCAGATCTATGCTGTCGACGCAGCCTCAGGAGCATCAGTCTGGCAGACGCAATTTTCTGGCGAGATCGTTGGCGGCCTGACATCCATCGGAGATGGCTTCGTAATCGCCACCAAGGGTGGTGTTGTAAAAGCTTATGACTTCGGTGGGAACCCACAATGGGAATCCTCTCTGGATGGTGAAATCTACCAGGCACCAGTAGCCGGCAGCGATTTCCTGGTCGCTGGCACGATCAAAGGTGATAACCTTATTTATGGTTTCAACCTGTCGGGCGTCCAACTTTGGTCCACGACCCCTGAAAAGTAGAGGAAAACGCCATGTGGCAAACGATTGTAATTCAACCTTTTGTAAATGTACTCCTATTAATCAACTCGCTGGTCCATAACTTCGGCGTTTCGATTATTCTCTTTACCATCCTGATCCGCTTGCTGACACACCCTTTAACCGTGCAGCAGTTCAAAGCGACGCGCGCCATGCAAAGCCTGCAGGAAGATCCGCGCTATCTCAAGATGCAGGAAAAATATAAGAATGATAAGGAGCAGTTGGCGCAAGAGCAAATGAAGCTCTATAAGGAACTCGGGATCAACCCCCTTGGTTCCTGTCTGCCGACTTTAATCCAGCTCCCGCTGATCCTTGGTCTATACCAAAGCGTGACGCGGGCGATGGCAGCTTCTCCACTGGAGCTCTTCAACCTGCAGCAGATCATTTATCCCAAACTGGTCAACGCCGCAAGTTTGCTCCCTTTGGAAAACCGCTTCCTTTGGATGGACCTCGGTCAACCGGAAAGGATAACGGTCTTTGGCTTATCCATTCCTTTCCTGGCGATCCTGGTGGTTGCAACGACTTATCTGCAATCCAAATTGATCCAGCCGCCATCACAGGCAAACGACCAGGGTGCGATGCTCACCAAATCGATGAATATCTATATGCCGATCCTGATGGGTTTCATGGCATATTCACTGGCTTCCGGTCTGGCGATCTATTTCCTGACGAGTAACATCTTCGGTATTTTCCAATACGCTATATTGGGACGTGCGAACTGGTCGAACATTATCCCATTCCTCAAGAAGAAGGATGATGAGAAAGCTGGAACAAAACCGAAGTCACCGGTTGTTGATTCAACTTTAAAGGATGTCCCTGAGCCGAAAAAGCAATCGAAACCGACGCCCAAACGCTCCAGCCAGACAAATAGCAGTTCGAAGAAGCTCCGGCCGCCAATGAAGAAGCGTAAAAAATAATTCACTGCACTTATTCGCACCAGTTTACAGATTTGAGGGTTTTATGGCAAAAGAAAGAACAAAACTGGAAGTGATCGCCCCCTCCGTGGAAGAAGCGATCGAGAAGGGCTTGCAGGACCTTGGTTTGACCGAAAATGACGTGGATGTCGAAATCCTGGATGAAGGCAAGAAAGGGTTCCTCGGCCTAAGCACACGCCAGGCTCGTGTCGCCTTGATGATCAAGAACCAACAGGCAGAGAAGGCAGTCAAACACACCGAACCGGAGAAACCGAAAGCGGTCGACAAAGCACCGGCAAAGGTGAAAGAAAAGCCTGAGGCCGGCGACGAACCGGAAGAAGTGGCGATTGCCCGTGAAACGATCAATATCATCCTTGAGAAGATGCTGGTCAACGCCGATGTCAGCGTTCGATTGGGCGAAGGTGACGAAAACCGCATTCAGCCGGTTTTGATCGACATCGAAGGCAATGACCTGAGCTTCCTGATCGGGCGCAAAGCCGAGACGATCAATGCATTGCAGTACATCACCAGTCTGATCGTGGACCGTGAGTGTGGCCGCTGGGTGCCGCTGCAGATCGATGTGCAGCATTACCGCCAACGCCGTGAAGAAGAACTTCGTAAACTTGCCCGTCGAATTGCCGAGCAGGTAGCCAGCACCGGCCGCAAGCAGGTGCTTGAGCCGATGCCGCCGAATGAGCGCCGGATCATCCATATTGAACTCCGTGAAAACCCAAATGTTGAAACGGAAAGCACTGGAGAAGACCCACGCCGTAAGGTCACCGTCCGGCCGAAAGTCTGATCCCCTTCTGGCAGCAGGAAAAGCCGCAAGGAACCCTGACGAAATTAAACTCGTCCTGGCGCCTTGCGGTTTTTTAGTCTCAGGTAAAATAAATTTGGAGGTCACTATGCGAGCAGTTGATATCATCGTCAAGAAACGTGATGGATTTGCCCTGAGTAAAGAGGAAATTGAGTTCTTTATCAATGGGTATACCCAAGGGGATATTCCCGATTACCAGGCTTCGGCCTGGGCAATGGCGGTTTTACTGGAAGGAATGACGGCCGAGGAAACAACCAACCTCACCCTGGCAATGGCCGCGACCGGCGATGTGTTGGACCTTTCATCCGTGGTGGATATTGCCGTGGATAAACACTCTTCCGGTGGTGTTGGCGATAAGACCTCAATTTCCGTGGTCCCAATGGTGCGGGCCTGCGGCCTGCCGGTGGGCAAGATGTCCGGGCGGGGCCTGGGCTTCAGCGGCGGTACGCTGGATAAACTCGAGTCCATCCCGGGATTCCGGACCAACTTGAGCAAAGATGAGTTCCTGGCGCAGTTGAAATCATTAGGCGAGGTCCTCACCGGGCAGAGCGTGGACTTGGCTCCCGCAGATGGAAAACTTTATTCATTGCGGGACGTCACCGGGACGGTCCAGTCGATCCCGCTGATTGCTTCCTCCATCATGAGCAAGAAGATCGCTGCAGGAGCACAGGCGATCGTGCTGGATGTGAAAACCGGGAACGGCGCTTTCATGGAGACGCTTGAAGATGCACGCAGATTGGCGACATTGATGGTTTCTATTGGTGAATTGAGCGGCCGCAATGTTGCTGCCTTATTATCGGACATGAACCAGCCCTTAGGTGTGGAAGTTGGAAATGCACTTGAAATGAAAGAGGCGATCCTGACCCTGCGTGGAGAAGGACCGGAGGATTTTGTCCACCATTGCCTTGAAGTTGCCAGCGAAATGCTGCTCCTCGGGAAACGTGCCGATGATAAGATCAGAGCGAAATTGATGGCCGAAGACGCGATCAGCTCTGGAAGCGGCCTGGAATATCTACGAAAACTGGTGGAAGCGCAAGGCGGTGACGTCAGCTATGTCGACCATCCTGAGAAGTTACCCCAGGCCCCGCTAAAGGTTACGGTGGAAGCGCCGCGGTCTGGGAATGTTGCAGAGGTCAATGCCCGTACGGTAGGTGAAACGGCTGTGATCCTGGGCGCGGGTCGTAAGAAGAAAGGCGACGCGATCGATCCGGCGGTTGGTATCTCAGTTCTGGTCAAAGTGGGTGACGCGATTGAATCAGGTCAACCAATTTTCATCATTCATGCCAGACACGAAGCCGATGTCGAAGAAGCAAAGCGCGCTTTGCTTGAAGCGGTCAAAATTGTTGATGAGCCGGTAAGTCCGCTACCGCTGTTCTACGGCTTGATCGATTGAGATTTTTCGCATAATCAGGTTATAATCGGCAGTAAATCAACGACAACGAATACAATAACCCCCTCATCACACCTTCCATTCTCAATTGGCTGAGATTCTTATCGTTAGGAGAGATTGAATCGTTCTATCAGACAGAAAGGGAGACGAAAATGTTGAAGAAGAGTTATTACAAAGGTGGGGACAAATGCCGTGTCTGGTTCTATCTGCCGGCCGAGGTTGAAGCGGAGAGCGCTTTTCTTGTTGGTGATTTCAATGGCTGGAACCAGAACTCAGATCCGATGAAGAAAAAGAAAGACGGCACGTTTTATACCTCGATCACTTTGGAAACTGGTAAAGCCTATGAATATCGCTATTTTCTGGATGGCGAGCGTTGGGAAAATGATTGGAACCCGGATTATTATGCACCAAACGAACTTGGGACAGAAAACTCTGTCGTTGAGGTTTGAACTAATTACTTCGTAAATCGAACCCCTGTTATTAGACAGGGGTTTTATTTTATAATGATTTGCGGCGTTCAAATAGGAGGCAGGCATGGATGAGAAAATGGTTTATAGAAAACTGGCAGAAAGGCTTGATTCGTTCCCCCAAGGATTTCCTGCAACGGAATCTGCCGCGGAATTGGATTTGCTAGCCTATTTATTCACGCCGGAGGAAGCCATATTTGCCTCCAATTTATCTTTGGCCCCCCAGCCGCTTGATGAGGCGGCTGAAAAAGCCGACATCGCCATTAAGGACTGCCGGGGTTTGCTTAAAAGCATGGGCGGGAAGGGGCTGATCCGGATTGGGAGAGGTGAAAGCGGGATTGAGGTGGCCTTACTCCCGTTCGTGGTTGGGTTCTTCGAAAATCAGGTCAATCGGATGGACGAAGGATTCGCTATTCTTTATGAAAAATATTATCATGAAGCATTTCCCTCCCTGCTGTCGATCGAACCACAATTCCACCGGGTGGTCCCGGTGAACGCCTCAATTAATGCGGATGTGGAAATCCTCCCGGAGGATGATGTCGTCAACCTGATCAAGTCCAAACAGGCTTGGGGTGTGCTGGATTGTGTCTGCCGGAAGGAACAGGACCTCCTCGGCAACGCTTGCGGGCATCCGATCCGGGTCTGTCTGGCGCTCAGCGATACACCCAACGCATTTGATCGTGCGCCGGATATGGACGCATTGGATCTTGATGGTGCACTGAACATATTGGAGCAGGCGGCTGAAGCAGGTCTTGTGCATACCGTTTCCAATCATAAGGAAGACATTTATTATGTCTGCAACTGCTGCACCTGTGGATGTTCGCTGCTTCGGGCGATTTCGGAAGCAAATATCGCCAATGTGGTTGCTCGGTCGGCCTATTACGCAGAGGTCGATGAAGACCTTTGCACCGGCTGCGCCAACTGCCTGGACCTTTGCCAATTTGATGCGATCTCGGTCAACGGATCGGCTGAAGTGAATGCTGTCAAATGTGTGGGATGCGGCGTCTGTGCGCATGGCTGCCCGGAAGGCGCTATATCCTTGCTCTTGAGAGAGACGGAAGCACAGCCGGAAGTGCCGGAATCGATGCAAGCCTGGCTGTCTGAGAGAGCCAGGGCTCGCGGATTGTGAAATTATCAGGGGTTAATGTATAAGGTTGGTTGCATGGAAAATGCAATAATCAAAGCAGAGGGTTATCTCGATTCATCGGATATCAGGGCGTTTCTGGAAACGCAATTAACTGCGCTGAACTTGCAGGGTCAGCGAGTGCTGGCCCTGGTCCCGGACAGCACCCGCACGATGCCTTTGCCGGAAATCATTACGACCGTGCAGGACACACTCGCTCCGGTGGTCGGGCAGTTGAATTTCATGGTTGCCCTGGGAACCCACCCGGCATTGAGCGACGCCCAACTTTCGAAACTTTTTGGCCGCAAAGTGGTCGAGGGTAAGATCGGTGACTGCCGGATTTTCAACCATACCTGGGATGATCCTTCGATGCTGGCTTCGATTGGCTCTGATCTCTGAAGATGAGCTCTTCCGACTTTCCCGCGGAAAACTGCGGATGGATCTCCTGATTACCATCAACCGCCGAATTTTCGACTACGACCATCTGATAATCCTCGGGCCGGTCTTTCCACATGAGGTAGTCGGGTTCTCCGGTGGGAATAAATATTTCTTCCCGGGCATATCCGGTCCGGAAGCCATCAATGTGACCCATTGGCTGGGTGCGCTGCTGACAAATTATGATGTGATCGGGTCGGGCTATACCCCGGTACGGGCTGTGATCGACCGCGCTGCGGAGATGATCGAGATTCCTAAGTCCTGTTTCGCCTTCGTACTGGATGAAGGCGGTGTTTACGGCGTCTTCTCGGGGACACCGGAGGACGCCTGGGAAGATGCGTCCCGGTTGAGCGCCAGGAAGCATATCCTCTACACCGGCCGCACTTATGAAAAAGTGATTTCAGTTATGCCAAAAATGTACGACGACCTCTGGGTAGGGGGGAAGGGGATGTATAAGGTCGAGCCCATCGTTGCGGATGGCGGCGAAGTGATCATTTACGCACCTCACATTAAGCGGATCAGCACGACCCATGGCGAAATCCTGAAAGAGATTGGATATCATGTGAGCGAATACTTCCTGTCGCAATGGGATGATTTTAAAGACTATCCCTGGGGGGTATTGGCGCACGCCACGCACGTGAAGGGCCTTGGGGATTACGACCCGACAACCGGGATTGAGACGCCGCGGATAAAAGTCACGCTTGCGACCGGTATCCCGGAGAGTGTATGTCGTTCGATCAATCTGGGGTACCTCAATCCAAAATCCATAAAGTTGTCCAGGTGGAAAAATCGAGAATCCGAAGGGATCCTGGTTGTACCTAACGCCGGTGAACATCTCTATCGAGTACAATAAACAAAAAGCGATCTTGGAGGACAGAAAACATGGCCAAAGCTAAATTTGGTGTGGTTGGTATGGGCGTTATGGGCAGTAATTTAGCCCTCAATGTGGATCGGCATGGATTTCCCGTGGCTGTCTACAATCGGACCAATTCAAAGACTGAGAATTTCATCAATGGGCCGGCCAAAGGCACCGATATCGTTGGAACCTATTCGTATGAGGAATTTGCCGGGGCTTTGGAAAAACCACGCCGGATCATGATGATGGTTAAGGCAGGCAGGGCGGTCGACGCTGTGATTGAAGATTTGCTGCCTTACCTGGAACCCGGCGATATTTTGATCGATGGGGGCAATTCTTTCTTTGAGGACACAGCTCGACGTGATAAAGCATTGGATGAAAAGGGGATCCTCTACCTTGGCGCAGGCGTCTCGGGCGGCGAGGAAGGTGCGTTATGGGGACCAAGTATCATGCCCGGGGGAGACGAGGCTGCCTGGCAGGAAGTGCGGGCTGTCTTTGAGGCCGCTGCAGCCAAGGCTAAGGACGGTGAACCCTGTGTGGCTTATCTGGGGCCTGAAGGCGCGGGTCATTATGTCAAGATGGTGCACAACGGTATCGAATATGGCGATATGCAACTGATCGCGGAGGTCTACGACCTGTTAAGGCGAGGCGCAGGGATGTCGGCTGCGGAATTGAGTGACCTGTTCAATGAATGGAATTATGGTGAATTATCTTCCTATCTGATCGAGATTACTGCTAAGATCCTTAAGCGGGTGGATCCGGAGACTGATCTGCCGCTGGTGGACGTGATCCTGGATGAAGCAAAACAAAAAGGTACCGGTCGCTGGACCAGCCAGAACGCGTTGGACCTGGGTGTACCGGTTCATACGATCAATGCAGCCGTCTCCAGCCGGATCATATCCGGGATGAAGGACGAACGCGAGGAGGCCAGCGAGTGGCTAACAGGCCCCGTCTCGGTGTTCAAGGGCGACCGGCAGCAGTTGATCGATGCCGCCAGGGAAGCGCTTTACGCCAGCAAGGTCATCTCCTATGCACAGGGATTCCGCTTGCTGCAGGTTGCATCCGAGGATTACGGCTTTGGCTATGACCTGCGGACCATCGCCGCCATCTGGCGTGCAGGCTGCATCATCCGCGCGGATTTGCTGGATGACATTATGAGTGCTTTCGAGGAGAACAAGGGGCTGACCAACCTATTATTGGACGACCACTTTGGAAAAGTCGTTGTAATGCGTCAGGGCGCGATGCGCCATGTGATCTCGACTGCGGTCGAGCTGGGCATTCCGGTCTATGCGATGAGCGCGGCGTTGGCGTATTTTGATGCCTTCCGCACGGCACGTCTGCCCGCGAACCTGACCCAGGCGCAGCGCGATTTCTTCGGCGCACACACCTATCGCCGGATCGATAAGGATGGGGTTTTTCACACCGATTGGGAAGCGTAATAGTAAATAGAATTCGATGGTAAAAATTCCCGGGATCTTTAAGATCCCGGGAATTTAGTTTATTATTCACACCTTCTAAATAAAATCTATGTGGAATGAAAAATCCCGTGGAATTAGATTAAATCCATGGGATTTGTGATTCTTTGCTGATCTTACAGGAAAAAATCGATCTGCTTGCCTTCGCTGAAATCGATAGCGGAACGGATGATCTCGTTGTAGGTCGGGTGAGCATGGATGATCTTCGCCACATCATCGACATTCGTCTCAAGGGCGATCATGTTCGCCACCTCCTGCTGAATCTCGGAGACCATATACCCGATCGCCTGGGCGGCAATCAGCTTCTTATCCCGGATCCATAACTTGATGAATCCGTCCGTATGCTCTTCAATGTTCGCCCGCAAGTTCACGTCAAACGGCACCTCGACCACCTGTACGTCGCTCAGATCCGCCGGGACCGTGCCGACGGAGAAGATCTCGGGCATGCTGTATACAATGGCGGGGACAACGCTGTAATCCATCAAGCGGGGACTGCCGTCTTTGCGCATAATGTTTTCGGCGCAGATGACACCTTGCTGCATGCCGCAATGGGCTAGGATTGATTTGCCGGTAGCGTCACCGATCGCCCATACACCGGGCACGGAGGTCTGGAGGGTATCATCAACATCGATCCCTTTGCGGGAATATTTCAACCCCAACCGATCGTAGAGTTCCTCCTGCAGGACGGCTGTCCGCCCGATGGCGATCAGGTTCATTTGCGAGCGGATCTCGACTGTCTCACCGTTGTCCTGGTTGATCGCTTTGAGCACGCCGTTTTGCAGTTCGGTAACCTTATGGTTGGTCAGGATCCTAACGCCGCGTTCTTCCATGATGCGGGTGATCTCCGTGGAGATGTCCTCATCCATCAACGCCAGGACACGTGGCAGGAGTTCCACGATGGTGACCTTACTGCCCAGATTGGAAAAGATCGTGGCGAATTCCATCCCGATCACACCACCGCCGACGATGGTCAGGCTTTCCGGGAGGTCGCGGATGGTGATCAGGGCATGGCTGCTGACGACGGTGGGGTCGCTCTGGTCAATGAACCCCGGGATCAACGGCTGCGACCCCGTCGCCAGGATCACGTTCTCCGTTTCCAGGGTGTCTTCATCACCGGTATATTCCATTTCATAGGTTTCGTCGTTCAATTTGCCATAGCGGACCTTTACGGTATCCGCCGAAAGGACTTCCGCTTCGCCGTGATAAATATCCACGTTGAAATGCTCCAGCAGATCGGTGATGAATTGCCGGGTTTGCAGAACGACATTGTCCCGCCTTGCAGCGACTTTTGGGAAGTCAATTTGATAATCTTCCACGAGAACGCCGTAACGGTCACTGGTTTCCACTTCGCGTGCCACTTTGGCCGATTCGATCATCGCTTTGCTAGGCGTGCATCCCCAATTGGTGCAGATCCCGCCGATGAAATCCCGTTCAACGACAGCGACTTTTCCACCCAATTCTGCAATCCGTACTGCGCACGCCTGGCCGGCAGGGCCGGCGCCAACAATGACTGCATCATACTTATTCATATCCAACTTCCTTCTTTATAAATGTTTGTGTAATTCTTCACAATATTAAGAGTAATTTTACTCCAATTAAGTACGAGAAATCAAGTTTCGAACGCTTGGCGTCTCCAATTTTCAGTAGAAATGAAACATATGGAATTAACCTAGAATTCACAATGCGTTAATTGCCGCTTGCGATGTTGTTAAATCCCATCTGATAAGATTTAAGCTGTCGGACAATTCTTTATTTCATTCTCAAAAAGGAGAAAAAATGCGTCGCAACCCGTTCATCCTTACCATCCTCATTGTGGTTGGGTCCATGCTCTTCTCAGCCTGTGTACCTGACCTCAGCGTGGACACGGAACAACCTACTGCCACCGAGGAGGCGATGTCTTCTGGAGATGGACTTTCCGGTCAGCTCCAGCTTGCAGGCTCAACGACAGTCCAGCCGTTGGCAGAGGTCCTTGCTGAGGCTTTCATGGCCGATCACCCGGATGTCACGATTGAAGTCCAGGGCGGCGGCTCAAGCGTCGGAGTGACTTCCGCCGGAGAGGGCACAGTCGACATCGGGGATGCTTCTCGGAATGTGAAGGATTCAGAGTTTACAGAATTCCCGGATTTGCAGGTCATCCCCATTGCTTATGACGGCATTGCGATCGTGACCAATCCCGATCTGCAGTTGCCTTCACTTTCAATTGATCAGGTCAAAGCGATCTTCGCGGGCGAAATCACCAATTATTCTGAAGTTGGCGGCCCAGATGCGGAGATCGTTGTTGTTTCCCGTGAGGAAGGTTCCGGAACACGGGCAGCCTTCGAAGAACTCGTTATGGCTGCTGGCGACAGCGAAGCCATGATCACCGAGAATGCCCTGCTTCAGCAATCCAACGGTCAGATTCGTACAACGGTATCCACAACACCAGATGCGATTGGTTATCTCTCATTCGGTTTCCTGGATTCGAGCATCAACACTGTGGCAATCGACAGCATCGACCCCACCGTGGCGAATGTCAAGAACGGTTCCTACCCGATCTTCCGTCCGTTGAACATGCTCACCAACGGTGATCCCAGTGCATTGGCTCAGGCATTCCTGGACTATATTTTGAGCGCTGATGGACAGGCAATCGTTGCCGAAGATTACATCACTGTGAAATAGCTTTTTTACTCAAACACCGGAGAGGGTAGAAATATCCTCTCAGGTTGAAATAAAACAAATCGCCCAATGCAAGCTGTTATAATGTGTTGTTGTCGTCAAAGTTCAGGAATTGACATGGCAAATCGATCAACGAAAAATATCAAGAAACCCTTTTACGTTAAATTTATCACCCGATCATTAGCCATTATCCTCGGCGCAGCGGTCATCGCGGGGATCGCATTTGCCATCTATCTCTTTATCAATCCGCAATTTATTCAGGTAAATGATAACAGCGTTCTGAAACTGAACGCCACACAGTATGCTATCGGCGCAATCGCTGCAAGTATCCTGGTGGCTTTTGTTGCCCGGGGTCTGTGGCGGTTCAAAAACTGGGCCAGGACTTTTCTCCTTGGTGGTTTATTAATTTTCATTATTTATTATTTCATCATGATCGTATTTGCCATCTCATCGAGTATTTTCGCAGGCGTTAAAGTCGTTCCCATTTCTTCTATCCTTCAGATTGTGGGGAAAGGTTTGCTCTGGTTCATCGGTTATGCCATCGTTCCCTCTCTGATCATCTTCGCCCTGATGAAATTTGGGCAATATTTTGAAGAAAACCCTCGCCAGCGGGATTTCGTTGACAACACGATGCGTCACATCCTTTTAGGGACGGCGCTGAGCTGCATCATCATCGTCCTGTTGATCTTCGTCTTCACGATGACGGAAGCCTGGGAATTGATTCAGGACATCGGGATCGGCACGATGCTGACCGGTACGATCTGGCGGCCGGGGTCGATCATCGGGACCGCGGATGCGCAGTTTGGACTGTTACCCATGATCCTGGGCTCGATCCTGAGCACCTTCGGCGCGGTCATTATTGGCGTTCCATTGTCAATCGGCACAGCGATCCTGCTTGCCGAAGTTGCACCCCATGCGGTGCGTGAGACGATTCGGCCGGCGGTGGAACTTTTGGCGGGTATCCCTTCCGTCGTTTACGGTTTGTTTGGGATGGTCGTGCTTGCCCCTTTGATCCGCAATATTGATGTCACTCGCAATACCGGCTTTGGCTTGCTTAATGCTTCCATTATCCTGGCCGTGATGATCATCCCAACTGTCACCAACATCGCTGAAGACGCCATTCGGGCAGTCCCTCGTGAATATAAAGAAGGGTCGCTTGCCTTAGGCAGCACCCACTGGCAGACCATTGTGAAAGTGATCCTACCGGCAGCCCGTTCAGGCATCATCGCAGCGGTGATCCTCGGGATAGGACGCGCGTTGGGCGAGACAATGGCTATGATCATGGTCATCGGCAATTCGATTGCGATGCCGAAACCTCTCACCAATAATCCCTTGACCATTTTCCTCAATACTGCCCGGACACTCACCGGGAATATCGCCGTTGAGATCAATTATGCAGCCGGCGAACACCGGTCTGCGCTCTTTTTTACAGGTGTTTTATTGTTCATCATGATCATGCTGGTAAACAGCACCGCTCGTTTCGTCATGCGTTCAAGACAGGAGTCATAATTTGACCACCGAAGCACAATCCATTATCGCTGCAGCCAAAAGCAAGCGAAATTTAAAGCGGCAAAAAGTTTTCCAGAACCTGGGTTATGCCCTGGTCTGGTTCTGCGGCGCTTTAGCTGTTGCGGCTGTCTTATGGATTATCGGTTATGTCCTGATACAGGGCATCCCTGTTATCAACCTGGAGTTCCTGACCACTCGTCCCGCAGGTGGGGTCTCTGGTGAAGGTGGGATGTCCACCACCATCGTAACCACGCTCTACCTTGTTATCCTGACGATTGTGATCGCAACCCCGCTTGGCGTAGGGGCAGCGGTCTACCTTGTGGAGTATGCCGGGGATGCATCCCGTGAAAGCAAGATCATCGCTTTCCTGGTCAAAATTGCCCGGTCAGGTGTGGAAATTCTGGCAGGTGTCCCGTCGATCATTTTCGGCTTGTTCGGCTTTGCCTTGTTCGTCATGTATATGAAGCTGGGATTCTCCCTGCTTTCAGCATCGTTGAGCGGCGCCTGCCTGGTGCTGCCAACCATCATCCGCACCAGCGAAGAGGCGCTGCTGACCGTGCCGAGGTCTTATCGGGAGGGCAGCCTCTCACTGGGCGCGACCAAGTGGCATACGATTTTCAACGTGGTCCTGCCAACGGCGATGCCCGGGATCGTGACCGGGATCGTGCTTTCGGTTGGCCGCATCATCGCTGAGACGGCGATCTTCTGGGTAACCCTGGGTGGCAGTTATAACCTGCCAAAGACGATCATGAACTCCGGCCGGTCGATGGCGCTGCATGTCTACATGCTCGCATCGGAAACACGTGCCTTTGATAAAGCGATGGGAACGGCATCGATCCTGATCATCACCATCATCCTGCTCAACCTGACCATCAATATCGTCTCTCGCCGATTGACCGCCCGGGTGACCGGTAAAAAATAACATGACCGATTCCCAGCCATCATATAAATTCACTGTCGAAAACCTGGAAGTTTATTACGATGATTTCCGCGCATTTAAAAGGTATTTCACTGCCCATTCAGGAACACGCGGTGACTTCAATCATTGGCCCTTCCGGCTGCGGGAAATCGACTTTTCTGAGATCCTTCAACCGGATGAATGACCTGATCCCGAACGTGACGACAAAAGGTGCGATCCTGAAGAACGGCGAGGAAATCCGCTCTCTGGATATCGACGACTTGCGCAAGTCAGTGGGTATGATCTTCCAGCGCCCCAACCCTTTCCCAAAAACGATTTTCGATAATGTGGCCTACGGCCCACGTGCGCACGGGTTGAAGTCCATGTCGGTCTTGCAGGAGATTGTCGAGCGCAGCCTGCGCCAGGCGGTGATCTGGGACGAGGTCAAGGACACGTTGAACAAATCCGCAATGGCGCTCTCGGGCGGCCAACAGCAGCGTCTCTGCATCGCCCGCGCGCTCGCAGTCGAACCGGATGTGCTGTTGATGGATGAACCCGCATCCGCCCTGGACCCGATTGCCACATTGCGGATCGAAGAACTGATCCAGGAGTTGAAACAGGACCTGACGATCATTATCGTGACTCATAACATGCAGCAAGCCGCACGGGCGTCGGACTTCACAGCTTTTTTCAATATGGATGAGGATCGGGCAGGGTATTTGGTGGAATTCGGTGAGACTTCGAAAGTTTTCACCTACCCGGAAAAGAAACTGACCGAAGATTACATCTCCGGCCGGTTTGGATAAAATCTCTGAGTTGTGTACTAAAAGTTAATTGATTTCAGCCAGGATTGGCGCAAGCATCCCTGCTTCACGCCTGTCAATGACTCGATCCGCCTGTTGTCGGACGTGGTCATAGGCTGTACTGGGGGCAAAAAATTTCTCCGTCAATGCCATCATTGCCAGATCGTTTTCACCATCGCCGGCAGCGTAGACCGGGACCTGATCCAAGCCCAGTATCGGCAATAGTTGTTTGAGCGTTTTACCCTTATTGATCCCCAGAGGGTTGATCTCATAAAGAAAAGGCAGGGACAATCCCATTTCCGCTGGCAGGTGTTTTGTTCTCTCTCTGATCTCGGCTAGAATTGCAGGGTCTTCTTCAATCACCATCACCTTCACGATCTCTTCCGGGATTTGGCTTGGGGTCACTTCTCGTGCGGAGAGGAAATCCCTGCACGAGATTTGCCATCCGAAATCCGTTGGGTTGAGAAGATAAATATCGGTGACTGAAAAGAATGTGAACGCGGAATTGGGGAATTCCTGACCGACACGAATGAGTTCCTTCAATAAATCAGGCGCCAGATGATGTACAACTACCGGTTGTTCGCCCGGCAAGAGCGCCAGGCCGCCATTCATGAAGATGCCGGGTAGTGGGAACAGGCCATCGGGGAAAATACCATGCTCACGCAGAATACCTCTTGCGGAAGAGAGTGATCGCCCGGTTGAGAAAATGAACTGAATACCCTCCGGAATATTTTTCAGAATTTTGACATCGCTGGGATGGATCCTGCTCTCATGATCGGTGAGAGTCCCGTCGATATCCAGGCAGAGGACGGCTTTAATTTGAGGTGGTTTTATGCCCAATAAAGTTCTCCCGGTGGTTCGGAAATGTTGGCGGCTTTCAGGGTTTCAATGGCCTTCGAGAGGCCTTCTTCAACCGACATCATCGCATCTTCATGTTCAATGGAAATCACATAGTCATACCCGACCAGGCGCAATGCGCTGACGAAATCTTTCCAGAAATGCAGGTCATGCCCGTAACCGATCGTGCGAAAGGTCCAGGAACGTTCGGCGATCTGATCGTAGGGTTTATTATCGTTGCATCCATTGACGGCGGTATTGTAGGGGTCGATATAACAATCCTTCCCGTGTACGTGATGGATCGCTTCGCCCAGCTTACGGATGGCCGCGATCGGATCAACGCCGTTCCAGAACAGGTGGCTCGGGTCGAAATTCGCGCCCATCGCCGGACCGGTTTCCGCTCGCATGCGCAGCATCGTCTCGACATTGTAGATCAACATGCCGGGATGGATCTCGATACCGATCTTCACACCATGATCGCGTGCAAACGCCTCGGCGTCTTTCCAGTAAGGGATAGCAACATCGTCCCATTGATACTTCAGCATTTCAAGGAAGTGCGGCGGCCAGGGGCAGGTGACCCAGTTTGGGGCACGGTCGCCTTCAACGCCGGCAGGCAAGCCTGAGAAGGTGTTTACGACCGGAACGTCCAGCATCTCAGCCAATATGACCGTTTTTCGGAAGACGGTATCGGCTTCCGTGGCTACTGCCTGATCCGGATGGATCGGGTTGCCGTGGCAGCTCAACGCGCTGATGATCACGCCATGATCATCCAGCATTTGCAGGTAGGCTTCGCGCGCGGCCTGATCTTGCAGCAAAGCATCCATTTGAATATGTTTATTGGGGGCATAACAACCGGTACCGATTTCTACGGCCCTCAAACCCATCGCCTGAACTTTAGCGAGTACATCTTCAATGGGCAGTTCCTGAAATAGGGCGGTGAGCACGCCTATGCGCATAGCCATCTCCTTGTTCTG
This sequence comes from uncultured Chloroflexia bacterium, assembly GCA_963748065.1. Classification (GTDB taxonomy): domain Bacteria; phylum Chloroflexota; class Anaerolineae; order Anaerolineales; family Anaerolineaceae; genus Brevifilum. The sequence continues at coordinate 19,869 of CAVVHL010000009.1, read as the reverse complement.
GATGTTGATTATCCGAAGAAATTCACCGGTTGACCCTGGGTGTCTGTCCGACAGGTGAAGACATTCCCGGCCAGCGGTTGTGTTCTGAGCTCTTCTTCCGTCAGGTCCACTCGCGCAGTGGTGATGAATAATTGGTCCAGGTCCGGTCCGCCAAAGCAGCAGGATGTCACCCGTTGGGCGGGGACTTCGACCGTCAGTAAAAGCTCACCCTCGGGCGAATAACGCGAGACCTGCCAGCCGTTCCAACACGCAGACCAGACACAGCCTTCGGCATCAACGCAGAGTCCATCCGGGACGATTTCACGATCGTCCTTTGGGAGACTGTACGAAGTTGCGGCGGTCACTGATTTACCTGTCTCGTTATCATAGTCGAAAATATAAATGGTGTATTGTAACGAGTCGGTGTAATACATGGTTTTCCAGTCCGGGCTCCAGCCCAAACCGTTGGAAATGCCGATATTCCCGAGCAAGGTGTGTTGGCTGCCATCCGGATCAAGGCGGTATAGTTCAGCCTGGCATTGGTCGGGATCCATGCTGCCGGCCCAGAAGCGTCCAGCCGGATCCACCTTGCCGTCGTTCATCCGCACGCCGGCGCGGTCGGGGAGGGGGTTCCAAACGACTTTCATGTCCCCGTCCGGACCGTCCCAGAAGGCGAACCCTTCACCTGTGGCTAAAACGAAACCACTGTTTTTACGGAATCCGAAGGCACCGATCGGCGTGTTAAAGTGTGACTTCCCGTAGGTTTTGAGGTTGCGATCGGATACGAAGAGGTCCTGATTGACGATGTCGACCCAATAGAGACGACCCTCATCCGGATGCCATAATGGACCTTCACCGAGTTGGCAGGCAGTGTCAAAAAGTGGTTCGGCGGTTAAGGTTTTCACGAAAGTCAGTCTCTTCGTTTGATGACACAAATGAAACCCATCGGTTCGTCACCGATCGTGGTGAACTGGTGGATGTCGTTCCCGGAAATAAAGAGCGAATCATAAGGTTCGAGCTCGTAGAAATCATCATTGATCTGCACCCTGGCCTTGCCGTGGAGGATCACCACGCCGTGCTCATGTGGATGTTGATCGTAGACGGTGGTCTGTCCGGGTGGGACGTGAAAATATCGGATGATGAAATTTGGTGCGCCATCTTCTGGCCCGACCAGCACGTGTTTGAAGACGCCCTGGACGTTTTCATTGTTGTATTCTCTGGGCGTAACACCTTCCCAGCTGTATTCACCTTTGTCAGGGTTACCGGTAAAACGATGGACTGCACTCATGATTGCTCCTTAGTTAATTTGTTGTTCTTGATAATTAAATTATAACGCTTCTGTCCAGAGGAAGAACGGAAAAGGGAGGTTTTGTTATATAATCAATCTCAAATTTCCACCCAATCGTGAAAGGATCCCTCACCATGTCCATGATCCACGATGACCTCCCCCTGATCGACCTACACCGTCACCTTGACGGCAATCTCCGGCTGCAAACCATCCTCGACCTGGCACGCCAGCACAACCTGCCCTTACCGGCATATACCCTTGAAGAACTTCGCCCGCATATCCAGGTGACCGAACCGCAGACGGATATCATGGCTTATTTCAGCAAATTTAATTGGATGGTCTCTGTCCTGGCCGATTACGACACCTGCCGCCGGGTGGCTTATGAGAACGTACTGGATGCCGCTGCGGAAGGGATTGATTACATCGAGCTGCGTTTCAGCCCCTGGTTTATGGCCGAACCGCACAAGCTGGACCCAGCAGGCGTGGTGGATGCGGTGGTCGCGGGCGTTCGGGAGGGACTGGCTTACACGGACGGGATTGAGGCGAGCCTGCTCGGGATCATCAGCCGGACCTATGGGACAGAGGTTGGGTTCAAAGAGTTGAATGCACTGTTGACGCATAAGGATGACATCGTCGGGTTGGACCTCGCGGGGGATGAAGTGAATTATCCGCCTGAGATGTTCATCGAGCATTTCAGGATTGCTCGGGACGCCGGCTGGGGCATCACGGTGCACGCGGGGGAGTTAGCCGGGCCGGAAAGCGTCCGGCGAGCAATTGAGGACCTTGGCGCACAGCGGATCGGGCACGCGCTCGAGTATCAACCAGGACCCGGCTTTGATGGAGATGATGTTGGACAAGGGGATCGGCATCGAAGCCAACCTGACCAGCAACGTGCATACTAACAGTGTGCCGTCTTACGCTGAACACCCGCTCAAAGGCTGGCTGGATATGGGTCTGCTGGCGACGATCAACACCGACGATCCGGGTATCAGCCCGGTGACGCTGCGGGAGGAATTCGAGATCGCGGCACCGCTGGCCGGGTTGACGGAAGCGGATACCCGAAAAGCGCAGGAGAACGCGGTGAGGGTGGCATTTAAGGTTTGATTTACAGAATATCTGCAAGGATAGATGGTCGTAAATTAGAGAAAAAACTTCACAAGGGAGACCACTTTAGGTTGTTTTTATATTTGTTAGATTTGATTTCATGTTGATATTCGTTGGAAAACATGTTGGATCATACTATAGCTTCTATTTTTGAGGTAGATTTAATTTAACAAAAAGGTAAGTAACCTTGGAATTCTAAATTAATAAATATTAGAGATAGGAGTTTATCAATGTTGTGGACAATCATTATCATTCTATTTATCCTCTGGTTGCTGGGTTTCTTTGGTTATCGGGTCTTTCCCCGCTTCCCAAGGACTGGTGGTTGGATCCATACGTTAATTGTAATTGTTGTGATTCTAATCATTCTTAATTTACTCGGCATTTTGTAAATCTTCCCAAAGAATAAGAATCTATTTACCATCTCTCCTTATTTTAGGCGCAGACATCAGAAATCGTCTGCGCTTAAAGTATTTAAGGGCGCAGTTGGTCAATGAATGATGTGTCCCGCCAACCAAATGAAGATGGGCTGCTGAGGTAGATCACATAAGCGCCGTCAGGAGTGATGATCGGGCTGATGCAGTATGGGATGTTTTCAACTTTTACTGCTTCTGTCCAATCCGGACTCGGTTGCGTAGCTGATGTAAAGATAGGGCATTTCCTCTCGGTTGAAGTAGCGTGAAAACAACAGATAGCTGCCATCAGGAGCGATGTTTGGCGTTATGTCCATTTCACCTGAATTGATCTCCGGGGGAAGCAGGATCGGATCGGTGTAGCCACCGTCAATGTAAGGGGACACGTAGATATTCTTATTGCCCGGTTCACCGGCTGAGAAATATAGGTCGTAATTGGCGTCGACCGAGATGGTCCAATGCAGGTCAAGTGCATTGATGGATTGCGGCAGGGGCTGGGGGTCTCCCCAGGTCTCTCCGTCTTTCGCCATCATCCAGATATTCTCCTTTCCGGAAGAGACATCTGGGATCGGGTCGGGGGAAATGAAAAAGAACAGCTCACCGTCAGGTGAGATGAAAGGGTCGCGATATTGCTTGATCGAATCGGAGAATTCTATAATTTCAGGATTCGACCAAACGCCGCTTTCATAATGACTGGTGTAAATGGTCGCAGAGCCGTATGAACCGGCCCACCACATCGTCTGCATGTCCGGCGAAAAAACCGGCGCCGAGTGAAAAGATCCGTGGAAGAATCCCTGGCCGAAAGCTTCAGGAATCGCGCCTGGAAGACTATTGTTGACATAGAAATAGGGCGGTTGATTGAGATCGATCGTGGGCGAAGGCTTTACGGTCGGTGTGGAAGTGGATATGGTCGGGAGTTGTTCTTCTGTGGCGATATCTGTCGGTGGGACTATCGTGATTGTGACTTCCGGTGTGGTTTGTGATAGTGTGCATGCTGTCAGGAAAAGGATACCCAGTAGCCAGATAGTTGCTTTTCTCATTGAACTCTCCAGATTAAAAAACCATGAAAATTGCTATCAGTAATATTAATTTGTTGAGGTCAAAATTATCACATTAACCACTCTGGGTGGTCTTCGCGCGCCTGGGCGATAATGGCATATCCGGCAACCTTCAGCCAGGGGACGTTTTTGCCGAACTTCTCATTGAAGTCGAAATATTCGTTGAAATGCTCGCTAATCGCCTTTTCCTGGCCGGCAAGCGGCTGGAATAACCAGGAGTCTCCCCAGCGTTCCTGATCATAGTCCATTTGAGCGATCATTTTTGCTATGAACTCATCTTTGAAGTAATTCAATAAGATCGGCTGTTCCTTTGCCAGGGCCGCTTCGTTTAAAATGACTTTGAAATGTTCCGTGAAAGCATTGAGTTCGAAAGTATAGGGGATTAGTTTCAGGTAGATTTTAATTTTGACGCCATCGGGATCCATAAAAATTAAACGCGGACCCAATTTTGTATCAGGCTCTATTGTTATTAAGGTGGCTAAAACACCGCTATCATTGAGCAGATTGTCTCCAATGGACATCGCGCCAAGAATGCATTGGGCGCTGTTTTCTGCAGGTGGATCCGGGCAATATTTGGCAATGGCAATTGCCAAATCTCTGATAAATTGTTTGTAATGTGTGTGCGTCAGGCCTTCGAGATTGATGGACCAATGTTTTCCGTGAACGTCTTTGATATCAAGGGTTCCGTTGGCATTTTTTATAATTTCTGCAATGACTTGATTCTTGAAAACGATCTCACTCCCGGCGTACATTCTCTTTAGAAACTGGTCTGCATTTGGTGCCATTAATCCTCCCGTACCTGAATTATGAAGAGAGAAAAATAATAAAACAAATTGTTTGGCGAAAAAATAAATTCAATAGAAAAGAGCATTGTAAAAGATTGAACAGCGGAAGCGCTCAACTGGCTTGAAGATTTATCTTTCCGTATATTTTACAATTAATTTCTACTCACATGAAACCGGAATTTGGAGTTTGATTTCCTCATTCGCATCGCTGTTGTTTTTGACCGTGTTCATACAGCCTTCCGGATCAAAGATCGGTGCGATCGCATCGATATAGTAATTCGTGAAGGTCCCATTATAGTTACGCGTCTGGTGATAACAATCCCACGCATAGGATTCGCCGGGTGAAAGTTTTACATATTTTTCCCAACGGCTATCGTCCTCACCGGTGTAATAGACCTGGTTGATGTGTTTAACGACAACGATATTGTCCTGGCCGATGTTGGTCACGGTCAATTTGTATTCATAGGATGTCTCATCGGATGGTTTATTGTAACCCCGAGTTTTAAAATGAAAGGGAAATATGAATGATCTCTGTTTCGGTGGTGTTCGAACCTCTTTTGAAAATTATCCTGGGGGAGAATTAGTATAATGAGTAATGTCATCACACTGAGCTACGCTTTGGCTGAGACGGAAGGTGAAAATCAACGTCTTTCCGAAAGATAAACAACGGCTTTTAAAAATTATTGGAACATCAAAAATGGCAACTGCAATCATCTTGATGGGCGTCTCCGGATGCGGCAAGACTTCAGTGGGGGAGGTTTTATCTACAGCGTTGGATTGGCCATTCTATGACGGGGACGATTTTCACCCACAATCCAATATTGACAAGATGGCGCAAGGCATCCCGTTGAATGATGAAGACCGGCAGCCCTGGCTGGAGCGTCTGCACGACCTGATTTCTGAGACCCTCAATCAGGGGAAATCCTTAATCGTGGCTTGTTCTGCACTTAAGGCGAAGTACCGTCAGATCTTGCGGGGTGGTAGAGAAGAGGTTGAATTTGTGCACCTTACCGGCAGCTTTGATTTGATCTACGAAAGGCTGCAGCAGCGAGGTAGGCACTATATGAAAGCTGAGATGCTGCACAGTCAGTTTGCTGATTTGGAAACGCCCCACGATGCGCTGGCTGTTTCGATCGATCAGGAAGTGGATATGATCGTTGATGAGATCATTTCCGGGTTAAATTTACCTGGGTAATAATGTAGCTCTAGTAATTTTTGGGGAAAAAGAATTATCACAATCTTTTTCGCGTAATATGGATACATGATCAATACATCAAATCGGATCGATTCTCGAAATGTTCTGAAAAAGTCTTTTATCCAACTTTTTTGCAATTCCTAAAATAGGAATGTGATTGAAAAAAGAAAATCCAAAGCCATGCCTTGATAGGAATAATTAATATTTACAAAGATTTGGTTTTGTTTTCACCCAATTAATACCAGCCTAACTTATCTCTAACTATTTCCCTATCTAAATTCCACTGAATATTCATAATTGCACCTTGACATGGTTATGGCGCAAAGGTATACCTACAATGATGCCTAAATGTTTTATATCAATATATATCAACTTATAACATTTAGTGCACTTCAGGGAAGAAAAATGGAGAAATTGTACACAACCAAACAGCTAGAGGCGCTGTTAAAAGTTGACCGTATCACGATTTATCGTATGTTGAACGATAATCGGTTGAATGGGGTTAAAGTAGGCGGTCAATGGCGGTTCACCCAAAGCGAAATAGATAGGCTGCTTGGCGAAGAACAGGCAGCGGAAGATGTCGCAGTTGAAACCATTTCTGATTTCCCAACCTGTTGTATGGAGAATATGCAGGAGATGTTTGCGGGAATCATTGGGATAGGCGCGGTAACAGTCACGCTTCACGGGACTTTATTAACCCAACCGACATTCTCAAGCCCATTCTGTGAAATGATGCTTTCAAGCGAAGAAGGTGCGAAAGCCTGTAAGCAATCCTGGTTGGAGATCATTTCTTCGCCTGATGATGGTTATCAAAAATGCCACGCCGGGTTGAATTATCGGCGTTCGGCGATTTTTTCGAAAAATACTCCCATTGCCTGGTTAATCGCCGGGCAGTTCTATTTATCACCCCCTGATGGTGCTTCAAGAATACGAAAATTTGAGGATCTTGCGCAAAAATACGATATTCCTGAAGAAAAATTATTTGAAGCCTCAAAGCAAATCCCCGTATTGACTGAACATCAAAAGGCCCAGGTTCAGGAATGGACGCCAACGGTAGCTGAAAACATGGAAGCATTAATCTATGAAAGAATGCAAATCCTTAACAGACTTAAGAAAATCTCGGAATTGAGTTCAATCGAGACGTAATTTCCATAAGATTAGAGAAATAAGGAGTAAATACAATGGCTACGGAATTTGATTCAACTTTGGATGCGAGTGGACTGGCTTGCCCGATGCCCATTCTAAAAACAAAGAAGGCGATTGATGGGATTGAAGTTGGAAAGACCCTCAAAGTGATCGCGACCGATCCAGGCGCCCCGAGCGATATGCAGGCTTGGACCAATAAAACCGGCCAGCAGCTTGTTGACCAGGAAAAGGATGGGGACAAATTCATCTTCTATATTAAAAAAGTGAAGTAAATCTGAGGTAATAAAGGAGTAAAAAATGGCTGGAAATACAAGTAATCGCCTGGCAATTATTGCCGCGCATGGCACTTTGGATGGAGCATATCCGCCCCTGATCCTGGCAACTGCGGCAATCGCACTAGATATGGAAGCCGCGATATTCTTTACCTTCTATGGACTGGAAATCATCAAGAAGGGCAATGCGGATAAGCTCAAAGTTGCACCAATCGGAAACCCGGCTATGCCCGTGCCCGTCCCGAATATTGTTGGGATGCTGCCTGGTATGACCTCTGTAGCGACCGGAATGATGAATAACTGGATGAAAAAGGCCAATGTCGCAAAACTTAGCGAACTTCTTGAAGTAGCTATCGAAGGCGGCGTTCGTATGATTGGCTGTCAAATGACCATGGATGTCATGGGCGTGAAGAAGGAAGAATTGATTGATGGCATTGAAATTGGCGGCGCAGCGACATTCCTGAACTACGCCAGTGAAAATGCGATGACGCTTTCATTCTAGAAATCAAAACAAAGAAGAGGTTAATGAAAAATGGACATTGAAAAAGTATTGATCGTTATGACCAGTGGCCCTGATACGCCCCACCGTTGTGCAACACCGTTGTTCTTTGCAAGTTTGGCGGAAGCGATGGATTATGAAACAACAATGTTCTTCACCATTGATGGGACACTATTATTGAAAAAAGGGGTTGCTGATAAGGTCTTTCCGAAACCGGGTGGAAAGTCCGCCGGCGCATTCTTGAAAGATGCTATCGACGCAGGGGTGGTCATTTATGCTTGCTCGGCTTCAATGGATTTGAACGATATCAAAGAAGAAGATCTGATTAAAGGTGTAAAAATTGTTGGCGGCGCAACCTTATGGGAACTGGCGGAGAATTGTAAAACGGTTCTTACTTTTTAAGCGGTGAATAAATTTGGAGTATTAAGGAGAAATAATGGCAGAAATTCGAGGATGTAATCTACCTGACGATCTTTTTTATCTGATCGATAAGCATGTTTGGGCAAAACCAATGGATGATGGCAAGATCCGGATGGGCATAACCAGCGTGGCAGCAAAACTCAGTGGGGGTAAATTGACCGCTGTTACGATCAAATCCAGAGCCATAGGACAGGAAGTAGCGCAGGGACGGAGCATAGGCACTGTTGAAAGTAGTAAATTCGTAGGCCCGATCCCGACGCCTGTTACTGGCGTACTTCTGCAAGGAAATGATAAATTGACTGCGAGTCCAGACCTGCCGGTAACGGATCCTTACGGCGAAGGATGGATTGCCGAGATAAAACCTTCTAACTGGGAGACTGACAAGTCAACCCTGGCAACTGGAAAAGAAGGCATTGCAGCTTACCAGAAAAAGATGGAAGCGGACAACATATCCTGTAATTAAGCCGGATTATCGAAATTAACCTGCTGATCCGGCAGGTTAATTATGCTAATAAGGATGAAAGAGCGTTCGTTAGTTTCGTGTGGCATTTGGCTCCGGAGGTAATGATGACGGAAAAAAGCATTTATGATGAAATGAGAGAGAATGGGATTTCTCGCCGCGACTTTATGAAATTTTGCGGCCTGGTCTCCGGTGCACTCTGGCTCAATGCAACACCTGTGTTGGATGTGGGCGGGAAGATCATTAATAAGAAGAGTGCCCTGACCAATTTTGTTGCACAAGCACTGACAACCAAATCGCGGTTGCCTATTATTTGGCTAGAGTTCCAGGATTGTGCAGGATGTACCGAAGCATTAACTCGGAGCCAAGATCCCACACTTGTTGATCTGGTTTTAAATCAGATCACAATCCAATACCACGAGACGTTATCTGCCGCAGCCGGCTTCCAAGTTGAAGAGGCTAAAAAAGCTGCCATGCAGAAATACAACGGTCAATATGTTCTGGTTGTGGAGGGCAGTATTTCAACCGGTGATGATGGCGTTTATTGCACCATCGCCGGACAAAGTTCATTGGATTCGCTCAATGAGGCGGCCGCCGGGGCAGCCGCAATAATCGCCACTGGAAATTGTGCCAGCTTTGGCGGCATCCCGCGAGCAAAACCCAACCCAACCAGTGCCCTGGGCGTTATGGACATAATCAAGGATAAACCATTGGTGAATATCCCCGGTTGTCCGGCAATTCCGGAAGTATTTACTGCCGTTGTGGCGAATTTCCTCATATTTGGTGCTTTCCCCGAACTTGATGAATTGCTCAGACCAATGACATTCTATGTAAACACGATCCACGACCGCTGCATGCGCAGGCCGTTTTATGAAGCCGGTAAATTCGCAGCTTCGTTTGACGATGAGGGCGCGAAAAAGGGATGGTGTCTCTATAAACTCGGCTGTAAGGGGCCCACGACATATAACGCCTGTGCTTCACTGAAATGGTGCGGCGGACTTTCTTACCCGATCCAATCCGGTCACCCCTGTCTGGGTTGCTCGCAGCCCAGCTTCTGGGATGGCGGTGGATTTTATCAGGGGCAATCCGCTCCACTTGAGAAACCGACCCTGGTTGCTGCAGGTGCCGCATTAGCTGCCGGTGCGGTTGCAGGAGCTGGTATTGCTGCTGCAAACGGCCTAAAAAAGAAATCAGCAAAGAAAGATCTTGTATGAAAGAATGAAAAGAGAAAGAAGGTTCAAAATGACCTGGAATGATGTTCTTACTTTCGTGCGAGGACCGTTGTTTAAAGCCGCTCTTCTTGTTTTCATCGCTGGCATGGTGTATCGACTGGCCCGAGTGGTGTTTTTAGGTCTGAAACGCGATAAGGTCCCTCCGCAAGGGTAGTAAATTGAAAGGCGTCGCAGATCCTTTTCTGAAAGGAATCCTCGTCTGGCCTTTCATCCCCTGGGTGAAAAATACGTTTCAAAAAAAACCCAGTAGTCTATATTGCCGGAGGGCTGTTCCATTTGGGATTGATTGTCATTTTGATATTTGGAACTGCCCATATGCTGGTTTGGAAGAGCCTGCTAGGTTTTGGTTGGAAAACACTTCCTTTTCCCGATTGTTGATTGGATGGCTGCTGTAACCATTATCGCTTTGATCATTTTATTCATCAATCGCCTGATCAATCCAGTTTTGAAATTGCTCTCGGGTCCATCTGAATGGGCAAACCTGTTGTTCGTATTTCTACCTATGGTCACCGGGTATATCATGGCTCATCATTTATGGTTCCGGTATGAAGTGCTGTTCAGCCTTCATATGATCACGGTAGATTTTCTGCTGATCTGGATCCCGTTCAGCCGAATTTCACACTTCATCTTCTACTTCTTTTCCAAGACGATCCATGGAGCTGATTTCGGTAAACGAGCAGTCGAGCCATAAGGAGAAGGAACATGGAAAATCAAATTGTACTTGATACCTTTGTTGAGGAAATCGGCGGTGTTGTAGCCTCTCAATTGGAGGCATGTACCCGATGTGGTATGTGTGCTGAGGCTTGCCACTTTTTCCAGGCGACCGGAAACCCGGAGTTTGCACCTGTATGGAAAATGGAGAGACCTAAAACGTGCGTATGAGCAGCGCTTCACTTTGATCGGAAAAATCAAACTCGCTCTGGGTATTGATAAGAAGATCACGAATGAAGATATTGAGCATACCAGCAAGCTCGTTTATGAAGCCTGCACACTTTGCAACAAATGTTCGTTGGTCTGCCCGATGGGCATCCAGCTTGGTCCGTTAATCCATCACGTACGTACGGCTTTTGCCAGCGATGGTTTCGTTCCAAAAGACCTTATGGATGACACGAACAAACAAATTACCGAGGGTAGCCCGCTTGGTGTGACCGATGATGTTTTCCAGGACCGCCTTGATTTTGTTGAAGACCAATGGGACGCGGTTATCCCGGTGGATGTAAAAGGCGCAGATACGTTAGTCGTTTTTACATCGATTGAGATTATGAAATTCCCTCAAAATCTAGCGGCGATAGCGAAATATCCTCAATGACGCCGGAGAAAAATGGACTGTCAGCACCAAGGCGCGTGAAGTGGTTAACTTTGGTTTGTTTGTGGGCAGCCCTGAGATCACACGAATGCTTTTGAAAAGAGTGTTTGACGGTGCCGCTGAATTAGGCGTGAAGAATATCATTGTTACCGAATGCGGCCATGCCTATGAAGCGCTCCGCTGGACATCCTATAACCTGATGGATGTTCCAAAAGACATCAAGATCAAACACATCGTCGGCCTGATTGGAGAGTACCTCCACGATGGCAAGATCAAGCTCAAAGAAGGATCTCTGGATAATGACGGCATCATCACTTTCCATGACGCCTGTAAGATCCAGAGGTTGGGTGGTCACATCAAGGAACCGCGGGAAGTCCTGAACATCCTGGCGCCCAAGAACTTTGTCGAAATGACGCCTAACCGTGAACAGGCTATCTGCTGCGGTGGCGGCGGTGGTGTGATCGCAATCCAGGAAGCCGATGATAACCGGTACGCTGTGTTCAAGCTGAAAATGGACCAAATCAAGAAGGTCAATGCTGAGACCGTCGTGATGTGCTGTTCAAACTGCCGATGGCAATTCACCGATAGCAAAGAACATTTCAATGCAGATTTTAAGATTGCCGGTTTAGTCAATTGGTATCTGACGCATTGGTTGAAGAAGGAGCTAAAGATGAGTGAAAGAATAGTCATAGATCCCATTACACGCATTGAGGGGCATTTGCGCATTGAAGCCAGTATGGATACCAATAACACCATCACAGAAGCGTTCTCTTCTGGCACAATGGTGCGGGGTATTGAGAAAATATTAATAGGCCGTGATCCCCGTGAAGCCTGGGCGTTTGCCCAGCGTGCCTGCGGCGTATGCACCACGGTGCACTCTTTTGCTTCCATCCGAGCTGTCGAAGACGCGTTAAATATCCGAATTCCGAAAGCGGCAAACCTGATCCGAAATCTGATGATTGCTCAGCAATACGTTCACGACCATGTGATGCATTTTTATCACTTGCATGCGCTTGATTTTGTGGATGTTGTTTCCAGTCTGAAAGCAGATCCGGAAGATACTTCCAAGATCCAGAGATCGATCTCCAACTGGCCAAAATCTTCACCGGCGTATTTTGGTGAAATTCAGCAGAAAGTCCAGGCCATTGTGGATAGCGGTCAACTTTCAATCTTCGCCAATGCTTATTGGGGCCATCCGGCTTATAAACTGCCGCCGGCGATCAATTTACTGGCGGTTGCCCACTATCTGGAAGCTCTCGATTGGCAGAAAGATGCGGTGAAGATCCATACCATTTTCGGAGGGAAGAACCCCCATCCCAACTTTGTTGTGGGTGGTGTTCCGATGCCAATCGACCTAAACAGCGATTCTGCCTTGAATGCCAATAGGCTGGCGATCATTCAGGATTCCATCAACAATATCATTGATTTTGTTGACCAGGTCTATTTACCGGATCTTCTTGCGATTGCTCCTTACTATATGGAATACGCCAGCTTGGGTGAAGGGCTAGGGAATTTCCTAACATGGGGTGAATTCCCTGGGGACGATAACAGAGATACTTCAAAATTCCTTGTTCCTCGCGGCTTGATCATCAATCGGGACCTCACTAACATAAAGGAACCTGATCCTCGCGACTTCACTAAAATGCTGGAGTATGTGACCCATTCTTGGTATGAATACACAACCGGTAATGATTCGGGGCTGCACCCATGGAAGGGTGAGACAAATTTCGATTACACGGGTCCTAAACCGCCCTATGAATATTTGAATGTGGATAGTAAATATTCCTGGCTGAAGTCCCCGCGCTGGGCAGAAATGCCGATGGAAGTGGGACCTTTGGCACGCGTCCTGGTCATGTATGGGACCGGAAACCAACAGGTTAAAGACCTGGTCAATACGGTCTTGACCACTCTTGATGCACCGGTGAGTGCGCTTTTCTCAACCCTCGGCCGAACTGCAGCCAGAGCGATTGAAACGAAGGTGTTTGCCGATTCGATGCAGACCTATTACGATGACCTGGTGGCTGAGATCAAAGCAGGTAACACGGAGACATTTAACGGCGCTAATTGGGAACCAATGACCTGGCCACGTCACGCCGAGGGCTTTGGATACATGGAAGCTCCTCGGGGTGCACTCGGGCATTGGGTCGTTATTTCCAATGGAAAGATTGAAAATTACCAAATGGTCGTTCCGACTACCTGGAACGGGTCCCCGCGTGACCAAAAAGGTCAGCCCGGCGCATTTGAAGCTTCGCTGGTCGGTACACCTTTGGCAATACCGAACGAACCGCTGGAAATTCTCCGGACAATACATTCGTTTGACCCTTGTATGGCTTGTGCAGTTCACCTGATCGATACAGATGGCAAAATGGTCGGTGAGACGGCTTCAGGGCTCAACCTATACTACCGATAATTTGATACATGGTCGAAGAAAAACGAAAAGTTGTTCTTGGGCTCGGGAACATTCTTAACCGTGATGAGGGTTTGGGTGTCTACGCGTTGAAACAGATGGATTCCCTGGGCAATTCTTATTCGGGTTTTGAATTCCTGGACGGCGGCGTGTTGGGACTTAACTTGCTGATGATCGTAGAAGAATGCAGTCATCTGCTCCTCCTCGATGCGGTGAACGCGGGTAAAACACCCGGTACGGTGATAGAGCTTGAAAGAGAACAGATCCCACTATATTCAGGTGTACATCTTTCACAACACCAAACCACCTTTCAGGAAGTCCTCGGTTTGGCAAAAGTGCGCGACCACCTTCCCGAATATCTTCATCTGGTTGGGATTCAACCCCTCGATATCTCGATCGGGCTCGGCTTGTGCCCTGAAATTGAGCAGGTAATCCCGGAAATGATTGACAGGGCCGAGGCCGTATTGAATCATTGGATTTTAGAGGATCGCAAAATAAAACAGGAGATTGATTGAGCCATGGATTATTATTTTCTTGATGCGGTAACCTGGGAGCACAGCCAGGCACTCTATCATGCTGCAGCGCATTTAGGCCGGGAAGCATTATTTGTTCTTCGACCGGCCACGCCTTATGTCTGTATTGGATTTCATCAGGATGCACGACAGGAAATTGATTTGGCATTTACAGAGCAAAATCACATCCCGGTCTTCCGTCGTGAAGTCGGCGGTGGGGCGGTGTATCTGGATGGACAACAGCTATTCTTTCAGTTGATCGTTCGCCAGGACCATCCCGGTGTTCCGTCAAATATTATGGATTTCTACCGCGTTTGTCTGCAACCTGTGGTCGACACCTTCCGTGATTTTGGGGTGGATGCGGTTTACAAACCGGTCAATGATATTATGGCAAATGATCGGAAAATCTCCGGGACTGGCGCTGCCCAGATTGAGAATATGCGTGTCCTGGTTGGCAATTTCCTGCAGGATTTTAATTACGAAATGATGTCCAAGTGTCTGAAGGTGCCGGATGAAAAATTCCGCGATAAGGTCTACAAGACCATGTATGAGAACCTGACAACCTTCAAGCGTGAGACCGGCGAAATCCCAACGAATGCAGCTTTGGCTAAAAACCTACGGGCAAAATATGAAGGACTGCTTGGTGAAATGGAACCCAGAGAACCTGACCGGGAGCTGCTGCAGAAAGCGGATCAATTAATGGCCGAAATGAACACGACCGATTGGTTGTTCGTCAACGATCGACGTAACCCTGAAGGGAAACAGGTGAAGATATCTGAAGGCGTTTTTGTTATCCAGAAGATGATCAAGACCCAGGGTGGATTGATCCGTGTGACCGCCATCAACAGAGACGGACGGATGAATGATGTCCATTTCTCAGGTGATTTCTTCATTTTCCCTTCGGAAAGTCTGGTTGATTTGGAGAAAGCACTTGAAGGCGCACCGGCGGATACCAAGTCTATCGAGAAGATTAGTTGAAGATTTCTATGCCAGGCAATCCGTGGTTTCACCGGGTGTTTCACCGGCAGATTTTAGTCAGGTCTTGGTGAAGTAAATATGCATATCTAGTTCTTGGAATACAGTAAAAATACATTATTGAGATATTTGGGGATGAAATTTTATGGATGGAACGGTTAATTTCCCACACCGTACATGCTTTAAGTAGTTAACAGTAGTAAATCCTCTTCTATACGTTATTAGAGATCCGTTTCTTGAGGGACTGGAATTTTTTCCATACATGGCATGCAAAGCCTGATTTAAATGCGCAGTCGAATGACGTAAAGTCATTGGACATCTAGTCAATGAGGGAGATCTTTTAGTTTACTAAGAATTGGATGAAGCACTCAATCACTTGCCAGCCATTGGCCTTTTCCATTATTTTCATCAATACTTGTTCGAAGTTCAATCAAGACCCCTTCAAGTATATCTTTTCGTGTCAAAATATGCCCATTTAGTACCAATGTGGACTCCGGTACCGCTGGAAATTTTCTCAATCCCATTCTTTTCTAGGAATGCGCATCGTTCCTCGAAATCAGAGACAGTGAATCGGAAATGGTGTAGCCCTGGTCCATATTCTTCGAGGAAATCGCTAAAAATATTTTGGCCTTCAAGAGGTTGGATGATCTCAAGTTGGGTTTTTCCCACTGTTCCAAAACCAAGAAGTAATCGAAAATCACCTTGCTTACCATGGTAAGTCGCCTGAGGATCAGTTCCTTCTATCGGCCATTCCATCACACGAAAATCACTAATTCCAAGAATTTCATTTAAATTTGTTATCATCGAACGCAGATCATGTACTACTATACCGATCTGATCAACGCTTTGATTGCTCATGATGGATCCTAATTTCTGCTTCCATATTCTTAATTTCAGTCTAAAGGAGCGCATAGTGAGCTTCAACTTTAGCGTAATTGATCCGGAATCCCTTTTTCTTTCTTTTCTACAAACGCATATGCGACTTTTTTGACTGCATCCGCGATAATCTTTTAAGTCTTGTCTCTCCAGCAAGGGGTGAACACTAGCTAACCAAAAGACTTCTTCACAAGCTTTCTCTGCTACTGGGCATAATCCTTCATAATACTCAACATTTCCTTCATATAAAGGACACTCAAAAGGACATTTTGTGCCACCATAGCCAGCTTTGTTAACAAAAACCGGTTCAAGATGCTGGGGGATCATCCAGCGGGTCGTACTTAAATCTTTTAGATTGTAAACACCCTCTTCGGCCAGGGCAACAGCAAAATTCAACATGTTGGTTCCTAAGATCTCGGGCAGCAAGCGGACTAGGTAATAAAAATAGACACGATCTCCCCATTCAGATGCAGAGGGTAAAATCATGCCAGGTACACCAGCCAATTGTTCACTTAAGGAATTCCGCGTTTTCTGTTTTTTTTGTAATTAGATCCCAAGCACGGTTCATTTGTTGGGTCCCGATCGCCGCCTGCATATTTGTGATCCGGTAATTTGTGCAGGGTAGTTCCCAGTGATATTTTGATGCTGGTCCAAGAGAACGTTTTCGAGCAAAATCCGTGTATCCCCACATCTTTTCGTACAAATCCGTATCATTGGTAATAACGAATCCACCTTCACCAGTATTGGTGATTTTCCCAGTGATAGTACTGAATGCACCAACATGTCCAATAGTGCCAACCATTCGACCTTTATATTTTGCGCCAAGTGATTGACAGGCATCTTCGAGAACCCAGAGGTTATGTTTTTTCGCAAGTTCCATCAGAGGATCCATATCAACCAGGTCACCGGAGATAGTTACCGGAATGATCGCTTTTGTACGAGGGGTGATTTTCTGTGCCACATCTTCTGGGTCAAGCGTTAGATGGACTGGATCAACATCTGCAAAAATCGGGATGGCATTTTGTTCTAATACGGCTGTATCTGAAGCAACAAAGGTATAGGGTGTGACAATGACTTCATCCCCAGGTCCGATTCCGAATGCAGCAAGAGCTATATGGAGAGCAGTGGTACCGCTAGAAACAGCAATTGCGTGCTTCACCCCGAACCAATCGGCAATTGTACGTTCATATTCGAGAGCAGCTTCTGCCCGGCGAAGTTTTTTGGATTCTGCAACTTCCATAAGGGCGTTAAATTCTTCTTCCTCAAATACATCTGTTTCAATAATAGGCCCTTTTGTTCTTACAGGGGTACCGCCATCAATTGCTAGTTTTTCCATTTTTAATCTCCAAATAGATGTATTGAGTTAATTGCCTGATTGTTATTAATTGATTGTCGTATTCAAACCATATGGTCATACATTCAAGTATTCTATGTGCTGCTATCTGGATTAAGCATTTCTATAGTCAATTAAAGGTCTGACATCTTGTGACTTTCCGGATGGGTTATGGCCAGTATATCACTCCGAAAATTTCATGTCAAGAGCATTATTCTGCCTATTTTCATTAAAAATCATTGTAAATGTTAAGATTATATTGACAAGTTTTTAAATTATTATTATTATTATGATGCAGGACGTCATACAACCTAACAAGTGAGGTAAGTTTAATGGCATCTGAATTGCAGTATATTGTTCCAATCATTGGTGATAGCTGTGATTCCTCCACTTTAGCACAACGAGTGGCTGAACAACTTCGTTCATTAATTATGGAAGGAAAGCTGAGTTCAGAAACCCAATTACCGAACGAATTAGAACTATCAATTCTCCTCAAGGTTAGCAGGAGTACTGTCCGTTCCGCCCTTACAATTTTGGAGCAGAGTGGGTTTATCCAGCGTCGTTGGGGTATTGGCACATTTATTTCGAAGGATCCTCCAACTTACAATAATCTCAGCATCAATTCAGGTGTAACTCAACTTATTCTTTCCTCTGGGGCTGAGCCGGGTTTTACAGAGATGGTAATCACCTCTCGCCCTGCCAGTGAACATGTGGCTAATCGACTGTCAATTGAAATTGATGCCCCTGTGGTAATACTTGAGCGTGTTCGTCTTGCTAATGATCGCAGAGTGGTTTTCTGTCTGGATACTGTTCCCCAATCATTACTTCATACACAGAATGGTGAAATTACTCTATCGGAAGTTGAACATTTTCTCACAGAAAAGCAATCCATGTATACATTCATCAGAGAACGTCTAGGAATGGATATTCATCATGGGATAGCCTGGATCAGACCGCTTACGGCAGAAGGTTTCATGGCAGAAAAACTAGCTATACCCCATGGGAGTAGCATTCTTCAAATCGAGCAAGTTGATTTTGGCAATGATGGTGAACCACTGGCATTGTCAGATGAGTATTACGTTGCAGATGCATTTACGTTTAATATTTATCGGTCCAGCTAATGAAAAATCGTGATTTCTATCTTTACATCAGGAGTAAATAACTAATGACAGAAGAACTTATTGTTACCCCGCACCAGGATTTGCTTGACAGAGTTGCGCTTGTGACGGGTGCAGCATCCGGAATTGGCTTGGCAATTACCAAAAGACGTCCTCCTGGAAGGTGCAAAGGTCGCATTATGGGATTTCAATGAAGATCGACTTTCGCAAGCGAAAGAAATATGTAAGGAAATTATCTCTGGAGATAGGATTTTCCTCGTTCGCTGCGATATTACCAAGGAAGAGGATGTTGTTGATGCAATGAAATCCACAGTGGCTCACTTCGGTAAATTGAATATCGCAGTCAATAATGCCGGCGTTTCCGTGAGTGTACCTTCAGATGAGTGCACACTAGAGCAGTGGAATTGGGTCATGAATGTTAACTGTACTGGCGCATTTCTCGTTTCCAGAGAAGCAATAAAGGTATTTAAGAAACAAGGTGGTGGTGTATTGGTTTACACCAACAGTGATGACTCGATTAAGCCCAGCAGACACTTCTTGGCGTACAACTCATCAAAAGCTGCCGTTTTGCATATGGCACGCACGATTGCCAATGAATTCGGCCGTGATAACATCCGTGCGAATAGCGTATTGCCTGGAGCAGTTTTTGGTGGGAGCCAAATGTGAACTCAAGAATTACGTGAGGCCCGTGCAAAAATCCACGGATTTGATCCTGATAGCCTGGAAGAGGAATATAAGAAGAACAATGCGATGGGTGTCATTATTGATCCCTCAGAAATTGCTGAATTGGTGGTGTTTCTCGCCAGTGATCGTTCTGCTAAAATGACTGGTAACGCTTTGGTCATTGATGGAGGCGGACCTGGCGGATTTGTTCGATAACAGAAAAAATCCTTTATTCATTAGTAAAAAATAAAATATTTGGAAAGGTAAACAACCAATCATGCTCACTGAACTTCGACAAGAAGTATATGAAATCTCTTATTGAGTTACCCAAGAACCGTCTGGTAACCATGCATAGCGGTACTGTCAGCGGTAGCGACCTCTAAATCCGGATTGATTGTGATCAAACCCACCGGTTTCCGTTATGACAGGCTTACTCCAGAGGATTTGCTGGTGGTTGATGTGGATGGCAATATCATTGAAGGTAATCTTAGGCCATCCAGTGATACTGAAACTCACCTTTATATGTATAAACACCAGGCCTGATGTTAATGGAATCGTCCATACCCACTCTCCCTATGCAAGCATTTTTGCTGTGTTGGGTAAACCAATTCCTCCGGTGATGACCTCGGCAGCCTTACTCGGAGGTGAGATTCCGATAGGTGGATATGCCCCGGTTGGCGGTGAAGATATTGGTTCAGAGATTATGGCGAAAATTGGTAACTGCTCAGCAATTGTGATGCAAAATCACGGTGTATATACATTCCACTTATTATAAAACCCAGCAATTCCTGGCTGAGGATAAGCTAAATAAGCATTATGCATTATACCATG
>CAVVHL010000008.1:0-125207 GCA_963748065.1 uncultured Chloroflexia bacterium | reverse complement strand
GAGGAGCACCCAAAGGGTGCGACGTGGCAATCAAGAATTTATTGGTTAGACGAACCAATAAACCATAAACAATCCATCTTGATCAATAAAATATTATTATTAAAGGCTTTACACTTATAAACGGAAGTAGAAGATTGCTTCGTCGTTTTACTCCTCGCAATGACAAAATTGCAACCCCATCCCACCTTCGGTACCCTTCCCCTTGCCAAGGGGAAGGGTCGGCTGCTTTAGCAACCGGAAAGGGGTTTTTACTCTTTCTCTCCTCGCAATGTCAAGTTTGTTTCATTCCATGATACAATCCCCAAGAGCCCACGAAACAAAGGGGAAAACATGAGCAGCATCCTTCCTGAAACAGCCCTGATCCTGGTCGCCATCCTGCCAAACCAGCGCGATTTCGACATCGCCCGGCTTTTCGGCTGGTACCGCATCCCGCTTAAGAGCGCGCCAAAAGTGATCTCTGTGGACTATCTCGCCTTCTACCAAACCAAAGCCTTCGGCGAATCGGAACGCTGGCAAATCGCCTATGTGGCGAAGATCCTGGGACATGAACTCGTCCGGCGGCGGGACCTGATTCAGGACGAACCGGACCATCCCCGTGCGCACGAGGAATATTTCAAGCTGCAGATCGGGCCGCTCCAGCAGTTGGAGAACCCTGTCCCGGCCGGTGATTGGAAGCGGATCACCTTCTTTTACACAACGGGGGAGCAGTTCAAGGCTGCACAATCCATCAATGACCTGGTGGTCAAGGCTCAGGATGAACGGGAAATCCTCTGGCATTCCCTGCGGGAACGCGCGCTGCACGCCAACGAATATCACGCCCAGGAGCTGCCCGAGAGCGTGCTCGACCCGGCCATCCTGGCATTGCTGGGTAATGTGGGTATGAAATAATCATTGGCATTTATGCGGGGACGGCCCCTTGCGGTCGCCCTTTTTGGTAATGAAACATGGGAATTGAACATAATAGGCTTGTCAGGCAGAACTGCGGTCCTGATCGTCAATTCCGTCCCTGTCATTCTATATTGTGAAAATAAATGACTTGAAATCTTAACGGGCCGCCACAGAGGCGGCCCCTACATCATGTTCTTATTGAATATTATTTCACTAAAATATAAAATAACATCATCTCCAGAACCCCTATTCACCACTCCCCCACTATCCCCATCTCTTAAAAATAAACCGGTCAGTTTGCGGAAACCTGACCGGTTGTTTGGCTATGATATGAGGGATTAAGGATTACAGAGGAGTTACGTCCTTGGCCTGCAGACCCTTCGGGCCCTGTTCCACGGAGAATTCCACCTGCTGTTCCTCTTTCAGGGATTTGAAGCCTGAGCCAAGGATAGCGGTGTGGTGTACGAACACATCATCACCAGATTCACGGGCAATGAAGCCGTAACCTTTTGCATCGTTGAACCATTTTACGGTTCCAATTTCTTTTTCTGCCATTACTTTGTTTCCTTTTACTAAAAAAATGTTTCGAATGTTAGTGAAGCAGTATTTAGAAAAAAAAGAACCACCCAGTCTCCGCAAGTCTGGATGGTCGCTACCGTTCCAAAAACTAACTTCACTTCACTATCCATAGTACCATAGATTGCATATTTGTCAATCAATTGATACTAGCATTTTTCCCAGCCAAACAATAAGAATCACCCTTTCCGAGTAAATTATTCTTCAATGGTCATCGCACAGGTAAAGGTAATTTGAACCATATTCCCCGATTCATCCTTTTCAAGGAAACCTCCCGTCAGAGTGATAACATTTTCATTGAACAAAATATAATATTCACCGTCTTCGCTGGTAAAACCATAATAATTTTCGGCAATCTTTGGAATAAAATCTTCATCATCAACATTGACACCTTCGTCTTAAACAGCCAGGTCATGTCATCTGAGTACTCATCGGTCAATCCATCCGAATATTCACAATATGATTGATAAGTATGGGTCCCTTCATGGAAAGTTTCAGCAGCAGTCAGGCTGGAACTGGAATTACCTGGAGTGAGTTCATCAACATTTTCCGTCGCATCCGTAAAACCGCTATCGTCTCCAACCACCGGGATCGACCGGATGAATATCATTTTGTTGTCTCGAAAACCTGCGTCAAGACCGTTCAAATAGATGAGGGATACTTCTCCCTGAAACACATCATCCAATGTTTCTATCCCAAACGAGTCCGATCCACTGACTTCGAGCAGTTCACTCAAGCCCATTTCGCCGTTGAATTCCCAGGGGGAGAAATCGCTGTATAGGGTGACTGAAATATCCGTAACAGAACTTTCTCCTTCAGTGAAAATATCACCATTCCTGAATGTGACCTCATAACCAAGGTAATCGTAATACCAGGTCTCTTCCCGCACACCATCTAAAAAAAGGATCGTGAACCGGTTGGGCGTACCTTTGGCTGAAAGGATCTGACGCTGCGCGCTGCTGAGCGGCTCAGGTTCCAGGAAAGCAGTCCTTGCTGAAACGGTGAAATTTTCTGAATCCGCGTCTGGGAGCACTTCCGATGTAGACCCTGTCCTATTAATACCCAACGGTAGATTACAGGCCAACCCCGCAGCTGCTAATACGATTAAGGCGATCCAAAATGATTTTTTCATCTCACGTCCTCAATCCTCGATCCTGGCAGTGCAGGTGCGGCGTACGGTCTCCGTGACGCCTTCGCTGCTGGTCTCACTGTAGGTTGTGTCCGAATAGAAGCCATTCTCACCGAAAGTGATCCTGGACCCGAAACTGTTCTGGTATACATTGGCAGAGACCCGGGCGTAAAAGTTCGCACCGTCCAGTGTGGCGCCCTCGGACGAGAAACTCCAACTGGCGTGGGAGTAATGCGTATCAGTCATCACGCCTTTTTCATAACAAACGGTCGCGTAAGCGTGCCCCCCTTCGTTCGCTTTCTCTGCAGCCGTCAGCTTATAGCCCGACGAACCGTCATCTGAGCCGCCATCGCCCTGATCCCAGAAGTCCGCCCCAGGGGCACTGTCTCCCCCGCTTGGCGAATCGCCATCATCCCAGTCATTGTCTGTTGGGGTAACATCCGCCTCCGTTGGCTCCACCACGCTCGGACCGGGATCGTCCTCGGTCATAAACGTCTCCGAGGTCGGCGCTTCACCCTTGAACCCGTCGCAACGACCGGAGGGCGTAGGAGAATAACCGGCAATAAGAAAGACATCATGGGCAGAAACCGGGTCCTGAGGATGGCCAGGGCTGATCCAGGCGTGTGATACGGCTCGGTCAAAATCCTTCACACCATCGCCATTGGTATCGATGTCCGTCTGCCAATCATAGCAGAAGACGTAATTACCTTGTGGGAACCCGTCCAGAATAACGTGTGTATCTCCCGGTAGTTCAACATCCAAGCATGGGACGGAAACTGATATGCCCTTGAATGGTTCGTAATATTCAATGCTTACCCGCACTGTCTTGCCACCGGCATTGACAAAATTCATTGCGGCCGATATTGCGCTTCAACACTAGTGTCCTTACCGGCTTGAAATCATAGACCTGCATCCGTGCTCAAGTTGACCAATGTCCGCGCCCCGTTCTACATTTGCAGCCAGGTTCGCATCAAGGTCCTGCTCCACCGCGCTTGAGGTACTTCCTGCGAGCCGCTGCTGCAGCATGGCCACCGCTTCCGGGTCGGGTTTATGACCGGTCGTCATTACTTGCGGAAAAATGTCCATACGGGTTACTTTTGGTATCCCTTGTATAATAAGGGTCGTTCGCATTGACCATCGCCATGAAACAGGGTCGATTTGCGCTCGGTAGGATAAAGCATTTTGAAAATCAATTTTATTGTCCAGGGCGGAGAGCACCACATCTTTTTGATGGTTTAGCGCTGCCTTGGTGTCCGCATCCATCTGAAGATAACTTTTTTGTGTGTAATAATCATCCACTTCAGCGCGTAAATTTGAAAGGGCCGAGAGATCCATCACCCCATCCAGCCGGTCATCGGCCACGGCCATCAAGGCCAGGGTAACGATGAAATCGGCGTCATCCTGAGCTTGAGCGTAGGTTTGATCAGTGAAGCTAAAAAGGGAAATTAAAATCAGGGATATACTAAAAAGCCAGAGGAGACCAGATCGCTTTGATTTTTGCATGAGTGCCAGGAGTCCTTTCCGATGGTCTTCATGTTTCTGAGTCAAGATCAATATGAATATCGATTCTGATCCATGACCTGGAAATTCCAATTTTATAAAGAAATTTTATCATAGTCATGCAAGTAACGAGTCGAATTTTTACGGTGAAGCGGGTATCGTTAACACGTAAGCGATAAAATAAATTTTACGTTTATCTGTTAAAATCAAATCAGGATCATACAATCCTATCCTTGGACTTGGAGTCAACCCATGGCACTATTAATCAAAAACGGCACCCTGATCACCGCCAGCGAAACTTTCCAGGCGGACATTCTAATTGAAGGCGAAAAGATCGCCCAAATCGGCAAAGACCTGACCCACCCCAGCGCGGACGTCGTCGATGCGACCGGGCTTTACGTCCTGCCGGGCGGGATCGACGCGCACGTGCACCTCGACCTGCCAATGTTCGGCACCGTCTCTTCGGACGACCATTACACCGGCATGAAGGCTGCGGCCTTCGGCGGCACGACCACCGTGATGGATTTCGTTCCGCAGGATGAGGGCACCCTGGCTGAAAACATCGACCTTTGGCACGCCAAGGCCGACCCGAAAGCCGCGGTGGATTTCGGTTTCCACATGAACATCACCCGCTTCAACAAGGACGTCGCCAAAGAGATTTTCTCGCTGCCCGATTTGGGGATCACCAGCTTGAAAGTATTCACAGCCTACAACGGCCGCCTGCGTTTGTTGGACGGTGAGATCTTCCGGGTCATGCGGGTGGCGAATGCGGCCGGCATCCTGACGATGGTGCACGCCGAGAACGGCGACATCATTGACATCCTGGTGGAAGAGGCGCTCGCCGCCGGAAATACCGACCCGATCTACCACGCCAAGACGCGACCTGCCTGGGGCACCGTTGAAGCCTCACTCCGCGCCGCAGCCATTTCGGCCCAGGCCGGTGACGCCCCGCTCTACCTGGTGCATATGAACACCGCCGGTGAAGTGGACCAACTGAAGTACGCCCGCGACCACGGCTTGAACATGATGGGTGAAGGCTGCCCGCAGTATCTGTTTCTTCGTTGAAGATGACCTCCGCCGTGAAGACGGCGCGAAATGGGTTTGCTCGCCGCCGATGCGGACCGCAGCCGATAACGAACGGCTGTGGGAAGGGCTGGAAGAGGGCATCATCCAGGTGATGTCCACCGATCACTGCCCCTTCTTCTATGACGGCACAACACCGATCGAATATGAAGGCGAAATGATCGCCATCCCCGGTAAGGAACTCGGGAAGGGTGACTTCACCAAGATCCCCAACGGCTTGCCCGGTGTGGGAGATCGCATGCCGGTGCTTTGGACCCAAGCCGTCAACACCGGCAGACTGACTCCGAATGAATTCGTGGCGCTCCACTGCACCAACCCCGCCAAGATCTTCGGCCTGTACCCGCAAAAAGGCGCCCTCGTGCCCGGCGCGGATGCCGATATTGCCCTCTGGGACCCCAATAAGGAGGTTACCTACGGCGTGGAAGTGGCGCAGCACCGCACCGATTACAACCTCTATGAAGGTTGGCAGCTCCGGGGCTTCCCGGTAATGGTTTTCCTGCGCGGTCAAAAGATCGTGGATAACGGCACCTGGTACGGGAAAGCAGGTATGGGTAAATACCTGCACTGCCATGAAGGTGAAATCCTGGTCTGACCGACAGCGGATAATACATGATCCTTCTGCTCCCAATTGGATTACTGCTGATGGCCGCACTGGTCATCACTATTCTGGACCGCGTACGCCCGCGCTTCGGCACAAGCTGGTTGATCGCAACCGGCGCGTGCATCATTTCCTGGCTCATAGTCTTCATCCTCCGCTTACGTCTTCCCACAACCTTACCGATCCTATCCTGGGAAGGCTCGAGCCTGAACCTGTTGGGGAGTTTTTCCCTCCTGCTGGATTACGAATCCTGGTCCTACACCCTTGCGCTGATCACCATCTGCCTGGCGGTGGTGCTGACCGGCGCAGCCCGCACGCGCTACGACAGCACACCCCGCTCCTGGGCAGCCAGCATGACCATCACCGCGTTGGGATTGATGGCCCTGCAATCCGGCTCCAGCCTGACCTTGATGGCAGCCTGGGTCGTATCGGATTTACTGGAATTATTTTATCTGCTCCGCCTGGATGACGCCCCTCAGTTCAATCTGCGGATCATCGTTTCCTTCGGCGTGCGGTTGGCTGCAATCGTGATGCTCTTCCTGGCGACGATCGTTGCCTGGCAGGCGAGCGGTCAATTTGACCTGACCCGCATCCCGCAAAGCGCCGGTCTCTACTTCATGCTCGCAGCGGGATTCCGGTTGGGTGTTTTCCCTCTGAACCTGCCGTTCCTGCAGGAACCCGGTTTACGGCGCGGCGGCGGGAACATCATCCGCCTGGCGCCGGTGGCTTCCAGCCTGGTGCTGCTGGCCCGGCTGCCGGAGAACTTCATCCCCAAATCGCTGCGCGGTTGGACCTGGCTTTTCTTCGCATTGCTCGCCATCGCTGCCCTTTATGCTGCCTTCCGCTGGCTCTCTGCTGCAGATGAAATTGAAGGCCGTCCTTTCTGGATCATCGGTTGGGCCGCCCTCGCGACGGCTTCCGTGCTCAACGGCGAACCTCGCGCCAGCATGGCCTGGGGCCTGGCGCTGCTCTTGCCAGGCAGTTTGCTTTTCCTTTATTATCCCCGCGTCCAGCGGATGAACTTCCTGCTCTATTTCGGCCTGATCGGCCTGATCGGCGTGCCATATACACCCCTCGCCAGCGGCTGGCTGGGATTGACAGGCGGCGGTCTGTCGATTTGGACCTTCCTGTTCCTGATCGCCCATGCTGTATTGGTCTTCGGTTATATCAACCGGGTCCTGCAGCCTGGCGGCGAAGCCGGCGCACTGGAATCCTGGGCGCGGATCGTTTACCCCCTTGGGATGATCGTCATCATCCAGGGCATTCTGACCCTGGGGCTGATCGGCTGGCCCGGCGCATTGACCATTGGTATCTGGTGGCTGCCGCTGGTCAGCAACGTGCTCGTTTTCGGCGCGCTGATCCTGATTCGTCGAATGGGGATTTCCCCGCCCTACCTTCAACTGCCAGCCAGCAGCCGGGTGTCCAAAACACTGGACTGGGTCATTCCCCGACTGGAACCGGTTTTCCGTCTGGAATGGCTCTATCAGGTCGCCTGGAAGATCTATAATTTCCTTGGAAAAGTCCTGCAATCCTTTTCCACCATTCTGGAAGGTGAAGGCGGTATCCTCTGGACAACGCTTTTATTGGTCCTGCTGATCACCATCTTAACAAGGGGAGGCGCGCAGCAATGACGCAAGCGCTTTCTCTAATCGCATTCGTCCTGATCGTTATTACCTCGATGACGATCCTCATCTTCCGGGACTGGCGGATCGTGGCTGCGGCCCTCGCTCTGCAGTACCTGGCGGCGTTCACACTTGTTACCCGTTCCTGGCCGATCGGGATGTCGGTCGTGAAACTGATCGTCGGGTGGATGTCCACCGCCGCCATCTCATTAAGTTATATTCGCAAGCAAGAAACCACGCTGGCGGAGGAGTCAACATCCAGTTTCGTCTTCCGTGGGTTGGCCGGGCTCCTGGTGATCCTGGTGGTCTTCATTTCCGCACCCGCGCTTCAAGCGGATGTTTTCCCGCAATTAAGCCTGATCACGCTGCAAAGTGGTTTGATGCTTCTGGGTATGGCGTTGATGCAATTAGGCACCAATTCGAACCCATTCCTGACCATCGTGAGCCTGCTCAGTTTTTTGTCCGGATTCGAAGTGATCTATGCCGGGCTGGAACTCTCCACCCTGCTAACGGGTCTGCTGGCGATCGTTAACCTGGGGTTGGCGCTGGTCGGGGTTTATTTCATTGTCAAGACGGGTGAACCCGAGCCTGCGCAAGCAGAAGAAGCTGAGGAGGACGAATGACCCTCAGCACCCCCATCCTTTGGGTTGGCCTGCCGCTGTTGGCTGCTCTGATCGCCGGGTTTGCTTTCAAGCGGAAAGTGTTCAGCCTAATTTTCACCAGCGTGATCGCCTTCGGACTTGCCCTGCTCGCGCTGACCTTCCCGGAAAACATGGTGCTATCCATCGGGCCTGTCAGTCTCATATTTAATGAAAGCCTGGGAATCCTTGGTCGCCAGATCACCATCAGCTATGAAATCCTGCCCTTTATCAGCCTGATCTATTTCGTCAATGGCCTCTGGATCCTGATGAGCGGCTTTCCCGGAGTCCCTAGAACCTTCCGGCCCGCCAGTCTGGTGATCACCGCACTGCTGACGGCTTCGCTGGGCGTGGAGCCCTTCCTTTATGCCGCACTGTTGATTGAAACCGCCGTACTCGTTTCCATCCCGATGCTCTCCCCCCTTGGTAAAGCACCTCATCCAGGTATTTTGCGATACCTGACCCTACAAACCCTGGCGATGCCATTCATCCTGCTGGCGGGTTGGCTGCTGACCGGTGTGGAAGCCCTCCCGCCCGACAGCCCCCTGGTACGCCAGTCCGCGCTGGTACTCGGGTTGGGTATCGCTCTATGGCTGGCGGTTTTCCCCTTCCACAGCTGGGTGCCGATGCTCAGCGAGCGCAGCAACCCTATCGTGATCGGTTTCCTGCGGTTCATCATCCCTGCTGTGGTCCTGATGTTCAGCCTCAACTTCATCAACCGTTACACTTTCCTGCGGGAGTCGGAAGGCCTTTACCAAACCTTGCGGACCATCGGTACGATCATGATCGTGATCGGCGGCGGATGGACAGCGTTCCAGGACGACCTCAAACGCGCTTTCGGCTTTTCTACCCTGACGGAAACCGGTTTCTCCCTCCTGGCGATTGGCTTAGCCAGCCAGGGCGGCCTGGACTGGTTGTTCCTGCTGATGCCCATCCGGGCAATGGGCTACTGGCTCTGGAGCACCGTCCTCACCTTGCTCGAATCGCACACCGATTCATTGACAATGAAGGATGTCAAAGGGCTCGCCCGGCGCTACCCACTCCTTTCCATCGGTTTACTGCTGGCCCAATTGAGCGTTGCCGGTCTGCCCCTGCTGGCGGCCTTCCCAATCAAGATCAGGCTGCTGACAGCTGCCTTTGCAGATAGCAGCGCCCTGGGTATTTGGGGGTTTTTAGGCAGCCTGGGATTGTTCTTATTCACCATCCGTCTGCTGGCTTACCTTGTAACACCGGATGATGTTGAAGCCCCAAACCACTGGGAAATCCAGGAACAGAAGCGGGAATTCATTCCCGTGCTGCTGATGATCGGTGTTTTGCTGGTGTTAGGCCTTTTCCCCCAGACCTTCCTATCCAATATCCTGCAGACCTTGACGGCCTTCAGTCAATTGCAGTAAGATTCGCCCTCAATCGTAAAAACATGCCATGAGGACCTCTGAAGGGTTTTCTTAATTGTTTTTTGAGTATAATTTAGGCACCATTGGACAGAAGATTCCCCCAAATGCCATGCGGGGTTTTTATTAACCCTAAACAGCGATAGGTGAAGTTATGGACGACACATTGAATTACGAACAATTGGAAAAGCGCGTGGAGTGGCTGGACGGCGAACATCGCAATGACAAGACTGTTATCGCTTCACTCCAAAGCAAAATTGACAATCTTGACACTGAAAATACCGCCCTCCGGACACGCCTGGCCGAAATGGAGAGCGAAATTACCCGTCTGAACACCTTGATGTCCCGTCTTGAACAGTTCGAACTGGATATTTCCGAAGTACGCAACGACACCGGGAAACAGGTGGAAGGTTTCCGGGAAATCCTGCGGGACCAGGCTATGGTGGCCGAAAAACACACCCAGGAACTGGAAGGGATGAACGAGGCTCTCACGGATGTGCGCCGGAAGGTGCCAAACCTGGATGAGATCAAAAAATCCATCAGCGTCCGGCAAGAAGAGGACGCGCGCCTTGCCAGGCTGATCGAGGAAGTCAAAGCCCAGGTAAACGAAGTCCAGGAATTCAGTGAGGACTACAAGCGTTCCATACGCCTGATCGAAGAAAGCCGCCGGCAGGACGCCAAACGCCTAACGGATATGCTGGGTGAGGTCGCCGCCATGCGTAAACGACAGGATGAGACTCGCGGCAAGCAGGACCTGGTCGGTGACAATATGCGCAAGCTGGAAAACCGGATCAAGGATCTGATCGAAGCCGAATCGGAGCGCCGCGAAGCGCAAACCGCCTTCATTGAGAAGATCAATCTGGTTCATGTGGAACGTGACCGCATCTTTAAGGATTGGGGGACCCGCTTTGAGGACATGGAACGGATCACACCCAATCTGGAGAAGGAACTGACCGACCTGGAAAATACCCACCGTTCAGTCAAGCAGTCCCAGGCGGCTTTGGAAGAAGTCACTCAGCGCTTCGACCGCCGGATCAATGAAATCACCGAGATTCAGCGGCTGAATGAAGACCGCTTCCGCCAGGAATGGACAACCTTCAAGTCCGATGACCAAAAGCGTTGGTCCAATTACATCCTCGCTCAGGAAGAGCAGCATCGTGAGATGAACCGCGGCCTTGATGGTCTTGAATCTCGGTTGGCAACCATCGAAGAGCACCTCTCCACACTGCAGGATGATTTGCAGCAGGTCGGCAAGGACAATATCAAGAAAATGACAGCCCTCCTAAACGCGCTGCGTGACTCGATCGAAAACAATAACGCCATTTTCAAAGAATAAGTTTATAGATAGGATTAACTCCCCGTGCAAGTCATTGGCACTGCCGGACACGTTGACCATGGAAAGTCAACGCTCATCAACCGCCTGACGGGCATCAATCCCGACCGCCTGAAGCAAGAGCAGGATCGGGAGATGACGATCGAGTTGGGCTTTGCCTGGTTCGAACTGCCAAATGGGGAAGACGTGGGGGTTGTGGACGTACCTGGCCATCGGGATTTCATCGAAAACATGCTGGCCGGCGTCGGTGGGATTGACGCGGCCTTATTCGTTGTCGCTGCTGATGAAGGCGTCATGCCGCAGACGCGGGAACATCTTGCCATTCTGGACCTGCTCCAGATCCCGGCCGGCGTGGTCGCTCTGACGAAAATTGACCTGGTCCCCGATGAGGATTGGCTGGACCTGGTCGAGGCCGACCTGCGAGATACACTCGCCGGTACGGTGCTGGCCGATGCACCTATCGTGCGGGTCAGCGCGAAAACGGGCGCCGGACTGGATGATCTCGTGCAGGCGCTGCAGGAAGTCCTCTCACAGCACCCCCATCGCCCGGACCTTGGACGTCCTCGCCTGCCGGTTGACCGTGTTTTCACTTTACCCGGCTTCGGCACGATCGTGACGGGCACCCTGACGGATGGCCATCTCAGCGTGGGGGATGCAATCGAAATCCTCCCTACCGGTATTGAAGGCCGGATCCGGGAACTCCAGACGCATAAACATTCCGAAGCAATCGCCCAACCGGGCAGCCGGACTGCCGTCAATATCACCGGCGTCAGTGTGGACCAGATCCGCCGTGGGGACATGGTCGTGCACCCTGGGACCTACCAACCCAGTAAGATGATAGATGTCTGGGTAACGCTGCTTGAAGATGCGGATGCACCGCTCAAGCACAATGCCGAGGTCAAATTTTTCCTGGGCGCCGCCGAAGTGATGGCGCGAGTACGGCTGCTGGGCGTCAAGGAACTACAGCCTGGCCAGGAAGGTTTCCTGCAGTTAATGCTGCAGGAACCAGTCGTCGCCCTGCGCCGGGACCGTTTCATCTTAAGGCGTCCCTCCCCGCCAGCCACAATTGGCGGCGGCCAGGTTATTGATCCCCACCCCAAACGCCGCCATAAACGCTTCAATACCGATCGCCTGGATGAACTGGCACAGTTAATGGTCGGCACACCTGAAGACGTGCTGCTGCAAACCGCCCAAAAACTGGGCGCGGTTTCGCAGGAAAGTCTGATCGAACATTCCGGATTGGAACCGGGACCGGCATATGAGGCTTTGGCGGAACTGTTGGAAAAGGGTGCGCTGGTTGAGATCGGCGATAAAAAGTGGTTGATCCCGGCCGAGCAATTGGCGCAGTTTGAAAGCCAGATCCTGCAAACACTCGGTGACTATCATCGGGAAAACCCGCTTCATCCCGGGATGCCACGAGAACAATTGAAGTCTAAAACCGGCCTAACGACTGACCTGCTGGATAGCCTGCTCAAGCGATTATCCGGGCAGGGCGAACTGGTGACCCGTAACGCCCAGGTCCGGCTTGCCGAGTCATGAAGTGACATTTTCGCCTTCGCAGCAAGCCAAAGTGAACGACCTGCTCTCCGCCTTTACCGATCAACCCTACACCCCGCCCTCGGTCAAACAAAGCCTCGAAGTTGTGGATGAAGACCTATTGAATGCTCTCATTTCCACAGGGCAGCTCATACAACTCAATGACGATGTGCTCTTTACGCCTGAAATCCTTGAGGAAATGTCTGAAGCGGTGATCGCCATTATCAAGGAGAACGGCAGCATCAGCCTGACCGATCTGCGAGACCGCTTCAACACCAGTCGGAAATACGCCGTGGCGGTGCTGGAATACCTCGACGCCGGGGCGTCACGATCCGTAAAGGGGACAGCCGCCAGCTTCGTCGTAAGGTCTAATCTTCTCATCATGCTGAACTTCAATTGTGATAGGGGGATGTATGTAATTTTCAGTGAAGAGTATCCATATATCTCATTTTCATCAAACAAAATCACCCGGTAAACCACCTAAAAACAGGTGAAAGCTTAAATCAAATTGCGGTAAAATTGTCAGGCAACCACCTTTTTATTAGCAAAGTGGAGGAGTGATCAAACCTATGAAATGGAAAATTTTGTTGACGGATGGATTAGCGCCTATTTCCGATGATGCATTGCTTGCAACAGTCGAGTTGACGGATAAAAAGGGGATTTCCGCCGAAGAATTGTTGGATGTGGTCGGCGAGTACGATGCGATGATCGTGCGCGGACGGACCAAAGTCACAGAAGAAGTTTTCGCCGCAGCGAAAAACCTGAAGATCGTTGGCCGGATGGGTGTCGGTGTGGATAACATCGATTTACTGAGTGCCCGTAAGCATAATGTGGTCGTGGTCAACGCGCCGGTAGCCACAACCGTTTCCGTGGCCGAATTGACCCTCGGCTTGATGTTGAGCCTGATCCGTAATATCCCTGAAGGAACAGCCGGCTTGAAGAATGGCGAATGGCTGAAGAAAAGCCTGGTTGGGACCGAACTGTTCCAGAAAACCCTCGGTGTGATCGGCTACGGACACATCGGTGAAGCCGTCAGCCGGCGTGCTCAGGCTTTCGATATGAACGTCATCGCTTACGACCCGATCCGCCCGCAGGATGAAATCATCGCCAGCGGGGCAACCCCCGTGCACCTCGACGAACTGCTCGAGCAGTCGGATATCATCACGCTGCATATCCCTCATATCAACGCCACCCACTACCTGCTGAACGCCGATGCCTTCGCCAAAATGAAAGATGGCGTACGCATTGTTTGTGCAGCCCGCGGCGGCGTGATCGAAGAAAGCGCCTTGCTTGCTGCATTGGAAAGCGGAAAGGTGGCCGGTGTCGCGCTGGATGTCTTTGAAACCGAACCCCCGGGGAAATCCCCCCTCGTTGAGAACCCCCATGTGATTTGCACACCGCATATTGGTGCGCAGACCAAAGAAGCGCAGCTTCGGGCGGGTCATGATATCCTCGAAGAAGTCATCGCCGGATTGGATGAGAAACCGCTTCGCTGGCGCGTCGCCTGAAGATAAGTCCGGTTTCAATAATAGAACATTTAATTACTCTGTAACCAATTAAAGGAATGATAAATGACAGAAAAATCCGAACACTCTGAAAAAATGCAGCAATTGATCGACCTCGCAGCCGAACTGGATGATCTCGGTCACATCTCCGCCCTGATGGGCTGGGATCAGCAGGTCTATATGCCCTCCGGCGGCTCGGAAGAACGCGGCCAGCAGACCGCCCTGATCGGCCAGATCATGCACGAAAAATTCACCTCCGATGAAGTTGGACAATTGATCGCCGACCTGGAAGAGGAAGTAGGTGATCTCAACGCGGACACCGATGACGCCCGTTCGGTCAAGGTGGCTAAAAAGACCTATGAAAAGCAGACCAAGATACCTCTACCGCTGCTGATGGAATTCATCAAAGCGACGACCGTTGCGCATGAAGCCTGGGTCGAGGCTCGGACCAAATCGGATTTCGCGATCTTCCAGCCCCACCTGAAGAAGATCGTCGACCTGCGTATTGAATATGCCAAACTTTTCGCACCTTACGATCACATCTACGATCCCCTACTGGATGACTTCGAGCCTGGCATGAAGACCGCAGATGTCAAGAAGATCTTCGACGAACTCCGTCCCAAACAGGTGGAACTGCTTCAGGCGATTGCCGAAAAAGAACCGCCCGATAATTCCTTCATCAAGCAGGATTACAAAGCGGAATATCAGAAAATGATCGGCAAGTATGTGATCACCCGGTTTGGTTATGACTGGAACCGCGGCCGGCTGGACACCACTGCACATCCTTTTACCACCGAATTTGGACAAGGTGACGTCCGTATCACCACCCGCTACCTGGATGACGACGGTGGGTCGGCGTTGTTCAGCACCATGCATGAAGCCGGACATGCTATGTACGGCCAGGGAGTCGCAGAGAAATACAACCGCCACCCACTGAGCGGGGCGGCTTCTCTCGCCATCCACGAATCGCAATCCCGCTTGTGGGAAAACCTCGTCGGGCGGAGCAAGGAATTTTGGACTTTCTTCTACCCCTCCATGCAAATGCTGTTCCCCGAATACCTTGGCAGCCTCAGTATGAATGACTTCTATCGCGGCATCAACAAGGTTGAGCCTTCGATGATCCGGGTGGAAGCGGACGAAGCGACCTATAACATGCACATCATGCTCCGTCTGGAGATCGAAATGGGCCTGATGGAAGGCACCATCGAGGTCAAGGATCTGCCCGAAATCTGGAACAGTAAGATGCAGGAATATCTCGGCATCACCCCCGCCAACGATGCCGAAGGTGTTTTACAGGATGTGCACTGGTCCGCCGGCATGATCGGTTACTTCCCAACGTATGCCCTCGGTAACCTGGCCTCCGTGCAGCTCTGGGACAAGATGGTTGAAGAGAATCCCAATATCCCTGACGAGATCGCCCAGGGCAAGTTCGACACCATCCTCGGCTGGATGCGCGAACACGTGCACCAATACGGTGCTAAGTACGAACCGCAGGAGATCATGATGATGGCGACGGGCAGCAAGATCACCCCGGAACCCTACATCAAATACCTCCAGACCAAGTACGGTGAGATCTACGACTTGTAAGCTTCCACACGCCTGAAGACCTGGAAATACGTAAGGGCGACGCATGCGTCGCCCTTACGCTCAATCAGCTTCCAGGACCTATTATAAAATTTACCGGTTAAGGCTTTACTAATTTTAAACTCCCCCTCCGTATAATGAATCTATGTTTCAACAACGCCGCATCCCATTCGTTCTGCTCCTCATCGCTGCCCTGAGCCTGCTCCTGCCGGGGACGGCCTCAGCCGTGCCTGCCCCATCAATGGCGATCCATACGCCGGGCAGCGGATCGACTATCACCGCGCCGATTCCCGTCTCCGCAATGATCCAACCGGGTGCGGATGGACTGATCCGTCTCACGCTGACCGACAAGGCCGATAACACGCTCGCCAGGCAGCTGCTGCGGGTGGACGCCAATGGGGATACAGAAATCACCTTCGATACCAATCTGGCTTTCGAAATTCCAAACGGGAGCATGGAAGCACTTCTAACCCTTTCCACCCAGGATGATTATCACCGGCCGCTCGCATTGCGATCCGTCCTGGTCACCCTCAGCTCGAGCGGCAGATCCGAGATCAGCACAAACCTGGACGAGACACCTTGGTTGGAAATCGACTACC
Organism: uncultured Chloroflexia bacterium; assembly: GCA_963748065.1. Taxonomy (GTDB): domain Bacteria; phylum Chloroflexota; class Anaerolineae; order Anaerolineales; family Anaerolineaceae; genus Brevifilum. Next base: position 109,225 of record CAVVHL010000008.1, on the reverse strand, counting down.
CAGAAGCGCAGGACATCATCGCCGGGGGGAAGGTCACCGTCCTTGGTTCGGTCACCCCGGTCACACATAAACCCATCATCTTCGAACTGATCACGGACTCAGGCGGCGTGATTGGTACCGCGCAGTTGGCCGTCAAGAGCGCAGGAGAAGAATTCGATTTTGAGCTCCAGCTCACTTATGACTTCATTTCGTCTGTCCGGGACGTACGCCTGGTGGTCCGCCAGACGATGGATGGCTATGCCACCGATGTGATCCTCGACAGTCTCCCCCTTGCACTCGCCCCATAATCATGTTTTTTTGTTTTTTACTACTCCAGTAATTTCTATTTGATTCCAAGCGATTATTCAAAGCTCAATTAGCCCTGAACGAATCTACGTTCAATCCGAAAAATATGATTTCACAAGATGTTGTGCGGTTGGTTCATCGACAATCAATTCTTTAATATAACCACCTCTTAAAGCTGAATATAAGCCTCTGACCTTTGCAAGGCCGGAGACAACACAAATTCCGTATTTGTTCTGAAAAAAGTCCAATTCAGGACCACTTGCTCTGGCATTCAAAGGGATATTTCTATAATCACCATTTGACCTAAAAAAGACGGTAGCAATATCTCCGACAACATCGAATTTTTCCAGCTCACGATAATTTACCTCTTCCAGATATCCATCACTATACACATGACTGGGAATACCCGCATTTACTGCGCCAATGCTATATAGAAGAATATCAGCTTTCTTTTGAATGCTCAGAATCCGTTGAATGCTCTTTTCCCGCCACAGCGCCTTTTTAGTTTCGGCATAATCGAAAAACGTCGGTAGAGGAAATAGATGGGTCTGCGCTTGATAATTTTCAGCGAATCTCATAATAATTTCAGCCGCGTATTCATTTCCCATGGATAAAGTATTACCCGCACCATTTAATTGAACGATTTGAGTGTTTTGAATGGTTTTTTTAATCAGGCGTTTTGAAATGGCAGTTAATGTGGTTCCCCAGGCAACACCAAGGGTCATATTGGAATCAAATATCGTGTTGAGATACCTTGCCGTGTATTGCGCAACTCGATTAAGCCACTCCCCCTCACCTGCAATTTCCGGCACTTGAACAACATGAACACGCTTAATTTTAAATTTTTCTATGATCTTCTTTTCGATGACCCGGGGTTCTTCAGCTGGATCAACAATACTGATATTAATCAACCCCTCCTCTCTCGCAAATTGTAGAAGTCGGGAAATTGTTGATCTTGAAACATTCATTTCCTTCGCAATTTCTTTCGTGCTTATGTTTTGGTAATAGTATAAACGAGCCACTTTTATTGCTTCTATGATCTTATCGTAGAAACTCATAAGACCTCCAATGAATAATTTTGCATATCTTTTGCACAAATTATAATGTTTTTTTCGACAATTCATTATATCATCTCTGCAAATATGTGCATGTTACTTGAAATTATTTGTAATAGAAAAAACATTACTTTATAATTATTTACATATGTTGATTATGTTTCATAAAAGATATACAATTTGTCCAAAATTTTCTTTTACGAAAAGAACGAAAATCCAATAATTAAAAAACTTTAATTTCAAGTTCATAGGGAAATTACTACTGTCAATAATCTGGATCGGGACAATTCATCAATTTCAATTCGATTTGAACATTGACGGTATTCAAATTTAGAAACGAGAATATTCATGAGTTTAAATTAAATAAAAGGAAGCGTTAATGTAAATTTGCTTGAAAGCATATGCCGCCTGGATTTTGAACTGAATTTCATTTTAAGATTCGGCATTTTCCCAAATAGCAATATTAAAAATTCGTTAAGTCTTAGAAAAGGAGAGATTTTGGGTCATTCCATGGGCGGTGGGTACGCTTGGACCACTACGATGTATTATGGAGCCCAGTATTTCGCTGCAATTGAAGCAGCAAAACTGCCTGACTCAGATGGTGGCGAAGAAATTACACCTTTAGAACAAGCCTACGCTGATTCTTTTGACAAGATCTATGCCGCCCTACCAACGGGTAATGCCCCTCGGCTGATCACCCCTGAAAGCAACCCCTACGCCTCCATCCACGCCAATTTTGGCGATATGCTTGCATGGTTCGAAGAGGGTGGAAGTGCAAGAACTACAGGTTCCTCTGACATCACGGGCGAATCCCAAGAAGCGTATGATCTGATCAACTACCCGAATGGTGTTTTGCGTGCCAATCCCATTACCTATGTTGAAGAAGGCGTATTCTACGGCAATAAAGAGGACAAGACCTTACGTGTTCTCTATCAGCCAAAGACAACCCATCCGCTCATCCACTTCTTCCCACCAGCGACACGGGATGAGATCGAATTCTTCACCTACGTCTTCGATATTAACACCAACCTTTCCGCCGGAAATCAGTTTTTCTTCATCAAGGAACTCATGAACTTCCTTGCCATGATCGGCTTGTTCGTTATCATGGTACCAATAGCACAAATCCTGATGGATCATCCTTACTTCCAGGAACTGAAGGGTGAAGAGGGACCGAAATTACCTGCTCTTTCGACGCCTAAAGCGAAAAGGAGATATCTTTTTGGGATCCTGCTCACTGGTTTAATTTCCTTCGTGTCAGCTTGGTTCACCTTTGTTATCTACGATAAAATCTTCACAGCTGGTTTCATGTCAGCTGGCAAATTCTGGTTCCCGATACCAACAGCCAACAATGTTATGACATGGACAGCGATTATGGCTGCCTGGACTTTCTTCTGGTTCTGGTTCAACTTCAAACGGGACAAGAAAGCGGGCCTCCGCACTGATGAGATGATCGGTTGGAAGATTACTAAGAAAGAATTCTGGAAGACATTGGGGCTGGCAACTTTGGTCATCGCCGTTGTCTACAGCGTCGTCTGGTTCTGCAAGTGGTTGTTCAACACCGACTTCCGGATTTGGACCCCTGCCATTAAGACCTTCAACCCTGACAAACTGTTGTACTTCTTCCAATACTGGCCGGTGTTTTTCGCTTTCTATCTTGCCAACTCACTGATGATCAATGGTGCCATGCGAGTTGACGGAATGAGCGAAAAGAAGAATTTGTTTATTAGCGCACTTGCCAACATCATTGGCCCAGGGCTTGTCTTCCTCGTTCAATATTCGCCTATTGCCTTCACCCATAATGTTCTGGTCGATAGGAATAATTGGACATTCTGGATTGATCCGTTGGTAATTGGCTTCACCGTCTTCGTTCTCTTCCCAGCTCCTTACGTACTCCGTGCCTTCTATAAGGCAACAGGTAAGAACTGGTTAGGTGCTATAGTCTACTCTGTAATGGCTGTAATGATCCTCGTGATGCATAACGCTATCTACGGATTATTCTTCTAAGTTCTCCTGTACAATGGTTCACCCCCCTTGTGGGGGTGAACCTCTTTCCAAAAAAATAAATTTTTAGTAGCTAGGAAGTCCAAATGGCTGATTATATCGCATCTATTGACCAGGGTACGACCAGTACACGCTGTATTTTATTCAACCATAGTGGTGAAATCGTCAGCAGCCATCAATTAGAACACGAGCAAATCTTCCCAAAACCCGGCTGGGTTGAGCATGATGCTGAGGAGATTTGGGATAAGACCAAAGAAGTCGTCAAGATCGCATTATTCATGGCAAATGCAAACGCGCATGATATTGCCGCGGTTGGGATCACAAATCAAAGGGAGACAACGCTTGTTTGGGATCCCCAAACCGGGAAACCCTATTACAATGCGATCGTCTGGCAAGATACCCGTACCGCGGGTATTATTTCCGAACTCGGTAAGATTGTGGGGCAAAATCGTTTTCAAGAAAGTGTGGGGTTGCCGCTTGCAACATATTTTTCCGGTCCGAAGATCCGCTGGATCCTCGACAATGTTGAAGGTGTCAAAGAAGCTGCATTAAAAGGTCGCGCAATTTTCGGGAACATGGACACCTGGTTGATTTGGAATTTGACCGGTGGTGTTGACGGAGGTCTTCACATTACGGATGTGACCAATGCCAGCCGAACTATGCTCATGGATCTCAAAACCCTTCAATGGGATGAAGATATCTGCAAAGCTATGGGCGTTCCGATCCAAATGCTTCCTGAAATTCGTCCGTCTTCCCAGGTCTATGGGTACACAAAAGTCAATGGTCCCTTTGAAGGCGTTATCCCTGTTTCCGGTGATCTTGGCGATCAACAGGCTGCAACAGTGGGACAAACCTGTTTCACTGCCGGTGAAGCGAAGAATACTTATGGAACAGGCTGTTTCTTAATCCTCAATACAGGAGAGGATATTGTCCTTTCCAAGAATGGCATTTTGACCACAGTTTGTTATCAATTTGAAGGGGAAAAGCCGGTTTATGCTCTTGAAGGTTCAGTGGCAATCACTGGCGCGCTTGTACAATGGCTCCGAGATAATCTTTGTTTGATCAAGAAATCTTCGGACGTCGAAGATCTGGCGAAAACTGTCGAAGATAATGGCGGGATTTACTTCGTTCCTGCTTTTTCGGGTCTCTTTGCACCATATTGGCGCGCTGATGCCGCGGGGTGTGATTGTTGGTATGACCCGTTATATAAATCAGGGCCATATCGCGAGGGCTGCATTAGAAGCGACCGCTTTCCAAACACGTGAAGTCCTGGATGCCATGAATATGGATTCGGGGGTTAATCTGGAAGTGCTGAAGGTCGATGGCGGTATGGTTGTCAATGACCTTCTGATGCAGATCCAGTCGGATGTTTTAGGAGTCCCTGTCATAAGACCTAAGGTCATAGAAACAACCGCTCTCGGCGCAGCTTATGCTGCTGGCCTGGCCGTTAAATTCTGGAAAAATAAAGACGAAATGCGCGCAAATTGGGCTGTCGATAAAATCTGGAATCCGGATAAAGATAGCCCGCTTTATGATATCAAATTCAAGGAATGGAAAAAAGCTGTAACTCGTACTTTTGATTGGGTTGAAGAAGAATAAGTTATTAAGTAAAATTAAGAACTATTTTGTGGAAAAACTGAAATAAATGATGGGAATTTGTTTTTTATATGAGCTTTCTTTCATAATTCCTATCATTTATTTTTCTTGAATTTATGATTATGAAGTAAAAGAGCATCGAAAAGAAATTTTTTCATTGGCTTGAATTTATACTTAAAATTAAAGTTTACAGAGTCCTCTTTTACTTCATTCTCATATCACTTATTAGAAAGATCTGTATGCCAGCAAAATTTCTTTTGCAGGTAAGGTATGGTATTGCTTAAGTATAAATAATCGTTTTAATGGAGGCTTGTATGCCCAAAAAATACGATGTCATCATCATCGGCGCTGGAATTGTCGGCAGTATGGTGGCTCGTTTTCTTTCAAAATACAAACTGGATATCCTATTGATCGAAAAAGAAATCGACGTTGGGATGGGTACCAGTTCGGCGAATTCTGCATTGGTTCATGGTGGTTATGATGCGCTGCCAGGCACCAACAAAGCGATCACCAACGTTATGGCTGTCGAAATGTGGCCGCGGCTCTCAGAAGAACTTGGAATCCCTTATGAACGTTGTGGCGACTATGTCGTTGCAATAAGCGAATCAGATCTTTCAGTCCTGGAAGAATTATTGGAGCGCGGAAGACTGAACGGCGTCCCAGATATGGAAATCATTGACGGCGAGGAAATGCGTCGTCGTGAACCTTTAATTCGTCCGGATGTTGTTGCTGCCTTGTGGGCACCTACCGGTGGGTTAGGAGACCCCTTAACCGCAACTTATGCAGTTGCGGAAAACGCCGTAATGAATGGTGTGGAACTCAAACTTGAGACCGCATTTGAAGATTTCATCATGGAAGGCAATACCATAACCGGTGTCCGCACGAACCAGGGTGATTTTGAATGCCGCTGGGTGATCAATGCGGCTGGTTTATATGCGGACGAAGTTATGCACAAAGCCGGCGTACGACCCGAATTCATTATTCGCCCTCGTCGCGGAGAATACGTGATCCTCGACAAAGCTGATTTCCAGTTGAGCCATGATACGATCCTTTTCCCGGCGCCTACCAATAAAGGCAAGGGCATCCTCGTCGCTTCCACTTTGCATGGGAATGTGATCGTTGGGCCGAATGCTAATTTTGTTGAGGATAAAACCAATAAAGATTGCACCAAAGAAGGTGTTGAGGAAATCTGGTCCGGTGGAAAGAAGCTTGTCCCCAGCATCAACCGAAAAAATATCATCGCCGAGTTTGCCGGGCTGCGTGCTACAGGTAATGCAGACAGTCCAAATCCGGAGATTGATTACCATAATGACTTCATTATTGAAATCCCTGAAAACGTCAAAGGCCTGGTAAACCTGGGTGGGATTGAATCCCCCGGTTTCAGTGCCGCCCCTGCGATTGCACTCAAGGTCATTGAATTAATGGAAGGCGCAGGTGAGATACTTGAAGAAAAACCGGACTGGAACCCCATCCGGAAAGCCCCTCCCGTCTTTCGCGATCTTTCCAAGGAAGAACAAGCCAGACTGATCGAAGAAGAACCTGCCTACGGCCGGATCGTCTGTCGCTGTGAGACGATCACCGAAGGAGAGATCCTGGCTGCCATTCATTCTCCCATCCCGGCCACCACCTATGACGCCATCAAACGGCGCACCTGGCTGGGCACCGGGCGCTGCCAGGGTGGGTTTGATATGCCCCGAGTGGTCAGCATCCTTTCCAGAGAACTTGGGATCCCACCGGAAGAAGTCACCAAGAAGGGACCGACTTCGCCCCTGCTCTACCGCCGCACCAAAGATGTTCAACAGGACCACATCACCGTGGAGGATCTGATATGAAATCCACATACGATGTGATCATTATCGGCAGCGGACCCGGTGGACTGGCGGCCTCCATCGCTGCCAAAGAGAACGGTGCAGATGATGTCCTGATCATCGAACGCGATATCGAACTCGGTGGCATCCTGCTGCAGTGCATCCATAACGGTTTCGGTCTTGAACTCTTCAACGAAGACATGCCCGGCCCGACCTACGCCCAATATTTTATCGACAAGGCCAAAGGGGTCGGGGTGCAGACCCTGATGGACACGATGGTGCTGGACATTACGCCTGACCGTAAGGTTATCGCTATCAATAAGGACCTGGGCTATCTCGAACTGCAAGCCAGGGCAATCGTCCTGGCAATGGGCTGTCGCGAACGTACACGGGCGCAGATCCTGCTGCCCGGTTCACGCCCGGCAGGGGTTTACACCGCCGGGACCGCGCAGCGCTTTGTGAACGTTGAAGGGCACATGCCCGGCAATAAATTCGTGATCCTGGGTTCGGGCGATATCGGCATGATCATGGCCCGCCGCCTAACCATTGAAGGCGCAGAAGTTGAACGGGTTCTGGAAATCATGCCCTATCTGACCGGCCTGACTCGCAACTATGTGCAGTGTCTACTGGATTACGGCATCACTTTGCAAAAACATCGCACTGTGAACCGGATCATTGGCAGAGACCGGGTGGAAGCGATCGAAGCAGTGACGGTTGACGAGAAGTGGCAGCCGGTCCCCGGCACACATGAGATCATCCCCTGCGATACGCTGCTGCTCTCCGTGGGCCTGATTCCAGAAAACGAACTTTCCAAGAAAGCCGGCGTCCAGCTTGACCCGATCACGAACGGGCCTTACGTGGATGACCGTTTCATGACCAACGTCCCCGGCATCTTCGCCGCCGGTAATGTGGTCCATGTTTATGACCTTGTGGATTGGGTGACCGAAGCCGGTTATACTGCCGGGAAAGGCGCGGCCCAGTTTGCACAGGCTGAGAAGATTGAAACCGGTGATGAAATTCCCCTCAAGGCTGGCGAGAACGTGCGCTATGTGGTCCCGCACCGGCTCGACAAGAACCACCTGGCAGAAGAACTGGTCCGGTTGCAGATGCGCGTGATCGTACCGGTCGAGGATCGTGTCCTGGTGACCGTAGAGGACCAGAACGGTGAAGTAGTCGCCAAGAAGGGCGAACCTTATGCCCGTCCCGGTGAGATCATCACCCTGGCACTCAAACCGAAAGCATACGACGCCGTTCAAAAAGCCACCTCGCTGACGGTCAACGTACGGAAACGGTAGGTCGAGATCAGTAAAGCGACGTATAAAGGATATAAAAATGGCTGAAATCAGTGAAATCATCTGCGTAACCTGCCCGAAAGGCTGCACGTTACGCGTCAAACATGAAGGTAAAAAAGTACTCGAGGTCCTGGATGGCTGTAAGCGGGGTGAGGAATATGCCATCTGCGAACTGCAGGACCCCCGCCGGATGGTTGCTTCCACCGTGAAAGTCAAGGGCGGCCTGCATCCCCTGGTGCCGGTCTATACCCGTAAAGCGATCCCCAAACATCTGATCCCTGACCTGGCGCGGGCGCTGCGTGAAGTGGAAATCCCCGCGCCGGTGAAGATCAACCAGGTCGTGCTGCCGGATGCCCTGGGCACCGGGATCAACGTGGTCGCCAGCCGGGATATGCCGGTTGCAGAGTAAAGAGTAATCAGAGGGGGTTGTGAATAGTGAACAATTAGTAGGTGGGTCGCTGACCCACCTTTTTTGTTTCAGAAACCCCGTCAAAGGTTTAATCTAACAAAACCAATTATTCACCAAAGTAGAAAGTAGGGGCCGGCCTTCCATAGACACCCTTGCGGTGCTGTGTAGGGCCGCCCCTACAAAAACACCTCTTTGGTAAATCAATATCCAAAGAGGTGTTAAATTTACTTATCCTATTTTCTATGGTGCGCCGGGTCCGTAATAATTCGGATCCTCGGGCGTCATGCCGCTGGGGTCATGCACCCAGACGGTATCGCCGACGTTTGCCCACTGATACAGCCAGTTGGCATCACCGGGGGAGAGGTTGATGCAGCCGTGCGACTGGCGGTAACCGAAAAGGGTATGCCAGTAGGTTGCATGCAGGGCGCGGGCCTCATCGTAGTACATCGTCCAGGGAACATCTTCAAGATAATAATAATCGGACCGGTCTGCCTCAAATGCACCACGCATCGTTTCCAGCGGTTTCTTCTCGTAGATCTGGAACACACCCGGCCGGGTGTAGAACGGCTCGAACCCACTGGCGATCAGGGTTGCAAATACCAGATTGCCTTTATCATACACACTGAGAGTCTGCTGGAAGAGATTGACCTCGATCCAGCGGTCGCTTTCAACGCCATCAGGTTTCGCGGGACTGAAAGCCACGACCCGGGCTTTCAGGCTGTTAACCCACTCGTCGGGCGCAATCTCGTACCAGAAGACCTGTTCCGCCTCGACGGTTTTATAAACCTGGACTACGTCCGTCTGGTAATATTCTTTTCCCGTGGCTTGAGCCGAAAAAGAGGGTTCAACATAACTTGGAGTCCGGTCGATGATCCAGCCAAAATCATTGCGAGGGTTCTCATAAAACAACAAACCCTGGAAATCGGTATAGGCTGCCGGAGAGGCACGCAGCCAGGCGCCTGATGCGATTTGCAGATAAGGTTTGTCGTTATAATACGCTCGGCTCACATAACTGATGTAACGCAGCGAACCGGATTCGATATAGCCCACCGGATTGACCCCAGCCACGGCATCATCGAACGATCCATAGAGCGGCGCTCGCTGGTCATCAGGGATGTTGATCTTGGCGACGTAGACCGGCAATACACCCAAATCACTCGGTGGGGAAGCCGCCGGAATTTCAAGCGCCGGGTACGGGAATCCCTCTTCCTCCATCGCTGCCACCGTTTGGGCGGGACCGTAGAGCAGGCAGGTGCCATCGGCCGGCATTCCTGGGAGGCAAAGCGGCAGTCCAAGGTCGCCGCCGCCATCCTGGGCGAATACCTGCCCGGTGGGGATCAATAATATGAGGGCTGTAAGTGCTACCAGTAATTTATGTTTCATGGTCCTCAAATCCATTTCAGTGGCAATGATTATACCCAAGGTTATCCAATTTGAATAAGCGGGAGATTGAATCGCAAAACCGTAGATTTTCTAGGTTTCCATCGTTGCCAATCCGCTATGATAAAGATTGAAAGGGAAAGTCAATAAATAAGAAATATCTTCTGTGCTAAAAGGGGGAAGCAAGACCCACACCAACGGTTCCAAGCGGACCGTTGATGTGCTTTAAGGCTAAACGTTCACGGGAACGCCGTATTTCAACATGCGCACATCCTGTCCGTTCTCGCTGCCTAATTGAACGAGCCGGTCAAAAGTATGCAGCGCACCGCCCAAAGGCTTGAGACCGTCTCCAACAGGGCGGAAAAAGTTGTCCCAATGAGAAACAAGGACCCGTTTGGCACCAGTCGAGAGGACTACCTGGTCGATATAGTTCATTCAGATATCCTCTGGGTTTCAGTCCAAGGCCACCGATCCCTAAAACAACGGTATCCACATCCAACCCGGCATAAGCCCCCATGACAAAATTCGCACTCCCGAATACCAGTGTCTTGTCCACCAGAATGGCGTACGCCTGTCCGCACCGGTACTGCCAGAACCAGGCCGGCGGTCTCAGAGGCTGGCGAATGGACTTCATCATCGGACATGAACCAGCGTAAGGGAACCGGGAACTGGACATGCCGGCTGGGGATAAACCTGACCCGGAAACTGTCAATTTGTATCGCCTCGCCGGGCATCACGACGCGCATCCGCCCGGGTTCAAGTCCCTCGCCGCTTGCCAGCATCCCGGCTGAAGCTGAACCATACAGCATCGCATCCGTCCGCCTGACGGTCTCGACCGCATCCAGAGCGTGATCGTAGTGGGCATGGGTAAGCAATACGCCTGCCAGAGAGTCTACACCGGCTTTTATCAAGCCAGCCGCAATTTTCTCGGGGTCCGGCGCAATCTTGCCAAACAGGCTCAAGAGGTTCGGACGGGTGAAGTGAGGATCAACCATCAAAGCTGAACCCGCTTTGGTGAAAACCAGGCAGTTGGTGCCAAAGAAAGTGATACTCGTCTCTCCGTTCATTATCCTTAATTGTGCCCGATTTTATTGGAGCGCGCCAACGTTTATAATAGAATTCAATTGATATTCATGAATAAGAAGCTCAACTCCGAATGTTGAGCGGATTCTTCTGCAAGGTATTCCAAATACCTGAAATGCCGTCCGGTTGGTTACAACCGGACGGCACCTTTTTAAGGAAATGTCTTGCAATTAAACGATTAATTCAGCTCTGAATATGATCGTAGCTTCACCGGCAATATAGACCCGATCGCCAGCCAGGCGAACGCTGAGCCGCCCACCCCGATCGGATGCCTGATAAGCTTCCAGCGCATCCAGACCGAGCTTATCCGCCCAATACGGCGTCAGCAGGCAGTGCGCCGACCCGGTGACCGGGTCTTCATCAATCCCAAGCTGCGGTGCGAAGAATCGGGAGATGAAGTCGAACGCTTCTTCGTCGCTCCTGGCCGTGATGATCACTTCCGGCATCCTGCTGCGTGCCAGTCCGGCGAAATCCGGTTTGGCCGACCGGACCGCCTCAGCTTCCGCCGCCTCAAACAGGAAATAAGGTCCACAAAAAACCGCATCCACGGGCTGGAAGCCCAGCAGTTCGGCGATCTCCGCTTCGACCGCCAGTGGTTCAGGCGGTTTAACCGGGAAATCCAGTTCGATCGCGCCATCTTTCCAGCTCGCCCGCAGTTCACCGCTGCGGGTGAAGAAAGTGATCGGTTTCTGGCGTAATTCCGGCCGGGTCTCAAACAAAACCTTGGCGCTTGCCAGGGTGGCGTGCCCGCAGAGGTCCACCTCCGTGGCTGGGGTAAACCAGCGCAGTGACCAGCCATCCCTATCCGATTCCGGCAGGAGGAAAGCCGTTTCGGAGAGGTTCATTTCCGCAGCCAGCGCTTGCATCCATTTCTCCGGCGCGGGGTCTTCCAGCAGGCAAACGCCTGCCGGGTTACCCTTGAAAGGCTCAGTCGTAAAGGCGTCCACCTGATAAAGTATGTGAGTCATCGGTATTCTCCTTGTTCATTCTTTTTAGAAGAATCAAATCACAATAAGATCACCAATAAGATCACGGAAACAGCGATAAAGAGCAGGCCCACACCTAAAACCAGCAGGAAAGCCCAGAGGGGGATCGGCCTTTCCGGTTGGGATGGTGTTTCAGCGTGCGACTCGACATAATCCGGCAGCGCGGAAGGCGCGGCTACCACCGTGCGATCTTCCAGGTCGCCCTGCGGATTGAAGGAAAGCTGAACGCGGGTGCCGAATTGCAGCACGTCACCGGTGGTGAGCTGCATGGGTGTTTTCACCCGCTTGCCGTTCACAAAGGTACCGTTGGTACTGCCCAGATCTTCAATGAAAACCCGACCATCTCGCTGCACGAACCGGGCATGGAAACCCGAAATGTGCGGTTCTTCCACAACCATGTCGTTCTCAGCCGCCCGGCCAACGCTGATCACAGCCTGGTCGAAATCGACGGTCAAACCCTGATAGGGTTCTGTGAGATATGTCAACTTGAAGTTCATGGTCCGTCCTTGCGAGATGGTGATAAGCTTGAGCATTCATTCTAATGCGGAATGATTTTCCGGGCAAACACAACTGCCAAATGATCCGTCCGTCAGCCGCTGGTTCCATAGCTTAAAATTTCTTCTTTTTACAGGCAAATTACTTGTAAACAATTGAATTCCGAATCAGAGTTGTATATAATGGAATCAACCTTAAATAAAAATTAATAAATTTTTATTGGTTGTAACCGTATGGAGGAAATTGAGATGATGGTTAATATGATTTACCCACATCACGAGATCAGCCGGATTATGACTGCTGCTGTTGTCAACCTGAAATTCCGCAAGGACCTGTTGAGCAACCCAATGCACGCCATTGAACGCGGGTTCGGTGAAGAGACCTTCATCCTGGAGCAGGAACAGGCCGAACAGCTTTCCAGGATCCAGGCTTCAACGCTCGAAGAGTTCGCCACGAAGATCATCTACGCCTGACTTTTTCAACACTGTTCGAACAACAAGATGCTGTACAATGCTGCAGCATTTTTTTAGTTTAACCGCAGAAGAGATTCTTCTTGACAAATAACTATCCTAATTTTAGAATAGTTATATGAATAATAAAGAACTGACGCTGCTGGGACTGTTGAGTGAAGGCCCAAAATACGGTTACCAACTGGAGAACGATATTGAGGCGCGCGGGATGCGGGAATGGACCGAGATCGGCTTTTCGTCCATCTATTACCTGCTGACCAAGGCCGAAACCCAGGGCTGGGTCGGCGCAACCTTGATGGAGTCGGAAAAGGGACCGGTTCGCAAGCTCTATGCCCTGACCCGGGAAGGGATGCTCAATCTGCAAAACGCCGTTGAGGCGCGGCTGGCGAACCCCACCCCGCATTCAGGTGATTTCGACCTGGCTCTGGCCTTCATGCCCATCTTATCCGAGGAAAAAATCTCGGCTGCATTGGCCCGGTATCAGCAGCGATTGGGGGCGGACCTGGCGCGTGTCAACCGGCAGTGGGAACGGAGCGGGAAAGGCCAACTCCCGCCCAACGTGGACGCCCTGTTCACCCATAGCCTGGTAACTATTCAAGCTGAATTGGATTGGCTGACAGCGTTCATCGACTCAAGGAAGGGAAATCAAAATGGCGAAAGTTGATTTTAAAAAGAAATTAAAACCATATTACACCGCCCCTGATGAGCCGGCGCTGGTCACGGTACCGGCCTTCAACTTCCTGATGATCAACGGTCGGGGGGACCCGAACACAACACCGGCCTACCAGGAATCGGTCGGCGCACTTTATAAATTGGCTTATGCCATCCGGTTCCACATGCGAGATGAAGCCGGACTGGATTTCGGCGTGATGCCGCTGGAAGGGCTTTGGTGGGTGGAAGATCTGGGTGATTTCTCCTATGACGATAAGAGCAACTGGTTCTGGGTCATGATGATCATGCAGCCTGACGCGGTCACACCAGAGATCGTTGAACAAATGCGGGCCAAGGTTGCCGCCAAACACAACCCCCCTCGCCTTGACGATATCCGCCTGGACTCATTGGAAGAAGGATTGAGCGCCCAGGTAATGCACCACGGACCGTATGCCGACGAGAAGCCTACTGTCGACCGCCTGCACACCTTCATCGATGCACAGGGGCTCATCCCTCATCTCAAGCATCACGAGATCTACCTCAAAGATCCAAACCGCTCAGCCCCAGAGAAATTACTGACGATCCTGCGGCAGCCTGTCACTGAAAAATAGCCGGATCCATATTCCTCTGCGGTTCTTCCTGGGTGTATAAAAATTATTTTCTTGTATCGTCGTAATCGAAAACACAATAAGAGACACCCTGGGCAGCGGGTGTCTCTACCATATTAAGGCTTCCCCTTGAGGGGAAGCTGTCTGCGCAGCAGACTGATGAGGTGGAAATAAATCCCATATTAAAACAATGAGACGCCCTATAGGGCGTCTCATTGCGTATCAAATACCCATTCTCTCTAAAACATCATCCACCCAAATAGGCGGCCTGAACCATGGGGTTTTCCATCAGGGTCACAGACTCACCCGAAAGGGCGACGGTACCCGTCTCAAGGACATAGGCCCGGTCGGCAATGGAGAGTGCCATCTGCGCGTTCTGTTCCACTAACAGGATGGTCACACCCTGCTCGTTGATCTCCTGGATCACTTCAAAGATTTGTTCGACCAGGATCGGCGCCAAACCCATTGAAGGCTCATCCAACAGCAGCAACTTGGGGTCCGCCATCAAACCACGTCCCATCGCAAGCATCTGCTGCTCACCGCCGGAAAGCGTCCCGCCCATCTGTTTCTGGCGTTCCTTCAGGCGGGGGAAGATTTCAAACACTTTTTGCATGTGTTCATCAATCAGGTCCCTATCATTGAGTGTATAAGCGCCCATTTCCAAATTTTCTCGGACGCTCATCCGTGCAAAGATCTTACGGCCTTCGGGCACCTGAACGATCCCCTTCTGTACAATGTGTGAAGGAGAAGTTTGGGTCAGGTCGTCACCCTGGAATTCAATCGAACCCGAATCAGGATGATAGATCCCGGAGATCGTGTTCAGCGTGGTGCTTTTCCCCGCGCCGTTCGCACCGATCAATGCCACAATCTCGCAATGATCGAGGTGAAACGAGATCCCTTTAAGGGCATGGATCGCGCCATAAGATACGTTGAGTTCGTTTACATTAAGCATGGCCGACCTTCTTTTTCTTGAATTTTTCTGAAAGGGCTGCTGCGCCAGGGCCAAGGTAGGCCTCGATCACACGCTGGTCGGATTGGATCGCGGCTGGCTTGCCTTCGGCGATCTTCACGCCGTAGTCCAGCACAGTGATCTGGTCCGAGATACCCATCACGACCCGCATGTCATGTTCAATCAACAAGATCGTGATATTGCGCGAATCGCGCAGGTCCCTGATGAAGGCAACCATTTCGTCCGTTTCCTGAGGGTTCATGCCGGCAGTCGGCTCATCCAGCAGCAGCAAGACGGGTTGGCTGGCTAATGCCCGGGCGATCTCCAAACGGCGCTGCGCGCCGTAAGGCAGGTTGTGCGCCGGTGTGTTCGCCAGGCCGGAAAGCCCTACATATTCCAGTAGTTCAAACGCCCGAGCCACCGCTTCGCGTTCTTCGTTCAAGTAGCGGGGGTTATGTAAGATGGCTTCCACCCAGCTCATCTGCAGCCTGGGGTGTTCACCGACCAAAATGTTTTCGATGGCCGTCATCTCACTGAACAAGCGGATGTTCTGATAGGTCCGGGCAATGCCAAGTTTGCAGATCTTGTGGGTCGGGAGACCGTTGATCGGCTGTCCCAGGAAATTGATTTCGCCCTCTTCCGGCACGTAAAAACCGGAAACACAGTTGAACAACGTCGTCTTCCCCGCACCGTTGGGGCCAATGATACTGGAAATGGAATGCTCCGGAACCACCAAGTCCACATTGCATACCGCGGTCAGACCACCGAACTGCTTGGTAACATTTATCGCATTAATCACGGCGGTGGTCATTGCTTCACCTCCACCGGTCGCTTTTCTTTTGGCTTCTTAAACCGGCTAAGGGCCGACGGCCAGAGACCTTCCGGCCGGACGATCATCATCACAACAAGCAGAGCACCGAAAGCTAACAGGCGGTAATCTGCCAGTTCACGCAGAAGCTCGGGCAAGCCTTTGAGCACAAATGCGCCTACAATAACACCGGGCAAGCTTCCCATCCCACCTACGATCACGATACACAGCACGTTGACGGAGACCATCAAAGTGAAGTCTTCCGGACCGGTGAATTGGTTACGGGAGGCAAACAGCGCACCGGCGAGACCGGCAAAGGCCGCCCCCAGGAGCAACGCCAGGATCTTGGAACTGTAGGTATTGATCCCGGTCGCCTGCGCCACGGTCTGGTCCTCCCGGATGGCAATCCAGGCGCGCCCAGTGCGCGAATCTTTCAGGCGCTTAGCGACAAACAGCCCGATCAGCACCAGGATCATAAAAAGGTGTATGTAATTCACATCTGTAAAGAGATGGCCCATCCAGTAAGGCTGGCCAACATTGGTAACACCTTTCGGACCGTTAGTCAGTGGGGTGAGCAGGTCACTCTTGATCAGGATGCGCGTGATCTCACCGAAGCCGAGGGTCACGATCGCCAGGTAGTCCCCGCGCAAATTCAGGATTGGCAGACCGAGCAATAAACCGGTCAGTGT
Organism: uncultured Chloroflexia bacterium; assembly: GCA_963748065.1. GTDB lineage: Bacteria > Chloroflexota > Anaerolineae > Anaerolineales > Anaerolineaceae > Brevifilum. The sequence continues at coordinate 92,660 of CAVVHL010000008.1, read as the reverse complement.
GGAAACCAGGATCGAGATGCCCACGGCTAGCCATAAATTCAATCCAATTCCGTGCGGTTCAGGCGCGGTCAATAAGGCAAAGGTGTACGCACCGGTGGCAAAGAAAGCCACATAACCGAGTACGAGCTGGCCGGAGTAACCAACAATGATGTTCAACCCGAGGCCAAGCAGGATATAAATCGCCACGGTGCCCATGATGTAGTTCCAATAGGAACCCCATACCAGGGGCAGGAAGTAGAGCAGGACCGCCACAGCCAGGAATATCACCAGCATCACCCAACGGTTCCCAAACACCTGATGAATGTTCTTGGCTTCCGCCCATTCTGAGACATTGCTGCGAGCATTATCCCAGGATCGTTTGAGCCAGCCTTTGAAAGTGAGCAACCACATGAGGGCTGAACCCACTAAACTAAAAATCACGAAGTACATCAGATATGTACTGGCGGCAGCCGCAGGTGTGCTGTAGAAGCGTAGGTAACTGAGTTCAACCGGGCCAAGATTTGGCAGGTAGGTCTGGAAATCCGTTCCTTTCACAGCAAGCGTTCCGGTTCCCCAGATCGTCAACCACGCCAGGATCCCACTGACCAATCCGGCAACCAAGCCGCTAAGCAGTGCCATCCACCATTTGGTATCAACATCCTTTGGCCGGGCGCTAATCCCGGTGAAAAGACCTAACAGCACGAGCAAGGTCAATAGGTTGCTAACGGGAAGCCGGGCGTCTTCTGCGAGGTTATCGAGATTACTGGATAGTTCCCCGACCATATCCGCGCCGACATTGATGAACCCGATCAACATCAGGAAAATAAACACAATGCCAAAAACAATCCCGGCGCTGAGTCCTTTCTTTAGTATGGTCTTCATCAGACTTTCTCCTCTGATAATGCTTCACCCAATAAACCTGAGGGTCTGAAGATCAGTACCAAGATCAGGATCGTAAAGGCGATCACATCCTTCAACTGGAAATCCAGGCCCAGGAGGGCCGGCCCCAATGACTCGAGCAATCCCAGGAGCATCCCGCCCATCATGGCGCCGGGGATGTTCCCAATTCCGCCTAAAACAGCCGCCGTGAAGGCCTTAATGCCGGGGATAAAACCGACAAAGTGATTGAACAGGCCATTGTGGATTCCCCACATCACGCCAGCCGCACCGGCGAGCACACCACTGATGATGAAGGTTTTGCTGATGACCGAATCGACATCTATACCCATCAGCGCAGCAGCCTGTTTGTTTTCCGCGACTGCACGCATGGATTTGCCCAGCTTGGTCCTTTTAACCAGGATGAACAAACCGATCATCAAGAGGATGGACAGGACGAAGGAAAACGCGCCGGTATAGGTCAACATGACTTCTTTGCCCCCAACAGGGATCATCCAACCGGTCCCGCGGAAAAGCAGGTCGGGGTTCTGATATTGCCTGCGTTGAGGTCCAAAGAGTAATTGAGCGGCATTTTGCAGGAAGATTGAAGCGCCAATGGCGCTGATCAAGGGGATCAAACGAGGGGCGCCGCGCAGCGGGCGATAAGCAATTTTTTCCAAGAAATAACCAGCCAGGGCCGAAACGGTTGCGCCAGCCAGGAAGGTCAGGATAAGTGCAATCACAGGGTGAGCATTGAGAAAATTAAGGTTTGGCTCTGCTGCGGTCGCCGCCGGGATTGCTGAGAAGGCTTCTAAAACAAAATAACCGGCAAAGGTACCGAGCATCATCACTTCGCCGTGGGCGAAGTTGATCATAAATAAAATGCCATACACCAGGGTGTAGCCGATCGCAATCAGGGCATACATGCCACCAATTACCAATCCGGCAATCAAAAACCGCATCCAGGTGTCCGGGCCGTAAGTCCCTTCTCCGAATGCGGTCTGGTAAATTCGCCATCCAAGGAAAATCAACACGACCAATCCCACCAAAAGCCGTAGGATCAATCCGGGTGTTAGCTTAAGGTTTCGAAGTTTATTAATCATAAAACGAGATTTCCGATACTGAGAATGATAGGATGGGGAGGTCTTGCGCCTCCCCATCCCAAAAGGAGACGATTAATTGGTCATGAGGTCCAGGGGAACCCAAGCACCATCGACGACCTGATAGAAGGACGGACCGGAAGCATTGCATTCACCAATCTCATTGCAAATGATCGAACCGGTCAGACCCGTCGCATCGAGGTGGCGGACGGCTTCAACCAGCGCACCACGCGGGACATAGAGGGTTCCGTTGTCAACAACGGCAACCGACTCAATCGCCTGGATCAATACGTTACCGGTATCGAATGATGACCAGGTGAAAGCGCTCAACTCACCGGCAGCGGTCGGGAAGGCGGCGGCGTAGGCTTCATCAAATGCAGTCTTTGCGGGTGAATCGGGGGGAACGAGGGAGGCAGCGATTGCGCCTTCGCCATTCGCACCGGTCTTATCAGTAAATTCTACACCAAAAGTGCCGTCACAACCGAAGAAAAGTACGCCATTCAAACCAGCCTGTGACCATTGGTTCATCATAACAATAGCGTCAGCGGCGTAACCACCAAAGTACACAGCCTCAGGACCGGCAGCGGCAACAGCGGAGAGCGGAGCAACATAGTCAGCCTCACCGGGGGTGATAGCTTCATAGGCAACCACTTCACCACCAAGCGCTTCAAATTCAGCCTGAACAACATCGGCCAGACCTTGTCCGTAAGTGCCACCATCATGCATTACGCCAATCTTGGTGAAACCCAATTGGTTGAAGAGCAGGTTAGCGGCGGCTTTACCCTGGTCAGCATCGGTGAAGGCCAGGCGGTTGAAGACAGCGGACCCTTTTTGGGTCAGGTCGGGGTTGGTTGCAGAGGGGGACATCATCGGGAGGCCGGCTTTTTCATAGATCGGCATCGCGGCGTCGGTTGAACCGGAGAAAATATGTCCGGCAATGGCAACAACGGTGGGATCAGTTACGAGCTTGTTCGCCACAGCAGCGCCACCTTCAGGTGTACCACCGGTATCTTCAGCAACGAGTTCATAGGTCCAGCCTTCGAACCCATCATCCTGGGCAAGAGCAAGCTCAACACCCTGGCTGATATCAATACCAAACATGGAGTAGTCACCCAGGAGGGGGGCACCCATGCCGAGCTTGATCGTTTCACCGGCGGGGATCTCTGCGCAGCCAAATTCATCTTCTGTGCAGACATCCAGCACGGAGGAATCAGGAGCGGAGGTTTCCGCAGGCGCTGTTTCAGTCATGGCCTCAGTTGGCGCAGCAGTCTCTTCCATGGTGGGGGCCATAGTTGGTTCTACGGGTTTGGGCGCACAAGCGCTCAAAGCTAAGACAAATATAACTACCAAAACAAAAAAACTTTTAAACTTCATTGTTCTTCTCCTCAATTTAGAAATTTCAGTGTATGTACGGTGAATATAATTTTCCTAATAATGATGCCGATTGCACCTCCTTTGTTTCTCTATTCATCGGTGTAATAGAGAGATAAAAAAAGGCCACCCTTTGGTTGGGTGGCCTCGCTTTTTAGCTTGGACTTGGTCTATTTTGATTTTTCTTTGACCATTACCTTCCCAACCGCAAATTGGTGCTTTCCAAAATACATGTAAAGCACCCAAAGGATGGTAACAATAATCAAGTAGCTGAACATTACGATCAAGCTTTATCCTCTCCGCGGTTCAAGGTTTCGAAGATTATAAATGAGCAATGTTAAGAATAGGTACATCAGAAACGTTGTTTATGTTAATAGTTGATTAACACTTTCATGAATCCCCCTTAAATCGGATTAAATGAGCATTTTTTTATATTTTACGTGTCTAAACCCACAAGATTTGAACTGATCTCCCAAAAATTCTTCTGCAAGCCTTCATCTCGGGCGAGATCGGAAGGTTTGGCAATCCGCTTATGGTTGAAATATTCTCCACTGATCTCTGCAGCTTCGGGAGAACTCGCCAGATAGACAGGAGTCTCAGCACCGTCTGCAACCGGACGGCCGTTCATTCCCAACTTCTGTAGCATGTTGGTGTCGATCGTCCCGGGATGCAGGGCATTAGCCGTCACACTACTCCCCGCCAATCTTCGCGCCAGTTCAAAAGTGAAAAGCAGGTTACCGAGTTTGGAAATGCAATAGGCACCCCAACCGTGGAATGACTTCTCGGCGTTGAGGTTATCCAGATCCAGGCGAGCGCTGCCGTGCGCTACAGAGCTGACAGTGATCACCCGAGCCGGCGCTGAAGCCTTTACGAGCGGAAGTAACAGGTTGGTTAATAAGAAAGGCGCCAGGTGGTTGACCGCGAAAGTCATCTCGAACCCGTCCGGTGTACGGATAAGTTCTTTCATATATACGCCCGCGTTGTTGATCAGGACATCCAGATGGTCAAAGCGAGACCGGATCTCCGCGGCTAATGATCGGACATTCGCCATAGCACTGAGATCGGCAACAATTATTTCAACACCGGAATTACCAGTCCGCACAACGATCTCTTCTCGCACCTTCTCAGTCTTCTCGGCGTTTCGTCCATGGACGATCACCCCAGCGCCCATGTCCGCAAGTTGAGCAGCGGTTTCCTTGCCGATCCCATCGGTGGCGCCGGTGATGAGAACGGTCTTTCCAGACATCAGTTTACTTTGCATCATTGAATCTCCTTAGTACGAATTCATTAATTATATGAGATAGGTCAATGATTTTCGATTAAACATATAGAGACGTTGGCATCCAACGTCTCTATATTATTTTTTATTTCGTTGAATTTACGCTCAATACCGCAGGATCGCGGCGATGTTCCCGGCTTCTTCGAGTTTCGGATTCTCTGTGACGATCTTGACATCAGCGCTCTTTCGGAGGGCTTCCTGAACCGCCATCTCCACAGCGCGATCGATCTCTTCAAATCGGCCGCCGCAGAAGGGACATTTTTCCAGTTCCTGTACCGTCAAATAACCACAACCGGTGCAGCGATACCCTTTTTGTTCGAAATCCTCTGATACCAGCAGCGTTCTGACTCGGCCTTCATGGTTGGCGTTTAGCGTATCGATCAACCCGATCACGCCGGTACTGCCTTTTGCTGCCTGGGTGATCGCCTGGTCCACCAGGTTATCTACCAGCTCGATCTGTAACTTCTGCGCCTCTTCCATCGCCCTGTCGAGTATCTCGGCGTGGGGCGATGACATGCTCATTGGAAACTCCGTCACAACCAGCGACTGCCAGGATTTTGGCAGCTCATCCTTGAAACGGGCAATATTGTCGTCCGTCCCACCTAACATGATCCGCCGGATATGCCTGCGAGTGAAAAACTCAGTGGCATATTCGATGATCTCCTTAATATTGCGATCGATAGTATTCTCCACGTTGCCGCTGACGCCTGAGCCACCCATGCGCCCCGGCATGGCGTTCCCCCCGCCCCGTTTGGTTTGGCGGACATCTTCCCCGGTCACGCCTTCCAACTCTTCCAATTCACCACAGTTGAAAGCAAAAATCCGGGCGCCCTGTTTATCAACCAGGACGACACCCCATCCGTCATAAATATCCAACAAGCGTACCAAAGGTCGCAGCACGGGTCGCTTATCAACAAAAACATCGTCGGGCATGGTTAAATTACACTGATAAGTCTCAAAGAAACCCTGATCCTGGTTGGAGAAGATTGCCAAACCTTTTGCCGCCCAGTCATACTCCAGGGTCACAAAGTTCTCAATCGCCTGAATATCGTCGGTAAGGCCAACAGTTTTGAAAAGGTTGCGCAGTCGAAGCTTAGCGGCTTCCGTGTTCATCCCGGTCGGGTCGGTGTTTAAATAAACACTTAAAACCTGACCTTCCGGGGTGTATGCCAACAGCGATTGCAGGTCTTTCTCGGAAAACATGATCGCCTCCATCTTAAATTGTGGATTCTAAATTTGGAATTTGTCTTCGGATAACCAGACATAGTTAATTTTATCCTATTGAGGGCTCTATTTCAATTTCCCTCATAATGATCAAACCAAAAGATAGCCATTGACATCAGATAATGGAGATACAAAAACCGCCGCAGAAATCATCTACGGCGGTTTTGATGGTCAATTCTAATTTACTGTCCGTTGTCCGGCCGTTCACCCAACGTCACGGTCAGGTCCAATCTCTGGTCACCGCGTAAAACGGTCAATACCATTTGATCGCCGGGATGCTTATTGAGCATCATATAGCTGAGCATATCACTGAATTGCAGCACCTGATGCCCATCTGCGGCAACGATCAGATCGCCACCAGCAGACAGTCCCTGAATCTGAGTTGGCTGATCGCCAGCCTTGATCCCAGCCTGATCTGCGGGACCGCCGGGAACAACCTGCACAACATAAGCGCCATCCGCCTCTGAGAGACCTAAAAGGTCTGCTTCCGTAAGGGAGATCTGCGGCAAGGCGGACATCCCAAGATAAGGATAGGCATAGGTTTCACCTTTGATCAGTGACGGGAGTACGAGCTGGAGAATATTCGATGAGACCGCAAAACCAATTCCCGTACTGACAGCGCCACCCGTAACCGTTGTGCCGGAAGTTTGGATGGCCCGGTTCACGCCAATGACTTCACCATTCAGGTTCAAAAGGGGTCCACCGGAGTTACCGGGGTTGATGGTGGCATCCGTTTGGATCAAATCACCTGCCGAGAAGTAAGCGCCTTCAGCGGTCTGACGGATCGATTCAAGCGTACGACCACGAGCGGAAATGATCCCGACGGTCATGGTGCTGTTCAAACCATAAGGGTTGCCGATGGCAACAGCAGTTTGCCCAACAGCGGCTTGATTGGAATCCCCTAGGGTTAAGGGAACCAACGCATCTGCCGGCACATCCACTTTGACGACAGCCAGGTCAGAGTCGAGATCCTGACCAACGACTTCGCCGTAAACCTTCAGACCGTTCTGGAAATTCACTTCGATCGTGTTTGCACCTTCGACAACGTGGTAATTTGTGACAATATTGCCTTCTTTGTCAACAACGAAACCCGATCCTAAAGCAGTCCCTGCATCGGTGTATACCTGAATGGACACCACACCAGGGCTGACATTTTGATACAAGCTGACCAACGCGTCTTGCTGCATTACCTCGTCAGGAATAACATAAGATTGTGATGAAGATGGCGCGGTTGTCACATCCTGAGAATCCGTTGATGTCGTCGTATCTGACGCAGTCTGTCCGGTCAAAGCCGGCAGCAAATGTGTCACATAAGCAGGGATTGAACAGGCTGTCAATGTCATCGCAATGATAACCACAACAATCCACAATTTGGAACTTCTAACTAAATTTTTCATATCACTTTATCCTTTCCTCTGGAATCCTATTCCCCATTAGTAAGACCTTTATTAACATTAATAAAACTCATACTATTCTGAGGACACCCAAATCCTATCCCCTGTTTATTTATTTTTGGTTAAGAACACCTTACTTCAATTGGGCCGCCGCTGGTGCAAGTCGACCTTAACAGAGGAAGCCCAAATTCGGGCCAACTTGACGCTTAAAGGGGATTATGCTACTATTTTCATAACAACCAATTCAGATAATTATTATCAAAACAAACTAAAAAGGAGATGGCTCAATGACGAAAAGATTTACCCCAGTCATTGTTATTGTTGTCTTGCTCACCCTTGCACTCTCGGCATGCAAGCTGCCTGCTTCCAAAGCACCTGAAACAGAAACCAGTCAGGCTATGACCACGCCGATCCGCATCCAAACCGATTCTCCTGAAAGCATGACCCAAACTGCCGTTGCGAAGGTGCCCAGCACAGCGACGCTGTCGTCCGGCGGATTGGCACCCACACCGACCAATACACCCGAACCGACCGAGAACGTCATCATCCCAACGGTGACACGCCCGGCGACTTACACACTGCATGAGGGTGAATTCCCATACTGCATCGCCCGCCGCTTCAATCTGGACCCCGCAGACCTTATCAGCGTCAATGGGTTAACAGCTAATGAACTGGTCAGTCCGGGAACCACACTCCAGATCCCGCAAACCGGCACCTGGGGTGGTGAAGGCCGGGTACGCAACCCACACCCCGACACCTACACTGTTTCCGCAGGTGAGACGATCTATTCGATCGCCTGTTACTACGGCGACGTTTCGCCGGAGGCGATCATTGCCGCCAACCATCTCGAGGAACCCTACACATTGACGGCCGGACAAAAATTGAATATCCCGTAACCGTATCGGGATTGGCAAATTAAATGACCTATTAACTGCGCTGATGGATTAATTCATAAGCGCAGTTTTTTTAAAACAAGATCGGAGGAGCTAACTGCTGTGAGTTATGAAATTCGTCATCACGAAAAGCAATATCAGGGACATGCTTTTGATGTCGCCAAAATCACAGTTGAACTACCCAACGGCAAGGTCAGAGATTACGACCTGGTCGAACATGGCAATTCGGTCACAATCCTGCCGATTGATGAAGAGGGCCGGATCCTTTTTGTGGTCCAGCATCGAATCGGTTCAGGAGATTTTCTAAGGGAACTGCCCGCCGGTGTGATGGAAAAAGGTGAAACACCGCTGGAATGCGCCAAACGCGAGATCCGGGAAGAAACCGGCAAAGCGGCCAAGATAATGCGCCGTTTGGGTGGTTTTTACCTGGCTCCGGGTTATTCCGATGAATTCATGACTGTTTTCCTGGCAACGGAGCTATACGATTCGCCGCTTGACCCGGATGCCGATGAATTCCTGAACGTTCAGACTCTATCGGTTGAAGAGGCATATCATGAAGTGCTCGCCGGCGATTTCGCCGATGGGAAAACCTTAGCCACACTGCTCCTGGCTGAACCCATTATCCGAAAAAACGCTTAACCAACACCCCAACACCCGATAAACTCGACCACTTCTTTCAGAAAGAAGTGGTCTTCATTTAATAAAACAAATATGACAGGTTTCTTCGTCAAATAGGCCATTAATAACTTTAGGAAGATTGGAATCAGGTTATACTTTAATGATTGGATAAGACCAGAAATATTTTCAATTCCAACTTCCCCTGGCAAAATCCCGTTCTCAGAACGTTTACGTTTACATAATTATCCTAACAGAAGGAGTATTGTTAATGACGCGTCAAAAGGTAATGACTGATGCCAATGAGGCAACGGCCTGGGTTGCTTACCGGCTGAACGAGATCATCGCGATCTATCCGATCACCCCCTCTTCACCGATGGGTGAGTATGCCGATGCCTGGTCCGCTCAGGGTATCCCAAATATATGGGGGACCGTCCCAAATGTGACCGAAATGCAAGCCGAAGGTGGTGCCGCAGGTGCCGTACATGGCGCCCTTCAGGCCGGCGGCCTGACCACGACCTTCACAGCATCTCAGGGTTTACTCCTGATGATCCCCAATATGTACAAAATCGCCGGTGAGTTGACCTCCGCAGTGTTCAATGTGAGCGCTCGCTCCATTGCCGCCCAGGCCCTTTCCATTTTCGGCGATCACACCGACGTGACAGCCACGCGCTCCACCGGCTTCGCCATCCTGGCCAGCAACTCCGTCCAGGAAGCGCAAGATATGGCCCTGATCGCCCAGGCTTCAACCCTGCGCAGCCGGGTGCCTTTCCTGCATTTCTTCGATGGTTTCCGTAGTTCACACGAAATCAACAAGATCGAACGCCTGGATGAGGAAGACCTGCGTGCATTGATCGATGATGACCTTGTCGCCGAACATCGCGCCCGTGCTCTCTCCCCCGATCATCCGGTCGTACGCGGTACCGCCCAGAACCCGGATGTCTTCTTCCAGGGTCGTGAGACCGTCAATGCTTATTATGACAAGACCCCCGAAATCGTTCAGAACGTAATGGATCAATTTGCCAAACAGGTTGGCCGGTCCTATCATCTGTTCGATTACGCAGGCGCCCCGGATGCTGAAAAAGTGATCATCCTGATGGCCTCCGGCGCTGAAACAGCTGTAGAGACAGCCAAAGCCCTCGCCAAGAAAGGTGAGAAGATCGGCGTTGTTTCCGTACGGCTCTATCGTCCCTTCTCCGTCCAGCACCTGATGGAAGCCCTCCCCGGCACGGTGAAGGTCATCGCAGCCCTGGACCGCACCAAGGAACCCGGCGCCAGCGGCGAACCGCTCTATCTCGATGTCGTCAACGCCGTCAAAGAAGGCATGGAACTGGGCATCGCCCCGTTCGAGACCACACCCAAAGTGATCGGCGGCCGCTACGGCCTTTCCTCAAAGGAATTCACCCCGGCGATGATCAAAGGCGTTTTCGATGAAATGTCCAAAGAGACGCCCAAGAACCACTTCACCGTCGGCATCTACGATGATGTCACCCACACCAACCTCGAATGGGATCCTGCTTTTGAGATTCTCGGAGATAAGGTTGTCCAGGCGATGTTCTACGGCCTCGGCGCCGATGGCACCGTGAGCGCCAACAAGAACTCGATCAAGATCATCGGTGAGGACACCGAGAACTATGCCCAGGGTTACTTCCAATATGACTCGAAGAAATCCGGCGCAGTAACCGTTTCGCACCTGCGCTTTGGTCCTGACCCAATCCATGCACCTTACCTGATCGCTGAAGACGAAGCCGGTTTCCTGGCCTGCCACCAATTCAACTTCCTTGAGAAATACGACATGCTCAAGTACGCCCGACCCGGCGGCATTTTCCTGCTGAACAGCATCTACGGCCCTGACGAAGTCTGGGATAACCTACCCGCCAAGGTCCAAAAGGCGCTGATCGAGAAGAAACTCAAATTCTACATCATTGACGCCTACGATGTGGCCCGCAAGACCAACATGGGCCAGCGCATCAACACCATCATGCAGACCTGCTTCTTCGCCATCAGCGGCATCCTGCCCAAAGACCAGGCGATCGAAGAGATCAAGAAATCGATCAAAAAGACCTATGGTAAACGTGGTGAGGCTGTTATTAACCAGAACTTTGAAGCAGTAGACAGTGCTCTGGAAAACATGTTCCAGGTAGAGGTCCCTGAGAAAGTCACTTCAGAAATTCAAATGCTGCCGCCCGTCCCTGCCGAAGCACCGGATTATGTCCGCAACGTCCTCGGTAAGATCATCGATCGCCGCGGCGACGACGTGCTGGTCAGTGAGATGCCCGTCGATGGCACATTCCCCTCCGGCACGACCCAATGGGAAAAACGCAACGTCGCCCTCGAGATCCCCGTCTGGGACCCCGATATTTGCATCCAATGCGGTAAATGCGCTTTCGTCTGCCCGCATGCCACCATCCGCACCAAGGTTTATGAGGACTCCTGGCTCGAAAAAGCCCCCGAGGCCTTCAAACACACCAACGCGAAATTCCGTGAATTCCGTGAGGGTTGGTCGTTCACCGTCCAGGTAGCGCCCGAAGACTGCACCGGCTGCGGCATGTGTGTTGAAAACTGCCCCGCCAAAGACCGCGAAAACCCCAGCCACAAGGCCATCAACATGCAGCCCCAGCCCCCGCTGCGGGCGCAGGAAGCCGAAAACTGGGCCTTCTTCGATGCGATCCCCTATCCGGACCGCAAGAGCTTCGAACCTCACACCGTCAAGAACTCACAGCTCCTCGAGCCGCTCTTCGAGTTCTCCGGCGCCTGCGCCGGCTGCGGTGAGACCCCTTACATCAAGCTGGTGACCCAGCTCTTCGGCGACCGTATGGTGATCGCCAATGCGACCGGCTGCTCCTCCATCTACGGCGGTAACCTGCCCACCACGCCCTACGCCTTCAACGCTGACGGGCGCGGCCCGGCCTGGTCCAACTCGCTGTTTGAGGATAACGCCGAGTTCGGCCTTGGCATGCGCCTGACCATCGATAAATTCGTCGAACTGTCAAACGAACTGCTGGCGAAAGTTGCCGGTGATGTCGGGCAAGACCTGGCCGATGCCATTTTGAACGCTGAACAGAAGACTGAAACGGACCTTGAAGCACAGCGCGAGCGTGTGGCTGAACTCAAGCAGAAACTTGAAAAATTGAATACCCCCGTTGCCAAGAACCTGCTCTCTGTGGCCGATTATCTGGTCCGCAAGAGCGTCTGGATCTTCGGTGGTGACGGCTGGGCTTATGATATCGGTTACGGCGGCCTGGACCACGTCCTGGCTTCCGGCCGTGATGTGAATGTGCTGGTGATGGATACCGAAGTGTATTCCAACACCGGTGGTCAGTCCTCCAAAGCCACCCCGCGAGCTGCGGTTGCGAAATTCGCCGCAAACGGTAAGGACCTGCCCAAGAAAGACCTGGGCATGATCGCCATGTCCTACGGTTATGTCTACGTCGCCCGCATCGCAATGGGCGGCAGTGACCGGCAGACCCTGCAGGCGATCCGTGAAGCGGAAGCCTATCCCGGACCGTCGCTGATCATCGCCTATACACACTGTATAGCCCACGGTATCACCATGAAATATGGCCTGAAACAGCAAGACCTCGCTGTGAAATCCGGCGTCTGGCCGCTCTATCGCTACAATCCCGAACTCGCCCAACAAGGTGAGAACCCGCTTACGATCAATTCGAAAGAACCGACCATCCCGGTGGAAGAATATGCTTATAACGAAACCCGCTACCGGATGCTGCTGCAAAGCAACGAACAACGGGCTGAGATGCTGATGAAGAAAGCCAAACATGATGCCTCCAGCCGTTGGGATCTCTACCAGCAAATGGCGAACATGCATTACAGTAAAGCGGATCCCGACGAAGAATGAAATTTTGTTTTTCGCAATCCTGACAAGTATAATAATGGTGATGAACTTTAAGTTCATCACCATTATTTTTAAAGTAATGTCCCCACAAAATCGTTCTATATCGTTGGAGGAATAATGATTGACCTGAAGACCAAATACCTCGGACTTGATCTCAAGAATCCGTTGGTCGCTTCCGCCTCTGCGCTTTCCAAACGGACGTCGCACGTCAAACAAATGGAAGACGCGGGCATCGGCGCCGTTGTGATGTATTCCCTGTTCGAAGAGCAGATCGTGCACGACAGCCTGGCGTTCAATTACTTCATGGAACGGGGCACGGACCGTTTCGCCGAATCCCTGACCTATTTCCCGGACCTCGACCGCTACAACGTCGGAACGGATGATTATCTGGAGCAAATCCGCAAGAACAAAGAATCCGTCGACATCCCGGTGATCGGGAGCCTGAACGGCGTCTCCAACAGCGGCTGGATCGAATACGCCGAAAAGATCCAAAATGCCGGTGCGGATGCCCTGGAATTGAACACTTATTACATTCCGACCAGCGCAACCCTCACCGCCGCCCAGGTCGAAGACAACCTCATTGACGTCGTCAAAGAGGTCACCAGCCATGTCACGATCCCTGTCGCGGTCAAGCTGAGCCCCTTCTTCACGGCGCTGCCCAACCTGATCAGCCGTATTGTGGATGCAGGCGCCAGTGGGTTGGTGCTCTTCAACCGGTTCATCCAGCCCGATCTGGATATCGAAAAACTGGAAGTGGACCCCACGCTGCACCTTTCAACCTCCGCCGAACTCCTGCTGCCCCTGCGCTGGATGGCGATCCTCTATGGGCATGTCAAAGCCGACCTGGCGCTGTCCACCGGCGTGCATACCGGGCAGGACCTGGTGAAAGCGATCATGGCCGGCGCGACGGTCGCGATGGTGGCTTCCGAATTTGTCGGCCACGGCATCGGGCAAGCCAAAGATATGCTGACCGAGATGGAAAACTGGATGACGGCTTATGAATACGACTCGGTTGATAAATTGCGCGGCGTGCTCAGTGCGCAAAACGTGGAGAACCCCGCAGCCTTCGAACGGGCCAACTATATGAAAGCGCTGCAGAGCTTCGATAATAAGCTGCCGTAACACCACCTGAAATAACAAGGACACAACGTAAGGGCGACGCATGCGTCGCCCTTACGCTTTAATTGCCATTACACCCCTACCTCGGGACTGTTTTTCCACATTCAACACAAATCCTAACTTCCATACGACCATTATCTCGTATAATTCAGGTACCATGAGGAACCATGACAACTGTTGATGAGATCAAGGCCAGATTGGATATTGTGGACATCGTCTCGGAGACGGTGAGCCTGCGCCATTCCGGCAAGAACTACACCGGCTTCTGCCCCTTCCACACCAACACGAAAACCCCCGCTTTCGTGGTCTTCCCCGATTCCCAGACCTGGCGCTGCTTCGGGCAGTGCAATGAAGGCGGCGACATCTTCAGTTATGTGATGAAGCGTGAGGGTTGGGACTTCCCCGAAGCGCTGCGCAACCTGGCCGACCGTGCCGGCGTGACCCTGCAGGAATACACACCCGAACAGCAGGAACAGGCGGAGGAGAACGAACACCTGCGTGAAGTGCTGGCCATGGCGGTCACCTTTTTCCAGCACCAGCTCCGCAACACCCCCGCCGGAAAGCAAGCCCTGGATTACCTCTACGGCCGCAAGCTCACCGACCAGACCATTGACGATTTCGCCCTGGGGTACGCCCCGGATTCATACGAAGCCCTGACGAATTACATGCTCTCCCGGGAGATCAGCCAGCAGGACCTGATCGATACCGGTCTGGTCTCAGAGCGCGACTCGGGCGGCGTCTATGACCGTTTCCGCCACCGGCTGGTGATCCCGATCCGCGATCCGCGTGGCCGGATGGCCGGTTTCGGCGGGCGCGTGCTTCGCTCGGAAGACGTCCCCAAATATCTCAACTCCCCCAAGACGCCGCTCTTCGACAAGGGCCGCCTGCTCTATGGGCTGGATATGGCCCGGCGCGAGATCCGCGCCAAGGACCAGGTCGTGATCGTCGAAGGCTATCTGGATGTGATCGGCCCTTACCAGGCCGGGTTCAAGAACTGCGTCTCGCCGATGGGTACCGCCCTGACCGAGGACCAATTCCGCCTGATCAAACGCTACTCCCGCAAGATCGTGCTGGCGCTGGACCCGGACGCCGCCGGTGAGAAAGCCACCCTGCGCGGCCTGCAGACCGCCCGGCAAACCCTCGAGCGCGAGGGCGATGTGGTCTTTGACGCCCGCGGCCTGATGCAGGTTGAAGGGCGTCTGAAAGCCGATATCCGGGTGACAACTCTGCCGGACGGCCTGGACCCGGACGAGATCGCGCTGGATGACCCCGAGCGTTGGAATGAGCTCGTGCAGCAGGCCAAACCTGTGGTGATCCACGTAATGGAAACCCTGGCCACTCACGCGGACATCGACGATCCCAAGACCAAGGAAGATATCGCCAACCAGGTTCTGCCCCTGATCGAGGACGTGAAAGGCAGCGTGGAACGCGAAGCCTACCGCCAGCGCCTGGCCCGACTGCTCAAAGTGGACGAGCGTGCTCTGGTGCGGCGTT
Source organism: uncultured Chloroflexia bacterium (assembly GCA_963748065.1). GTDB lineage: Bacteria > Chloroflexota > Anaerolineae > Anaerolineales > Anaerolineaceae > Brevifilum. The sequence continues at coordinate 77,463 of CAVVHL010000008.1, read as the reverse complement.
CATCGGGTGGTGCACCAGCGAGACGCCAGCGCCGTAACTACCACCAACAGCCGGAAGTGCCCGCACTTTCCACGCCAGCCATGTCCAGCGCCACCCGTCTGCTGGAAAAAAACTGCATCAAGGCCCTGGTCATCGATCCTACTTTGGTACATTTCGTCGACCGTGCTTTCCGCAGTTTTGAGCTGGCTTGCCTGCAGGTGGAGGATTTCACCCAAACAGATTTCATCGAGCTCTTCAAGTTAGTCCGTGACTCGCTTGAGCAGGAGCAGGAAGACCCCCTCAGTTACGTCCAGCAGCGCACCCCGGATGAAATTCAGGAAACCGTTCTTGATTCCGCCGACGAAGCGGCATATCCGGATTGGCGTTTCCAGCCCAATGCGCCCATCCTGGAGGGGTTGTTGAGCAACTTCATCCGGCTGCGAAGGATGCGGATTGATGAAGGGCTGGACCAGATTGTGTTTCTCCAATCGCAGGAAGCGGAAGAAGGCGATGAACCGCTGCCGGACCTGAACAAAGCTGCTATGGAATACATGCAGGTGCGCGCCAAACTGGACCGCGCCTTGCAACTATCAAAATCGCAAGGGAAGTGATGAATGCCCATCAGGTGTTGAAATTGAAACCCCTTTCGACACCCGGATGCTGCGTTAAATCAAACTAATGGAATGACAGTGAATAAGGAAATGCCTGCCAAGCAAGAAGACCCTGAGGAAGAAAACGAGGAAAGGCTGAATCGGAAAGAGGAATCGGCCGAAACCGAGTCCGCTTCACTCGCCGCTATTCTCAATTCCAACGACGACCCGGTCCGGCTCTATTTGCGCGAGATCGGGCGGATCGACCTGCTTGAGACCGACCATGAATTCTGGCTGTCCAGCCGCATGAAGGCCCAGGAACGGCTAACTTCTCTTGAATGCCAGCTTCCGAAAGAAGAAGCGGAAAAGAAAACCGATCCAAACGATGCTTTGATCCTTGCCGTTTGCAAAGAATTGATCTCGAACCACAAATCAATCCGGCGTGAATCAAAAAAGAAGGACGTGACCGAAATCGATCTCACCCTCATGCTAGCCGAAACGCAAAAGCTCCGCAGCACGTGGGAGATCAATGAATCATCGTACCTGCGTAATTTCCTCGATCAGGAATTCTGGAACCAGCAGAAAAAAGCCAATGACCTGGTTAAATCGATCTATAACCTGTATCTCGACCTTTATATCCTGCCGACCAGCCTATCTGAGAGCTTGATGTCTCAGATGCAAGGGAAGGTTCGTTTGCCGGGTCTGGACTTCTTTGAAGAAGCTCTGCCAAACAGTGAAGCCTTGGCATCCAATTTCGAAGCCATCGCCTTTGTGGCGGAAGAAGCCAACCAGGCCATCATCCGGGCGAACCTGCGTCTGGTCGTGAGCATTGCCAAACGCTATATGAACCGGGGAATTTCCCTGTTGGACCTGATCCAGGAAGGGAACATGGGACTGCTGCGGGCGGTCAAGAAATTCGACCCGACTCTGGGCTTCAAATTCAGCACCTATGCCACCTGGTGGATCCGCCAGTCGATCAGCCGCCATATCGCCGAGAACGCCCGAACGATCCGCATCCCCGTCCACATGTACGAATCCATCTCCAGGGTCATCCGCATCCAGCGCAATCTAATGCAGAAGTTGGGGCGCGAACCCACGATTGAGGAAATCGCGCTCAATTCTGACTTCATTGACGAAGAAACAGCGGAAGCCATCCGGCAGGCCAGGACGGACAACACCCCCCTGGAGCCGGAACTGGCCATCGCCTGGGAAGACGCCACTGATAAGGTCAAGAACATCCTGAAAACAGCCGAAGAACCCGTTTCTCTTGAACGCCCTGTAGGCGACGAGGACAACAGCACCCTGGCCGATTTCATTGAAGACCAGGACGCGGCCGCCCCGCTTGAATCGGCGGCGAAAGAGATCCTGCGCGAACAGGTTCAAAGTTCGCTGGCCGCGCTCTCCGAACGCGAACGCCAGGTGCTGGAACTGCGCTTCGGCCTGGTGGACGGCAAAGACCATACCCTGGAAGAGGTCAGCCAGTACTTCGACGTCACCCGGGAGCGCATCCGCCAGATCGAAGCCAAGGCTTTGCGGAAACTGCGCCATCCCAGCCGCAGCAGCGACCTGCGCGAATTCCTATCCTGATTCCACCCTCCAAAGGGAAATTACACAATGCCCGGTAAACGCCCAATATCCGATGAAGAAGCCCGAGACGGCAACCGCGCCCTCTGGGATGAGATCACGCCCGTGCACATCAAATCCTACGGCGTGGACCGCTTCCTGGCGGGCGAGCGCTGGCTGCCCGGTAAGATCCTTGAAGAGGTGGGCGACGTCCACGGCAAATCCCTGCTGCACCTCCAGTGTCACTTCGGATTGGACAGCCTGGCCTGGGCGCGTGAAGGCGCGGATGTGACCGGGGTGGATTTTTCCCCGGAAGCGATCAAAGCTGCCCGCGAGCTGGCAATCCAGACCAATCTCCCGGCAAAGTTCGTCTGTTCAGATATTTACGACCTGCCCCAAAACCTGACAGGCCGGTTCGATATTGTTTTCACCTCGATCGGCGTGCTCTGCTGGCTGAAAGACCTGGACGCCTGGGCCAAGATCATCGCAGACTATCTCAAGCCCGGCGGCTTCTTTTACATCATGGAAGGCCACCCCTTGCAATACACCTTCGATGAAGAGGGGAACTACACCTTCGCCCTGTCTTATTTCCACAACGACGAACCTTATATCTGGGACGATGATGGCCCGGATTATATGGATTGGTCCTATATCCCGGAATCGGCGAGCTATGAGTGGCATTGGTCGATCGGCGATATCATCAACGCGATCACCGGCGCCGGGCTCCGATTGGCTTTCTTTAACGAGTTTGCCGCGCTGGAAGACCCTGTCTTCCCTGAGTTCGTCCAGCGCGAGGATGGGCTTTACACCAAACCAAACATGCCGGTAGAACTGCCGGTGGTCTTCTCCCTCAAAGCATATAAGGATGAGTAGGTGAATGATGCCTGAACCCGACCCGCTTTATCAGCGCATTTACGATATGGTCCGCCGGGTGCCTTACGGCAAGGTGACCACCTATGGGCGGATCGCCGAACTGGTGGGCGGCTGCACAGCCCGGATGGTAGGCTATGCGATGGCGGCCCTCAAGAGCGGCTCGCATCCGGATGTGCCCTGGCAGCGGGTGATCAATGCCAAGGGCAAGGTCAGCGTCCACGGTGATGGGATCGGCAACGCCATGCAGCGCGCCATTCTGGAAGATGAGGGGGTTGTATTCGACGCCAATGACAAGGTGGATTTCAGGGTGGTCGGCTGGTCCGGTCCGGAAGAGGCATATTAGCATTTCTCCCCTTCTGCACTAATGACAATATTTCCGCGAAATATCCTTGAGACGTTGCATGCAAGGTCTCTACGATTAATTGCTGTTAATGATGAAAACCTGATTCACCCGCATGTCCAATGGTAAACTTAATCCACTTCCCATCCAATGGAGAACTGTCATGCCGAAAGCCAGCTATCGATTGTCACAGATCATCCTCTATGTCAACGACATGGCGACGGAGGTCCATTTTTACCGTGATCTCCTGGGTCTGGCCGTCGTTTATCCCGAAAACAAAACGGATTTCAGCGGCGAGATGTGGGTGGAGCTGGACGCCGGCGGTTTCAGCCTGGCGCTGCACGGCGGGGTCACCGATCCCCCGGGGACCGAGCACGAACTGGTCTTCACTGTGGAAGACATTATGACTGCCTGGCTGGCTCTTGAAGAGGCTACTGTGGATATCGGCCAGGTGCGGATGCTGGAGACCGACGAACCGATTGCCACAGGACGTGACCCTGAGGGGCACCGTTTTTCCATTCGTGAGATAAGAAAGGATTGACCCTTGCCGGACCTGAAACTGATCTATCAAAGCGCCGCCGCGCGTTACCAGGCCCTGGTGGGCCGGGAAGATTACGAGAACAATCTGCTGCCTGCGATCCTCGCCATCGATCCTCTGGAAGGCAAGGACGTGATCGAACTGGGCGCGGGAACGGGCCGGGTGAGCTGCCTGATCGCGCCGCTATCAGGGAAGCTGATCGCCTCGGATATCTCCTATCACATGCTGGATTTCGGGCGTGACCGGCTGACAGAGATGGGATTGAGCAATTGGGGCGCAAACCTCGAATCGCACCGGGCGCTGCCGTTTGCAGATGACAGCGCAGATTTGGTCATTGCAGGCTGGAGCTTCTGCTACGCTGCCCTGGACGCCGGTGAGGACTGGCAGCCCGCCCTGGAAGAGGCCCTGGCGGAAGTGAAACGTGTGCTGCGCCCGGGCGGTACGCTGATCGTGATCGAATCCCTCGGGACGGGGTTTGAAACGCCAAATGCGCCTGACGTGCTGGTGGATTATCTGAACTACCTGGACTTGCACGGTTTCCAATCCAGCTGGGTTCGGACCGATTATTGTTTCAAGGACAGGGAAGAAGCCGTCGCCCTGACCACTTTCTTCTTCGGCGAAGACCCGATGCCGATGTGGGACACCGACCAGGGCACCATCGTGCCCGAGTGCACCGGGCTGTGGTGGAAGCAGTACTAAACCAAAGACATCTCCTTTAAAAGGAAAGACACCTTTGAAAGGTGTCTTTTTTGTTTGCTACTCGATCATCCCATAACGTCTGAGTGCCGTATCCAGAACCATATTGACCAGCGTGGTGTGGTCCACGCCCTCAGCGGCCGCCTCGATCACAATATCCGAAATACCGGGGGAGAGACCGGGCAGCGGGTTGATCTCAAGGATATAGGGCTTCCAATCCTCCCTGGCATTCAAACGGAAATCCACCCGGGCCACATCCAGCGCGCCGGTTACGCGGAACACCGCCGCAGCTAACCAGTTGAGTTCGTCCACCATGTCGTCGTCCAACGGCGCGGGGCAGAGATAGGTCAACTGATCCGCCAGAGCCACCTTGAGCCGGTTGGCATAGACCGCGTCGGTTTCGAGGTAGGGAGTAAGGTCCACTTCCATCGGTGGGAAGAACCGCAGTCCGGCTTCAATCCGCGGCAGGTCATCATCATGCGGCAAGCGCCGGGCCACCGGCCCGACCAGGTTGCCAACCATCCCAACGGTTACCTCTCGGCCTTCAATGAAGGTCTCCACCAGGGCGGCCTGTTTATACCGCTCGAGGATCAGGGTGACCTGTTCACGTAGTTCCGCTTCATCCTTGACGATCGATTTGGCGGTCACCCCCATGCCCGTGCCTTCCCGGCTGGGCTTCACGAACAGGGGGAACTGCATCTTTGGGTCCAGCGGCTCGTCAACCCGTTCGAAGGTCTGGAAATCCGGTGTAGGCAGGTCGTGATAGGTCAGCACCCGCTTGGTCATGGGTTTATCCAGCCCCAGCGCCAGGCAGAGCACCTTTGAGCCGGTATAAGGGATCTGGAGTTTTTCGAGGATCGCCGGCACCTGCGCTTCCCGCGCGTCACCAAAGTGGCTTTCGCAGATGTTGAAACAGATGTCGGGGTTGAACTTCCGGACGGTATCGACAATGCTGATATCGCCTTCCAGAAATTCACAGATATGGCCGCCCGCCCGGATGGCTTCCTGGAGGGCGATGATCGTCTTTTCGCTGTCGAGATCATCCCACTGGTCCTCGAGCATCCCGTCCCAATGGGGGGCGTTCACTTTCAAGTTCGCCAACAGCGCAACTTTAAATTTATTCATCTATAAAGGAGACTCCTGTAAAAGGGGATATATGTCCTTAATTATAACCGCGTTGAGTCCAGCAGAAAAACGTCGATTTTTTTAATTTAACCGGGTCGATATCGTCTTCATCAAAACTAAACCTGGGAACATTATCGTCGATGCACCCTCAGGACAGGACCAAGCAATGATCCTAAACGAGCGAAGCTTTGAACAACAAACAAAATTTAAACGCTCCCCCATCAGGAGGCATTTGAAAAAAAGCGGCGTCAACGACTTTCGGCGCTTGAGCCCGCGAACTTGCCGCAGGTGACCAATGTCAATCTGATGAACAGGAAAAGCCTTAACCGTAGAGACGCCCCGGTTGGGGCGTCTCTGAATTAATAAACGATCGGATTGTCCAACTCGAAATTACGCCTCTTCCGCCTCCAGCGTTGAAGCACGTACCAGCCTGTCTTCCTCTTCCCGAGCCACTTCCATTCCCTTATGTTCGTTGACCCGTGAGAGCAGATAGCCACCGGTGATGAAGAAAATGATCAGCGAGACGATCGAAAGTCGGCTGCCGCCCATGATGGTGCTCACCACGCCGAACAGCAGAGGGCCAACGGTCCCGGCGATCTTTTCGCTGACGCTGAAGAAACTGTAGAATTCGGCCGACTTGCTCTTGGGCACCATCCGGCTGAACAGCGACCGGGAGAGCGCCTGGCTGCCGCCCTGCACCGTGGCGACGCCGAACCCAAGGATCCAGAAATGGATCTCTTTGGTCATGAAATAGCCGCCGATCGCGATCAGGGTGTAAACGCCGAGGCTGATCAGGATCGAGCGTTTGGTACCGATTTTCTTCCCCAGCCACCCAAAGAGCAGTGAGAAGGGGATCCCGACGAACTGCACCATCAACAAGGTGCCGATGGTCGTGGTCTGGCTGAAATTGAGTTCGGTGCCGTAGATCGTCGCCATCACGATGATGGTGCCGATGCCGTTGTTATAAAGCCAAAAAGCAATAATGAATTTGAATAGTTCTCGATATTTCTTGACTTCCCCAAATGTATGCGCCAACCGGCTGAAGCTGGCCTGGACCGGGTTGAAATGCTCTTCCCCTTTCAGGATTCGCCGGACGGGTTCTTTGACCCAGCGCCAGAGCGGGATGGTGAAGACCAGCCACCAACCAGCCACCGTCAGGAAGCTGATCCGGCTCATCAATGCGGAGGCAGCGCTGTCCTTGGCGGTCATGATCATTGCCAGGTTGATCGCCAGCAGGATCCCACCGCCGAGATAGCCAAAGGCGTAGCCTCTTGAGGAAAGCTGGTCGCGCTCATCCTCATCCGCAACGTGCGGCAGCAGGGAGTCATAGAAGACATTCGCACCGGCAAAACCCACATTACCCAGGATATAGAAAGCCGAAGCCATCAGCCAATCCCCCTCGCGGACGAAATACAACAGGGCCGCGCCGGCGATGCCAACCAGAGCAAAAATGGTCAGGAATTTCTTCTTCCCACCGGTAAAATCCGCCATGGCGCCCATCACAGGACCCATCAGCGCCACGATCAATAAGGCGATTGTGGTGGTATATCCCCAATAAGCCGTCCGGATATTGGGCTGTAAATTCACGGCTGCGACGCTGGCATAATAAACCGGCAGAACGGCAGCGGTGATCGTCGTGACAAATGCGGAATTTGCCCAGTCATACATGACCCAGGCAAACTGGGCGCGTTTCTTCTCCTTCTGTTCCATCCTGCCTCCTCTTAGTAGGTGATCTGACTAATTATATAACCGAAAGCAGAGGGTTTTGATACGGGTTATTCAGATTTATCTTGACTTTTATTGGTTGGAATTTCCATTATCAATCCAGGCATCGATTTGCTTATCCGGTAACGGCTCACTGAGATAAAAGCCCTGGACGGAATTACAGCCTTCTTCTTTAACCATTCCAGTTGTTCCTTTGTTTCCACCCCTTCTGCAATGGATTCAAGCCCCAGGGAATCGGCCAGGCGAATGATTGCTTTAACAATTTCCTTGCTTTTCTGGGATTCCATCGTCTCAAGGATGAAATGTCTGTCGATTTTGAGATAATCGACCGGCATGATATTAATGTATTCGAATGAGGAATATCCGGTGCCGAAATCATCGATAGCAACCTTCGCTCCCAGATCCACGAGCGAATTCAGGGTTTCAACGGATTTGACGCGGTCAACGATCAGTGAGGATTCAGTAACCTCAAAGACCAGACGGGTAGCGCTGACATCAAATGCTTCAAGCAGCTTTTTTAAAGTATCAATCCATTGCCTATCCAGCAGTAGCCTTGTCGACAAGTTGATCGACATCATACCCTGGAAATTTTTCATATTGCTAAGTTTCTTGATCGCCGTCTTAAGGACCCAATCGTGGATCAGGAAAACCAAGGTCGTATTTTCACAATAGGGCAGGAAATCCACAGGGTTAAGGAAGCCAAGCTCCGGATGCTGCCAGCGCAGTAATTCCTCCATCCCAACTACTTCGCCCGTTGCGGTTGTTATAATTGGCTGATAAAAAAGCTGAAATTCATTTTCATTGGCCGCTTTGGGGATATCGCCAAGTAACTGCTGTGTCTTACGAGTTTGAAGATCCGTTTCAGGCTCATAGATCGAATATTTACGATTTTGCTTATCCGCCAGGTGAGAAGCCCAATTCGCCTTCCTGAATAAATCCGAAGGAGAGAGATCTTTAACCTTATCGATAGCTACACCAACACTGATTTTAAAGAATAAAGGAATTCGGTTGATCTGGATTGGGGTTTCTAATTTCGAAAAATGTTGCAAAATGAATTCACTGATCATCATCTCATCATATTCATCCGCATTGAAAAAGAAGAAAAAGGTGTGCGGGAAGAAATGATAGATTTTCTTTTCTTTAAAAGGAAGCAGGTGTTGAATAAGACGCGAGTATTTCACAGACAAGGCCTGTGTTTCCTCTACATTGAAAATTGAAGTCACTTCGGCGTGGTTATTGATGCGAACAGCAACCAGGGCGTATCTTGATTCAGGGTCTTCTTTCTCAACAATTTCCTTAAGCGAGTCCATTAAATTATTGAGGTTGGCCAGGCCTGTGTCAGGAGAATGCCCAACCATCCAGGTAATGTGTTGACTCCGTCTATTGACGATCGAAAACAACCAACCGGATAAAGCCCCAACACCCGTAAAGAAGAACGTCCGGTACAACCAATTCGTAACTTCCTGCATCTCTCCTGTCGAGACAGAGATTGGCATTAAGGGCCCTAAAACCAAACCGGCGACTAATCCGGTAACTAGCCCTCCGGGTATCCGAAAGAAATATGCAGCGAGAATGATGGGAATATACATGGTATGCGAAAAGACGTACTTAATGCCACCCGTTTTATATACCAGGAAGCCCACCCCGGCAACCAATATAACAATCAAGAGGACTTTTACAACGGTAGGGAGCTCTTGTGTAGACTTTTTTGAAAATGCTTTATCTTTGATGTTAGCCTACTTTCAATTGTTATATTAAATGAAAACATCTCAGGATGTTTCACCTCATTTTTTGAGTATAGCAAATACAAGCCTCAAAAATAGACTAATCCAAGCTCAACGCTTTATCGTCATTTGATGGAATTGCTTTGACTCGCTATCCCTTTAGGCTGCAGGTATAATTACCGATTGCGCAGTTATCAAATATCTAATACTTTTCTTGTATTTATTTAGTACATTTGTGCTAGAATAGCTAAATGAGTGACAAACCAATGATGATGGCACGTGACAACCTGCGTGTGGTTGGCGCACGCGAACACAATTTAAAAAATATCACCGTTGAGATCCCCCGCGACAAGCTCGTGGTGATCACCGGTCTTTCCGGTTCGGGCAAGAGTTCCCTGGCCTTCGATACCATCTTTGCCGAAGGGCAGCGGCGTTACGTCGAATCCCTCTCAGCCTACGCCCGGCAGTTCCTGGGACAGATGAGCAAGCCGGATGTGGACACCATTGAAGGGCTCTCGCCGGCGGTCTCAATCGACCAAAAAGCCACCTCTCATAATCCCCGTTCGACCGTGGGTACGGTGACGGAGGTTTACGATTACCTGCGTCTGCTGTATGCCCGGGTAGGCATCCCCCACTGCCCGGTCTGCGGGCGGCGTGTGCAAAAGCAATCCGCTCAGGAAATCGTCGAGGATATCGAAGCGCTGCCCAGAGACAGCCGGCTGCAGATCCTTTCGCCGCTGGTCCGGGAACGCAAAGGCACCTATCAAGCCGTCTTCGAAGAGATCCGGAAGGCCGGTTTTGTCCGGGTGCGTGTGGATGGCGAAACCCATGCCCTTGATGAAGATTTCGACCTGGATCGCTATAAAAAGCACACCATTGAAGCCGTGGTGGACCGGGTGATCCTGAATGAGCCTGAAAATGAGGACGAAGCTAAAGCGGCGCGTTCTCGGCTGACCGATTCGGTGGAGACGGCCCTGAAATTCGGCGACGGATATGTGACCGTGCAGATCCTGTCCGAGGACGAACCGCGCGATATCCAATTCTCCGAACATCTGGCTTGCCCCGAACACGGCAGCGTGATCACCGAGATCGAACCGCGCACCTTTTCTTTCAACACCCCGCACGGCGCCTGCCCGACCTGCCAGGGTCTCGGCAGCCGCCAGGAGATCGACCCCGATCTGCTGATCCCGGACCGCACGATCTCCCTGATCGATGGCGCAATCGCCGATTCCGCCTGGGATGGCCCGAAGGACGACGGCGGGTATTACTGGCAAATGCTGGAAGCGGTCGCCAAACATTATAAGATCGACCTGGAAGCCCCGATCGAAGACATTCCGGATGAGAAACTGGATAAGATCCTTTATGGCACCGGGGGTAAGGAACTCACCGTACAGTTCACCGGCCGAAATGGCCGTCAGAGTTCCTTCAAAGCTTCTTTTGAGGGTGTGATTAACAACCTCGAACGCCGCTACCGGGAAACCAATTCCGAATATATCCGCGGGAAGATTTCCGAATTCATGAGCGAACGCCCTTGCCAGACCTGCAACGGTGACCGCCTGCGGGTGGAAGCGCTGGCCGTGACCATTGACGATAAGAACATCGTTGAGGTCACTCGGTGGCCAGTCCGCAAGAGCCTTGAATGGATTGAAAAACTTTCCGGAGAAGAGTCCCCATTCACCGAACGGGACCGACTGATCGGGGAACGCATCCTCAAAGAAATCAATGCCAGGCTTGGGTTCTTGGTGAACGTCGGCCTGGACTACCTCACCCTGGGACGTTCGGCGGGATCGCTTTCCGGCGGCGAGGCACAGCGCATCCGACTGGCAACCCAGATCGGGTCACGCCTGATGGGCGTCCTCTACGTTTTGGATGAACCCTCGATCGGTCTGCATCCCCGCGACAACGACCGCCTGCTGGTGACCCTGGAAGGCATGCGAGACCTGGGGAATACCGTCCTGGTGGTGGAACACGATGAAGAGACCATCCGCCGGGCGGATTGGATCGTGGACCTCGGCCCCGGCGCCGGGGACCATGGCGGCGAAGTGGTCGCCGAGGGGCCGGTGGAAGATATCATCAATAATCCGAATTCTCTGACCGGGGCTTATCTCTCCGGCCGGAAACACGTCCCCATCCCGGAGGAGCGGCGAGTTGGGAATGGCAAGCACCTTCTCATGAAAGGCGCGAAGCTCAACAACCTGAAGAATGTGGACCTTGACATCCCCCTGGGGAAATTCGTGTGCATCACCGGCGTCTCCGGCTCGGGAAAATCCTCCCTGCTGATCGATACGCTTTACAGCACCCTGGCGCACAAACTCCACGGTGCGCGGACCTTCCCTGGTGAATACGAAACCCTTGAAGGTGTTGAGCATATCGACAAGATCATCAATATTGACCAATCCCCAATCGGCCGCACGCCGCGGTCCAACCCCGGCACTTACACCGGCGTCTTCGATACCGTGCGGGACCTGTTTGCGGAATTACCGGAAAGCAAGATGCGCGGTTACAAGAAAGGCCGCTTCAGTTTCAATGTGAAGGGCGGTCGCTGTGAGGCTTGCGCCGGGCAGGGACAGCTCAAAATCGAAATGCAGTTCCTGCCGGATGTCTATGTACCCTGTGACGTTTGCCACGGCTCACGTTTCAACCGAGAAACGCTGCAGATCCGGTTCAAGGATAAGACCATTGCCGATGTACTGGATATGACCATCGATACCGCGGTGGAATTCTTCGACGCCTTCCCCAAGATCACCCGCCGGCTGGAAACCTTGCAGGATGTCGGCCTGGGTTATATCCGGCTGGGACAATCAGCTACGACCCTCTCAGGCGGCGAAGCGCAGCGGGTCAAGCTCTCCAAAGAACTCTCCCGCCGCTCCACCGGCAGCACGCTCTATGTGCTGGACGAGCCTTCCGTCGGACTTCATGCCGCTGATGTGCATAGGTTGATTGATGTCTTGCAGCGTCTGGTGGATGAAGGTAACACCGTCGTCATCATCGAGCACAATCTGGATATCATCAAGGTTGCGGACTGGATCATCGATCTCGGTCCCGAGGGCGGTGACGCGGGCGGCGAGATCATCGCCGAAGGTACCCCAGAGGCTTTATGCGAAATGCGCCAATCCTACACCGGCCAGTTCATGAAACGCATCCTGGATTGCCAGAAACCCTGATCTCTCTGAAGTTAAGTTGCTTTCTGTTTTCCCAAATATCGAATTTTTGACAAACTCGACCACATTTTGATTATCGGTTAAAATGGAGCCATCAAAATACAGGATAGGGGGCAGGCCGGTGCGTCTTGCCCGGATTGATCTATATTTGAAAAGGAACACTTATGCGCAACAAAAATGCGAAGAAAATCATATCGTCCTACCGGAAAAAGCAGAAGACCGGTCCGTATATCATCGGTGGCATCGCCATCTTGCTCGCCATCGCGGGGATCGTCCTGCTGGTCGTCTATCTGACGGGTGGCGGCGGCGGTGGTGGTATTTCGCTCTTTAAAACCAAAACTCCCACACCGACTGAAACCCCCACGCCCACCCCGGTGACGCCTTCCCCGACGCCCACCATGACGGCGACGGTGACCGAAACCCCAACCATCACGCCGACTGCGACCGCCAATGCACCTTTTGAATACCAGGTCCAGGAAGGCGACAATTGTACGTCCATCGCCGAGGAATACGAGGTGGATATTGAGGTGCTGCTGGTCCTGAACAACCTGGACGGCAACTGCTTCATCACTCCCGGTCAAACCATTCTGATCCCGGCGCCCGGACAGGAACTCCCGACAGCCACACCGCTGCCCTCGGACATCGCCCCCGGCACCAAGATCGAATATCACGTGCGCGCCGGTGACAGCCTGTATGCCCTGGCCGAGAAGTTCAACAGCACCGTCGAACGGATCCTCAACGATACCAACGCCTATCGTCGGGAAAATGACCTGGATGAGATGGCGGATGAGCAAGACCTCTATGTCGGCGATATTGTCATCATCCCGGTGAACATCGTCACACCCCAACCGACAGCCACATCGACATCGACCCCAACACCATCCCCAACGCCCTAAGTCCTGATTGAGTTAAAAATTGCGGCGGTCTGATCCAGCATAATGCTGATCAGGACCGCCGCAAATGATTTAAGGACCTTACCGAGCAATGCTGAAAAAACAGCCTTTCCGGATCATCCTGATCTTCATCGCCCTGACGTTGTCAGTTGTGCTCCTGCTGCTTTTCATCCTCCCAGGTCAAAAGAAATCCATCATTATTGAAGTGAGTCCGCGAGAAGGTGAATTGGCCAGCGCCTTCGGCCAGATTGGGGTGACTTTCGCCCAACCGATGGACCACACCAGCGTGGAAGCCGCTTTCTCAATTCACCCGTTCATTGAGGGGCGTTTCTTTTGGGCGAATGAACGGGTTCTGGTTCCAGCCTCTGGTCGCATTCGATCCCGAGCAATCCTATGAGGCTCGCCTTTCCGGGGATTTGTTGACAACAGCAGGAGAAACGGTTGCCGTGGAACAAACCTGGACGTTCAACATCCGGCAGCCTGAGCTGATCTATTTCCAGCCCCTCGATCCGGGTGGTGAACTTTGGCGAATGAATTTGGCCGACGCCACAACAACCCAACTGACCCGGACGGATGGGAAGGTCATTGATTTTGCCATTGATCGCCCCGGAGAACGGATCGCTTACACTGCACTCAACGATCAAGGTGGAAGCGACCTGTGGATCATGGATCGCGACGGTGAAAACGCCCAGGCATTGCTGGATTGCGGCCCGGATAATTGCAGCGAACCGGATTGGTCGGTCGACAGCCAGGTGATCGCTTACACCCGCGAGGTTTACCTCCCGGACACAGGCGGCTTCCAGGCTGGCCAGGTTTGGACGGTGATGGTAGCGACCGGTGAAACCACTCAGCTTTATCAAAGCGAGAACGCTTACGGGTTCAACCCTAATTTCTCCCCCGACGGGAAATACCTGGCGACCTATGATACCACGCACGAAGGCATTCGAATTCTGGATCTCGAAACATCACAGGAATCCATCGTCCCTCGGGTTTTACTCGGTTCCGGCGACTGGTCGGCAGACGGCAGCAAACTTATTTTCACGGACCTGGTTCCTGCACAGAACGAGCCGGACGTTGTGATCTACCTTTTAGACCTGGAGACAAGGGACGTGCAAGCCCTGTTCGGAGAGGCAGGCACAATGACGGATTTCAGCCAGCCGCGTTTGTCTCCGGATGGCGACTGGCTGGCTGTTAGCCTGCGGCCGGTAAATACCAGCGTGAGTAAAGCGCTCTGGCTGCTAAAGCTTGATGGCACCGATCAAATCCTTGTTGCCGAGGAGCCTTCGGCGACCTTTTCCGCGTACAAATGGGACCCCTGGGGTGAACGCCTGGTTTACCAGCGGCTGGCGTTGGGATCTTCAACTGCGGGAAGCGCCATCTGGCTATGGGATTGGGAAACGGGGGAAAGCCGCCTGTTAATGGAAGATGCCGCCCGACCGGTTTGGCTGCCATAGGCGGATTTCAAGCCATTTTGTGAGTTTTTGATAGATTTCATCGTTTAAGCTTGGGGTGTCCAACTTAAAATTATGAAAGGACACCTGTTATGAAGAACCTGCAATGTCCCAAGTGTCATTCCAATGATATCGTCCGGATTCCGGGTGAACTTTCCCCACCCCCGGCGCTCAGCGGCGCCAAACCCGCATCCAGCTTGAAAGCGATCACGACCACCCGGTACTGTTGTGCGAACTGCGGATATACCGAGACCTGGGTGGACGAACCGGCGGATTTGAAAGCGTTGCTGAAAAAGTTCGGGTTCTAAATTATTTATGACCGCCCAGCTCCATAACCTATAAATGTTTCATAGAGACGTTGCATGCAACGTCTCTACGGTTAATCGCCTAAAATAAAATCGTTTGCAAAAGCCGCTAAAATGGCGGCTCGAATACTAACAGATTGCGATATAAATGGGCCGGGAGAGAGTCCGGCCCCTACAGTAATCTTACATTCCAGAAAACCTAGAAACGCAGCGTTTATTCTTCAATTTTTGAATGACGTGCTTCGAACTTGATCCAGTGCTCGCCTGCCGGATTTTCCGGCCAATAGCGCATCCGCTGCTCTTCCGGGCGGTATTCATACTTCCCATCAGAGACTTCAATCCAAATCCCCCTTCCGTAATGGAACTGCGGGACGTAAATTTCCGTCGGCGCGTCCACTGTCGGGTCGCCCTGGAAATGAAATTCGAACCTGGCCTTGCGCATCCGGAAGGATAGCGAGATCGGTTCACCGGCAGCAGCTATCGGATAAGGCCGGATAAAGGCTGAAAGCGCCCGACCGCCGGAGTTGATATCCATCGGGTTGGTTTGCTGGTCCCGGCTGAAGATTGATAGGTCTTCCCCATTCCAAAGGTCACCATGCAGGTTGGAGTTGTCCGGGGTGTAGTTCCAGAGCGTGGCATGCAGCAGGTTAGCCTCCAGCGCCTGAAAAGAAGCATCCAGGGCGCGGGTCTGCTTATTGAATTTCCCGGTCCGGTAAGCCCGTTTATTGTGCATGTCGAAGGGGATCCCAAATTCACCGATCAAAACCGGCACGTTCCCCAACAACGCGGTCGCCCGGGACTTGATCTCACTCAGCAGCCGTCGAAAGAGCGCCCGGATCTGGCCGGGGCCCAATGCCAACCGGCCGGTGACCAGATCCAGCGTCGCGTACCAGCGAAAGCGCTTGGTCACCAGAGTCACATCGTCATACCAGTGAGATGAATCCACCACACCGGGGATATCCTCGTCCGTCCACTTCGGCAAGCCTTTATGCGGTACGGCTTCAATGAAGACCAGCGTTTCCGGTTCGACCTGGCGCACCTCGCGGCCGAAGCGGTTAATGAAGGGCTTCAGGAAATCATTGGGGAAATCGACTTCTCGGCCGTTCACTCGCGCGAAATGATCAGGACGCAGCAAGTTCGGTAAACCATCACCGTTGTAGTCCCAGACGCCGTTCTCCCGCCAGACACCGACACGATCATCCTGCCAGGCGCGGACTCCTTCCGGGTTCAACACCCGGGTATCCGTCTTGCGCACACCGAACCCCCTGATCTCATAAAAATCGATCTCGGTCGGCAAGCCATCTCCCAATAACATGGACTGATAAGGCGTAGGTGATTCCCCAAGCTGCAATTCCGATTCGTGCGCGGCCAGGTCAGCGTTCCCAATCCAGCCATCCGAGGGTTCATTCAGAGAATCGTAACCGATCACCTGTGGCAACCCCTTCAGTCGTTTGGCAACCTGTTTGACGGCGGCGATGTAGTGGGATTGCAAAAATTCCTGCACGGGCTGGCCGTCAATCTTCGTTTGCGGCGCGAAGACATTCCCTCCGAAAAAGAGTGAAAACATGGTTGCCGAAGCCAGTTTATAATCGTTGGTGCCCCAGATCATCTGGGGATAATCCGCACCGACCATGGCGTGCACGAAGGCCGCGCCGGTGTGATGCAGATTCTTCAGGTTGAACCCCACAGCCTCCAGCGTCCAGCCAGGCGCGCCGTCGCCGCCTGAAAAGCGACTCCAGACATCCTGGTGGGGGTCGATGAACAGCCGCAGACCGTATTCACCCGCTTTACGAATGACAGCCTCCAAATAATCAAGATATCGCGGTCGTATATCCCGGGTCCGTCATGTTCGATCGCTTCCCAGGTGATCAGGAATCGCAGTGTGGTCAGCCCCCAATGCCTGAGTCGTCGGAAATGTTCATCAGCCTCCGCTAAAGGGAACGGCCGTCCGACGAAGCTCACATCGGTGTGGTCGAAGAACCGTTCGTTGAGGTGGGTCGCACCATCCGGTTCAGTAGGCACTTTCGAGGCCCCGCTGAGGTTCACGCCACGCAGCATCAGTCGCCGCCCTGATGAATCTACAAACCAATGTCCCTTCGTTTGCATTCATTTCCTCCTGCAATTAACCAAACAACCGTTGAAGCGGCTGACGATTGCAGCATTCAACGGTCAAATAACGATTTGTAAACTTATCCGATCAGTGCGATCCGTTGTTCAACTCTCGCAAATAGAGGATCAGGGTCGAGAGAGCCTGATCGACTTCGGAAAGCTCCTCCAGATCGAAATTCCGTTGAAGATCGGGCAGAGATTCCTGCCAGGTTTCCAAAAGGTCGAGCAGCGGCAGACTTTCATCCTTGATATCCTGCGGTATGGGTACTTTATAGGCAGGCTTAGGCGTCGGGATCGGCTTGACGCCGCTGAGGTCGTGCGCCTCCAGGGCATCCCGAGCAAACTCCGCTGTATCCTCATCCTGAGCAAGCTGCAGTAAAGCGCCGCGCGCTTCAGGCGTCAGGAAATCGACATTCGCAAGGCTTTGCGCTACTGCTCGCCGAACGTGCAGGTTCAGGTCGTCCGCCAACGCAACCAGATCGGGCAATACATCCTGATTCAGGAGGCGCGTCAGCGTGATCACAGCCTGGGGCCGGACAAAGGGATTCGGATCGTTGAAGGCGATATTGCGCACCGCATCCACGGAGACCAGGTCATTCCATTTGGATACCGCTGCCAACGCGGTTTCGCGAACAGTGATGGCATTATCCCGC
This sequence comes from uncultured Chloroflexia bacterium, assembly GCA_963748065.1. Classification (GTDB taxonomy): domain Bacteria; phylum Chloroflexota; class Anaerolineae; order Anaerolineales; family Anaerolineaceae; genus Brevifilum. Next base: position 59,738 of record CAVVHL010000008.1, on the reverse strand, counting down.
AAGAGCGGCCTGACCAGTGGTAAGGCGGTTTCATAATCCGCCTGCATCATCATCTCGATCAGATTCCGGCGCAGCCGGTTGCTGGGGTCGCTGAGCAGCGGCGACAGGATCGAAGCGGCTTCTTCCGCATTCATCTCCACCAGCGCTTCCACTGCCACCCCTCGCAGGCCCACTTCCCTCTCGGCAATTTCCACCAGGGTGGGGATCGCTTCTTTCATATCCAGCCGAGCCAGGACTTCGATATAGAGCTTCGGCAGCTTGAGGTCCTGTTCCTCATTGGTCGCCATGAAGTTCTTCAAAGACTGCAAAACATATTCACTGCATTCCCCGTAACACAGCCAACCGCAGGCGCGGGTCGCTGCCAGATGGATCAGGTATTCATCGGAATGCAGGAACTCGACCAGCCGGGGTTTGATCCGCTCGGGATCGATCCGGGCCAGGGCCAAAATGGCGGCCTGTACCACGATCGGGTGCTGATCTTCCAGGCAATCAACCACCTGTTCCACGGCCTGGGTCGCCTGGAGCAACCCCAGCGAGTTGACCGCCGCGGCGCAGACGTAATTATTGGGATCATCAATAGCCGCCAGCAGGCTTGAAACAACTTCCGGCGCGGGCAATTCCACGGAACGGCCAAGGGCTTCCGCGGCACCTGAACGGACGAAACCGTTCGGATCATCCATTAATGACATCAGAACATCAGGTCTTGCTTTCAACTCCCCCAATCGTTTCGCTGCGTAGGATCGGTCACGGGGGTTCCTCGATTGGATCAATTTCAGGCAGCGGTCGATTTCTTCTTGTTTATTTTTATTTCTTTTAAAATTGATCAACCATTATCTTCTAAGTTTACTACATTCTGTATGCAAGAAAAACCGCTTACTGGATGGGGTTCTTGGCCGGGATGCCCACCCGCCGGGGGTATTCCTCCGGTGTTCGGGCGACCTTATTAACCACCACGATAAAGCGCTCTTCCACCACGGCCGGCAGTTCCACCTTGATCAGTTTATGGAGCTTTGCCGCCCATCAAATGGATCGCTTTCTCGGCGGTCTGGGTTTCGGCCGGCGCGCTTTCGCCTTTCATTGCCATCACAACGCCATTCCGGTGTACCAGAGGCAGGAGATATTCCATCAGGATCGGCATCCGCGCCACCGCCCGGGCTACAGCCAGGTCGTAGGATTGCCGATGCGCCGGGTCCTGACCGACCGCCTCGGCACGCTCTGAGACCACGTAACCTGCTGGAGATTCAACCGGTCAACAATATGCTGGCAAAAATCCGCCTTTTTATGGACCGATTCCACCAGGGTCACCTGCGCCGATGGCCAGAGCATTTTGAGGATCAGGCCAGGGAAACCCGCCCCTGTACCAACGTCGATGATCCGAGCTGGTGGACCCTGTCTGTCCCAGGCCAACAGGAGGGTGAGCGAATTGAGGAAATGCTTGGTGCGGATCGCGTCAACGTCACGGATCGCTGTCAGGCTGATCCGTTCATTCCATTCCAGGAGTTCGTCCTCATAAACCTGTATTTTTTGCAGCTGCTCAGGGGAAAGGGTGATACCCAGGAGTTTCTTTGCCGAGTTTGCCAGTGCTTTCATTGATCATTTTTCCTATTTCATGATGCTTTCCACCCCTATTATAGCCAATCCTCGTGCGGAAAATAAGCCCATGCTTGCAGGGCTGCCCGACTAAAAGTAAAATTATCCCCATGCCCTGGCCAGTCACCCACATCCTCACCGCTGAAGCGGCTTATCCCCTTTATTTCCAACATCTGGACCATAAAGCCTTTATCCTCGGGACCTGTTTCCCCGACATCCGCTACCCGGCCCAGCTCGAGCGGGAGATCACCCATATCCACCGGGTTTCCCTGGCCAAGATGGCCGAAGAATCGGCCTTCCGGGCAGGCCTGCTTTACCACACCTACGTCGACGACCACTGGAACGCTTATATCGGTCAATTCGCTGACCAGCTCTTTACCATCATCCCGCATAATCGACCATCATTCCATACCATCAAAAGTCTGCAGGACCGGTATCTTTATAATGAACTGGATCACTGGGATCAGATCGCGGCCTATTTCGAGACGATTGAATTGGAAGAACTGACCTACGGTGCGGAACCCAACCTGATCCGGCTCTGGCATGAGACCACCGGGCACTATATCAGTAAACCGCCGGACGAGAGCGACCTGGACATGCTGGCAATGAGCCTGCCGCCTGAAATGGTGACGGAAATACGCGGTCTGTATTCGCGCTTTTCAGCGATCCCGCTTTTGAAGGACATCCTGGTGGGATTCTATCCGGATTTCCTTGTTCATCTTCAAGGATCACTTAACTAAAAAAGAGGTTAGCTCATATCGGAGCCAACCTCTCATATTATCCTGCTCTTATTATTTTCTGAGCCGCTTATCCAGTTCCCATTGGATCGCCCAGATTGCCAGCGGCCGCATATAGCTGATGGCGCGGGCGTTTTCATCGCTGCTCAGGGCTTCAGGGGTCTGGAACCACAAACCGTAATCCTCATAGACCATATTGAAGATGCCCTTTGCGGTTTGGAATGCCTCATCAGGCATCTCGGCTTGCAGCATGGCGGCCGCGATGGCAAAGGTGGTGCCCGTCCAGATCTCATGCGACTGCATCCCTGTCATATCCAACGAACCATCCGGCCGCATCCCATTCATCGCACCCAAGCGGCCATCCTGATAGCCCATCACATTATATTTGAACACCGTTTCCAAGGCCGATCGAGCATGCTCCGGCGGCACCACGCCGCCCAGTCCGCAGGCCAGGCTGAACCAGTGCCCGGCTAATTGATCCGCCATGATGCTATCGCGATGCTTACTATCACTGGCCTCATAATCATAGTAACTGCCGTTCCAGAGCTTTTCTTCGTAGACCTTTTGCGCCCGGTCGAACAACTCCCGGAATTCCGCCTCCAGGTCGCGCTCACGTAACTCGTGCGCCAGAGCGGATCCTGCCTGGAGACAGGCCAGCCATAGTCCCCCGCAGTAGGCGCTGGGGCCGGTGGCATTCCAAACATCATAGGTCTGGTCCGGGAAGCCCTCATTCTCGATCATCCCATCGCCATCTTTATCAAATTTATACATTAACCGGATGGCGTCTTTCACCGCCGGCCAAACATCCTTCAGGAACGCTTTGTCTTTCGTAAGGAAATAATCCCGGGCAATCTGCAAAACAAATTTCGGGTTCAGGTCTTTCCAGCGGGAAATATCCTGGGCGTTGTAGGCATTGATCTTGAACCAGGGATCTTCCAGCGGTGACCCGAGATCGTGTGGGATCACGTTCTTCGCTTTGCGAACGCTTTTCTTGCCGGAGAACATGAACTGCACTTCTTCATCATCTTCCAGCGGCAGCGAATGCGCGTAATCCCTTTGCAGGCTCAATTCCAATTCCGGCCAAAGCGTTGCCAGGGCGAAAGATGCCGAGAAATGTACGTCGTAGGTGTTGTACATCCGATATTCGTGGCTTTCAAGGTAGGCGAAGTGCCCAATTTCCGGTTCCGGCAGTGGGTCCGCAGCCGGGTCATATTCACCCTCCCGGCCGTTCGTCCAGATCGTCCCACCGTCCACAAGATAATAAGTTTCATTGAACAACATCTGGCGATACCAGAGCGGCAAGCTTTCATTGGTGATGATCGGTTTCTGCCAGACATCGATCATCTTTTCCCATTTAGGATAAAGCGTCAGGGCATCCCGCAGCAGGCTGGGAGCGGCATTCGGCTTCCCGTCCATAGAATTTGGTATAGCGGCGGTACCAGCCTTTCCCCAACGGGAACCGGGCAATAGGCATATCCCAGACCAGAGCGAATACGATCTCACGAGTCTCCCCGGCAGGTACTGAGACTTTGGCAGAGACCGCGCCCCCGATTGCAAAACCATCCTGTGAGGGCCGTTGGTCCTCATCATCAGCAAGCTGGCCGTTGAAAGCGAAATCACCCCAGACATCCACACCGCTGGAATCGGTGATGAAGCGAGTGCGGTAGCTGACGTTCACGTCCTTACTTTGCAGCGCGCCGATCGCAAAGGTCAGCGGGTCCTCATACTGCCCCTGCTCCGCCAGGGATTGGCCCGCCTCCAATGGTTTAGGATGGCGGTGAATGTGGTGAAGCTGCACGCCGACGACCTCGTTTCGCCTGGCCTTCTCATGCAAGGGATGATTGCTGTGCCCGCCCGCGTGATCATTCTCGCCACCGGTGCCGTTTTGGAATGTGAACATCAGCGCAACATCGGCATCGGTCTCGCCGGTGTTCTCCACCGTCCAGACGAAGGTGCTCACCGGGAAGCTGGATTCCTTGTAATTGTGTGGGATCACGGGTGAAATCTGTCGACAGGAGAGTCGAATACCTGGGAGCGGATCTTCATAGTCATGCCAGGCGCGGGGGAATAAAGCACGGTAAGTCACCTTCGATTTTTCCAGCCCCCAACCCCAACTTTGCAGCGATTCTGTTTCGGGAGAAATGGGATTTAGCACCACAGCCTGGGGTTCCTCGCCTTCACGTGAGGCCCACAACGAAAATTGATCGGCAGGGACGTTGCGATACGCATAATCGCCGGGTTGGAGCTGCCAGCGGTTGAAGTCGCCGAAGCAACCGCGGGTGATCGTCCCGCCGCCGAGGCCGCCCAGCGGGACGCCTTTGTTTGGCTCGATCGGGAATCCACCTCTCACCAGGTCAAAAGTCGGACGCATGCCGGCCTTCTTCTGCTTCCGCGCCCAACGTGAAATACGAATGATCGCCGGGAGCATCTCCCAAAGCAATTTCAGGCTCGCGCCGACGGGCTTGACCTTCCGCTCGGGTGGTTTTGAAAGAGGGTGTGTCCAGGCCAGGGGTTTGAATGGATCAGAAGGGGTCATAACTATCCTCCCAATGCTGCTTATGAATGAGGTGAGATTTCTCCCAAATCATATCACCGAATTATGCACCATTCTCGTAAATTTTCCAATGCCATTCGTCGGTCATATTTATTTATTTGTATTTTAAATAATGGTGGTTTGCTGACCCACCCCACATCTCTACCGATTTTATTCGAGAAATGGATCAATTTTTCTAAACCATAAGAGCGCCATATATGGCGCCCATACGATGTTATATATCAAGTTATTTACAATTTCAGGTGAAAAGAGACAGTCCAGCAGGTCGCCCACGATCCTACATATCATTCCCTTCAGATACCAACTGCTTTTTCGCATTCTTTTTCCCCACCAACTGCGAGACCAACGTCCCTACCAGCATCAACCCGCACCCGATCAACCCACGCACGCCGAGGGTCTCCTGCAGGATCAGCCAGCCACCCAGCGCGGCGAATGCCCCTTCCAGGCTGAGAATGATGGCGGCATGCGCCGGGTCCGCCGTGCGCTGTGCAACGATCTGCAAGGTGTACGCCAGCCCAACCGAGAGGAAGGCGCCGTAGAGGATCGGCCAGATCCCCGCGACAATCCCGGCCAGGTCAATCGATTCGGTCATCAACGCAACGATCGCGCTCAGGACCCCCGTGATGGCGAACTGGAAGATCGCCAACCGCACAGGTCCCACCTTGCCGGCATAGCGGTCGATCAGGTGGACGTGCCCGGCCCAGATGAAAGCACCGACCAGCACGATCAGGTCATAGGGAGAGACTGAAAACCCACTTTTGACCGATAGAAAATAAAGGCCCACCACGGCCAGGACCGCACCAACCCAATGCGCCGGGTGCGTGCGCCCGCCCCAGGTGAGTGCCAGGATCGGCACCAGGATCACGTACAACCCGGTGATGAAACCGGCTTTACCGGCGGTGGTGCCCAGCAAGCCGACCTGCTGTAGGGTCGCCCCGGTGAATAAAGCCAGCCCCGTCAGCAGAACCGGCAGCGCCAACTTCCGCCAGTGCACCTGCGGCAGGTCCACGGCCTTTTTCCGCTGCCGGAACAACAACGGCAGCAAGGCCACCGCGCCCAGGCTGAACCGGATGGCGTTAAACGTAAACGGCCCCATAAAGGTGTTGCCCACCCGCTGCGCGACGAAGGCAAAACCCCAGATGGCGGCCGTTAATAGTAATAAAAAGTCTGCGGTCAAGTTTGCGACGTCTATCCCTTCAGGGTTATATTATTTCAGGGGATATTAGTTTCCCTGGCTGCTTATCAAGGCGTCACACCGAGAGCTTCCAGTTCAGCTTCTGCCACCCACCAATCCGGATGCCACTCCAGCGCCGTGCGGAAATCCTCGATCGCGCCATCGATATCGCCCAATTGGACCTTGGCGCGTCCGCGCCAGACCCAGGTTTCTTCAATGGCCGGGACAAAGGAGTTGTTGAGGGTCGCATTCGCCAGGTCGATCACGTCCTGATAACGGCCGGTGTAAAAATATGAGAAATAGGGGCCGGTTTCGTACCACATGATCCGCCAGGGCTTGGGATAGATGTCGGCGTAAATCGTGAAGGCCTGATCGTAAGCCTGAGCGGAGCCGTAATAATCACCCAAGTACATCAGGTTGGTGCCGTAGTTGAACCAGGCAAAGAACAATTCCCGGTCTTTCAGAACCGTGGTCTCGTCCAGCGCTTTTTGGGCGGCATGCTGCAGGTTGGTGGTCTCGTCCGCATCCGAACCCAGGATCGACATCACCTGGCTTTCCTTTTCGGGTGGATATATCACGATATAAACGTAATTGAACGCCCGCCAATGCCTTTCGATCTTTTCGTATGGGTTGGCGTAATCGGCAGCCACATAGGTATCCTGGATCAGGAACCAGTCTTTAGCGTCATCATAAGCCGTAACAACGCCATAGTGTCCCATCCAGAGCTGCTGTTCGACCTCTTCCTCGAAACCCTTCTCGATGATCACGGGGAAACCGGCTGCAATAAATTCTTTCAGAAGGTCAATACTGCCACCATACCGTAAAATCGCATTTAGGTCTGTCTGGCTTTCAACATAATCCACCAGTTCATACGGCATCACATTGCGATCTTCCTGGTTAGGCTTCAGCCAAGCGGATGTAATAGTCTGGTCACCTTCCCAACCCCAATAGGAAAGCGCTTCCGAGAGGTTGGCCGGGCCGCAATTGTTGAACTTCTGGAATTCATGCACCACACCTTCCAGCCGCACGGCTTCCGGGATGGGTGTTGGCGACGGTGTGGGCGAAGGGGTTGCGGTCGCCGTCGGGGGGATATAGTTGGTCGGTGTCAGGCTGGGCTGCAGGGTCGCCGTCGGTTCAGGCGCCATAGCCGTCTGGGTCTGATTGACGATCATTTCCATCTCGGATTGCTGGCCGGGTGAAAATGCGTTCTCGTCCGGTGGGTTGAAGAAATAAAAGATCTTCGCCCGAAGGTTGTCCAGTCGCCAGGAGAGCCGTTCGTGCACGGGAGGGATGAAATAGATCGCCAGCATTAACGCAGCCGCTGCAACGACGATCAAAACGATCTTCAGAACCGTGTTTTTCTTCTTTTTGAACATAACCGGATTATAACCCTTCCAATTTTAAATGCAAATTATAGAATGATGATAGAAATAGGACGAATATCATATCATCGACCATCCCTTATTTAATGACGTTTTATGCGTTAGGTTTGTTCATTTTAGCTATTTATCTGATCTTGATCCAAGATATACTTAAATGACCTGATATCCATCCTGGAGAAAGGTACTCACCATGTCAAACAACTATGAAATTAAATCCCTCGATGACCCACCCTGGGACATCATCGGGGGCGGCCTCACCGACTTCAATACGGCGCAAGCCGGGGATGACCAGGGCGAAAACCTATGTTTCGTGCTGGAAAACCCGGAAGGTGAGATCGTCGGGGGCGTGATCGGCGCCACCTATTGGGACTGGCTCTACATCAACCTGATGTGGGTGCGGGAAGACCTGCGTGGGCACGGGTTCGGACGCCAATTGCTGGCAATGGCCGAAACGGAAGCCCGGGAGCGAGGCGCAAAACACGCCTACCTGGACACGTTCAGTTTCCAGGCACCGGCCTTCTATAAAAAAGCGGGCTATAAGGAATTTGGCCGTTTGGAGGATTTCCCGACGGGGCACACCCGTTTCTTCCTGACCAAAGCGCTCTAAACAGCCTTGGCTCGCAGGTCACCGATCCAGCGCACTGTCCAGAACACACCCAAAGCCAGTACGACCAGCCAAATCAGGATGATGATTGCGCCGGCAACCCAATTTCTAGGTTTACCGTCGACGAAAGCCTGGTCAGCCTGGTTTCTGGCTTCGGCCAGCACTTCAGCCGGGATCATCTTCAGCGCAAGGGCGATCCCCAGCGGTACCAGGATCAGATCATCAAGATATCCTATTACGGGAATGAAATCCGGGATCAGGTCAATGGGGCTGAAGGCATAAGCGACGACGACCGCAGCAAAGACTTTGGCATACCATGGGGTATCCGGATGCTTGTACGCCAGAAAAAGCACGTATGTCTCCCGCTTCAGTTGGCGGGCTTTTTCTTTAATTTTTTCCAGAAGGTTTTTCATCAGACGGATGATTGGCTGGAGGTTAGGGCATAGGATTATTGGATGCCCAGTCGTCTCCCAGGACCAGAACGATATCTGCTGCCGCACCGGGTGTGTAGGCGTTCTTGATCCGACCTGCCGTCATGCCGAAGGTCTCCACTAACCACTTGAGGGCATACGGCGCGGGTCCCTGAATGGTCACTTCTGAGACCGTGGTGGTATTTGGCGCATTCCCGACCTCAACGACATTGAATCCCTGCCCGCGCAGCCAGTCGGCCGTCGTTTCAGCCAGGCCGGGCGCGTAACTGCCATTCAGGACGCTCACCCGGGCGTTTTCCTGCGTGACCAGAGAAAGCAGGTCGCCTTCCGATGCCGGCCCCAGAAGCCCACCGGTATCGAAGACCTCATCCCGCAGCAGGCGAATCTTATCCGGGATAGGCCGCAGGATATCGAGGTTATCCGGCGATTTTTCAATCGTCACGTATTCCGGGCCGATCACGATCGTTTGAATATTTTCTCGAGGTATTTCGAACACACGCCAGGCGAGCTTGATGATCTGATCCAGGCTCATATTGGTGCGGATCCCGGTCGAAAGGTCCTGATAGATCGCAGGCGCATTCTTCACCAAAGTCGGCAGTTGGTCGAATTCCAGGATCCGGTCCCGGATCTTGAGGATCACGTCCATCTGGCGGGACGAGCGGTCAAAGTCATCCCCTTCGGAATGCCGGTCGCGGGCATAGGCCAGGGTATATTCGCCGTCCAGGACATAGGTACCCGGCTCAAGCGTGACCGTATTCCACTTGCCGCGCCGGTCGATGGTGTAAGGTTGGTCAAAGGTGATCTTGATCCCGTTGATATGGTCAATAAAATCAACAAAAGCCTGGAAGTCGATCTGCGCGTAAAAATCGATCGGGACGCCGAGGAGCTCCTCCACCGCCCGGGTGGCAAGCGCCGGCCCACCGCCGGGCAGGTTATACAGTTCCCCAAAGCGGAAGGCGGTGTTGATCTTGTAATTACCTTCAAAACCAGGGATCGCCACCCACATATCGCGGGGGATGGCGATGGCGGCTGCCGTGTTGTTAAGCGGGTCCATCGTGAGCAGGATCATCGTGTCCGAGCGCGGGGCGGCATCTTCCGCCTCGTCGTCGCGCAGGTCCAGTCCCATCAGCAGGAGGTTCACCCGGCTGGTCCCGTCCCAGGGATCCGGGTCGGGCAGGTTTGCCTGCGGTGCGCTTGTCGCCATGACCTCACTGCCAGGTTTGGGGGTCTGGTCCGCTGCTTCAACGGGCAAAACGGGGTCTCCCGGCAGCGAAAATGCAGTCGTGCCGGCAACCAGCCGTCCCACCAGGCGGTTAGCATAAACAGCGCCCACGACCGCCAAAACCACCAACAGGATCAGAAAGATCCGGGTCGGCCAGTCCTTGGGGAAATTTTGCTTGAGTTTGCTAAAAAAGCTCATAAAGTGCTCCAAAGTTCAGATTGCTTGTATTTTGATTCTAACACCCGATGGCAAACCTGGCTATCAGGCATAATTCCTATCTGCTCCGTAAATTACTTCCCGGGAATGGGTGAGCGTCATTCAATCTCTTCCGTAACTTGAATAATCCCCCCAATAGATTACTCTTGATTTACAAACTGTGAAGTGGATCGCAATGATAATATGAAATTCCCAAACTTGACTTTCAGGTTTAATTAGATTATTATCTAACATCGCAATAAATCAAAACCAACCTTCAGGGACGAGGTGAGTACCATGACCCAACCGCAGATCATTTGGGATAAAGGCAGCGCTTACGACCTGTTCGTCAGCCTTTGGATCATCCACCGGCCGGACGAATTCGGTTTACGGCCGTCGTGGGCCGCGGGCGTCCGCTCACGATTACCCCTTCCCTTACGGGATATCCTGGAACAATCGCAGACCTTCCTCAAAGTGCCCATGCGTTGGATCCACACCCTCCCCGAACCCAGGGATGCTGAAACCATGCTGGGCGCGCTGCAAGCCATTCCCGCTAAAGAGCGTTTATCCACACTGGCCTTCACCGGGAAGAACGATGAGGAATCCAGGGACTTCCACCAATTCCTGCTGTCACTGGACGGTAAGCAGCGGCTTTCCACCAAAGTCGAACAGCGCATCGAGGAACGCTACCAACGTTCCGGCCGGGCAACCGAGCCTTTCATCCGGGCGATGTTCGAGGCCTGGTCAGACCGAGCGGCATTCGGTGAAGCGCTTACCGAAGCCCTGAATGCCTACGTGGATAACTTCTTCAAGGAAGAAGAAACCCGGATCATCCCGGCTCAGGAGCATGCCTTGAAGGACGTGCAAAAACGGCTTGAAAAAGAAGACCTGCTGACCCTGCTCGAAGAGGTCTCTTCCGGTGTACGGATGGATTGGGTCACCGGCGTGGAAAGCCTGATCCTCGCGCCTTCCTTTTGGGGCGCACCATTCGTGTTCTTCGACTCTCAGGACAAAGAAACCGGCATCATCCTCTTTGGCGGTCGCCCGAAAGGCACGGCTCTGGTGCCGGGTGAATTGGTCCCTGAAGATCTGGTCAACGCACTCAAGGCCATGGCCGACCCCACCCGGCTGCGGATCTTACGCTATTTACAGGAAGCCCCACGCACTCCCAGCGAACTCGCCAAAATCCTCCGCCTCCGCCCACCGACAGTGATCCACCACCTCAACAACCTGCGGCTGGCCGGGCTGGTCCTGGTCACCGTCTCGCCGGAAGCGGAACGGCGATATGCCATCCGCACTGAGGGCCTGGAAAACACCATCGCGAACTTTCAAGAATTCCTCACAGGAGCTTAATCCCATTGTCCTCACCTGAAAATAAACCGGCCCCACAAGGGGTCGTTAAGACGTATATTGAACGCGTGCGCGCCTTCAGGCCAAACGCCAGGAAATACCTCTGGAGCATGCTGATCTTCGGTGCCGGGTTCGGTGTTTTTCGTATCCTGTTAAATTTCTTCCTGCGCAGCCTGGGATATGATGAAACTTTCATGGGACTGATCTCCACGATCAGCAGTATGACGGTCCTGATCGGTGCATTGCCGATGGGATTTCTCGCGGACAAGCTGGGACGGAAACTGTCTCTGGTGATCTCGGCACTGCTGATCGGCCCGGCGATCATCCTGATGGTGGTCTTCCCCTCCAGCGCCATGCTGATCACCATGAACATCCTGATGGGAATCGGATCCAGCCTGGGCGGCGTGATCACCGGGCCGTTCCTGATGGAAAACAGCGGTGAACTCGAGCGGACTTATTTATTCAGTATCGCATCGGGCCTGCGTATGGCAGCCCTGTCCGTCGGCAACTGGATCGGCGGCTATCTGCCAACCTGGTTTGGCGGCTTCTTCAACCTGGATGCCACCAGTCCCCAGGCCTATGCCTGGGCAATCGGGTCGGCCGGTGTCCTGGTGATCATCGCCGTGATCCCGCGGCTGATGCTCCGTCGAAATCGGATTCCGGCTGACGAAGAAGCCCTCTTTTCACCGATCGCATTTGTCAAAAAACATCCGGGAATGCTCAGCAAGCTGCTCTTGCCAATGTTGATGACCTCGATCGGCGCCGGGCTGATCATGCCCTTCATGAACATCTTTTTCAGCACCGTGCACCATCAGCCCGATCCCGTGATCGGCACGATGTTCGCCTGGGGTTCACTGGCGATGGGCATCGGCCTTGTCCTGGCCCCTGCCTTCGCCGACCGCTTCGGTAAGATCCGGGTGGTTGTGGTCACCCAGGCTTTGTCGATCCCCTTCCTGATCCTGCTTGGTTTCGCCCCCTGGTTTGCGGTTAGCGCGATCGCTTATTTTATCCGCTTGATCCTGATGAACATGAGTTCGCCGGTCTATCAAACCTTTGTAATGGAACAGGTGGACAGCGACTCACGGGCCACGGTCGCCAGCCTGAACAGCATGGTGCAGAGTTTCGGCCGCGCGTTCAGCCCGGTCATCAGCGGATGGGTGCAGGTGGAATATGGGTTCGGTCCGCCGTTTGCGGGCACGATCGTGATGTATGTGATTGCGATCGCGATGTATTACCGGTTCTTCCTCAAAGGACGCAAGAAAGGCAAGATGTGGACCGACACGCCAGGCGACCCCATGCTGGATGAAGACCTCGAATTGGAATAATCAAATTTCCGGGATAAAATTTTGTTAGTCTAAAAGGGAGGAAAATGGATTGTGTCAGTCAGAAATTATCAACTCTTTCCGGAGCGCGAACAGCCAATCAAATTTATCAGGTTTGGTTCTCAAAAAAATAATTCAAGGTAATCATTCATCAATATCTTTCTCTACAAATATTTAATCTCAACTTCCGGAGCGCGGACTTTAGTCCGCAATTCTTAATTTGGGAAGTAATTAGTTTTTCCATCCTCAAAAGAAAAATCAATCACCGGATAAGTTGAAAGCACATTGTCCATCCAGGTTTGCCCATACTCCTGAACGAATTTTGAATAACTGGATAACTCCCACTCCTTCATTGCCTTTACATATCTATGTTTCACTGGATTATGATGAATGTAATTGAACCTTGTCCAAAGATCACGCTCCTCCCTTATGCAATGATCCCAGTAGTTGTACCAAACGGTCCTTCCTCGCGCTTTATCGCTCTGATTGAGCCTGAATGCGGTTGAACCATGAAAACGCTGAATAAATTTTGGTAATTCAAGCGATTTTTCAACATGGATCAGTAAATGGTAATGATCCCACAGCAATACCCAAGCGAAAGGAAAAATTCTGAATTCTGGCGCTAAGTGAAATAAAGCTCTTAACCAGAGGTCTTGATGTTTACTTGAGTGAAAAATTTCTAATTGATTATAGGTATGTGCAGTGATGAAATACCATCTATCATCCAGATAAATATGAGGTGGGCGATGCATTGAATGCTTTTTCATGATTTTGTAGATAGAGAAAACTTTTATTAACTGAGAATACTAAATGCGGACTAAAGTCCGCGCTCCGGAATTTGCACGATGTGAGATTGCAGACAGTTATAAGAAAAACGATATACACTTTTTAATCGAACCAATCACCACCGCAGCAGCGCCAAAGCCATGACCGCTTGCCAGGGGAGCACTTTGAACGCTCCTCTTGCCACCGCAGCTTCCACCTCTGCACGCGAAAGCAGAAGCAGTTCCTGCTCCTCGAGATCATCCGCATCCGGCTCAGTCACCTGGTGTGCTTCCCGTGCCAGAAAGAAATGCGCAATCCCATTCCCTCGATTGCCATCGACCGCAAACTCACCCAGATTCTCCCACCTGTCGGCAACATAACCGGTTTCTTCCAGCAGTTCCCTTTTCGCCGCAGCTAACGGCTCTTCCCCCGGTTCGATATATCCACCCACCGGCGCAAGCGTCGTGGATTTCACGCTGTACTTGGTCTGCCTGAAGAGGAGATATGCGCCATCGGTCGTTATCACCGCTACGTTGACGTAATCGGGTGAAACGACCCACGCCCAATGCTCGATGACTTCGCCATCAGGTAAACCAACCGTATGGTCTTCAACTTTGAGAAAAGGGGAGAAATTCAGGACTTCTTCGCGTTTCAGGGTTTTCCAGGGTTCCATTTGAATGCTCCTGCTCTAAAATTCTTTTTTGAGTGATTACATCTTTTTGGGCCTGTTCGATGTGGGTCAGATGGAAGCGGTATTCCTGGGTCATCGCCCTGACCCAGGACGCCAGACCGGAATGCATTTCGTATGCCTCCTGGCCGGTGCCCCTCAGAATGTGATCGAACGTATTGAAGCTTTCCTCCAGTTCCGTCAAGCTTTGAGTCCAATCCCGGGCTTCACGGTCCCGTACAGATGATGCATTAAAGCCGTCAATATCGAGGTCAAGTTCCTCTTCTTCGACGTTCAGCAGCCGGTCTATAATATTGATTGATTCGACCTGCCAACCCGTCAGATGATCCACGATCTGTTTAGCCGACCACTCCCCACAAACCTCGGCATGCAGCGCTTGTTCTTCCGTAAGGGATTTAGAAGCCCGTAAAAAAGTCACAAAGTCATCCCGCATTCGGCTAATCTGTTCGTTTTCCGCCATCGTTCTCGCCTTTCATATCCGCTAAAATGTAATTATAGCGGTTAAACGATCAGCAGGGACACAGCGCACACTGTGTCCCTGCTGAATACAATTTCCCACTGCCTTGGATGGCGAGGGGAATATTTATCCCCTGAAATACTCCTCTGGTCAGAAATATCGTTCGTAGAATCGGTCAACACAAACCATCCGGGGAAATCCTCGGATTTTGTCCATTATAGGAAAAACCGGGCTTCAAAACAGGCTTTAAAGGACAAACTACGGGTTTTTATACCATTATGATGGTACCCGAGTTATTCAAGAATCAATAGGGACTATCAAGATTTAGCATTAACCTAAAACGACCTCTACCGTATGCTGCTTTCCATCCTCAAAAACAGGCAGAACCGGTTCCGAAAGAAACTCTCCGTCGATCATGATGGAATGGACGCCTTTACTGACATGGTCCGGATTGCTGACGTTGATCACATAGGTTGCTCCGCGGAACTTCCGTGTGACAGTGAAGCCGTCCCAATCCTCCGGAATGCAGGGGTCAATCCGTAAACCGTCATATTCCGGCCGGATCCCCAGGATATACTTCAGCCCTGCCTGATAGGTCCAGGAAGCGGTCCCCGTCAGCCAGGAATTGCGGGCCAGGCCAAACTGGGGATGCTCATCTCCAAGGATATTCTGGGGATAAACGTATGGCTCGCACTCAAACACGTCGATCTGGTCGTTCTTCGCGGCCGGGTTGATCTGGCGGTAATACGCGTAAGCGCGCTCCCCGCGGCCCAACTTCGCCTCGGCGATCATGACCCAAGGATTGGCATGCAGGAAGATCCCGCCGTTCTCCTTGGCGCCGGGCGGATAGGTGGTCACGCCGCCTTTCTCCGGATCGAAGCCGTTGTAACCCGGTGTGCTGAGCTTTATGCCGTTAGCGGTGTTCAACCGCTCACAGACCGAATCCAGCGCGCGGATGGCCCGATCTTTCGGGGCAAATCCGGAAAGCACTGCCCAGGATTGGGCATTGGTAAAGATCTGGCCCTGTTGATTCTGTTTTGAACCGAGGGGGTTCCCCTCTGGATCGAAATAACGAACATACCAGTCCCCATCCCAGGCGGTCTCGTTGACCATGGACTTCATCTCGCGATAATACTCTTTAAATTGCTTGAGCACTTTATCCTTACCCAGCATCTTCGCCAGGGCGATCATTTCCTTCAAGGCCCAACCATACAAGTTGGCCGTAAAGACGGATTCCGCGCCTGCGGGTAAATTAACGGTGTCATTCCAATCGGCAAACCCCAGCAAGGGCAGCCCATGTGCACCGGTATTATCGTGGGTGAACCAGATCGCCCGCTTGAGGTGGTTCCAGACCGTGCCAACCTCCAAGGGTTCTTCGTCCTTGTCCTTCTCATAGAAAGCGATCTTTTCCTTCAGGAAATCAAAATCCCCGGTCTCCTTGAGATATTCACAAACGGCCAAAACGCTCCAGAGGTGATCGTCACTATAATAATGCGGACGGTCTTCCTCGGCGGCGGCATCGCCCATATTGGCAAGCATCGTCAGCGGGTTGAACTGGTGCATCGCCGCACCGTCTCGTCGCTGGACCTGCAGCAGCTTGACCAGCAGCGCCCTGGCAGCCCCAGGTGAACCGGCGAGCGCACCGATCACGTCCTGAGAACTATCGCGAAAGCCCATCCCACGCGCACCGAACCCCAACTGGTAAAGGGACAGGTACCGCGACCAGTTCATGGTGATATAACACTGGCGTGGGTTATGCACGTTCAACATCCGGTCCATGTCAGCGTCCGGCGTCTGCACCTGGGCCGCCGAGAGCGTTTCATCCCAAAAAACCTTCAATGCGGAAAAGGCTTCTTCCACGTTCTCGTGAGATCTGAACCGATGGATGATTGGATGGGCAGCCTCCACGCTTTTATCCTGCCCCAGCAGGAAGATCGCCTCTTTACACTCACCTGGTGCAAGTTCCCCCAGATGCAGCATTAACGCGGCGATATTGTCCCCGCGCTGGGCCAGGCTGTTGCCAAGCTCCGCCTGCTGCAGCGCGCCCGGCGTCGCCCAGCCACCATATCCGTTGTCACCGAGGAAGGCCTGGCGGTCCGTCTCAAACGAACTGACCGGCAGGTTAGAAGTGAAATAATTGATCCTGCTGTCCTTCAACATGAAGGGCGCCTGACTGAGAACTTTCAGACCGTCTTCTTCCTCATCCAGGAAAGACTGCATGGTTTGCGGCACCCAGTCGGCATTGACCAGCTGCTTGAGCGCGTCCGGATGGGTGTATTCAACCACAGGAATCAGGTCCACTATTTTCGCTGTGTCACCAAGGTTAGTTACCCGCACCTGCTGAACCAACACGTTCTCATCCTGCGGTACGAAAACCTGCACCTCCGTGCGCAGGCCTTCCACTTCGGTGAGGAAGGACGAATAGCCCAACCCGACGCGGCATTCGAACTTATCGAGGGCCGTCAGCGAAGGCGTGTGGAAGGGAGAAAGGACTCTATAAGCGCCATCCTCCAGCGGCATCCGCAGATAAAGCGTTGTCCCGCGGAATTCCGAAGGCGGCCCCTGCGTGCGATAGCGGGTGATCCGGTTCAATGCCGGGTCCTGACGGCAGAGCAGCATCCCGCCCGTTTGGTCAATGAACCCGCCAAAATCCAGTGAGCCCAGATAGTTGATCCATTTGACCGGCGTCCTGGGGTCGGTGATCACATATTCTCGGGCATCATCATCAAAATAACCGTAACGCTTCATCCTGGCACCTCCTCATGCACCGCACCATCAAACACCAGGTGCGGCACCAGTTGATCTCTGGCAGCCGCACCTGACTCCAAATGCATAATAATTTCCTCAAAACCCTCGAACTCAACCCACCTGGACCAGCACTTTGACATGATCCTTCTGCTGCGGTGGGATCAGGGTGCCTTCAATGGGCTCACCGTCGACGAATACCCTGGTTTTATTGCCCGGACCTTTCCGTTCCACTTCAATCTCATACATTGTGCCGCGGAAAGTCCGGCTCGCTTTGAATCCCTGCCATGAATCCGGGATCACCGGTTCCAACCGCAAACCCTCATAATCCGGGCGAATTCCCAGGATCCACTGCGTGATCGCCACAAAGTTCCAGGCCGCCGTACCGGTCAACCAGGAATTCTTGGCCTCACCAAAATGGTCGGCATCCCGCCCGGCGATCATCTGGGCGTAACAATAAGGTTCGCAGCGGTGCAGATCGCTGATCACTTCCCGGCTGGAAGGGTTCGTCCGCAGGTAATAATCCAGCGCTTTATCGCTGTGCCCCAACTGCGCTTCACCGATCATGATCCAGGGATTGGTATGGCAAAAGATACTGCCATTCTCCTTATAACCAGGCGGGTAGGAAGAGATCTCACCCAACTGCAAGTAATACTTTGTAAATGCCGGCTGGAGCAGCAGTATGCCATGTTCGGTCGCCAGGTGCCGTTCAACGGCTTTGAGCGCTGATTCGGCCAGCCCTTCCCTGACGCCGATCCCGGCCATGGTGCAAAGTCCCTGCGGTTCCACAAAGATTTTGCCTTCCGCATTGTCCTTCGATCCGATCACCTTACCGAAGTGATCATAAGCTCGCAGGAACCAGGCTCCGTCCCAGCCATAACGGCGAGTAGTTGCTGCCATGCCATCCGCCAACCCCTGCAAACGAGCCGCTTCGTCCGCCATGCCAAGATGCGCCGTGATATGGGAGAGTTCGCTGGCCGCCATCGTGAACAAAGCGGCGATCACCACCGATTCAGCGATCTTGCCGTCCTTGCTGCTGCTGGTCTGGAAGGATTCCCCGGGAATGCTCGAAAATGTGTTCAGGTTCAGGCAGTCATTCCAGTCCGCTCGACCGATCAACGGCAGGCCGTGCGGGCCGATATTGTCAATGATGTATTGGATACTGCGCTCGAGATGCTCCAGCAGGCTGGTCTCCGTGGCAGGCTTATTTTCGTAAGGCACACGCGCCTGCAGGATCATCCCAATCCCCTGTCTCTTTAATATAAGCGGCAACACTCAACACCAGCCAGGCGGGGTCGTCATTGAAATTCGAACCGACGGAGTCATTCCCGCGCTTGGTCAGCGGCTGGTACTGGTGATATGCCCCGCCGGTTTCAAGCTGGGTCGCTGCCAGGTCCAGGATCCGCTGCCTGGCTCGGTCCGGCACCATCTGGACGAAACCCAAAAGGTCCTGGTTCGAATCGCGGAAGCCCATCCCACGCCCGATCCCGGATTCAAAATAGGAAGCGGAGCGAGAGAGGTTAAAGGTCACCATACACTGGTAAGCGTTCCAGATATTAACCATCCGGTCCACATGCTCATTCGGCGTCTGGACGTTCATGCCACCCAACAATCCATCCCAGATTTGTTTCAACTCCGCAAAGGCTTCATCCACCTTTTCAGGCTTGAGATACCTCTCGATGATTGGCGTGACTGTACGCTTATTAATGATTTGCGAATCCCGTGGTGAGAACTTTTCATCGTCCGGGTTCTCATGATAGCCCAACAGGAAGATAACGCGTTTCTTCTCACCAGGCTGCAACGTGAATCGCAGCTGGTGCACGCCCATCGGCCACCAGCCCACCTGGATGGCATCGCTGGTGCTGTCTTCTTCAACCGCCCGAGGCGCTTCCCAGCCGCGGTTGCGCCCAAGGAAATTTTCTCGCTGTGTCTCAAACCCAACAACGGGCTCGGAGCAGGCGAAATAGGCGAAATGATTGCGGCGTTCCCGGTATTCGGTTTTATGGTAAATGACCGAATCGACCACTTCCAGTTCACCAATATTCCAGTTACGCTGGAAATTGGTTGCATCATCGAGTGCATCCCAGAGGCAAAATTCAACGCTGGAAAAGGCCGAAAGTTTTCTTTCCTGATCCGATCGGTTTTCGATTGTGAGGTCCCAAACTTCAAGGTTCTGTCCAGGCGGGACGAAATAACGCACATCCGCCCGGATGCCCTGATAGGTGGAGCCGATGATCGTATAACCCATCCCATGCCGGCAGGAATAATCTTCCAGGTCCGTCTGGGTTGGCATCCCAGTCGGCGACCAGAATTCACCAGTCGCATTATCCCGCAGGTAAATATAACGACCGCCCATATCCAGAGGGACGTTATTGTAGCGATAGCGTGTCAACCGTCGCAGCCGGGCATCCTGATAAAAAGAATAGCCCCCTGCGGTGTTCGAAATCAGACCGAAATAATCTTCCATACCCAGGTAGTTGATCCAGGGTAGGGGCGTATCCAGTCTGTTGATCACATATTCACGATTGGCATCGTCAAAATAGCCATAACGCATTCGGTTCTTATTCCTCCAATAAACTCTCAATAAAATTTTGATGCCACTTCCATTTTGCATGCCTCTCCTGTGGAACCATTCACCAAAAATCTGACCTCCTTCACTATTCCTGGCATGGTTCCGGCATCAAAAAATAAGAAAGTGGCATCCTACAAGCTCAGCAAATATTAAGAAGTATCCTTCCGTTCACGCACCGGGCCAGCGATCAACTGTTGTGTGCTTGCTGCAGCATCCCGGCAACCATCTCTTCCACAGGCATGGGAAGGGCGTCTTGCTGGAACATCAGGATCCCGGTCAGGGGCATATCCATGAACATTCCCGAGAAGTCCATGCCGGCGTTATCATCACCGCCCAAAACATCCATGAATTGGGATTGGATTTGATCCATCACCGGTTGGATAATCATCTTCCCACGCGGGTCATCCAGCCATTCCCTGATCGTCGACTCTTCATCCAGAATGCAGGGCAGGTCAAGCGTGGACGTCATCGTCGTCTTCGCAGTCAGGCGGATATCACCTGCAGAAGCGCCGACCAGGATCTCAAATTCGCCGTCCTCCGTCACCCACTGCTGATAGCCGGGATGATAGAAGGCGAAGGCATGGAAATCCAGCGGGATGGTGACCGTCTTCGTCTCACCGGGCTTCAAATCCACTTTGGCGAAACCCTTCAATTCTTTCGGCGGTCGGGCAAGGGAAGCCTGGACATCATGGACGTAGACCTGGACGGTCTCCTTCCCGGCAACCTCGCCGGTATTGGTGACGTCCACCTTAACCATCAGGCCGTCAACATCCTTGAATGACTCCGGGACCTGCAAGTTACTGTAGGCAAAACTGGTATAACTCAAGCCAAACCCAAATGGGAATTGGACGGGGATCTGCTTGGCATCGTAATATCGATATCCGACGTAAATCCCTTCACCATAGTGCACTTCTCCAGCGCCGCCGGGGAAGTTGATAAAGGCGGGTGTGTCTTCAAGTTTGACGGGGAAGGTTTCGGCCAGTTTACCACTGGGATTGACCTTGCCCAACAAAACGTCCGCTATCGCCCCACCGCCGGCCTGGCCCATCATCCAGCCCAGGACCACCGCGCTCACATCATCGATCCAGGGCTGCACTGAGACAGCCGAACCACTGTTCAGGACGACGACCGTCTGCGGCTGAACCTTCGCTACCGACTGGATGAGCGCGATCTGCTGATCGGTCAATGCCAGGTCCGGCCGGTCATAGCCTTCCGACTCTTTGGATGCCGGTAATGCGATGTAGAGGATGGCTACCTCAGCCGTTTGAGCAACGGCAACTGCTTCATCGATCAGAGCCTGATCGAATGTGTCCTTTTCAGGGTAACCCTGGGCGAAAACGTATTCCACATTTTCAGCCCGTTTCCGCAGTTCATTGAAGGGGATATCCACTTCGGTGGGATTGATGTGTGAACTGCCACCGCCCTGGTAATAGGCGATTTTAGCTGAATTGCCAATCACGGCGATCCGATCCTGCCCTTTCAGAGGCAGAACGCCATCGTTCTTCAAGAGCACGATGCCTTCCGAGGCGATCTTGCGTGCCAGAAGGTGATGCGCTTTTTCGTCAAAGGAGTCGTTCCCTTCAACTTCCTGCGCCATGAAGACGATGCGCAGGATCCGGCGCACGGTTTCGTCCAGCACACCCATCTCGATATCACCGTTCTCAACCGCTTCGACGACTTTCTTCAACCGCCGGGGCTGCGGCCCGGGCATCTCGAGGTCGAGGCCAGCCACCAGGGATTTGACCCGGTCGTGCACGGCGCCCCAATCGGACATCACCAACCCTTCAAATCCCCATTCTTCCTTGAGGATTTCCGTCAGCAACCGGTGGTGTTCGGAGCAGTAGTCACCATTGACCTTGTTATACGCGCACATCACGGTCCAGGGTTTGGCCTTCTTGACGGCGATCTCAAAACTGCGCAGATAGATCTCCCGCAAGGCGCGTTCATCCACCACGGCATTGATCGTCAGGCGTTGATATTCCTGGTTGTTGACGGCGAAATGCTTGAGCGAGGTCC
The DNA here is from genome assembly GCA_963748065.1 of uncultured Chloroflexia bacterium. GTDB lineage: Bacteria > Chloroflexota > Anaerolineae > Anaerolineales > Anaerolineaceae > Brevifilum. The sequence goes on along the minus strand of CAVVHL010000008.1, from coordinate 37,934 downwards.
CCACACCTTTGCTCTGAATGCCATCGATCAGGCCCACGGCCAGTCTTCCTGAAAGCAGGGGGTCTTCGGAGAAGTATTCGAAATTACGGCCGCCCAATGGGGTGCGCTTGATATTTGCGCCCGGCCCGAGGATCACATCCACATCCAAAGCATGAGCTTCCTCGGCCATCGCTTCACCCATCTCAAATAACAGGTCCGGGTCCCAGGTCGCAGCCAGGCAGGAAGCCGTCGGGAAACAGGTCGCCGGTAGGCTTTGCTCGATGATCGCATCTGCATTGGCCACTTTACGGATACCGTGCGGCCCATCCGTCACTAAAATGGATGGGATCCCCAGACGTTCAACCGCGGCAGTGGTCCAGGCCGTCGCGCCGATACACAAGGCAGCCTTTTCTTCGGTTGTCATTTGATCAATTAATTCGTTTATTTCTTTCATTCCATCCTCATCATTGTTAACGAAACCTGCACTATTTCCACTTTTCCCTTATCACGAATATGCTCATTCAAATCAAACGGTTGAAAGGTCCCATTCTTCATAGATCTTGGGAACATCGCTGAGCAGCCGTTTGGTGTAAGCTTGCTTCGGGTTCAGGATCACTTCATCAGCCGTCCCGCTTTCGACGAATTTGCCGTGCTCCATAATGTAAACCTTATCGGAGACGTAATACGCCAGGCCGATATCATGCGTGATGAAAATCACCGTCATGCCGATGTCGTTGCGAAGCTGCATTAACATATCCAAAATCGTCGCCCGCGAGCAGGCATCGATCATGGACGTAATCTCATCCGCGATCAGGATCTTCGGGTTCAAAAGGAAGATCCGAGCGATCATCAAACGCTGCATCTGCCCGCCGGAAAGCTCGAAGGGATATTTATTGGTCAATTCCTCGAACTTGAGGTTGACGAAACTGCAGGCCTGGGCCATCATGACTTCCTTATCTTTATAGGGAAGCCGGCGATGACCGCGCATGTTGATGCAATCCAGCAGAACGGCATCGATCTTGTTGAATATGTTGTAGGAAGAGAATGGGTCCTGAAAGATTGCCTGAATGTTCTTCCAATATTCCAGCTTTTTCCGATAGGTGGAGATATCACGTTCTTTCCCCATGAAGAAGATTTCTCCTTCGGTGAGGCCGGTGAGGCCCAAAAGCAACTTGGCCAGGGTCGTTTTGCCGCTGCCGGATTCGCCGACGATCGAGATGACCTCACCTTCGTATAAATCGAGATCGACATCATCAACAGCGACCGTTTTTTGACGGCCAAAACCAAATACTTTGGTTAAACGTTTCGCGCTAAAAACTAATTTTTTATCACTCGGCATCTTTGTACTTCTCCCTTAACTCATCTTCTGAAAAGATACATCGATAGTACCGACTACCACCCGCTGCTTCTCGCAAGCCAATTGACATCACCTTGCATTGAGGCTCAACGTATTTACAGCGTTCGGCAAATCGACATCCGAACGGGGGATTCTTCAAATTGGGCGGTGTACCGGGAATAGCGGTTAATTTAATATCCCGCAGCCCTTTTTCGGGGACAATGATCGCACCCATCAATCCTTTGGCATAGGGGTGGAGCGGGTCAAAGACGGCTTCTGATGCTGTGGCTTTTTCTACGATCTGGCCTGCATACATCACCATGATGTCATCTGTTACGTTATATAACAGCGGCAATTCATGGGTGATGAAGATCATTGACTTGATGATGCCCTTGTCCATCAAATCCTTCAGCATCTTGATCACTTTTTTCTGTGAGGTAACGTCCAGGGCGGAAGAAGGTTCGTCGGCGATCAGGACCTTTGGCCCCAGGATCACCGAAGTTGCGATCACCGTCCGCTGCTTCATCCCCCCTGAAAGCTCGACCGGGAATCGATTAAGGACAGAAGCCGGCAGACCAAGTTCCTCAAAACGGCCCACCGCAAGATCTAAAATTTCATTTTTGGTCGCGTCCGGATGGTGCGCGCGAACGACATCACCAATAAAATGGATGATCTTCTGGGTGGGATTGAGCGCATTCATTGCGGCTTGAGGGATATAAGCGATCTCCTTACCAAGGATGCTTCTTCGAACGGTCTCCGGATCCATCCCGGTAATATTTTTTCCGTCAATGATGATCTCACCACTGGTGTAGTGCAGCGGTGGGAAATAATATCCCATCAGACTCAGGGCAAGTGTGGATTTCCCACAGCCCGATTCACCTGCAATCCCCAGTGATTTACCTTCTTCAACTTTAAGTGAAACATGATCGACTGCATAAACATTCTCATCGAAACGAGTGATGTATTTTGTCGTCAGTTCATTCACTTCCAGCATTAATTTTGCCATGGTATCCACCTATTCTCTCAACGTCGGATTGAATACCTGGTCCAGACCTGTATTCATCAAATTCATCGAGAATGACACCAGCGCAATCGCCACGATCACCGGGAAATAAGCCCACCATTTCCCCATGATATGCGCCGAATAGATCATCGCCCAGTTCATCATCAAACCCAGGGTGGGTACTTCGGTCGTCTTTGGTCCCAATCCCAAAATAGACAAACCGGCTTCCGCCAGGATGCCCGAGGAAATTTGCAGGATCAGCGCCATCACCACATAAGATGCGATATATGGCAGGATATCTGCAATAATGATGTGTACAACCGAGTGACCGGAAAGTTTCGAGAGGTTCACATGGTCACGGTTGCGCAGCGAGATCACCTGTGCGCGGACGGCACGGGTCGTCCAGACCCAGGAAGTAAAGCCGATCACTACCGCGATCATCACGGCCCCGCGTTGCTCTTGCCCGATGCTGTATGAAATCAGGATCAGTAAAACAATGCTGGGGATCGCCGTGAACAGGTTGGTGATGAACATGATGATATCATCCACCAGACCACCAATGTATCCCGACAATAAGCCGAGAACCAACCCAATTGATGTGGCAATTACACCTGCGATGAAACCAATTTTCAGGCTGACCCCGATTGCGGTAACCAATTCCGTAAACATGTCACGCCCAAAATTATCCGTCCCTAAAGGCAAGACACGGACATTGGCAACCTTGTTGATATTGACATAATCAGCCTGGTCGATAAATGCAATTTCTTCTTGTTCCCCCGTATCCGGGTTGAGCCTTGTAACGGTTACACCCTCCGTTTCCAGGAGGCCTTCCAATGATTTATCCAGCCTGACAAAATAATTCTTTCTGGCTGCGGTCATCCCTTCAAAACGAAGGGTAGGATCGTAATTGTTTAGCCATAAATCCATCAGGCTTTCAGTATTTTCAGTATCAATCTGGTCTGCGGGGATACCAAAATCAATCAGCCACTCTTTGATATCTTGCCGCTCCTGATCTCCAAGTTTGTTGTCAATCCGCTTCTGTGCAGCACCTTCCAGGTGCAGAATATATTTTGGAAAGTCGATGCTATCGTAAACATTGACATAGATCCCCGGCTCAAAAAACGTCCCTTGAGCGATGATAGCCAGAGGATCATCATGAATGAACAGCGGATAAATAATCACCAACAGGAGGATGGTCATAAAGATTGAGAAGCCAATCACGAACTTCCCCGAGTGGAAAATTTGCCTAAATGTATGTTTCATTTTTCCACCTCCCTTTATTCCACCTGAGCCGCTTTGATGCGAGGATCTATCAAACCATAGATGATCTCGATCAGGAAGGTTGTGCTCAGTACCATGATCGTGATGATCAGCGTCGCTGCTGAAATCATCGGATAGTCCTGCCCCATTACGGCTGTGAGGATCGTGGACCCGAGACCGGGATAACTGAAGATGGTCTCTGCAACCAATGCACCGCTGACCATCGTCCCAACTGCCAAGGCCAGACCAGTGATCTGGGGGAGCATGGCGTTACGGAAGACATACCCGATGATCTTGCGATCTTTAATGCCCAGGAAACGGGCGAATTTGACATAATCCGCATTCAGCTCATAAATAGACATTGAGCGCATGCCAATCGCCTGGCCGCCAATCGCGATCAATACGATGGACCAGAATGGCAATTGGTAATGCACAATCACAGATTTAATGAAATTCCAACTGAAATTCGGGATCATATCGAACCCGTACCCCCCGGATGTGGGGAACCATTTTAATACAACACCGAAGATCACCAGCAGGATGACAGCCATGCCAAATGCCGGCAAGTTGCTGGCAAATATGCTTACCGGCAGCAGAAATTTGTCAAAACCTTTCCGCAGATAAGCCGCCAATGCGCCTAATGTGTTTCCTATCATCCAGCCAACCAGAATTGCCGGAAGCTGTAACGCCACCGTCCACCAGATCGAAGACCTGAGAATATCTGACACAGATCTCGGATATTGACTGAATGATGTACCAAGATTCCCTTGGAACAAATTTCTGATATAAAGCCAAAATTGTTCTGGTAAGGGTTTGTTGGTACCAAAAAGGGTCGCATACTCCTCATAGACCTTTTGAATACCTGACTGACTGGTCATCCCCTGAACCACCCGTTGCGTGATAGCAGCCACCGGATCACCCGGCATCAGACGGGGAAGGATAAAGTTCAATAAAAAAGCAAAAAACAGGGTGACTAAAAACCAAATAAGCTTGCTTCCAAAATACTTAACATAGCCCTTCAACCGGACACCTCCTTTTGACAGGCTTGAAGCAGTATTAAAAACCGCCATGCCCCACAAGTTAATGGAGCATGGCGGGTTGATACTATTCTATCGTTTACGGATTCACCAGGGTGATTTCGTAAAGGCCTGCGATACCATAACCATCCAACAAGTTCATCGGTGGGATGTTCTTTCCGTCATCCGCAGCGGGATAACCGGTCCAAACAGATTCGTTCACCGTATAGAACTGATCGGGACGATACATCAGTGTGAAGGAGGGGATATCGGTCAGATAGATCTTGGTCGCTTCAGTGTAGAGATCGATCAATTTCTGCTGATCGGTGGTTGCGGGGATTTCAGCAATGATCTCATCAATCCGAGGATTGACATAGCCACCCCAGTTGCCGTTCCAGTTGTTCAGCGTACCGGCAAATTCGGAGGACATCAGTTGGCGGACACGACCCCAAGGTTCTGTCGGGCCAGCACCATCACTCCAGAACATGAAGATATCATAATCGGTCTGATCGCCATTGACGGCTACAGTCTGGTAGACGCCCCACTCAGGATAGAGCGTGGTGATCTCAATACCGATCTTCTCACCAGCGGCAGCTACGATCTCCATGGCTGCTTGCCAGTCGGACCAGCCGTTCGGGCAAACTGCATTGTAGGAAAGGTTTTGGCCATCAATTTCGCGCCAACCATCACCATCGGTGTCGACGATTCCGGCTTCATCCAGAATTGCTTTGGCGCCTTCAACGTCATTACCAACCCACTGCAGATCAGCGACAGCAGCTTGATCGTACAGCGCCTGTTCACCAGCGGTCGGGTTCATTACGGACCTCGGAACCTGGGTGAAGGTCGGGGACTGGTTGGTCATTGCGTTGGCAATGATCGTGTCGTAATCCACAGCATATGCAATGGCTTTGCGGACAGCCAGATTATCCAAACCGAAGGAATTCATGTTAAAGTATGCGGTCGGAAGGCTTGCGCAGACGCCATAAGGGGCTTCGGGCATCCAGGTCGAAATCGGCAGATTGTCAACCAGCCAGAGGTCCTGCACATTAGCATTGAATTGCTGGCTCACGTCCACTTCACCGGCCTTGAGTGCCAGGAAGCCGGCGTTATTGTCGGCATAAATGGTATGAGCAAGGTACTTCGGCGCAGGCAACATGCCCCACATGGAGGCATCCTGGCCCCAGTAATTGTCATCACGTACATAGACGACCTTTTGGTCATCCGCATAGAAGCTGGTGTATGGACCGGAGGCAACGAAATCTTCCGCGGGATCAGCCTTCAGGGCTTCAGCATCCTCGCCCACCCGGGCTTCCAGAGTTTGTGTCCAAGCTTTTTGCACAATGTAAATATTGCTGACAAAACCTTGAACCTGCAGAGGATTGACTGCAGTGCCCGCATCATTGAGGACAGCCTTGACAACTACGGTCGAGGGATCTTCAGCGACAACGTCGGCAATATAATCTGCGAAACCAACACCAGTAGAGGTCTCGTATTTGATGTTGGTCGCCCAGGTGTAAGCGACATCATCAGCGGTCACCGGGGTACCATCACTCCACATCGCGGCTGGTTTAATTTTGACGGTGATCTGAGTCATGCCGTCATCCCAGGTATAGGGACCATCAGCCAGCAAGGGGAGCTGTTCACCCGTCAGCATGTTGTACATGTAGAGGGTCTCAAAAATGGGTACACGTGAGCTTGCACCAGCTGCAAAGCCCATAGCGTTGTTATCGTTGGAGGAATAAGGGTTCCAGCCCACAACAGCGCTCCATTGAAGACCCGCAATGTAAAGGGTCTCGTTCCGGGGGAGGGAAGCAGCAATTTCAGCCGGGGAAAGGTCGGCACCCGCTGCCACAACTTCTTCGGTCTCCACCATCGGCGCTTCAGTCATTTCTTCTGTCATGGCCTGAGTTGGTTCTGGCGTTGCTTTTTGGCAAGCACCCAGGAACATGCTAAAGATGAGAATGAAGCTTAGAACTAACAACAATCTTTTTTTCATCACTTTTTCTCCTTCGAGTAAAAATTGGGTGAAAGGTTGATACTACGAAATTTGGTCAGATACTGAAAGACATGCGAAAGAATAAAGCTAGCTAGTCCCAGGCGCCTCCTTTATCGATTTGATAATCTTTTGTTAATATAAACAGGGGAAAACTGTAGAAATTCTGTGAATCCGAAGTAATAACATTGGTACCGTTCCCAATAATTTGGGCGGTAGATTCTGTGCTTTGCAAGCAATAGCCGGTTTCATCCATTAATTAACTTCTTCTCCACGATTGAAATCGATTCCAATCCCCAATTCAGCCAAATATCAACGCAACATGCGAGGATCATTTTGGGAACGATTTCAATTCCATATTACATGAGAACCCGGTTTATGTCAATAGATTTTGAAGGACAGGTTAACGGTGTTAACAATCATGGATCGAAATAAGAAATATTCTTATTAGCGTATTAGGCAGGTTCGATAGGTTTCCGGCGAAGGCGAATATTCGCCAGTAGGATCCCCACGGCTGCGAGCGCCAGGCCGATGATTTCCACCCAATCCAAAGCCTCGCCCAAAAAAATCCAGGCCAGGGCCGCAATCTGGATCAGCATGGTGTTGTTGATGATGCTGGAGTCAACCGCCGAAAGATGCTGTAGGGTATGGTTCCAAAGATAAAAAGCGAAGGCCGTATTAACTACCCCCATCCAGGCAATGACGGCAATATTGGTCAGGCTTAAGTGCGGCCAGGGTTCAAGTACTAACCCGCTTCCGAGGAGCAATATCGCGCCGACCCCCATGCTAATTCCGGTCACGACCATGGGAGGAATCCGCCGCTCACGATTAATGTATCGCCCCTGGATCGCCGCGACGGCGTTGGCCAGAACGGTCAACCCAGCCAAGATGTACCCCACGACCGAACCGGTAAGGCCACCCTTCGGCAGAAAATAAATCAGCACGCCCCCCAGGAAAACCACGACCCCACCCCACTGCAGCAGACTGGGGACCTCTCGAAGACTGAAGATGCCAATCACCGCCACCACGACGGTCGAGAAATTCAATAAGAGACTGAATGGGGTGGCGTCCAAATACATCAGAGTCAGGAACTGTCCCCCCTGCGCCAGCGCATAGAACACCACGCCAAGCAGGATCAACTGGGTCCAGTCTTTACGGGTCAACGTCCGCAGCGCAGTTCGTTTACGAACCAACGCCGGAACCAGCAGCAGCGCCGCAAGCATGTATCGCAGGCCGGCAAATATCAAAGGCGGAATGTCGTGAAGGGAAATTTTAATCAACACCCAAGATGTTGACCATAAAAAGGTCACCAGAAGTGCCTGGAAAATCGCCCTGGTTCGTTCTGAAGAATGCATAGCAGCTCCTTTTGATAGATTGGCACGGCATTACAATCGCCGACCTAACCCCTCCCGGCTTTTATCCGATCAGGTGCTACGCACTAAGCTTTTGTGACGCTCGGTCCAGACCCATTCCTGGCGGAACCCTAGTCACTCAGGGTGGCTCTCCGATTATAAACGAAAATTTAGGAGTCCACTTAAAAATCCAATTCTATTAAAATGAACTTTTGACAAAGAATTGGTCTTCGTGTAAGATGAAATGGATTTGTTAGGCTTTACCATTCACCGATTTGACCCATCCAGTTTCCCTGCATAAGGTATCAAATTTTCAGCGTGTGTTTGGACTGATGACCTGAGGAAACGCGTTTATAGTTAAGAGATATGACAACAATTAAAGAAATCGCCAAGCTGGCTGGCGTCTCCCGTTCAACGGTCTCGCGAGTCCTCAATAATGATCCCAATGTCAATGAGCGAACGCGCCAAAAAGTCCAGGCGATCATTGATGAAACTGAATACCAACCAAACCCCGTTGCACGCAGCCTGATCGGCGGCCGGTCACGCGTGATTGGGCTGGTGATCCCGATGGCTTTCAGCAGCCTCTACACCGATCCCTTCTTTAGCCTGCTCGCTCAGGGGATTTCCTCCACCTGCACAGCCAACAACTACACATTGATGCTCTGGCTGGTTGAACCGGATTACGAAAAGCGTGCCAATAACAACATTCTCAACAATCGGTTGATCGATGGCTTCATCGTGGCATCCAATGTGATCGACGATCCCCTGATCGAAGGTCTGATCAAACGGAAATCACCCCTCGTACAGATCGGCCGGAACAATTACCCCGGTGTCAGCAGTGTGGACGCGGACAACGTGCACGGCTCGGTCACCGCGGTGCAGCACCTGGTCAACAACGGGCGCAAGCAACTGGCAACCGTTACCGGCCACATGGACCGCTTCAGCGGGCGTGACCGTCTCTCCGGATTCAAGCGCGGCCTGCAGGAAAACAATTTGCCGATCCTGGAAGAACGGATCGCTTATGGTGATTTCACCGAAAAAGGCGGCTACCTCCAGACCAAGCTGCTGCTCTCCCGAACGCAGTTCGATGGGTTTTTTGTCGCCAGCGATCTGATGAGCTTCGGCGCGATCCAGGCTATCAGTGAGGCGGGCTTACGTGTCCCGGAAGATATCTCGGTGGTTAGTTTCGACGACATCCCCGCGGCCAGCCGGCACAATCCACCCCTGACCACCGTCCGCCAGCCTATCCATCAGATGGGCGCCATCGCTGCCCAGACACTGATCGATCAGCTTGAAAGCGGCGACACGCATTCGCCGCGACGGATCATCCTTCCCACGGAATTGGTGATTCGCGGGTCCACAAATCATTCGTCCTGACTCAATTCAAAAACCAGGTTATCTCAGCGGCTGATAAGTGATTCTAATACTTATCATACAGGGGATATGCTAGAATTAATGCATGATGAACGATACAACATCCGTAAGACCATCCCCTATTGCAGGGACCTGGTACAGCGGGAACCCTCAACAACTCGCACAAACCGTCGATGCCTATATTAATGATGCCGATCTGCCGGAACTGCCTGGCCGAGTCGTTGGTGTGGTCGCGCCGCATGCCGGGTATCAGTACTCCGGCCCGGTCGCCGGATATGCATTCAAAGCCGTCCAGGGTCGTCACTTTGACCGGGTGGCAGTGCTCTCCCCGATGCATCAGTACATGCCCTACCGAGTCCTGACCAGCGCACATAGTGCCTACCGGACCCCGCTGGGCGAGATCCCCCTGGCAAAGGATAAACTGGCGGAGATCGACACCCAATTCCAGATGGAAACGGGATTGAACCTCACCCCCGTCGCCAACGACCAGGAACATTCCCTGGAAATCGAGCTGCCTTTTCTGCAGCGCGCGCTTTCCGGTGACTTCGAATTGATCCCGATCATGATGCGGGATCAGACCCGGCAAGTCGCCCAGGCATTAGGTCATGCCCTGGCGGAAACACTGGACAGCGAGTCCTGCCTGCTGGTCGCCAGCAGCGACCTCTCACACTACTATCCCGAATCAAAAGCCAACCAATTGGATGACCGGGTCCTGCAAACTCTGGCGGATTTCTCACCGGAAGGTTTGTTCGACCTGCATGAGCGCGGTCTGGGACAAGCCTGCGGGCTTTCACCCATCGCCACGGTTTTATGGGCTGCCCGGGAATGGGGCGCGGACAAGGTAACGCTGCTCAACTACAACACCTCCGCTGCCGCCACCGGCGACCGATCGGCCGTCGTGGGCTACGGCGCCGCAGCCATCACCATTCCGGACTGACCTGGGGTTCCCCTTCTCCGACATGCGTAAATCACGCACGCAACGGGCTTTCCTGCTGATCCTGACCATTGCTTTGGCGGGGATATCAGGCTGCCAAGCCGCGAAGAACTTGAATCCGACCATCTCACCAACCACAACGAACACGGCGACCATCACCCAAACACCCACCCCAACCCAAACCACAACGCCGGCTTTCACGATCACCCCGCGACCCTCCACCACACCCACGGTGACCGTCACGCCGTATAATACGCTCAGCCCGACGCCTGAGCCCAGCGCGGTTGTCCCGCGGCCGGCCGTCCTTTTCCCATATAAAGATATTAACGGTAAAACTGTTGACTGGTCTTATATCCATGTCACCCAGATTGGATACGACCAGTTCGATACGGTCAATGACCTCTGGGCCTTTATGAGTTTCCAGTTGCTAGACCGGGCGATCTATCACCGCAACCTGGATTTTTTGGGCGAGACGATCACGGTTTATTACCTGAACGTCGCCCACGAATTCGACGGGGAAATGCGCCAGATGCAGTTAGTGTTGGGCGGAACGCCGGGCGCAAACGTCGCCATCGAGGACATCCCTGCCGGTGGGACGGCTTACGTGCAAGTGCAGGTACGGGAAGCCTGGCAGGATTTCGCACCTTATGTCACCCATCGTGATGCCAACCGGGCTTATGAACTGCGGGATGCCAGTTACCCGCTGCTGTTCCTTAAAGACCTGCAGGAGATGCTGCCAACCTTGCCGGACAAGATCATCCTGCTCGCGGACCATCCGATCTTATTCCCGCATGACGATTGGCCGCAGATCAAGCTGGATATGACCCGGGTGAGCTACCTCGCCGCACGTTACCAGCCTTTCTTCGCCTTTGATGATTACGACCGGATCGTCGACCAGAGTGCCTTCGCCTACAATTTGCGTGACCACATCCTTAACGGATGGGACATGCCCCTTGGCTTGGACGCCTACAGCTGTCAGACCCTGATCATCATCAATGGGGAATGAAGTAATTCATCCATTTCAATCTCATCAGTCTGCTCCGTAGACAGCTTCCCCTCGCCCTTTAAATCTATTCAAGGGCTTCGTCGTTTCACTCCTCGAGGGGAAGCCTTAAGAAAACCTGAATTCCCGCTCCGCTTTCAAGGTAAAATCATGCTATGGCTTCCTACGTCGAGGTCGCGATCAACCTCCCCCAAATCTCCGACACATACCATTACCATCTCCCCGCAGAACTGGAAGGGTCTGTCCAACCCGGCATGTTGGTGATCGTGCCGTTCGGTAAACAACGCGCCCAGGGCGTGGTCCTGCGTAAAGTGGACGTGCCGGAAGTCGCCAAAACCAAACCGGTAGAAGAACTGGTTGACGAAAAACCCGCCCTCACCGAAGAGCAAATTCAACTGGCATACTGGCTGGCCGCTGAGACCCTCGCGCCACTCGGGGTATGCATCAACCTGATCCTGCCGCCGGGCTTGAGTCAACGCACCGATACGCTCGTGCGCCTGAACCCGGACCGCGAAATTGATGAAGACCTTCTTTCCCCCCTGGAGAAACGGATCGTCCATCTCCTGCAGAAACGCGGCGACCTGCGCGGCCGCCAATTGGACGCCGCCCTGCGCCATGTCGAGTGGCGCGGCAGTGTGCGTAAGCTGGCCCGGCAGGGAATTGTCCATACCCGCGCCATCCTCCCGCCACCGCGGGTAAGCGCAAAAACTGTACGAAAGATCGCCCTGGCAATACCACCGGATCAGATCGAAGAACTTAAAGAACCGCTTAGCCGGGTCCAACGGGTACAGGCGCGGCGGATGCGCGTCCTGCGTTTTTTGGCGGGTGAATCCGGGCTTGTCGAACCAAGCTGGATCTACGCACAGACCGGCGCGAACAACGGCGACCTGAAGATGCTGGAAGAAGCCGGCCTGATCGCTTTCCGCCAGACCCAGGTCTGGCGTGACCCGCTGGAAGACGCAGCCTTCGTCCCCGATAAAATCCCCACCCTGACCAAAGACCAGACTGCGGCCTGGGAACAAATCCGGGTCGGATTGGAAGTCACTGAAAACGGACGACCTCCAAAGCCCTACCTGCTGCACGGCGTGACCGGCTCAGGCAAGACCGAGCTCTACCTGCGCGCCGTCCAGGCGACGCTTGAAGCCGGAAAGCAGGCCCTCATCCTGGTACCGGAAATTTCCCTCACGCCGCAGGCGATCAAACGCTTCCTGGCACGCTTCCCCGATAAGGTGGGTGTGGTCCATTCCCAGCTTTCAGAAGGCGAACGCTACGACACCTGGCGGCGCGCTCGGAACGGCGACTTGCCGGTGATCGTTGGCCCGCGTTCCGCGCTCTTCATGCCGCTGGACAACCTCGGGCTGATCGTGATCGACGAGTGCCACCATGAATCCTACGACCAGCAGGATACACAGCCTTATTACCACGCCGTGCCCACCGCGATCGAGATCGCCCGGCTCAACCGGGCTGCAATTATCCTCGGCTCGGCCACCCCTCGAGTGACCCAGTATTACCAGGCAGCAAGCGGTAACTGGCACCTGATCGAACTGCCGCACCGTATCCTCGCACACCGGGAGACCATCGCCCATCACGCTAAACGACTGGGCATTGAACTCCCTCTTCTCCCCGGGGAAGGCGAGGCTGCGGACCTGGGCTTGCCGCAGGTGTCCATTGTTGACATGCGCCAGGAACTGCAAGCAGGCAATCGCAGCATCTTCAGCCTGGCGCTCCAGGAAGGGATCCGGCATGTCCTCGAAACTGAGCAACAGGCGATCCTCTTCCTCAACCGGCGCGGCAGCGCCACCTATGTCTTCTGCCGGGACTGCGGCTATGTGGTCAAATGTCCCCGGGATGACAAACCCCTGACCTGGCACAGTCATCAAAACCGCCTGGTCTGTCACACCTGCGGCTACACTCGCCAGATGCCGAAGACCTGCCCGCAGTGCGGCGGGACCAACATCCGCCAATTGGGGACCGGCACGGAAAAGGTCGAGCAGATGGTAAAGGAAACTTTCCCCGGCGCACGCACCCTACGCTGGGACGCGGAGACCACCCGCAAGAAAGGCGCCCATGAGCTGATCCTGACCCATTTCACCAACCACCAGGCGGATATCCTGATCGGCACCCAGATGCTGGCGAAGGGCCTGGACCTGCCGTTGGTGACCCTGGTGGGCGTGATCCTGGCCGAGGTCGGGCTCAACCTGCCCGATTACCGGGCGGCCGAACGCACTTTCCAGGTACTCACCCAGGTGGCCGGGCGAGCCGGGCGGAGCCCACTGGGCGGCCAGGTGATCCTGCAAACCTACGAACCCGATAACTATGCCATCCGAACCGCGGCCCATCACGACTTTGAGGGTTTCTACCGGCAAGAGTTGGCTTATCGCCAGGAACTGCGGTACCCGCCTTTTAGCCGCCTGGTCCGGCTGGAATACCGCCACCACGATCCGCTCAAAGCCGAAGAGACCGCCTTGTCCCTTGCTGAAGTCTTGCGCGGCTGGATCCGCAAAGCCGACAGCCCGGTCGAGATGATCGGCCCGGCGCCGTGTTTCTTCTCCCGGCTCTACGGTCGCTACCGCTGGCAGATCATCCTGAGGGGACCCGACCCGACCGTCCTGCTGCGAGATCGCCGGATCCCGGATTGGATCGTCGAAGTGGACCCGCCGAGTTTGCTGTGATAAAGTCTGCTGTCATAATGACTGCAATCATAATGTTTGCAACCATAGTGTTTACAACCAATATATCGCCCATAAATAAAACTTTCGGGGGTACACGGATGACCACCACACGTTATAATAGGAACACCAATATCATTCGTCATTATTGAAATGAGAGTCAGCCAGTGCAGCCACTCAGGCACGCCTTCCGGTTCATTGGCGCCAGTTTTTCGCTGGCGTTAAAACACATCAAGTTACAGGAGCCCTGGTTCACGCTGGGTCTAGGCACCCTGGTGCTTCTGTTCCTCTGGTTCCTGCCCATCGCAGCGGTCAGTGTCTGGGTCGGACTGACGCCCTGGGGACTGGCTTTGATCGGGATGCTCTCGATCTTCGCGCTGAGTGATTTGCTCTGTTGGGGAGAGATCACCTCCTTACAAACCGCCCGGATCTTCGCTGCCGTTAATACTGACGCTTCACCTGATTCGGGTCTTTCCCTGAAATTCCTGTTTGCCCATACATTCGACATCATCACCGTGGTCCTGGTTTTCCCACTCATTTTATTGAGCCAGGGGATCAAGTCACTGGTAACGCCTGATAAGGTGAATGCGGATGGAGAAAAATCCTGGCTCCCGGCTCTCACCTTGATCATCCCCGTGATCGCGATTGAAGACCTATCTTTAAAAGCGGCATTGGACCGTCTGCGCCAGATCGTCAAAGACAACCTGATGCGGTTTCGAGTGAATTTGATTCGCGTCCGGTTGGTGGCTGCTGTCGTCGAAATCCTGCTGATTGCCGTCGGGGTCGCGCTGGGCTTTATTATCGGACTACGGATCGCCGACCCACAAACCGCCGGACCCTGGCGACGAGTGCTTGCGGCTGGGATCGGGATGTTGGTCGCCTGGCTGCCCACCCTGATCGGGATGATCTTCAGCACCTACACTCGCACAACCTACGCGACCGCACTCTACGAATGGGTGCAAAACATGGCCGCTGCAATGCAAAGCAATGACGCCGCTAAAGCTCAACCGCCCGCGATCCTGACTCAGGTCCTGGGAACGATAAGAGCCAGTAAGAAGGAAAAGTAAGATGGTCCAAAGACAAGAAGCGCTCACCTGGATTGACGTCGACCAATTGATCGACCACCTCCTTCCCCAATTCGAACTGACCTTCGATGGCATGATCATGATCTCGCGCGGCGGGATCGTCCCCGGCGGCCTGCTGGCGGAAGCGATGGATATCCAAAAGATCCTGATCGCCGCGGTGGATTTCCCTTCCGAACTGGAAGAAATGCAGCGCCCCAGGTTACTGGCCTGGCCGAACTTCCTGATGTTTCCGGACGACGAACTGGTCAGCGGCGATCGGATATTGATCATGGACGATGTTTGGGGTTCCGGCCGGACGATCACCTCGGTCAAGAACCGGGTCTCGGCGGCAGGCGGGTTCCCCTACACCTGCGTACTGCACTTCAACCCCTACCGTAACCTTTTTGGCACCAACCGGCCTGATTATTTCGCCGCCATCACCGATGCCTTCATCATCTACCCCTGGGAGATCGATCGCAGCGCTGATGGTTCCTTACTACATGACCTCTAGTCTTCATTTAAGGTTCCGTCATCAACAGGTTTAATTTGAATCCTGTGCCGGCTTCAAACCGGACAGGATTTTTTAATTCCAGCTTCAGGAGGAAGTCATCTTGGATCATAGCTTTGAAATTGGAAAGTATCGCCCTATCTACCTGTGGGGCGGCCCCGGCACCATCCGGATGAATCGAGTTAAATTCATGAATTACCCGGTGGACGAAGCCGCACACCAGGCCGTGCATGAGGAAACCGCCGCCCAGATCGTGGTGAATGAAATGGATTGCAACTGGGTCCACCTGATGTATGACTGGGGATTCCCGCCGGAAATCGAAGAGGAAGATTGGGAGGATTTCCGCAAGGCGGCTGAAATCTATCACCGTCTGGGGTCGCCGGTCTTTGCCTATATCCAATCCTCCAACTGCGTCTATGACGGCAGCTTCATAGAGAAAGACTGGTACGCCAGGGATTCCAGAGGCCGCAAGGTCTATTATTATTCCGGCCGTTACATGACCGATTGGACCCATCCGGACTGGATCCAACATCTGAAGGACCTTGCCAAAGGCGCTCTCGAACGCGGCGCGGACGGCATTTTCTTCGATAACCTCTGGTACGGCGAGGAACCCAACGGCCTGATGGGCGCCTGGCTGGGCGGCGCCGGCTGTTACTGCGAACGCTGCCGGTCAACTTTCGGTAAGCCCATCCCGGAGAAAATCCTGCCCGGCCGGGAGGATGTCGCCGATTACCTCCGCTGGCGTTCCACGCAGGTGACAAACATGATGCAGGAGATGGCGGATTTTATCCACGCAATCAAAGCGGATGCGCCGATCAGCGCCAATGACTATGACGTGACCATGCGCAACAGCATCCTGATCTACGGCATTGATGTCGCCGCCCTGGCGAAGATCCAAAACGTGATCATGGTGGAAAATTTCGCTCTACCCCGCTGGGAGGCAGAGCCCAAACCGCGGCTGGCAAATAACGCCCTCACCATCCGTAATACCCTGGCGCTGATTCGCGGGGAAGCCCCTTTGAGCGTGCTTTCCTACGACGTGGGGATCGGATTCGACCCAGTCTACCCGCCCCGGCGCCATCAGCAGGGGATCGGCGAAGCGGCGGCGTGCGGCGCCAGCATGACCGTCAAGGGTACCGAATATAACGACGGGAAAAAGATGACCATGCTGACCGACCCGGCTTACCATGCCCAACATGCGGCCATCGGGGTGTACAACCGCTGGCTGGAAGCGCACGCCGATCTTTATCAGGGACGTGAGAACATCGCACCAATCGGGCTGCTGCATCCCGGTGAAGACCTATGGCGACATTGGATGGAACTGGCGCACGTCTATTACGGCGCAGGGCAAACACTCACCCAGGCGGGATTCCCCTGGAAAGTTATCCGCAGGGGCGAATCCACCGAAGGGTTGTCCGTCCTGCTCACCTTCACACCTGATGAACGCATCCATACCTCGGAGAACAGCAGCCTTTCCCGCATCCATGTTCCGGACCTGGCCGGCTGGCAATGGCGAAAACCAAGCCTGACTGCCAAAGGCGGGCTGTGGCATCGCCTGGTGGAAAGCATCGGTTTGGGGATGATGCGCGCCTATCACAGCAGCAAGACCGCACGTCATTTGATGGACAGGCTGAATATGGCTAAACTGGTCACCCAGACCACCCTGTTCAACTTGCCGGAACAGGCCGCACGTGACACCTTGCTGGCTGCACTGCCGGAAACGCTCACACCCAGGGTCGCAGGATTGGATCCGGTCCTGATCGATGTCTGGCGAAAAGGGAAACAGACCCAGATCCATCTTTGCAATTATGGCAATCATCCCCAGCAGATCGGGGTCCACCTGCCGTCGTCACAGAAAGCCAGGATCATCTCGCCGGACCAGGCTGAAGAGTTGGTGCTGGAAGGTGATGCCCTGTATTTTGATCTGGACATCTACAGCATCCTGCTGATCGAGTAAACCGCGCCCTTTAGGCTGCAGCCGGGTTAAGTTTTATAGCTATAATTGAGATCATCCGCCATAAATCTGACATTTTGGAGGAAAGTTCATGGAACGCAAGATCCGCTGGTATGACTACATTACCGTCAATATCTTCTTCTTTGCCCTCACCGCACGTTCACAGACACTCACCCCTTTGGTCCTCCCACTTTTGGTGCAAACCTTCATGGGCGATGCCGTTAAAGGCGCCGCCTATGGCAATCTGCGTTTGTGGGCCCTGATGATTGCTGTGCTGGTTCAGAGCCTGGTTGGCCTTCTCTCAGACCGCAGCACGTCCCGCTTTGGCAGACGGCGGCCCTTCATCCTGATTGGCGGCGTGACGGAAATATTGGTCTTCCTTGGGATTGGTGTTATTGCAGCCACGCTGGAAGGTGCAACCGGTTACTGGATGTTGTTCGGCGCCTATATCCTCTCAATGCTCTCATCCAATACCGGCCAGGCTGCAGCCCAGGGATTGATCCCGGACCTGGTACCTGAAAAGAAACACGGTATCTTCTCCGGTGTGAAGGCCTTCTTTGAACTTCCTGCACCGCTGATCTTTGTTTCCTTCGTGATCACCAAATTGGTGGAAGGCGGTAACCTGTGGGGCGGTTTATTAGTCCTTTGTGCAGTGGTCCTGACCTGCACGCTGATCACGATGTTCGTCCCTGAGAAACCGAGAAAAACACCGCCTTTGCCGATGGATTGGAAACCGATCTTACGTCTGGTTGCCATGACGGGTGTTTTCACCATCATCATCCTGGGGTCAGGTGCGCTGGTCAATTTTGTGAATAAACTTGCAGGCGGTTTCCCGGCGACCACAGCCCTGATCGTCACAGCCGCGATTGGCGTTTTTGGGATGTCAATTGCGGTACTGCTGGGCGTTTGGGCGAGCGTGAAGATCAGCCTGGCTGGCGCGGAGAGCACCGGCGAGAAGAAAAAGTCCTTCACCTGGTGGGTTATCAACCGCCTCGCATTCCTGGTCGGTTCCACCAACCTGGCCAGCTTTGTGCTCTACTTCCTGCAGGAACGTTTCCCTGAGCTGCAAGGTGCGGCCGCGGCTGGACCGACGGCAATGCTGGTGATGTTCGTGGGGATCGCCATTCTGATCTCGAGTATTCCGGCGGGTTGGCTGACGGATAAATTCGGCCGTAAGCCGCTCTGCGCATTCAGCGGTGTCCTGGCAACCGCAGGTACGGTTGTGGTTGTCGCCTCGGTCAGTATGGTCATGCTTTATATCGGCGGGCTGATGATCGGTGTTGCTATCGGGATTTTCTATTCAGCATCTTGGGCTTTGGGGACCACCATGGTGCCGAAGGCAGAGGCCGGCCGTTACCTGGGGATCCAAAACCTGGCTGGCGCGGGTGCAGGCGCGATTGGCGCCTATATCGGCGGCCCGATCGGCGATGGCGTTGGGTTCACGGTCCTGATGGGTATCTTTGGCCTGCTGTTCCTGGTCTCCACGCTTGCATTGTTCGGGATCAAAGACCAGCCCAAACCACCCGAATTCCCCGATGTGGGGCAGTTAGATGAAATGATGACGGAGTAGAAAGCCGGACAACGACCGAAAATATAATACAAGACGCCCCAATCGGGGCGTCTTTTCGTTTAACAAGTGGATTGGATCGCCGACCCACCATTGTAAAGTAGAGATATTGCATGCAACGTCTCTACTTAACTGCCAGGATTATTTTCGGGCCGCCACAGCTGTGGCGGCCCCTACAATGACTTGTTGGTGGATGAGATCACAAACAAATCGTCACGTGCGCTGCGCGGCACGTGACCTACATCATATTATGGCAGCGCGGGGAGTGCATCCACCGGCATGAACGCCACGCCGACCAGCCCGCGCCCGGTATGCGCGCCCAGCACGGGTGAGATCGAGCATTCGGGGAGCCATTCACACTTGAATAAATTCTCCAGCGCTTCCTTCAGCTTGATTGCGCCTTCGGGATTCCCGGCATGGCCGATCTGGGCGCGGAGCGGAATGCCTTCTCCAAACTTTTCGGCGATATACGTCGGAATCGCTTCGATGGCTCGTTTGAAAGTCCGGCTTTTCCCGCGATCATAATATTTCCCATCGGCCTTGTTCACCCCAATCAACGGCTTGATCCCGAGCAGGGACGCCAGCAAGCCCTTCAGGTGGCTGATGCGTCCGCCATGAATCAGATAGGACAAGTCCGGGAGGGTGAAGATCACCTCGGACCGCTCCCGTACTTTGGTCAAAAGCTCCAAAATCTTTTCCATCGGCCACTTGGCCTTGACGGCCCGGATGGCGGCTTCCACCTGCCAACCCATTTCAATGGACAAACTCCGCGTATCCACCGTGGTCACTCGAGCCTCTTCCGCCTGATTAGCGGCCGTCACGGCGGAATTAAAGGTGCCGCTTAAACCCGAAGAGATATGGATGGACAGGATCTCTGGGTCTTCCTTGGCTACTTTATTGTAGATTTCGAGGAATTCACCTGGGGAGGGGGTAGAGGTGATCGGCATGGCCTTTGTCTCCTCGAGTAATTTGTAAAAATCCTCGGGTTGAATATCGACGCCGCTCCGATAGGTCACACCATTAAGGGTCAATTTGAGAGGGAGTGTATTTAGGTTCACGCCCTGTTGTTGCGCGGGAGAAAGGTCAAACCCGCTGTCGGTCACGATTTGCATCTGGACATCTCCTCATAGAAACAAAAATAATAACTTTACCCAGGTGCAAAATCAAATAAAAATACTATCAGGGCATGAGTATACCTCAATAAATTGGGTTAGGGGGAACCAAACTTCCTCAGGAAATAAAATGACCCTGCCGATCCCGTGAGGAATACAGCAGGGTTTTGAGGGTTCGAGTAGTTTTAGGTTATTTAATCGAATAGACGAGATTTGCCGTCACCTGGATGGTCAGCGTGCCGCCGGAAATCGGGACACTGCCGCCGCCACCTAAACCTGCAGCCATTTCTACAGTCTTCACAGGTGAACCGTTGCCGCCAATGCTGATCGAGTTGATCTCGCCGAGTTTCACCCCAGCGGCATCGGCAATGGCTTGCGCCTGACTGGCTGCGTCTTCAATGGCTTTCTGGCGGGCTTCCGCATATGAAGCCGTTGAGTCTTCAACATCGAAGGTAACGCCGTTGATCGTATTGGCGCCCTGATCGACCACTGCGGCCAGGATATCGCCCAGCGAATCCAGTTTCCTGACAACGACCGTGACGGTGTTCTGCACAACGAATACGGTCTGGTTTCCGGCAGGGGTATCCGGTGTGGCAGGCATATTTTGCTGCTGCTGCGGGTAAATATTGAAGTTGCTGGTCTGGATATCCTTCTCCGCCACGCCCATATCCAACAGGGTTTGTTTGATCGCTTTGGAGGCGGCGGTGTTTTCACTCAGCGCTTTTGAGACATCCGGATCCTGGGTATTGACCCCGATGCTAACCCGGGCAATATCCGGCTGCATCTGGACGGTGCCGGTCCCATTGACGTTGATCGTCCGGACCGGTGTGGTGTCGGTTGTCGTTTGAACGGGAGCGCAGCTGGTCATCAGCAGCGCCAGGGTTAAAACGGCAAAAACCGATAATAATGTTTTTTTCATTGAATATCCTCCTAAGATATATTCTTTGTTTGTTCCCACCGGGGAGGGCATCCTCGTGGATAGTCCCTCTCCGGTCAGGAATTTTTTAATTCATTTAATTTAGTTCATAGGTCAAACTGCACTCCATCGAGATGGTCAGCGTGCCAGCAGAGACGGGCACCGAACTCTCGGAATACGCACCGCCTTTGGCGTCGTAATAGGTGATCGGGGTTGATCCGCCGTAGACATTGATGTTCAACAGGTCGCCGAGACCTACACCGGCCGCATTTGCGATTTCCTGGGCTTTCGCCACAGCATCTTCAATCGCCAGTTGGCGAGCTTCAGCCACAGCAGCGTCACGGTCTTCCACATCGAAAGTGATACCGTAGATGTTATTTGCACCGGCATCCACTACTGCGGAAAGGACGTCGCCAAGCGTGGACAGGTCGCGCACGATCACGGTCACAGTGTTGTCCACCACAAAATAGCGGCTTTGGACCTGACCCGTCATCGGGTCATAGCGATCCGCGGGATAGACGTTGAAGTTTGAGGTCTGAACATCCTTCTCGGCCACGCCCATGTCCTGGAGAGTCCGGGAAATGGCGTTGGCCTGGGCCGTGTTCTCATCCAGGGCATCGTTCACATTATCAGCTTCCGTATGGACACCGACGCTGATCATGGCGATATCGGGGACAAGAGAGACCTTACCGGAGCCGTTGACGCTCATCGAGCGCAATGGCTTGGTTTCAGCAGCGGCCGCGGGAGCGGCGACAGGAGCACAGGATGCCAATAGGCCAAAGACCATCAGGCTGACGATAATGAGTGTGATTTTTTTCTTCATTTTGTAGTTCCTCCAAAAATTTGATAAGTAAACCTTTTCATTCTTTCATTTCTAAGACGCACCATGAGAACGAAAAGTTCCAAACTTTTGAAGTGATTTCAAATTAATCCTACCCAACGGCGTATAAGAATCACATATGAATTTTCGTCTTCAATGTTAAACTTTACATTTAGTGATAAATGTCATCAAGAGCCAATATGGCGTTCATATTGACGGGTACCTGATTCTCGTTTATGGTTAACGAGAACAAAATGATGCGGAGCAGGCATGTTCTTCAATCAGCGACAACTGAGCGAAAAACCATGCGGACACAGGACCGAGGTGTCCGCATATTTTTATTTAACGGAAAGGTCACGCTCCCATCAAACCTTTTTCTCAACCTCACCAAACCAAATTAAAATAGGAGAGATTATGGCAGAAACAACCAACGCATTTGCAATGGCGCAGCAGCAGTTCGACCATGTCGCCGACCTGCTGGGCCTCGATCATCAGGTTCGCGAAATGCTGCGATGGCCAATGCGTGAATACCAACTGCGCATCCCGATCAGGATGGATGACGGCGGCATGCGCGTGTTCCAGGGCTTCCGCGTCCAGCATAATGACGCCCGCGGTCCGAATAAGGGTGGGCTGCGTTTCCACCCCGCCGAGACCATCGACACGGTCCGCGCCCTGGCAATGTGGATGACGTGGAAGTGCGCCGTTGCGGACATCCCCCTGGGCGGCGGTAAGGGCGGCATCATCCTCGATCCCGCGACCCTCTCCACCGATGAGAAGGAACGCCTGTGCCGGTCGTTCATCCGCTCACTCTGGCGAGTGATCGGACCCCGGCAGGATGTCCCCGCCCCAGATGTTGGCACCACGCCCCAGATGATGGGCTGGATGATGGATGAATATTCGCGGATCACCGGGAAATACACGCCCGGTGTGATCACCGGAAAACCCGTCGGCGGCGGCGGTTCGCTTGGCCGCACCGAGGCAACCGGCTTCGGTGTGACCTATAACGTGCGCGAGGCCATGAAACGCCTGAAGATCGATTCCGGAAAATCGGTTGCAGCCATCCAGGGTTTCGGTAACGTGGCCCAATACGCAGCCAAGGGATTCATTTCCCAACTGAAAGGGAAAGTCATCTGCGTCAGCTATTGGGACCGGGAAGACCGTGTCTCCTATACCGTTAGCAAAGAAGACGGGATCGACCCCGATTTCCTGATGAGCATCACCGACCAGTACGGCTCGATCAATAAAGATGAGGCTACCAAAGCCGGCTACACGATCGAAGACGGTGACGCCTGGATCAGCAAAGAAGCTGATGTCCTGATCCCCGCCGCGCTTGAAGGCCAGGTCAACGCTGAGACGGTTAAGAAAGTCCATGATCGGGTCAAGATCGTGGCGGAAGGCGCCAACGGCCCCACCACACCGGAAGCGGATGAGGTCCTCAAGGCTCGCGGCATCTTCGTGATCCCGGACTTCCTGTGCAATGCCGGCGGCGTGACAACTTCCTATTTCGAGAGCGTCCAGAACGATATGAACTTCTACTGGACCAAGCGCGAAGTCCTCGAGCGGCTGGATGACAAAATGACCCAGGCCTTTGAGGATGTCTATGATATGGCTCAATCCCAGAAAGTCTTCATGCGTGACGCGGCCTACATGGTGGCGATCAACCGTGTGGTCAAAGCGATGGAGCTGCGGGGCTGGTTCTAACCCAAATCCTCATTTCGGAAGAGAATTTTTAAAAACAATACCCCGGCCAAATGGCCGGGGTATTGTATATTGCATTTATTTGTGATTATTGGACGATCTGGGAATAGGTGTGGCCGGTTTCGGGGACGTGCGGGAGATCGGCATTGTTCAGCATGGCGGAATCCCAGGGCATGTGGTTGTAATCTTCGCCGTGGCAATACGGGCAGATGCCGGGTGCTTGCGCTTCATATTTCTGATAGGCTCGGTTACATTCCGAACTGAGGCAAAGCCACCAGCTATCGTCCGGCGCCTCTTCAAAAGCTTTCTTTTTATCCTTATTTTTCTTAGCCATTGTCATCACTCCTTTGGAACACTTAAGGGATGCTCCCTTTTGTTCTTTATTCTTTAATTCTACCGGCCTGTGTATATGAATCCATATATTTTTCGTTAGAAATACAACAAAAAAGCCCCGGATGACATCCTCCGGGGCTGCTTGGGTTAAGGTCACTTACACCAATGCATCCAACCACTTCTGGGCGATCTTGCGGTTGCGGTTCTCCAGCACCTGCATGCTCCGCACCAACCGCGCCGTCACTTCCGCCAGGTCCCAGCCTTTGTCGCGGATCGTCTCGAGCACCGCCTGGCGGGTCTTTTCCGTCAGCCGGGTCTGGGTCAGCATATCCACCAGGCGCCATTCGCTGTGCGCCTTGCGGATTTCCTCAATGGTCAGCTCTTCCAGCTTGGCCAGGGCGGCATCCATGATCACACGGCCCTGTTTGGGATCTTTGCTCTCGACATAGATCCGGTTGATCGGTTCCGTCCCGGAAGCGCGCACCCGGAGCTGGTAACGGTCATCACCTTCGGCATCCCGCAGCTGCATCTCCGCCACGTCGTAGCGGATGCCGCCCAGGTAGGCGATCTGCATCCCGGCCACCCGCGGGTCCTTCTCGGTGAGCGGCAGGTCAAGATAGTAGTTAATAAAGGCTTCTTTGGCTTCCAGTGGTGCGTCCACATCGGTCCGCCCGGTGTTGGAGGTCGCATCGTCGGGCGAAGAGCCATAGGATTGCCAGAGCCCTTCCATCCTGACCGTGTCCTGCCAGATGGCGGCGATAGTGGTCAGCGGTTCTACCTTGCGGGTGCCGAAATAAGCCAGCATATCCATGATCAGCAGGTTTGCCCAGGGGCCATCCTTATCGGTCACATGCCCACGGGTGGTCAAACCGGAGGATTCCTCACCGCCGATCAGGATCCGGTCCCGCCAATTTTCAGGCAGGGGTTTCTCGGATTCATAGGCCCGGTTCACGCGACGGATCTCTTCAATGTACTTGATCCCAACCGGCACCAGGAAAGCGTGCTTCAGGACCCGGTCTTCGCGAGAACCGATCCGGATATGATAGAAGGGGTGGCTGACATAGCCCGGCAGCGCACCTTCAGCCGGTTCGTTCTCCTCGTTATTGGGGATCATCCCGGCCAGCACCTCGATCAACGGTGACCCGGTTTGGGTGGCGATCACCCGGCCGGTCAGACCGCGTTCGATTCCCAGATAACGCACCAACATCGGCAGGATCTGGTTAGGCCGGAAGAAGATTCCGCCCTTATCCACGATACCGAAGCGGTCCGCATCGGTATCCATACCCATACCCAGGGCAGCGCCGCTCTCGGCCACTTTTTGCTTGAGCGGGATGATGAAAGGCTCTTCGGGGTTGGCGTAATCCAGACCGGTCAGGTTCGGGTCGCGCTGGGCGTGGATCACGGTGTACCGCACGCCGGCTTCGCCCACCAGGCGGGTCAGGTAGCCGCGGCCGGAGCCGTGGAATTCATCAATCACAACCTGTTTATCGCAGAAAAATGTGCGGATGCGGTCGAAATCGATCGGGATTCGGGCGTTGCCCTTACCGTTCTGCTTGATCCAGGCAACGTAGTCATCCAGCGGGTCAAACCCTCGCAGCAAGCCGCGTTGACGGGCATCCTCAAGGTCGGTGGTACGCGCCCCGGCATCCACCAACTGAAGTTCGTTGATATGGAAAGCCAGGAAATCGGTGACGTTAGTCGGCGCCGGGTAACCCAGGCGCGGGTTGAACTTGATCCCCTGCCACTCCGGTGGGTTGTGGCTGGCGGTGCAGATCAACAATCCCGCCACTTCATCGGCGGGCAGATAATCGGTTTCGTAATAGACCAGCGCCGGTGTGGGCGTGTCCCGGTTGGCGAAATCGACGGTGAAGCCGTTCGCCAGACAAACTTCCGCCGTCCACTCAGCCACTTTGTCCGCGTTGCGGCGGGTGTCATACCCCACCACGACCCGCTTCCCGGCCAGGTTTTCACCGCCTACGAAATCAGGCACATCAAGATCGTTCAGGAAGTCACAGACCGCCTGCACCACCTGGCGCGCTCGCGGTTCGGTGAAGTCGGATTCCCAGCGGCCGCGCACGCCTGAAGTGCCGAAGCGCAGATATTTACGGTCGTAGATCATCCTCAGCAAACCCAGCATGTGTTTGTCGCCGATCAACAGCGGGTCTTCGGTCCGCAGGCGGAATCCGTACAGCCGCTCATAGATATTCCCGATCTGGACCACCCTGAAGGGCATCCAACGGTCAGGGTCCTGTTGGAAGTCCATACTGTCCAATAAGGGCAGGATTTCAAACTCAATCGCCGCCCTAAGGCTGTCAAAGACCGGCGCGGCGAGGTATTTTTTCGCCAGGCCGATAGCCTTTTGGCGCAGCGCGCCGGTGGACGGGATATAGTCACTGTCGATGAGATCACGTCGCTGCTGGCCTGCCTCGTCTTTCGCTTTGAACTGCTCCAGGCGGTACTGCGTGCCGATGGCAATCAGTGTCAGCAGCATGCTGAACGCGCGTGAGGAATTGGCATGGTCATGGGCGATCAAGGTCTGATCGGAGATCAGTTTTTCATCCAGGACATCCAGGAACGCAGACATTGCTGCGATTGCCGGGTTCCATGCCGCCGGGGTTTCCGCAATGATCAGAGCCCGGTTCAATTGATTGAAAGTCGCCCCAAATTCCGGGATCTCAAGTCGGTCAAAGGCAGGTTCTTTTTGGGTCATAAAAGGCTCCTGAAGAATGGTTCTTCATTTGATTGGCTTGATAGGATTCTACCTGAGGTTGGGTTTGAGGGGTCAGTCCTTGCGAGCCACCAGCCCGCCGTGGGTCACGTTGAGCACTTCCAGGAAGCTGCCGTCGGGCGTCCCGGTGGATTCCTGGACGGCTTCGCAAAGGGCGAATGCCTTGGCAGCCAATTCCTCTTCCGTGTGACGGGAATCGGCTTCCATCATCAGGCGCACCTTGGGTTCCGTGCCGGAATAACGCAGGTTGAGCCGGATCAGCCCGGCAAGGTCTGCCCTGATTGCCGCTTCAAGCGCTTGGACATCAGCCAGGGTATCCAGGTCAATCTTCTCAGCCACCCGGGCCGAAGCGATCACCTGGGGGTATTTGTGGATGCTTTCCGCCAGGGCAGCCAACGATTCCGCACCGCTGGCGAGATAGGCCCGGATCAGGTAAAGGGCCGAACGGATGCCATCGCCGGTGGCATGTGCGCCATCCATCAGGATGATATGGCCGGATTGCTCGCCGCCCAGGCCGATCTGATCCGGTTTATGCTCGGCAGCCATCATATCCTGCAGTTCCGCCATCACATGCTTATCGCCGACGGGCGTCTCGATGAAGTGGATCCCACGTTCAGCGAAATAATTGACCAACGCACCGTTGCGCATGGCAGTGCTCACCACGGTATTCCCCAGCAGCCAGCCCTGCGCTTTGAAATAGTCCGCCAGGATCGCCAGCATGTGGTCGCCATCCACCAGGTTGCCCGTTTCATCTACAAAGATGACCCGGTCCGCGTCCCCGTCAAAAACGATCCCAAAATTGGCATCGAATTTTTGAATCAGCGCGGCCAGGTCGCCCGGCACCCGCCGGACGTGCTCCGAACCAGCCTGTTCATTGATATTCGAACCGGTCGGGGAGGCATGGATCACCACCACTTCCGCACCGAGGCGGGAAAAAACTTCCGGGGCATACCAGGATGCGGCCCCGTTGGCGCAGTCCACGACCAGTTTCAACCCCGCGAGGGAAAGACTTTGCTGCTCGTCGACCAGGCTGTCGGCGTAAAGTTCCCGCATTTCGACCCCGTCGATCCGGCGGCCGAACTGGCGGGCCTTAGCGCCGCTGAGGTCCATCGGGTCGCTGATCAGTTCTTCAATCGCCAGTTCGATCTCGTGGTTCAACTTCTGGCCATGGGCATTGAAGAACTTGATCCCGTTTTCATCGGCCGGGTTATGCGAAGCCGAGATCACGACCCCGGCTTCGGCATTGATCTTTCCGACCATATAAGCCACACCAGGCGTGGTGATCACGCCCAGGTCGATCACAGTCGCGCCGGCAGCCAGCAGACCGGTGGTAAGCGCGCTTTGCAGCATCTGTCCGGACTGGCGCGTATCCCGCCCAATCACAAACATCGGATGGGAGGCGGTCCGTGAAAGTGCGACGCCTGCGGCGTATCCTAACCGGGTCACGAAATCGGGCACCATCGGGGATTGGCCCACATGACCGCGCACCCCGTCCGTCCCAAAATATTGTCGTTTCTGAGTTGTCGCCATAATCTCGGCTCGCTCCTGTCTACTCGTTCGATCTTACCAATGAAAAAACGCCATCCCCAAACTTTTCGTCCGTCGTAGGACAGCGTTCAAAATAATTGCCAGAATTTTACTTGATTTGCACCTCGGCGATAACGGGCAGGTGGTCGGTTGCCCGCTGGCTCAATTCGCTGTTATCGATCCGACAACCGTAATCCACCAACCTTTCCCGCGGGAAGAAGAAAATATGGTCGATCGCACCTTTGATACCCTGGTGAGTAGGGATTTCTTCATCGGGCCGCAGGCGAACGAAACCCGCATCCGCAGTCAGCAGCGTCCTGAGGCCAAACTCGTCCTGCATGGCGTTGAAATCACCCGCCAGGATCAATGGCTGTTGGGTTTCTAAAATATGCACCCGCACCAGGTCAAGGATCCGTTGGACCTGTTCGAAGCGCATCAGGTGCGACTGTTCGATCTTCTTGCGTCTGGATTTCGGATACCGCTCACCAACCAGGGTGGTCAGGTGTAATGAGGTGATGAAGGGGAAGGGTGGTTCCTTCAGCCGCGCCAGCAGGGCAAAACGCGGTTCAGTGTCGCGGGTACCCTCGTAAGATGGCGGCATGTAGAGCGGAATGTTACGGGGGACACCCTCTTTTTCCGGGTCACCCAGACGGGAGAAGGGGTAACGTGCGTGGATGGTGTTCCCTTTTGACCAATTCCACCAGTCGTTGAAGATCCCTTTGACCATCACGTCCTTCTTCACCTGCATGTGGGATTCCATCGAGACGGTCTTGCCGTAAAAAGTATGCTGGTAACCGCCGGCGGCGTTGATGTTGTCCGTCATGCTGTGGGTCCTGCCGTCCGCGTCGATATATTGAGAGACCTCCTGCAGGCAGAGCACGTCCGCATCCATCTGCTTGACCAGCAGGGATAATGCTTCCTGGCGTGCCTTCGGGGAATCGTTCGGAAAATCCTGATAGGTTTTCTCACCACCGCTGATATTTAAAGTGGCGATCCTGAAATCGAAGCTCACTGTAAATTCCTCTTGTCTTTCCAGATTTGGAAAATTATTTTCTCTTTGGATGTCATCGCGCATTAATTATACCAACGAAGGCTGTTCGGGTTGTTTTACCGTCATGGGAGCGTCACGGCTTGTGACCAGATTATTTTGATCCTGAAGGATGGGTCGCCATAAAAGATGATCCTGTTTACCCCCCATCTCTCAATGGTAAAATGAATTCCTGAATCCAAAACGGAGACGCCATGCCCGAAAACCAAGATCACGAAAAGGAAGCCATCTTTTCAGAAGCTGATTCCGAAGAAATTAAAAAACCGCGCAACCTGAAGGACCGCTTCTTCAACTTTTACTACAGTACGATCCCTTTCTTCAACGTCAACCTGGCCTGGTTCGTCATGAGCCTGCCCGTTCTAACGATCTTTCCAGCCCTGGGCGGCCTCTACTACGCCGTGATGGAGCAAAACCAGGGTAACGGCGCAGCGTGGAGCACCGTCTGGGAGGGGTTTAAAAAGCACTGGTGGTTGAGTGTCAAATGGGGATTACTGGTCACGGTTGTGGACGCGATCCTGGCTCTCAATATCTGGTTCTACTATAACCAAACCCAGGCCTGGGCGACTTTCGCACTGACCGCCACCATCGTCGTGCTGGTCGTCTGGGTCGCGATCAATCAGTTCAGCTTCCCCTTGCTCCTATTGCAAAAAGAGCATAAGATCGGCCAGGCCATCCGCAACGGTTATGTGGTGGTGATGCGCCAACCCGTTCAGGCGCTCAAGGTCCTGGCGTTGAACCTGCTGATCACGGTGGTCTCCATTGCCCTGCCCCCGCTGTGGATCTTCATCTCAATGGCGTTGATCGTCCAGATCCAAACCTCGACGGTGCTCAAGGCCATCGAGCAAATCCGTGCCAAAGACGCTGACCGTGACGCAGCCAAAGCGCACCGCGAAAGCGCAAGTTTGGATGATGATGAAATGGGTGAAAACAGCGGGGACGACGTATAAATTCTGAGAAAGCTAGCCGCGAAGGGGGACGCTTATCTGTAAGTCGCCCACCTGCCCCTCCGGTTCATAAATATAGCAAATATTATCGGCTTTAAATTCCCACTTATAGGCATCCTGCGCCTCCAACCAGGCGCGCACTTCGGGCACCTGCGCCGCAGTCAAATCCCCATAGGCCAGGCTGATATGCGGCTGCCACTGCTCGGGATTGTAATACGCACTCATGCCACCAGCAACCGTCTGCATCTTTTCCCACAGCCGGGCATGGAGCGCATCTACACTTGGACTGCGCAGGATTCGGATGAACAGGACCGGTCGCGGTGCGGCGAAAAACCCGATCCCATCCGTACGAACAGGGACTGCGGCAATTTCCGCCGCAATTTCCGTCAGTGCCCGGTCCAGCGCAGGCCGTCGGTAAACCTCACCGATATTCCAGGAAAAATGGGGATAGGGGGTGATCCTGATCCCGTTCAGCCCGAAGTTTTCTTCCAGGCCATCCCAAAGTGCGATTCACTTTTGAATTGAAGGGTTCCGGAAGGATGGTCACCAAGCCGTGCATGTTCTGCTCCTTATCCCGCCAACCTGGCAATCAGCACATCCAACGCCAAACCAACATCCATCCCACCGGTCTTGCCATCCACATCGATCTGCAGCAGCTCGTGGTAGATCGATTCGAGTGTCGGCAGGTCGAAACGGCGTGCCTGGCCGGAGATCTTCTGGATCACGTAGGGATGCTGTTTGAGCGTCCGGGCGATCGTATCCGGGCTGCTGCCTGCATCCAGCAGTTCCCGAGCCTGCAGCAGCAAACGGAACTGGCGGACGATCATCCCAAATAGGGGTAAAGGGTCGCTTTCTTCCAGCAGAATATGCAGGGTATCAAGCGCGGTTTTCGCATCCCGGTCCCCAATGGCATCCACCATATCGAAAATATTGGCCTGCTGGTCCTGGGCAGTCAAACGGCGAACGTCGTCATCATCCATCGGGCGTTCGAAATTGACATAGGTCAGGAGTTTGGTGATCTCCTGAGCGGCGCGCTGGGTGTTGTTGCCGACATATTCGACCAGAGTGCTCACGGCGACCGGGTTCAAGCTGCCACCGAGTTCGACCGCCTTGGCGCGGACCCATTGCTGCATCTCAGCATCGGTCGGCAGGGCGCAATCCACCACCAATGCCTGTTCAGGGTGCTTGTCAATCCATTCGATCAACCAGTGTTTTTCTTTGAGTGTTTCCCATTGATATTCCCCCTTGCGATAGCGTCTGCTGTCCGGTACGACCAGAACCAGTGCGGTGGTCTGCGGAAGCGATTCCAATAACTCCAAAAAAGCAGAGCGTTCGTTCTGATTGCCGCGCCCTGAATATGGGTGGAGCGCATCTTCCACAATCACCAGGCGACGTTCCGTCAGGAAGGGCATCGCCAGCGCGGCTGAACGTAAATCGTTGAGCGAGCTGGATTTTCCTTCCAGCCGGGAGGTGTTCATCTCCGCCATATCCGGGTCACCCAACCGCGCAATGAAATCATGCAGCCGGGTTTCAATCCCTTCCCGGTCATCTCCCCGCAGGACGTAGACGGTCGGCTTGGCGTCTGGCATGGATAAGGGTTACCCCTCCGTGATCACCCGGTGCATCCGCACGCCGGCCCGGACGGACGTCTCCACCCGCACCAGTTTCAGTCCCTCCGGAACGCCGGAGGTCGTGATCTGTTTCTGGACCAACGGACCCAAGGGGCGTGTGAGCACCAACGCAGTAGTCGCCAGCATGATCATCAAAGGTAATCGTCCGACCTTTTTCTTGAATTCCTTACCGGCCCCAAGGGTGCCCAACCAGGCAGCCAAACCGGCGAATAAACCGGAGACCACAAAGTTCGTCCCACAGTTCTCATGCAAGGCAAGGTCGGCCTGCCCGTCCCTCAGGCGTTTGAGTGCCTCGATAGCGGCTTCTGCGACATCTTCCGTGCTCACATTGCCGATGATGGTGAACCCACCCGGGGAGGATACCCCGGCGATCGTCACATGGGGAAACTTCTCGCTCAGGACATGGATCGTGGCGTGCTCGAGGCCGTGATTACGGCGGGTGCGGGAGATGGGGGCCAGGTCAAATATGGAATTGCTCATCGTTCATCCTGTTTCTTCTAAAGTTCTAAGTTGGTCCATAACTGGACCGAGATCGGTTGGTATGTATTATAACGGCTAAGGGGAGGGTAGGTGGAACTTGTTTTACTTTTCGATCAGGGCGAGTTTCAAAGCTTCCCGCAGGGAACGAGCTTCGATGACTTCGATCCCGGACGGCCATTTCTCTTTGCGGTTAACCCGATGGGGGACGATGGCTGTTTTGAATCCCAGGCTGGCGGCTTCCCGCAGCCGGGCATTGATCTGCCCGACCATACGCAGTTCACCGGATAGGCCCATTTCACCGATCAGGACGACATCCGCCCGGACGGGCTGGTCCCGCATGGAGGAAACGATCGCCGCAGCCACGGCCAGGTCGGCCGCAGGCTCATCGATCCGTAAACCGCCGACCACGTTGACGAACACATCCTGCTCGGAGAGGCGCACGTTCATCCGACGGGTGAGCACAGCCGTGATCAACAGCAGGCGGTTGAAATTGATCCCATTGGGTGTGCGCCGGGGGTTGCCGAAACTGGTCGGACTGGTGAGCCCCTGGATCTCAACCAGCAGCGGCCGGGTGCCTTCCATCGTCACAGCGATAGCCGACCCGGGCGCGTTGACCATCCGTTCAGCCAGGAAAGCCTCGGAGGGGTTCGTGATTTCGATCAGCCCGCGCTCCTGCATCTCGAACACACCCACCTCGGCAGTCGCACCGAAGCGGTTCTTGACAGACCGCAGCAGGCGGTACCCCTGGAACCGGTCGCCTTCGAGATAGAGCACGGTATCGACGATGTGTTCCAAAACACGCGGCCCGGCGATGGTGCCCTGCTTGGTGACGTGCCCGATCACAAAGACGGCGATCCCGGAGGCTTTGGCCAGTTCACGTAAGCGGGAGGCGGACTCCCGCACTTGCGAGATCGAGCCAGCGCTGGATTCCATTTCCGGCCGGTAAACGGTCTGGATCGAATCGATCACCAGCAAACGCGGATTCACTTCCTGAACATGAGAAAGGATCACATCGAGGTTGGTCTCGGTCACCAGGAAAAGATCATCCGGTAAACGAGCATCTTCTCCCTCGGACCCGCGCAGCAAGCGGGCAGCCCGCATCTTGATCTGGCGTTCCGATTCCTCGCCGGAGACATACAGGACGGTACTGCCGTCCGCCATTTGCATCGTCATCTGCAGCATCAGGGTGGACTTACCGATCCCCGGGTCGCCGCCGATCAGTACGATCGAGCCGGGTACGACCCCACCGCCCAACACCCGGGAAAATTCCCCAATGGGAACCGGGATGCGTGCTTCGCTGTCACCTTCGATCTCATTAAGCCGTTTGGGAGTCGAAAAACCGCCCAGGCCAGGCATTGCTGCATGGCTCAGGGCGGTTTTGGTTTCTTCTACGATCTCTTCGACCATGCTGTCCCATGCACCGCATTGGGGACAGCGACCCAGGGCTTTTGGAGCGGTGCGGCCGCATTCCTGACAGACGTATCGGGTCCTGGTCTTCGGCATGGGTTATTGTCCCACAGCCGCGAGATCGGGTTCTTCTTGTTGGTCGCCTTCACTGTCGTGCTTCAGGACAACCTTTTTCACTTCCGTGCCGTCTTCCATCGTGGTTTCTATATCCACCAGGATATTTTCGCCATCTTTAAATTTTTTGGCGAGCAGGGCATCGGAGAGTTTGTCTTCAACCTGCTGTTGGATCACCCTGCGGAGCGGCCGGGCACCCATTTCTGGGTTATAGCCTTCTTCCGAGATGAATTCCAGAGCGGCTTCGCTTGCC
Source organism: uncultured Chloroflexia bacterium (assembly GCA_963748065.1). Lineage (GTDB taxonomy): Bacteria > Chloroflexota > Anaerolineae > Anaerolineales > Anaerolineaceae > Brevifilum. The sequence goes on along the minus strand of CAVVHL010000008.1, from coordinate 3,911 downwards.
CGCAGGTGGATATCGTTATCAACCAGGCGAGCATTGACCTTATCCAGCTCTAGCTGGACGATCTTGAAAATGTCTTCCTTGGTCAGCGACCGGAAAACGATCACCGAATCGAGACGGTTGATGAATTCAGGCCGGAATGTACGTTTGAGAGCTTCAGTCAGCTTCTTGCGCATTTCCTTGTAGGCCTGGGCCTCTTCCTCGTTCTCGTCCACGGTCAACGTGAAACCGAAGTTGGATTGGCGCTGGATCATATCCGCGCCGACGTTGGTGGTCATGATGATGATGGCGTTGCGGAAGTCCACCTTGTGGCCGCGGGCATCGCTGAGATGGCCTTCTTCCATGATCTGGAGCAGCATATTGTGCGCTTCAGGGTGGGCTTTTTCGATCTCATCAAAGACGACGATCGAGTACGGCCGGCGGCGGATGGCCTCGGTGAGTTGGCCGGCATCTTCATAGCCGACGTATCCGGGAGGCGCACCAACCAGACGGGAAACACTATGGCGTTCCATGAACTCCGACATATCCAACTGGATCAGGGCGTCTTCGCTGCCGAACATGAACTCAGCCAAAGCCTTGGTCAACTCGGTCTTTCCGACGCCTGTCGGGCCCAGGAAAATGAAGGAGCCAACCGGACGGTCCGGGTCTTTCAACCCTGCCCGGGCACGGCGGATGGCCTTCGAAATAGTTTCAATCGCTTCGTCCTGGCCGATGATGTGCTCACGCAAGGACTTTTCCATATTCAACAGCCGCGCCGATTCTTCGGTCTCAAGCTGCATCAGGGGGACACCGGTCCACATCGAGATCACTTCAGCGATGTCGTCGGCGGTGACGTGCGGGCTGGTGCTGCGGTCCCAAATGGTGCGCATATCTTCGAGATGGTCTTCCAGGTCGTCGATCTGGCTTTGCAGGTCTTCCACCCGGTCGAACTGCTCTTCTTCACGCGCCAGTTCAATCGCTTTGCGGGTTTCACGCAGGGATGTGATCAATTCCTTGGCATCCAGAGCGGCCGGACTCTTATACATCCGGACCCGGGAGGCTGATTCATCGATCAGGTCGATGGCTTTATCAGGCAGGAAGCGGTCACTCACATAACGGGCTGACAGCTTGGCTGCGGATTCCAACGCCTCATCTTCAATGGTCAGGCGGTGATGGTCCTCATAGGCGGAGCGGATGCCGTGCAAAATCTCGATCGTCTCATCCACACTCGGTTCTTCAACCACGATCGGTTGGAACCGGCGTTCGAGCGCCGCGTCGCTTTCGATGTTCTTGCGGTACTCGTCAAGGGTCGTGGCGCCGATCACCTGCAGCTCACCCCGTGAGAGGGCGGGCTTGAGGATATTGGCGGCATCCACGGAGGACCCGGCCGATCCGGCACCGACCAGCATGTGCACCTCATCGATGAACAGGATCGCTTCGGAAGCTTTCAATTCGTCGATCACCCGTTTCAGGCGTTCCTCAAACTGGCCGCGGTACATCGTACCGGCAACCAGGGAACCGACATCAAGCTGCAGCAAACGTTTATCCAGCAAAGGCGCCGGGACATCGCCATCTACGATTCGTTGAGCCAGACCTTCCACAATGGCGGTCTTGCCCACACCGGGCTCACCGATCAGAGCGGGGTTGTTTTTTGTGCGGCGTGCCAGGATCTGGATCACGCGCTCAATTTCCATTTGACGACCGATGACGGGATCGAGTTTCCCTTCCTCGGCCAATGTGGTCAGGTCGGTGGCCAACTGGTCCACCAACGGCGTCTTATCCGGATCTTGCTTTTCCGTCCGACGGCGGCGTGCACCTGAACGACCGGTCAACTGCGGGCGTGATTCCGATTGTGATGAGGATTTACGCAGGACACGGTCAATATGCTTGCGGATCTGTTCAGGGGTGACGCCAAGTTTCCCGAGAATGTTCATAGCCTCGCAGTTACTCAGCCGGATCAATCCCAACAATAAGTGTTCGGTACCAACAGCCCTTTGACCCTTCTGACGTGCTTCGTCAATGGCGTAAGGGATCACCTGCTGCATACCGGGAGAGAGTGAGATCTGGCCGGTGTAATCACCAAAACCAATCTCTTTTTCAACAACATCAATAACGCGATCCGCCTCCAGGCCCAGTTCTCGTAGAACTCGGCTGGCAACGCTGCCCTCCATTTGGATCAATGCGATCAGTAAATGCTCAGTGCTGATCTGGGGCTTGCGTAAACGTTCTGCTTCTTTTTGAGCCAGGCTGAGTACGTTACGCGCTTTAGGGGTGAAATTATCCATTCCAGCCACGGCTTACCTCCTTGATTAAGATACTTTATTAAATAGTAACCTGGATTATGTCAACTTTATGGTTGCTAAAATCAGATCCAGGGGGAAGTTGAAGACCTTTACAACTTCAAACAATACGGCAAACGAAAAACGCTTTCGGTTTTTCCAAGGTCTGAACTGATTTTACCAAATTTTATCCGAAATGTAACATCTACGGGAGCATTATAATAGAACGTTAATACAGGATCAGGGGAATCAGAGGTTTTTCCGGAAAAAGACCTCTCCGACGCCGCCTTCATTCATCCCGGCAATGAACCCGCATTCTTCAAACCCCATTGCGCGATGCCAGGCCTGCGGTTCCGCCTCATTCCCCGTTGAAGAGCTGTACAGGATATCGAAACCCTTTTCCCTCAGATAAGTTTCAACGAAATCAAGCAGATTGTGACTGTATCCATGGCCGCGGAACGGCGCACTGATATGGACCATTGCCATATAAGGCACTGTGGACCAGTGGTATTCCAACCGAAGATATCCGGCAGGGTTTCCATCAACCGTCAGGAGGAAGACCTCTTTTTCTGCGATTTTCCTGAGCAGGGTCTCATCCGAGAGATAGTGGTCCTGGTTGACCGCATTCAAATCGGCAGGCTGGGCGAGCCTGACCTCGACTTCATGCTTATCCATCATTCTCCTCCAGGTTAAGATCCATCTTCCAGGGGAAATTCGCTTCAGTTGACAGCCAGATCTCATCCGGCACAACCTCAACCCCATCCAATCCGGCTTTATTTGCGTTTTCATAGGCGGCGGTCAGAAAGGCCAGGGGGACATCTTCACCGGTATGGATGCTCTCCAGGATGGCACGGCTGAAGGGATAGACCGCCTTCCAAAATCCGGTTTCGACAAAACAGGCGTGGATGGCTTCGTAATCAGGGGTGAAAGTGTAGATTTCGGGTTGCCAGCAGCCGTCATGCCAGGTGAGGGTTCCGTAGCTGATCTGGGACTTGCCATTCAGGTTGTTCGCCAGCGCGCCGGGGTTGACGGCGACCTTGCCATCCACACGGTGGATCCCGGGCTGGTGGATATGACCCAGGACCAAAATATTTTCATCAATTGCCGCCAGGGATTCTTTGAGCAGGTCGGGGTCCTCATCCGGATACAGTAATTGGATCACGCTCCAGGGCGTGCCATGGACCACCCGGATAGGGTCGGCATCCCCAAATTGAAGGGAGAGCTGCTCCGGGATGTCAGCCAGGAATTGGAAGTCTTCTTCGGTCAGATGCTGGTACACCCAATGCGTTAAATCATATTGCCGATGGGTCCACCAGGCTTCCGGCGCTTTTCCATCGTGCATTTCCAGCATTCGGACTTCGCCGTTACCGAGGACGAAATGCGCGTCCAAGATCTCGCAGCCGGGCGATCACCTCGTGGGATTGAGGGCCGCCGACAAAATCCCCGGAGACAATGATCTCGTCCGGGGGGTCAAGGAGGATTTCCTCCAGAATCCGGTCCAGCGAGGGCAGCATGCCGTGGATATCGGAAAGGAGTGCAACGCGAAATGGTGTCATAAGTGCGTTTTGGTCGTGGATCTTTGCCCGATAAATGTATCATGAAATTAAGGATTGGGACAACGTTGCCTTGTAAATCCTTTGTCATTGCGACGAGCTG
>CAVVHL010000007.1:0-90588 GCA_963748065.1 uncultured Chloroflexia bacterium | reverse complement strand
GTGAAATTGATCGAGCCATAAACTATAATAACGAAAAGGAATTCGGGGAAATTATGGCTCTGACAAACAATGTTCATCAACCTAGTGGAATTCTGTTTGGATCAAAAATACCCGTTTGCTTGAACTCATCATTCAAATCTCAAAATGGGTTAACTTCCAATAAATTCATAAATAACGATGAAATTGCAGCAAAATCCATTGAACAATTAAAATATAAATGACTTGCTGTTCACACTTAATCATACATCTATGATTAATTCGATCCAATCTGAACAATATCATGGCTTTGGTGTAGATTCTTCAATCCGAACGGTCTGAGAAAACAACGCTCTTGTCTTTTCAGCGTGTTCTCATACCCCGAAGAGTTAGGCATCTTAGTCACGATGGTGAATGGACCAGTATTCCGGAAGGACACTTTCAAAGAGCAAGGGAATTACGAAACAAGTCCACACCTCCCGAGCAAAAACTTTGGGGATATCTATGTTCAAACCAATTAGGAATCAAATTTCGAAGCCAACACCCTATAGGTCCATATATTGTCGATTTTTATGCACGTCAAGCCGGTCTGGTGATTGAAATTGACGGGGATGGCGTGCATGGATCACAGGAACAACAATTTTACGATAGGACAAGAGATAGGTGGATGGAATCATTAGGTTTACGCGTTAGGAGATACCGCTAGAGAGATTTTTGAAAACATCTCGGGGGTCATAGATGATATTTTGTTCTATTGCGGTGAGTATGTATTGAAAGATTTTCCACAATACCAATGGTGTTATGCTTGCCATTTAGAATCAGGAATGAAATTCATTTCAGGGATGCATCATAAAATTCGAACTATTTCAAGAATCCAGAAAGTGAGAATTAATAAATTGGCATACAAAATCAACCTGATTAAAAATAATACTTTAGTTGGAAAGAGCTTTATATTTCATATTAATTGACCCCCCTTACCCCCGTACACGGGGGGAAAATGACACATACTATCGTTTATTACTGACTAATAGTTATTGAGACAATGTGTCCACGAGCTATTTCTATCAAATATGTAGACATCTACACAATATTGGAATAAGTAAATATAAAAAATTTGTAAAGCTGTTGTTGTAAAAACCTATTAAGACATTTGCGAATTATTATTCCCATCGCAAGCGGGGGATAGGGGGGTTACGACTACTCCAAATTAAACAACTGCCGCATCATAAAGATCAACCGCACCGGCCGCTGGCAGACCGCCATATTCGGTAGCGCGGTTACGTAAGTAACGTTGAATTAAGGAATTTACCTACCAACAATCAGTCAACAAACATCTTGCTTTAATTCATTTCCCCCCGCTTGCGGGGGATAGGGGGGTTACGACTAATCTAAATAAAACAACTGCCGCCCCATGAAGATCAACCGCACCGGCCGCTGGCAGACCGCCACGTCCGGGAGCGCGGCCAGCAGCGCCACCACATACGGCGCATTGAACGAAGAAAATTCCTCCGCAATTTCCAGCCCGGTCAGCTCACGCCGTTCGTAGAGCGCCACGAAGGCTTCCTCCAGCGTATCCCGCGGGATATTGCGCGGCTTGCCGCTGACCACCGGCGAAAGCACCACCCCCTCCTCGCCTTTCACCGCCACCTCAAAAGGATGCCCGTAGACCAGAGTCTTCAGTTCCCGCCCATCCAGGTCGCAGATATTCGGCCAGAGTTGGTCGTGGGTCAGCAAGGGTTTGAAAGCTCCAAAGACATCTCTTGTGAACTGAATGCCATTACGGGTCAGGGGCTCCTTTGTGCGTGGGCTAGTGAGCGAAGGTCATTGTTTTATTGGTCTGATTATACATCCACCCAGGATTTAATCGCTTCACTGCGAAAGCGGTTCAATCGAGAACGTCATCCCGTCCACCATCTTGCGGAAGGTCGGCAGGAAGGCGTCCCAGTCCGCCCGGGGACCGAACCCGGCCAGGTAGACCAGGTGTCCGGGCAGGTAGACCAGTTCCATCCGCCCGACATGATACCCCCCGTCCAGCGGTCGGGCGAAATCAAGGATCAACGCCGGGTTCTTCGCCACCCGCACCTCGGCGCTGTTGTAAATCTCATAATCCTGATACGGCAGGTACGCTGCCATATAACTTTCCAGCAGAGTCTGCGCGGCTTGTCCCATCTCCTCTTCGGTATCTCCAGGCAGCACCTCGGCGATCATCACGATCGACACATCCGGGCCGCCCTCCGGTGGTTTCAGCCAGACCGCGTCCGGCGTCTCGCCTGCCGAGACCGTCCAGCCTGCCGGGATCGGGATGGTGAAAATCCCGCTGGGATGGGCGTACGGCTCATCCGCCAGCGGCAGCGCCACCCCACCCGTCGTCTTGCATGAAGAAAGAATTGCGACAATCAGCAAACCAAATACAACCCCCCACCCTATTCGTTTATTTCGCCTGACCCGCTCACCTCTGCACATTTCCTACTCACACTTCCAGCCTCTTACCTAATACCCAATACCTAATACCCAATACCTGACACCTACTACCTTACCCCTATTCCCCACTCACCCTTCCCCATTCACCATCCACCGTTATAATTGTCCTGATTATATCGAGACCTATGGTAAACAGCAATGAAAATTGACCAGATCATCCGCAGCAGACGACGCACCTTCAGCCTCGAGATCCGTCCCGACGGGCAGCTGGTAGTGCGCGCGCCTTATGTGGCGACCGACGCCCAAATCCAAAAACTCGTCGACCATAAAACCGAGTGGATCAAGAAGAACCGCGCCAAGGTCAAACGCCGCTACGGGGAGCTCCAGCCCAAGACCTTCTCGCCGGGTGAGCGTTTTTGGTACCTCGGCGAGCAGTATCCCCTCGAACTGACCTTCCGCAAGCGTCCCCTGCTGGATCTGGACGGCGCATTCCTGTTATCGATGGACGCCAAAACCAAAGCCAAAGAGACTTTCATCGCCTGGTACCGCAAAGAGACCCGCCGTATCACCCGTGACCTGATCACGAAATATGTCGCCCGTCACGGGTTCAAGGTGAATGCGGTGCGCATCACCGCAGCGCGCACCCGCTGGGGGAGCTGCTCCGGTCAGAAGAATCTCAACTTCACCTATCGCCTCAGCATGGCGCCGATTGAATGTGATCGAATACGTAGTCGTTCACGAGCTGGCGCACCTCAAGGTCCGCAATCACGGCAAAGATTTTTGGCGAGAGGTAGCTGCCCTCAAACCGGATTTTCAGAAGGATCGTACCTGGCTCAAAGAACATGGCGCTCTGTTGACCCTCGAATGACCTCCCGTGTTAACCCCATCATAACCTCCCATAAATCCCTTCATCATGGATTTTAGATAAAATCAGAGTGAAAATGAACTGTTTCCAAGTATCTCGGAGAAAATAAAAATGGCCGCATCAGAACCCATCAAAGTCCTTTTCCTCTGCACCGGTAATTCCTGCCGGAGCCAGATCGCGGAAGCCTGGCTGCGCGAGCTTGGCGGTGACCGGTTCGAAGTTTTCAGCGCCGGGTTGGAACCGCACGGTGTGAACCCGAACACGATCACGGTGATGGAAGAATTGGGGATCGATATGAGCGGTCACCGCTCGAAAAAGCTGGATGAATACATCGGAAAGATCGACTTCGACTATCTGATCACCGTCTGCGGGAACGCCGACGAGCGTTGTCCCTATTTCCCCGGCATGGGCACACGCCTGCATTGGCCGTTTGAGGATCCCGCCGCCTTTGAAGGCCCCGAGGACGAGAAACTCGATTTCTTCCGCAAGATCCGTGATCAGATCAGGGACAAGATCCAACTCTGGCTGGATGATGAGGGATTTATTCAGGGATAATTTCCCTTTCTATAACACACTCCTGATTTGCAGATTAAAAACGTCGAGACGCTGCAAGCAACGTCTCGACGCGATACTCAATCTATTTTTCTTCACCCAATTCCCCATCCCCCATTCACCATTCACTTATTTTACAACTCACAATACCGGTCGATGCGCTTGGCGATCACGCCCAGGCTGTCCGCCCAGAACTGCTTCGAGCGGATGTCGATCCCAAACCGGGCAGCCAGCTCCGCAGCGGGAGCCTCACCTGTACTGGAGAGCAGCTTCTTATAATCCGGGATGAAATCATCGCCGCGCTGTTGGTAGATCGCATAAAGCCCGACGCCGAACAACATCCCAAAGGCGTAAGGGAAATTATAGAAGGACAGGCCGGCGGAATAATAATGCGGTTTCCACGTCCACATGAATTTGTGCCGATATTTCGGATCCAGTCCATCGCCATAGGTGGCTTTCTGGGCGTTCTCCATGATTTCGCAAAGTTCATCTGAATTCAATTCCGCCTTCTCTCGCCGCTCGAAGACTTCTTTCTCAAACAGGTATCGCGAATAGATATCCACGATCACCTGTGAATCGCCGATCAGGGCGGTCTCCAGCAAAGCCAGTTCCTCTTCCGGGTCGGTAATGGTTTTCATCACCGCGTTGAAGCTGATCGTCTCGCACATGATCGAAGCTGTTTCGGCCATGGTCATCGGCGTTTCCCGCTGGAGTGGGGTCTTGTTCGCCTGGAACATATTGAAGTTGTGATACCCGTGACCCAATTCGTGGGCGATCGTCATCACCTGGTCGAGAGTCCCGTCGAAATTGCACAGGATTCGCGATTCCTTCACTTCAGGCACGGGCATGCAGAACGCGCCGCCGCGTTTGCCCGAACGCTGCTCAGCGTCGATCCAGTTATTATCAAATGCGGTCTTGGCAAACTCCCGCAGTTCGGGAGAAAACTTGCCGAAGTTCTCCAGAATGAAATCGCGGGCTTCCTCGAACGAATAGGTCTTCTCGGATTTCCCAACCGGCGCAAAGAGGTTCCACCAGGGCAGCGCTTCCTGTCCAAACCGGGCGGCCTTGGCTTTGAAATAACGCCGGAAGGTCGGGAACGAATCTTCCATCGCGCCCATCATCGCTGAAAGGGTCTCGCGATCGATCCGCGCCTGGTCAATCGGTTCGTGCAGCGCATCCACCCGTCCGCGATGCTCGTTCAGGGTGTTGACCCAACCCTTGATGCCGTTCATGCAGGCGGCCAGCGGTTCCTTGACCTCTTCCCAGGCGGCCATCTCAGCTTCATACGCCCGCTTGCGGACTGATTCGTCCGGATGCGCATGCAGGTTGATCAATGCCGGCATCGGCAGGGACTGGATTTCGCCATCCAGCTCAAAATCCACACTCTTCTGAGAGGTGACCGTGCCCTGCAGCTTGGACCAGGCTCTGGCGCCGGCCAGTCCCAGCTCGGAGGAGAGTATCTCTTCCTTTTCACTCATCAAATATTGGCTTTGTTCGGCGATCTCGGTGACCGGGAAGGTGTGTTCCCCGGCGCTGTTACCCAAAGCCAGCACTTCCGGTAAGATGTCCTTGAACGTACCGACCCATGCCTCCAGTACCACGCTCACTTTTTGGATCCCCACCATCACCTGGTCAAACTGCGAGCCCAGACGGAGCGCTTCCTGATTGAATGAATCCGTAGACAAAAACGAGTTCAAATAAACACGGATAGTGACCGCTTTTTGGATCAGCGCATTCATCTGGTCAACCATGGTGCTGATAGCGAAATTGATATCCTCAGGTGTGGATTCCGGTGTGACCTGCTTCAATTCCTCCTGGAAAATCTTGTTCAGGGCAGCCGTTGAATCCTTGACCCAGGCGATATCCGCTGCCAGTTCGGGTGAATCCAACCCGGGATAGACATTTGAGAGGTCCCAATGTGGGGGTGTTTTTGCCATGAAATTCTCCTTTTAAGAATCAAAAAATAACTTCCCAAACCGACGTTCATTATAAGTCAAAAACCATTGACTTTTCAGCAGGTGCCATGTGCCAGCAGGGCGACTCGCTTGCCTGATCGTGAAAGGGTGTTGAATGTGGCGCAGGCATCCGGCGTTTTCTCGACGATCACCTCGCCGATGCCGTCCGCATACGCCCGATCGAGGGTTTTCCTGGGTACCTTGATCCGCCCGTCCACGCCCGCACCAATCACCAGGACCTCCAGGTCATGCCCCAACACGATCGCGATCATCTCCGGCTTCAACCTGTGGCCTTTGCGTGCATCCCAGGCCAACACCTGCCCATCCAAAATGCAGATATCCTTGCCCACGCCTTCCCCACCTTCGGCATGGATTTGGCCGTTGATCTGGTAGCGTCCCCATTCAAAACGCTCAATTGGTCCTGCCGGATCTTCAAACATGACATTTCTCCTCTTCATGACATTCAATCGAGTCCCCCAAAAAGCACGAAGGTATAATGAACGTGATTCCATTATAATGTTTTCGAGAATGGATGTTGTGACATAGTTGATTGAAAGGAATGTATGGCATTTCGGATCACTTCTGAATGGTTGATGGACCTTCCCGACGATTTTGAGAAACGCGTGGAGGATCATAAGCTGGTCTTCTGGACGACGGGGATCACGATCATCATCGCCGCGTTCAGCCTGCCGGACGGCGTGGGTAAACTGGAATTGCTCAATCAGATCCAGGCCAAGATCCCTGAAAACGCCCTCGAGAAGTTGGTCTCCACAAAGGGTGAGATCGTCGGCCTCGGCTACACTCAAATCCAGAAGATCAGAGGCGAAAAAGACCGGCTGTCCCTGGTCTCATTCACCGCCAGCGACACCTCCTGCCTGCAGATGGCATTCTATCTTGACGACCCGACCGACCTTGATTGGGCAAAGAAAACCTGGGAGGGCATCATCTATCTGCCTGAAACCGAAGAACCGGCAAGCCCGTGATGCGGATTTGCAGATCGTGCCTTGGGAAAGACTTTGAACATTCAAAGCACAATATAAATATTCTCAATTTATATATTGATTTTTCTTAATTTGTCAACTGATTTCCTTAAAATAGTGATATAATCACTCCTGAAAATCAAAAATAGATAGAATGGAAAGGAAATCCAATGAAAACAGAAACCCGTGAAATCGGAAGTTTTGATAAAATTAGGTTTAAGGACTTTGGCAACCTGATCCTGACCCAAGGTGACAAGGAAGCGCTGACCATCGAAGCCGATGAAGACCTGATCGATGAATTGATCGCCGAGGTCAGAAACGGCGAATTGGTGTTGGGTGTGGATGAAGATTGGCTCTCGAGGATCGGTAAACTGGTGTCTTCAATCTTCTCCTCCGACAATCACAAAGTGACCTACCGCCTGACTTTCGTCTCGCTCGAAAAGATCAATGTCAGCGGCCAATGCAAGCTGACCTGTGATTCGATCAAGGCGGACACGCTCAAGATCAACATTTCCGGCATGGGAAATCTCGATTTTGCCCATCTGGAGTGCGAGGATCTGCGGGTCAATATCAGCGGCCGGGGCGAGTTCGAAGCATTTGGCACCGCCAAGAAACAGGAGGTCCATATCTCCGGTTCCGGCGATTATGAAACACCCAAGCTGGATAGCCAATCCACCCGGATCGCGATCTCAGGCCAGGGGAATGCAACCCTGCGGGTCGAAGAAGAATTGGATATCGCCATTTCGGGCATGGGCCAGGTCAATTACTACGGTAAACCCAAACTCCGCCAGGTGATCAGCGGAGTAGGCAAGTCCAAAATGTTGAACGACGAATAAAAAGTTAAGAAAATTAAGGAGGCTGTAGATGTCGAGCGAAATTAAAATTGAAAAAAAGGCCTCAGAAGTCATCCACCCCAAGACAGCAGAAGAGGCTCGCCAGGCCATCCGTGACAGGCAAGACCTCTCCGGGGCCGATCTGCAAGAGATCGATCTTTCGAACCTGAATGCAACCGGTGCAACGCTGCGAAAAACAAACCTGACCGGTGCAAACCTTTCTCATGGGCTGCTGATTAACCCCAATTTCTATAAAACTAAAGCGCACAGAGCAGCCCTCCATCATTCCATCTTCCTCGGGGGAGATCTGGTCAGGGCGGATTTCACTGACGCAGACCTCAGCGATACGGCCCTGATTGGCGTGGATGGACGGGATGCCACCTTTGAAGGCGCGAACCTGCGCAATGCCGGCCTGGTCAGCGCAGATCTGCGAAATGCTAATTTCAACAATGCAAACCTCACCAACACCCGCCTGGCTGGGTTGGACGTGGAAGGCGCGGATTTCAGCGGCGCGGACACCACCGGCGCCCGTGCATTGAACGTGGACTGGTCCAAAGCAAAAGTCGCCCCTTCGATATTGCCCACGCCGTTCCTCCATCTGCCGACCTGGGCCTGGTCAGTCCTGATCGGGAGTGTGGTCGGCATCGCGGGGGTGCTGATCTATGCCCTGATCCGTCGTCAGCGTAAGGCTGCCTCCTGACCATTCTTGCACGACCCAAATTAATCAGAAACAGGCTATCCGGAAAATGTGGATAGCCTGTTTCTTTTACCTGTAATGGGACTTACATCACCTGAAGCGCCTGTTTTAATTTTTCTGCAGTCTCATTTAATTGTTCTTTTCCGGGGGGCTTCTTCGCACTTGGATTGATCCGGATTTCGAATCCGTCCTCAGTGAATCTCGGGAAGACATGCAGATGGATGTGGTTCACATCCTGGCCGGCCGCCCGGCCATCCGCAATGAACATATTCACCCCATCACAGCGCAGTTCGCTGTGACGCAGCGCACGATCCATGATTTGCCCGACCAACATCATATGTCCAGCGTCTTCTTCAGAAAGGTCAGCCATTGAATCCGCGTGTTTCTTCGGGATAACCAACACATGTCCGGGGTTAATCGGCTGGATATCCAGGAAAGCCATCGCATATTCATCTTCGTACACAACGCTGGCAGGCAGTTCACCAGTTGCAATTCTACAAAAAATACACATAATCCTAAGCCACCTTTATAACTTTATTCTTAATGACGTAAGATCAATCGGATTAAGAATTCTTCACTCAAGTTCAGGGAACCAACCGCGTTTCGGTTGGTTATGCACTTAATTTAACATAATATACGCTCAAAATAGAATAAGTCGGTAGTAAATTAAGCAATGATGACCCCCGGCTCAGAAATTCATAATTTGTTTTAATCTTTGGGATGGATTTTAAATAATTGTAGATTAATTTTCCCGAATTTCTTTTGTATGAACAACAACGTTCAAACGATTGACTTTATTGAAGCCCTTCAATCAGCTTTCGTCGGCCAGATCGACGTCATCGACCAGGCATCCATTGTTTTGATCGTTGCAGGGTTGCGTTCAGCAGCAGCAGTCACCCAACCTGCATCTTCCCGCGTTGGATAGGCGCGCCCGGTCATGGTTAAGACGTCGTCAAACCAAACTTCGACAACCGAGTTGTCGACCAGGACATGGATCCGCATCGAATCCCTTGGTCCGGTCGCCAGCAAGACCTTTTGCAGTTCCCCTCGCGAGGATTCCGAAAGGCTTGCCTGAGTCGTGTCCAGCCAGACCGACCCGTTTGCCAGGTCGCATCCAATCTCAGTGTGTTCCGCACCGTCCGGGGACGCCAGGACGTTCACGTTTACTACGCTGTCTTTTCCTGCCAGTTCGATTTCCAGGTCCAATTGGCGACCTTCGGTAAGTTTCAGCGGCGGCTGCCCGACTTCAAGGTGGATATCTTGAGCAGTCTCGTGTTTTTCATGCAGCAGTCCGATCTCTCTAATGGGCTTGCTGATCAGGTGTCCTTCCGCATCCAGCGCCAGCTCCCGTGGGAACGCCTGGACGCCGGCCCAGCCAGCCTCATCCATCGCCTCATCGGAACGGCCTTCCAGCAGCCAGGAAAAAAGGATCGTCCTTTCATCACCCAATTGCCGGACTTGCGGTGCATAAAAGACAGTATTGTTCTCCAGATAGCCTTCCGCTTCCGGCGTGAATTGTCGCCCATCATATTCCCCTGTGTAATAGTAAACGCCTTTGATGTCGGGATATAAAGAGACCAGCAGAACAAATTTCCCATCCAGCGGGAAGAAATTCGGACACTCCCACATGCTTACATCATCCGCCGGCTTGGTTTTATAGAGCGGACCGCAGTAAGTCCAGGTCAACAGATCTGGGGATTCATAAAGTAAAGCGGCGCTCTCCCCATCCTGCATGCCCGCGCCGATCACCATCTGCCAGCCGTCCTCCACCCGCCAAACATAAGGATCACGGAAATCCGTTTCATTTACGCCTTCCGGTTTTTCAGCGATCACCGGGTTATGGATATTCTTCTCCCACTGTTTCAATTCTTCATCCACAGCCCTGGCAATCAGGACGGGTGAATGGAAGAAATCGATGCAACCGGTATAGATGGCCGTGGGCCGGTCGCCGTCCGCCACCAGGCAGCCGCTGAAACAGCCCAGATCGTCTCCCGCGCCTTCTTCCGGTGTGAGTGCGATTGGATGATCCGTCCAGTGCACCAGGTCCGGGCTGCTGGCATGCCCCCAGTGGATAAAGCCCCAATTTGCGCCATAAGGATTGAATTGGTAAAAAAGATGATAGCGGCCCCGCCAGTAGAACAGGCCGTTGGGATCGTTCATCCAATTGCGTGGGGGAAGGAAATGAAATGAAGGGCGATACCGGTCGTGCGCCATGGACCGTCGAGTGGTCAGTGGGTCTTCAAAGAATTCAACGGTCATACGCCATCACCTCATTGTCGTTTTACGGAGAAAGTACTTCTGGACAGGCGGTTGATTGATAGAACTCGCACAGGGTCCGCCCCAATTCGTCAAAGCGTGCAAGGTTATGCTCGTATTCGCAGGTACTTTCCTGAAGGTCCTGCAGATCAGTACCATCCGCCAGCTCGCGTTCAAAGTCGCAATCTGCATCCCGGGATTTCTCCCAGGCGAGTTGACTTTCCATAAAATCCATCCGGCGACCGGAATCCGTTTCCTGGGCCAGGATCTCATCCACCCGTTCGCCCACAGCGTTCGCGGATACGAAAGCCGCTTGGGCATAGCAAGCCAGGCTGTCTTCAGGATTCAATTCGGATTCACAATCCGGCAGGTCCGCCAGCGAATTGACCTTAAACGTCTTGACTGCCGTTTCGTCGTCGACAGTTTCACCGGTTTCTTTGGGTTTGGTCTGTTGGGAAAAGAAGAACGCACAACTCAGGAGCGTTGCGATGATCGCGATGAAAGAGATGTTTTGCATATGCCGACGCACGATCTACCCCTCCTCAACGTGCGCGAAGAGCAGCCATACAGTATTGGATAATGGTTGAGAGCAATCCAGCCTGACACCGGCGTTATATTCTGCTAAATTCATACGCCTATCATACTTTATTTTCATTAAATTGACAGGTCGCTGGTTTTTTACAACCCATCGCAAAAACGACCAGTAATAGATGAAGAATCAGGTTAAGATTAGGTCAAACTTTCGTCGTCTCAATCGATTCTATACCAATCTATGTTATGATGATTTTGGCTTTTACTTTTGTCGATTTTGAGGAGTAATTTGAATGAAGACTCTTTTACTGATGCGGCACACCAAATCCAGTTGGAAGGACGAAAATCTCTCCGATCTCGAACGACCACTGAAGAAACGGGGGAAAAAGGATGCCAAATTGATCGCGAAAGAGATCAAGAAAAATGATCTCATCCCGGACCTGATCCTCTCTTCAACGGCGACCCGTGCAAAAGAGACCGTGGAAGTGCTGACAGAAACACTCGATTATCAGGGCAAGACAAAGTATTTGGATGAATTCTATATGGGTGAACCCCAAGACTTCATCGATGCCTTGAAAGATGTCAAAAATAAATATGACATCGTCCTGATCGTGGCGCATAACCCCGGCCTTGAAGCTTACCTCCAGATCATTGACGGTGAAATTGAAGCCGTCCCCACCGGTGGGCTGGGCTATCTGGTGCTCGTTCTGGATGATTGGAAAGACATTTCCCTGGAAACCATGGGGGACCTGATCGGGTTCTGGAAACCCAAGGAACTCAGGGATAAGGACAAAGACTAAGCCTCAGCCTGCCATCCGCCATCATTCCATCCATTCGTTCCAACACCCGGTCCGTCCTTAATCGGGTGATATTCGAAAACACGCATCTCAACCATGACCCTCTTACCTGCCAGATTACATCCCGGAGATACCATTGGCATCGTCGCGCCTTCCGATCCGGTTAGCCCCGAGTTCACCGATCGGCTTAAGGCCGGGATTGCCCTGCTCGAATCCCTGGGATTCCAGGTGCGCCTGGGGCAGCATTTATATTCGCAATCTCTCGGGTTCACTGCCTCCGCGCAGGAAAAAGCCGCGGACCTTAATGCCATGTTCGCCGACTCAGCCGTAAAAGCCGTCATCTGCGCCCAGGGCGGCGATTCGGCCAATGCCCCCCTTGAATTGATGGACTGGGACCTAATTGAACACAACCCCAAGATCTTCATTGGCTTGAGCGACATCACGGTCCTTCTGAACGCGATCCAGGCGAAAACCGGGCTGGTGACCTTCCACGGTAACGATATTTTATGGGGGTTCGGCAATGACCTGACACCTTATGAGATTGACGAATTTAGACGCGTCATAATCGACGGTGAAATTGGTCCGATCCCACCCAACCGCCCGCGTAAAACCATTCGCAGTGGACGGGCACAGGGGAAATTGCTGGGCGGGAATATCCGCTGCCTGCTCAAGCTTGCCGGGACGCCCTACTGGCCGGACTTCACCGGTGCGATCCTCTTCATGGAGGCTTATATCATCTCCCCCAGCGGCTGCCACACCGCCTTCCATCAATTGAAGCAGATGGGCGTCTTAGATCAGATTAACGGTGCGGTTATAGGTTATATCGACAGCATGCAAAAAGACGGCGGTGCCGGTCCATTTATGGAAGATATTTTGCTGGAAGTCGCGTCGGATTATGCTTTCCCGATCCTGAAGATCAATGATTTCGGCCACAACTGCCCCAACACGGTGCTTCCGGTGGGCGGCGCGGCAAGCATGGATGCGGATGAAAAAATTCTGGAAATCACCCAGCCCGTTGTACAGGACTGAGCTTCTAAAGATTTGTAAATAAGCCTCCCCTTTGAAAATAAAAACTCCCGGGATATAAAGATCCCGGGAGTTTATTTTTAATGTCTATTTACGCTTACACCATCCCCGTCACCAACGCCAACAGCAAACCGCCGGCGATCACGCTGCCCAACTGCCCCGCCGTGTTGGCGCCCATGGCGTGCATCAGGATGAAGTTCTCAAAATCCTCATCCTGCGCCATCTTCGCCGAAAGCCGGCCCGCCATCGGGAAGGCGCTGATGCCGCAAGCACCGATCAGGGGGTTGACCTTGCGTCCGGTAAGCACGGACATCAGTTTACCGAACAATAATCCGGCGACGGTATCCAAAACGAAAGCGATCAAGCCCAACCCAAGGATCATCAAAGTTTGCAGGTTGATAAAGGATTCGGCCTTCATCGTCGCCCCGATTGCCAATCCAAGGAAAAGAGTGGAGATATTGATGATCTCGTTCTGAGCCGCTTTGCTCAACCGGTCCACGACCAGGCTCTCCCGCAGGAGGTTGCCCAACATCAATGAAGCGATCAGCGGCGCGGCGTCCGGCGCGACCAGGCTGACCACCAGGGTTACGAAGATCGGGAAGACCACCAGCGTTAGCCGGGAAACCGGCCGGGGGGCGTATTCCATCCGGATCAGGCGTTCCTTGCGGGTGGTCAGCAGTTTCATCAATGGGGGCTGGATGATCGGGATCAGGCTCATATAAGAATATGCCGCCACCGCGATGGGCGCCAGCAATTCAGGTGCGAGTTTACTGCCCACGAAGATCGCCGTCGGGCCGTCGATCGCACCGATCACGCCGATCGAAGCTGCCTGGTTCAACGGGAACCCTAGCGCTAAAGCCAGCAGGAGCGCGCCATAAATGCCGAACTGGCCGGCCGCACCCAAAAGGACCGTCATGGGCTGCGCCAGCAGTGGGCTGAAGTCGATCATTGCGCCGACGCCGACGAAGATTAATAACGGGAAGAGTTCCGTTTTGATCCCGGCGTCGTAAATCACCTTCATGAAGCCCACATCAGCCGACATACCGATATTGGCCATGATACAGCCGAAACCGATCGGCAGCAGCAAAACCGGCTCATATTCTTTGGCGACGGCAAGATAAATGAGAACCAGACCGACCGCGATCATCACCCCATTCCCCCAGGTGAAACTGGTGAAACCTCGAGTGATCTCGTTAATTAGGAAGGAAAAATCCATGTAGCCGCTCCTCTTCAGTCAGTGTAGGTCACAAGGATTTGACCGTGGCTGACCTGGTCGCCGACGGCGACATCAACGCTGGCGATCTCCCCGTCTCGTCCGCTGCGGATGGCGTTCTTCATCTTCATCGCTTCCAGGACGCAGATTTCCTGCCCTTTGGCAACTTTATCACCGGGCTTAACCTCGATCGAGACGATCACACCCGGCAGCGGCGCAGGCAGCGTTTTGCCACCTGTAGCCTGCGCGACAGATGCGGCCGGCTTGCTTACTGAGACAGGTTCTGTCGCAGCCATGACCGGTGCTGCGGAAACGGTTGGGGCACTGGCGTCGGTTTCAGGCCAGACTTCAAATTGCTCCCCATCCACAACGGCAATTACCGGGCGGGCATGGATATCCTGAACGTCAACTTCATAGGTTTGACCGTCAATCACTACTTTCATCTTCATGGATTCATCCTCATTAATTCTTGTGTTCAAGCTGACGGGCACGATGGGCTGCTTGCCAGGGGCTCAGGCTGCCATCGACCGTTTTTTCGGAATGGGAAGGGGTCGGTTTCCGTCCACCCATATTCGCCAGGGCAACGGCAACAGCCGCCGCAGCCGCGCGACGGGGACCTGATAAATCATTCAAATCAGGCAGCAGCGGCTCGTCTGTTACTTCAGGAAGTTCTTCTTCCGGGGTGGTTTTCTTCTTACCGGAAGTGACCCACATCATCAGCGCCATCAATCCCCAGAGGAAGATGATGACGACAAACACCAAGCCCATCCCGATCGCGCTGATCAATAATCCTTGCTGCATCACTGTCATTGGTGTACCTCTCAGACCGGCATATTGCCGTGTTTACGAGGTGGACGGGCTTCGGACTTATTTCGGATCGCCCGCAGCGCCTTGATCACCATTGGTCGGGTTTCTGCCGGTTCGATCACGGCATCCACATAGCCCGCACTCGCTGCGGCATAAGGTGTCAGGTATTTCCGTCGATATTCAGCCTCCAGCCGTTCACGCTCCGCCGCCGGGTCTTCGGCATTGGCGATTTGCTTGCGATTGAGGATATTGGTCGCGCCCTCCGCACCCATGACCGCGATCTCAGCACTGGGCCAGGCATAGTAAAAATCCGTGCCCAGGAATTTGCTGCTCAGAACAACATACGCACCGCCGTATGCCTTACGGGTAACGACACCGACCTTTGGGACATTCGCTTCGGAATAAGCATAGAGCACCTTTGCGCCGTGCCGGATGATTCCACCGTGTTCCTGGCTCACACCGGGCAGGAACCCGGGAGAATCGATGAACGTGACCAGGGGAAGATTGAAGGCATCACAAAATCGCACGAAACGGGCGATCTTGTCTGCTGCATCAATATCCACCACACCGGCCATCACGCTGGGCTCCTGGGCGACGATCCCAACCGGCATGCCGTCGAAACGGGCAAAACCGACGATGGCATTGCGAGCAAACCCGGATTGGGTTTCAAGGAATGATCCCTGGTCGACCACGGTATCGATCACCGTGTGCATGTTGTAAGGCATTCCCGGGTCAACGGGCACCAGGTCGTTCAGCGCTTCAGCCATCCGACCGGGGTCATCCCCATTGTTTTGAACCGGGGCGTTTTCAATGTTATTCGAAGGCAAGTAGCCGAGGAGATAACGGGTCAACTGCAAAGCAGCTTCTTCGTCCTTCGCCACCAGATGGGCTGTACCGCTCAGGTTCAGATGCACCTGCGCGCCGCCGAGAGACTTCGAAATCAGTTTCCTCACCGGTCACGGTCTTAATGACCTGCGGTCCGGTCAGGAACATGAATGATTGCTTATCGACCATGATGATCAGGTCGGTCATCGCGGGCGAATAGGATGCACCGCCTGCACAAGGACCGAGGATCAGACTGATCTGCGGGACGACACCGGAATATTGTGCATTGCGTTTGAAGATTTCGGCATAACCGCCCAGACTCTTGACCCCCTCCTGGATCCTAGCGCCGCCGGAATTGATCAACCCGATGATCGGGCTGCCGTTCGCAGCCGCCAGGTCCATCACCCGGCAAATCTTGCGGCTTTGCATCTCGCCCAACGCGCCGCCCTGTACGGTGAAATCCTGGGCGTAGACGTAGACGGTCCGGCCTTCGACGGTACCGAAACCGGTGACGACGCCATCACCCAGGAGGGCTTCTCCATCGGGATCGTTCTGCTGAACGGTGAACGCTTCCAGCTCGGTAAAACTTCCCTCATCCAGCAGGATCGCCAGGCGCTCCCGGGCGGTCAGCTTTCCTTTGGCGTGCTGCCGATCGATCCGATCCTGTCCCCCACCCTCCAGTGATTTGGCTCGCATCTGGCGCAATTCTTCTATGCGGGGATCTGTCTTTCCCATAATGCTCCTTGGTTGGTTGTAAAATTGGTTCCTGAAAATCAATTGTAACATTAACAATGAATCGAAATTCTTTCAAGTGCCGAGTGTCAGGTTGCAGGTTGAAAGGTATCAGGTATTAAGGAATGAAGGAGGGTGAATGGAGATTAGGGATTAGGAATCAGGTATTAGGGATTAGGTACTAGGAAATCAGGGAGGAGAAAAAGAACCGCTGAATGGCGATAAGTAATTTCATATCCCCTGAATCATTGTAGGTTAAACCGTAAGGGCGAGGCATGCCTCGCCCCTACAAAACAAAATAAATCTCAATCCACATAGGCAAAAAATATTTGGTTGCCGAACGCCAGGAACGCCACTCGATCAATCCCGATCGTGAACGCCGTGGCGGTTGGGTCCGCAACCTCGTTTTCACCGAACGCGGGTCGCAGCCGCTGGTACAACCTGAACCGCTGTGAGAACCGGTAAATATCGCCGCTGGATGCATCCAGGATACTCACCGACGGGTCAGGCGGTGAGGTGTACAACACCGACGTGTACTCCGCCGCCGGCATCGTGACGGGTTGGTCCTCAAGGCCCGTCCGACCGTCGATATAGCTGACCGGGTTTTCACATTTCACCGGCGTATCCGCCAGTCCGCTGGTCGTGCAATCCACCGTCAGGCCGTCACTGCGCAGCAAATAGAGCTCTGGGCCATTGGCTGCCAGGTCTGTGATCTGATTCAGATCGGGGATATCGGCCATATTCGCCCCATCAAAGAACTCGGTAGGTGGATCGAGGAACTGCCCGTTGGTCGCCAGGTAAACCCGGATGGTGTTGGCGGCCGGGTTGAGTGTATAGAGATATCCGCTGTTATAAGCAATCGCCGTGATCTCCCCTGCCGTACCGGCCGGGTTGGGCAGCGGGATCACAACCGGGTCCATCCCGGAGGCGCAGTAGATCAGGTTGCCGGAAACATCGATACCGGCGACATGTGCCTGGTAGGGGTTGTTGATGGGCAGCGAGACCATGTCCACCAGGTCTCCTACCGCGCCGCCTTCAAATATTCCGGCTGCACAGGCGAAATCCGGATCCACTTCATATCCCTGGCTTCGCCGTGTGGCGTGGATCACACGACCACCGGCCTCATCCAGCAGGTAGAGGTCCGCGCCGTATGAAACGATCCTGGTGATATTGATTTCCGAATACAAGGTGCCGATCAGGGCAGGACGGTAATCCAGCCGGATTGCCCCATCGAGCAAATCCAGGGCGTCCTGCACCTTGGCTTTGAGCAAGACGACCTCATCGGTTGACTTAAAATTCTCCGCTTCGCTGACGAAGGTCAACGCCTGGGACCAATTATCCCGCGCGGCAGTCGGGTCACTATTTGCCGCTGCAGCCTGGGCGTAAATTTGAGCCTGGTTGTAATAGTAGGTGTACTGTTGGGTCCGTCCCCGTGCGAGGTAAACGCCGACGGCGATGGCAACCACAATCAGTGGGACCGCGATGGCGATGAAGATCAGGGTGCCCTTGCTCAGTTTCGGCGCGCCACCCGTCTCATCGGGATTCATCCTCGCGATCAAGTCCTTGAAAAATGTATCCACCCGCTCGCGAGCCTTTCGCCACCATCCCAATGCTGCAGCCAGTCCTTTGAGTCCCTTCTCCTCAATTTGAGCCGTTTGCACGTTCAATTTCTCACGTGCGGCAGCGCCGGTGTCTCGCTTTGCTCTCGCCCGTTCAGCGGCCGGCTCGGGATTTGGCTCAGGGACAGAGCGTAGATGCGACATTGGCGTCCGCTGCGAGGTTCCACGCTGGCTTTTCGATGTTTCCGGAGTTCCAGGTCGGCCCTGAGATTGAGTATCAGGTGTTTCTTCCTGCTTTTCCGGTTCAACCGGCTGGTCGCGTTGGGTTTCAGGTGAAAGCTCGGGCTCATCTCTAGTTGTTGGCTCTTCCATCCGCGTTGAAGACGCCGCCGGCGTATGGCGCTCAGGTTGTTCTGTTCGCGAGTTCTTGTTGTGGCAGCTCGCTGGCAGGTTGTTGTTCGGATGAAGTCTGTTGTTCCGATGGTATTTCCGCTCCGGACCCACGCGTGACTGGTCGGATCAGGTTGATCCGACCCTCACCGGGTAAGAATTGGATCAGCCCGACGCTGAAATCGGGTGGCGCCTGGTTGAGCAGACGTCGCCGGAGTTGGTCCATGCTGGGGAAATTATCGCTGAAAAGGAGGGAATCCCGCCATGAAGGCGGTGGAGAGTTGGTTGTGAAGAGATAAGCGCCTGTGCCCAGGTCTTCCTGGTAATACCGGATGTTGGCCGTCCGGCTGACACCCAACCCCCGATCCATCTGTCCTGTATCTGCGTAATGCTGCAAACCCTGATGGTTCAGCACGTAGGCATGGGTCGGGCCCGGATTGGGCAATGTAAAGGCTGTGTCGATGCACCACGGCCATATTGACTGCGCCCGTCACCGCGATCCCTTCCTGGGCGGTTTTAACGTTGCGCTCCATAATGGTCAGGTTCAGGGTTTCGATCAATGTGCGCAGTGCAGCGGTCACCGTCCCGCTGGTTCTGTAAAAGGTGTGCGCCAGGTGGTCCTGCCAGGTCTGCTTGAGCTCCGGTGAGACCCCGTTAGCGGGGGTAAAGCTGAGAGACAGGATCAGGATATCGTCATCACGCCCTCGGGCAGTCCTCCGAGGTGGCGAAAATGCCCGCAGCGCACCGGTGTCCGGTCGCTGACGGCCTTGCTGGAGATTGATGGGTAAAATGTTCAAATCATACATGCGCACCTGGCCAGATAATCGGTGAATAACTGCTTTCATTATACACACTAGTCCGCTAAGGTATAATTTTTCATATGGAACTAAAACGCTACAATAACTTTGACGCATTGGCAAAATTTAAGCACAATTGGAATCATCTTCTGGAAAAAAGTATCAATCAGGTCCCATTTCTGACCTTCGATTATTTGGAAACCTGGTGGCAGACCAAAGGCGGGGGAGAATGGCCTGAGGACAGCGAGCTCGTTTTGATCGCAGCTTTTGAGGGGGAAGATCTGGTTGGGATCGCCCCATTATTCCGGGCAAACAATCTCGATGGTATCCCCGCGCTGATGTTCGTCGGGGCCATTGAAGTTTCGGACTTTTTGGATTTCATTGTCGCACCGGAAAACCTGTCCGATTTCCTGTATGAATTGATGTGTTTCCTGAATGAAAACGAACACATACCGGAATGGCAGGTATTGGATTTATACAATATCTTGGACAGTTCGCCAACGCTTAAGGCGCTTGAAGAAGAAGCGAATAAATGCGGTGCCCAATTCACCAAGTCAAAGCTGCTGCCCTCTCCCTATATCCCCTTACCGGGGGATTTCGAGGAATACCTGGCCGGGATCGATAAAAAACAGCGCCACGAGATCCGGCGTAAACTACGTAAGATCGCCCAGGGTCCGGCCATCGCAGAACTCTACTTCGCGGATGATGGGGAGAAGCTCGAATCGGAAATGGACGCCTTCATCGCCATGATGGCCCAGGACCCCGCCAAGAAGGACTTTCTGACCGAGAAAATGAAACAGCACCTGCAAAACACCGCTCGGATCGCCTACGAGAACGGTTGGCTGCAGTTGGCTTTCTATACGATCAACGGCGAGAAGGCAGCCGGTAACCTTTCATTTAATTACAACGACCGTTTATGGCTCTATAACTCCGCCTGGGATTGGGCCTTCCGCGATTATTCGCCGGGCTGGCTGCTGTTGGCGGAACTGATCCTTTGGGCCAATGAATAACGGGATCAAAGAGTTCGACTTCATGCGCGGCGGCGAGGATTATAAGTATAAGTTCGGCGGGATCGACCGCTTTATCTATCGGGTAACGGTGAAACCGGGGTAGATAATTGGGTATTGGATATTCGACCTGTCGATAAAATTACTCTGCGCATTTTGAACTTAATCATCAAATTCCGGAGCGCGGACTTCAGTCCGCATGCTTAATTTTATTTCCAATCGGAATTATTCTATACAATCGCGAAAACGAATGAACTGAATTGAATTTTCATTATTTAAGAATCTGTGATCTAAAAACTCTGTCATAAAAGTTTTTCGCAGGCCAACTTTCTGTAATTCAAATATCAAAAGCGGACTGAAGTCCGCACTCCGGGGCGTGCATTATTACTTTTTTTAGATTGTGTCGTTGGAATCTCCACAAATTCAGATACCTTGCCTCATTCACCATTCACCATTCTTCCTAATCTCCTACTACCTACTACCTAATACCTAATACCCAATCCCTAACCCCCATATTTCTAACAAATTTCTTACGCCTGGGAGCCTCCCCCATTCTTGACGCCCATTTTTCATCATGGTACGATTAAATTTGTGCTGTTTTAGCACTCTCGCCTTGAGAGTGCTAAAAATTAATGAGGCCTTTTATGAGATTGACGGATCGCCAAAAGCTCATCATGACCCTGATCATCCATGAACATATCCGCACGGCTCAACCCGTCGGATCGAATTCACTCGTGGATAAGTACCAGTTGACAATGAGTTCCGCCACCGTCCGCAATGAAATGGCCGCCCTGACGGATTACGGCCTCCTGCGCCAACCGCACACCAGCGCCGGACGGGTCCCTACTGAAGAGGGTTACCGATTCTTTGTCGGGAATCTGGTCCAGCAGACCGGCCTGCCCACCAACACTCGCCGAACGATCACCCACCAGTTTTACCAATCCCGGCAGGATGTGGAGCAGTGGCTCAAACTGGCCGCATCCGTTCTGGCCAACCAATCCCAGGCAGCCTCTCTGGTCACCGCGCCGCACTCGGAAAAGACGATCTTCAAACACCTTGAACTGATCGCAACTCGCGGCCGGCAGGTGCTGATGGTGCTGGTCCTGGTCGGCGGTGAGATCCGCCAGCAGTTCGTCACGCTGGCTGAACCCGTCACGCAGGAACGCCTGTCGGAAGTCGCAACACAGATTTCCACCCTTTGCGTCCGTTGTGATGCAGACCGCATGGCTGGGATTCGCGGGCAGCTCGATTCCCTGGGGCAGGACATCCTTGATATGCTCCTGGCTGAAATGGCCCTGACCGAAGAATCCAGTACCGGCGAGATCTACCTCGATGGCATGGCTAACGTGCTTTCCGAGCCGGAATTCTCCGAATCGGATGAAGCTCGGCACGCCCTGCATTTACTGGAGGAACGCTCGCTCCTGGAAAATCTGCTAGCCAGCACGGTGATGAACACCGACGTGGGCGGCATCCAGGTCCTGATCGGCGGCGAAGGCACCTGGGAGGAACTGCGGCAGTGTTCCGTGGTCCTCGCCCGTTACGGCGACCCTAACTCGCTGACCGGATCGGTCGGGGTGCTGGGTCCCATCCGGATGCCCTACGACCGCACGATTTCCACCGTCCGCTTCGTCGCCAATGTATTGAGCGACCTGGTCTCTGAAACACTGGCGGTCTAAACACACAGGCATTATTGTTGCACGGAAAAAAGTCATTATATATTGGAGAACCTTATGGACAACGAATCAAAAGAAAAGAAAAATTCCAAACCAAAGGATGAAGGACAGGACAATCCCGAGGAACAAGACGAACGACAGGCAGTGGTCGCCCTGACCTTCGATGAGTACGATGCGCTCGAAGCTCAAATGGAAAAACTCCAGAAAGAATTGGATGAATCCAAGGATAGCTGGCTGCGCTGCCGGGCGGATTTTGATAACTACAAAAAACGCGTCCAGCGTGACGCAGCCCGGACCCGTCAGGATGCCCTGGCCAGTATTCTCAAGATCTTCCTCAGTGCCAGCGATGACCTGGAACGCGCCCTCAAGAACAAGCCCACGGGTGAAGGTGTTGACGGTTGGGTCAATGGGATCGAACTGATCCAGCAAAAACTGATCAACCAGATAAAGAATCAGGGTGTGGAGCGTCTGGATGTCAAACCGGGGGATGAATTTGACCCCACCATCCATGAAGCCGTCACTCAGGAAGAAAACCCGGACTTTAAAGAAGGACAGATCATCGAAGTCATCCAGCCGGGTTATCGAATTGCAGACCGAATCATCCGCCCCGCAATGGTGCGGGTCGCCCGATAAAGAAGAAGAGGAGCAGAAGAAATGGGAAAAATCATTGGTATCGATCTTGGCACAACCAACTCCGTTGCGGCTGTGATGAGCGGCGGTGAGCCGGTCGTCATCCCTTCCGCGGAAGGCGAACGGCTGGTGCCGTCCGTTGTGGCAGTAAACAAAAATGGTGAGCGGCTGGTCGGGCGTGTGGCCCGTAACCAGGCCATCACCAATCCCGAGAATACAATTTTCTCGATCAAGCGATTCATGGGTCGCAAATACGACGACCCCGAAGTACAGCGTGCACTCAAACTGGTCCCTTATGAGGTCGCCAAAGCACCGAACGGTGACATCCGCGTGAAACTGGGCGGTAAAGAGTATTCTCCGCCTGAGGTGTCCGCCATGATCCTCTCAAAGATCAAAGCGTGACGCTGAAGCCTATCTCGGTGAACCGGTCACGCAGGCTGTGATCACCGTCCCGGCATATTTCAACGACGCTCAGCGTAACGCTACCAAGGATGCCGGCAAGATTGCCGGTCTGGAAGTGCTGCGGATCATTAACGAACCGACCGCTTCCTCCCTGGCCTACGGCCTGGACAAGAAAAAGAACGAAGTGATCGGCGTCTATGACCTGGGCGGCGGCACGTTCGATATTTCCATCCTCGAAGTCGGCGAAGGCGTCTTCCAGGTGCGTTCCACCAGCGGCGACACCTTCCTGGGCGGTGACGATTTCGATCAACGCATCATCGACTATATCGCCGACGAATTCAAATCAGAGAGCGGCATCGACCTGCGCGGCGACCGCCAGGCGCTGCAGCGTCTGAAGGAAGCGGCCGAGAAAGCCAAGATTGAACTTTCCACCACCATGCAGGCCGAGATCAACCTGCCTTACATCACGGCGGACGCTTCCGGCCCGAAGCATCTCGTGATGACCCTCACCCGCGCCAAGCTGGAGCAGCTCACCGATGACCTGATCCAGCGCAGCCTGAGCCCCGTGAAACAAGCGCTGGATGACGCCAACCTCTCCACCGGTGACATCGATGAAGTGGTGCTGGTCGGCGGCATGACCCGCATGCCCAAGATCCAATCCGAAGTGGAGAAGATGTTCCACAAGGAACCGCACAAAGGTGTGAATCCCGACGAGGTCGTTGCTGTAGGCGCGGCCATCCAGGCCGGCGTGCTGGGTGGTGAAGTGAAGGACATCCTTCTTCTGGATGTGACCCCCCTGACCCTTTCGGTTGAGACCCTCGGCGGCGTGGCGACACCTCTGATCAAACGCAATACCACCATCCCCACCCGCGAAAGCCAGGTCTTTTCAACGGCCAGCGACAACCAGACCCAGGTGGAGATCCATGTATTGCAGGGTGAACGCCCGATGGCGGCCAATAACAAGAGCCTCGGAAAATTCATTCTCGATGGCATCCCGCCGTCACCGCGCGGCATTCCCCAGATCGAAGTGACTTTCGATATCAACGCAAATGGCATCCTGGAAGTGACCGCACAGGACAAGGCGACCGGCCGCAGCCAGAACATCACCATTACGGCCTCTTCCGGCCTCAGCGAGAGTGAAGTCGAACAGATGCGCCAGGAAGCCGAAGCCCACGCGGAAGAAGACCGCAAGAACCGCGAACTGATCGAGACCAAGAATCGGGCTGACAACACGGTTTACTCCGCTGAAAAGACTCTCAGCGACCTGGGCGACAAGGTACCCGGCGACCTCAAACAAAAAGTCGAGGACGCTGCCGCAAAGGTTCGCGAGGTCAAGGACGGTGAAGATCTGGACGCGATCAAGAACGCCACCGATGCCCTGACCGAAGTACTTCAGCAGGTCGGCCAGGCAGCTTACCAGCAGCAGCAGCCGGAGGGTGAAACCTCAACCGAAAACGCTGAGGGTGATAAAGGTCCCGAGGACGAATCGGGTGGCGGCGATGACGACGTGGTCGATGGGGAATTCAAACAGGTCTGATCCTGTTTTGTATCTAGTTGAACCAACAGGTGCCCGAACGTGTTTCGGGCACCTGATCCATAATTGATCGCCAATTTCAGATCGGTTGACGAACGACCCTATCCTGAGTAGACTTATCCGGATTCATTCTTAGAACGGCATTATCAAATCAAGATCATAAAGAAAAATCATTATGGCAAAACGTGATTATTACGAAATACTGGGCGTCTCACGTTCGGCAAGCGAAGATGAGTTGAAATCCGCTTTCCGTAACCTGGCGCGCAAGGTTCACCCAGACGTGAGTGACGACCCGGACGCGGAAGAGAAATTCAAAGAGATTAACGAAGCCTACGCGGTCCTTTCCGACGCCGACAAGCGCGCCGCCTACGACCGTTACGGTCACGCCGGCGTAAATACCCAGGGCATGCCTGATTTCACCAATATCGACCTGTCCGACATTCTGGAAGGGATCTTCGGATTCGGTGGGTTCGGTATGGGCAGCAGGCGCACCCGTAACGCCCCTCGCAGGGGTGCGGACCTTTCCAGCCGGGTCACGCTGACCTTTGAGGAAGCCGCTTTCGGCATTGAAAAGGAAATCGAAATCACCCGCGATGAAACCTGCGAAACCTGTCAGGGCTCCGGCGCCAAACCGGGCACCAGCCCACGGACCTGTCCGCAGTGCAACGGTCAGGGTGAGGTCCGCCAGGTTCACCAAACCCTACTGGGGTCGATGGTCCAGGTGGTCACCTGCCCGCGCTGCAATGGCCGCGGCGAAGTGATCGAAACACCCTGTACCACATGCAACGGGCGTGGGCTGGAACGCAAGACCATCACCAAGCTGGTGACGATCCCGGCCGGTGTTTCCGACGGTGTTCAGATCCGCCTGGCAGGTGAAGGCCAGCCCGGCACCCAGGGTGGACCCAATGGCAACTTCTATCTTGAAATTAACGTCCGCAGGCATGATTTCTTCCGGCGCAAAGGCGACGATGTCTTGCTGGATGTTGATATCAACATTGCCCAAGCCACACTCGGTGATGAGATCCGTGTCCCCACCCTCAATGGTGAGGTCGATCTGCGCATCCCGCCCGGCACCCAGCCCGGCAAGGTCTTCCGCCTGCGTGACCAAGGGATTCCGCACCTGCGTAACTCCGGCACCGGCGACCAGCTCGTGACCGTCTCCGTGCAGGTGCCCTCACACTTATCCTCAGACCAGCGTGAGCTTTTTGAGAAGCTGGCAAAGACCATGGACCCGGATATCAAGATCCAGGAGCAGAGTTTCTTCGATAAATTAAGGGGGTCTTCGGTGGCTGAATCTGACGGGCCTGTACGCTGGATCCAGGTCAAATTCATCACTGACGGCGAACTCGCTGAAGCCCTGGCCGACGTGCTGGGGCGTTTTGTTTCCAATGGGGTCGTGGTGGAAAGCGTGACCAAATTAGACGCCCACACCCAGGAAAACATCCCGACCGGCTGGGTGGCTGTGTCCGGATATGTCCCTGTGGACGAACATCTGGAAACGACCCGGCAGAAAATGGAAGAAGCCTTCTGGCACCTCGGGCAGATCGCGCCGATTCCGGAGCCCACTTATACGCCGATCCGCGACGAGGATTGGATGGCATCCTGGAAGCAGCATTACGCCCCCCTGACGGTGGGCGAGCGGATCCTGATCCTCCCCGCCTGGTACGAACCAGAGAACGTTCAGGACCGGGTCCTAATCCGTATCAATCCAGCCATGGCTTTCGGCACCGGCACCCACCCTACCACTCAGTTGATCCTGCAGCTATTGGAAAAATATGTTCTGCCAGGTCAGCCGCTGATCGACATCGGCTGCGGCTCCGGTATCCTGTCCATTGCTGCCCTCAAACTCGGCATGCGCCGCGCGGTCGCGGTGGACGTGGACGGCGCGGCCATCGTCTCCACCCTGGAGAACGCCGGGCTGAATGATATTTCAGAGGAAATTCTCGAGGTCGAGAAGGGCTCGGTGGATGCAGTGCTCAGCGGGCGTTTCGCGCTCAGTCAGGCCCCGCTGGTGGTGGTGAACATCCTCGCACCGATCATCCTGCGCCTTTTCGACCAGAACCTGGCGGACCTAGTTTCCCCGGGTGGCACCCTGCTCCTTTCCGGCATTCTGGATCATCAGGAGGCGGAGATAGTGGCGAAAGCACAGCAAAAGGGATTCGGGTTGCTCGAACGGATCAATCAGGCGGACTGGGTCAGCCTGGCGTTTAAAGAATCGCGCTAACTGAACACCTCACACAAATATTCACATTGTTAACAAATCGAAGAAATTGTCCGCTTTCGAGTAATTTTTCGTTTTAATATATAGGAACAGCAATTGTCGTTTCCAGGATCCTGTGTTGTTAAAATACAATTCTTACCGAAAGGGGTATCGTAGAATGCTTGTGGACCAAAACGCATCTCTGAAAACCAGGCGGGGACTGGCAGCCTTTGAACGGCTCTATCAAAAATGGGTCACGCCGGTCTATCGCTACTTCCGCTACCGTGTCCAAACAGACAAGGAAGCCGAGGATCTGACCTCGCAGGTCTTCCTCAAAGTTTGTGAACAACTCCCTAATTATAAAGAAGAGGGACGCTTCCCGGCCTGGTTGTTCAGCATTGTTCGCAGTCAAAGCGCAGACCATTTCCGGGCGCAAAAGCCAACCGTCTCACTTAACGATGTAGAAATCTCAGACGGCGATGCAGACCCATTGGATCGTGCCGCCCAGAAGGATGACCTTAAGCGCTTGAAACATCTGCTTGTCAGTCTGCCGGAGAAGGATCAGGAATTGATCCGGCTGCGATATGTGGCTCAACTCTCATATAAAGAAATTGCGGTGATCCTGGGCGGCACCCGGGACGCCGTACGGAAACAGGTCAATCGTCTGCTCAGGCGTTTGGAAGACCAAATGGAGGAAAATCATGAGTAAGGCAGCACAAATGGAAATGGATTTGAAACTTCGTGAACTCACCTACGTGGATGAGCCATCGCCGCTGTTCGTACACACACTCTGGTTGAAACTAAAGAAGCAGAACCCTCTGATGAAGAAAGCATCATCACCCAGGGTGCTGCACATGCGCCCGGTCTGGATCGCTCTGCTGGCCCTGGTGATCGTGCTGTCCGCACTGTTCATCGGGTTCGGCCCGCAAAAAGTCTACGGCTTTATCCGCCAGATCTTCGGATTCTCCGATGCCGGGCTGCAGGCTGTGCAGGAAGCCGGTCTGGTGACCGATCTCGATATCAGTGCGCAGCCGACGGTGGTCACAGCAGGCGGGTCCGACATCAACATGCCAAAGAAAGCCCACCAGGTCTCGCTCAGCCAGACCGTGGAAGACATGACGGTGACCCTTGATTGGGTCTACATTGATGAAGGACGAATGGCCCTCGCCTTCACACCGGCCACCGTTCCGCTGGAATTGGCTTTCTCTTCACCCACCCTGACCTTTTCCGGTTTCACACCGAAGCAGAAAGAAGGGTCTATCCAATCAATCAGAAATGAAGAACAGCAATATATCTTCATATCTTATCAGGTCATCCAGGTGGATGTTGTAGGCGAAACCATAGATTTCAGTGTGGACCTGCCTTTGATGGAGCCCGCCGAACCGGAATGGCAACAACGCGCTGTTTTCCACTTTGATCTGAGGGGGATTCCGGTCTATCGCGGTAGGACGATCCCGCTTCAACAAACTTCATCCGTCTCGATCAATGGCGTGGAGGTGCGGTTGAACGCCATTAATATGACCCCTGCCTATACAGAACTCACGGTCTGTTATGACTTCCCAGCCGGGGATGCACCTTTCTGGTACATCTTTAACTCAACGTTGCAGATCGGCGACAGCCCCGAAGAAAAGCAAGTCTCATACGACTATCTTCAGGAAAACGAAGAAGACCACTGCGTCAAGATAGGGTTTGGGATCGGGAGCGCGGCACATGGCGATCGAACTCGTTTTCCGGGTCAACAAAATGGAAGTGCCGCTCACCATCCAGGATGAACTTCCCGAAGAGAAAATTTATGCGGCGAATAAATCCCTTGCCGAGCATGGGATTGAGATCGCGCCCGCGCCGGCTGAGGAAAGTGCAGGGCCGGGGGGTTGGGTTTTCGTGACGGAACCGGATTGGGGCATGACGCCCGAAGAAGACCCGAGATTGATCGTCTATCATGCCCTTCTGGAAACAATGCCCGGTCCATGGACCTTCTATGTGGATATTCCGAAGAGCGAGGACTTTAATCCCGAAGAGCTTGAACCGACGGAGACCGTCTCGGCACCCATCAACTCACAAACACAATCCGACATCACCGTCACCCTCGATTGGGTTTTTGTGGACGCCTTACGCGTCGGTGTTGGCTACACCGTTTCCGGATTGCCGGACGTACCGGAAGCCGCGGGATTACTGGGAGAGATCTTCATCGATAGTCCACAGGATATCGGGATAGGTGGTACAGGAATCGGTTCCAGCACCATCAGCAGGGTCGAAGGACAACCTGATGCCGTTCAAGGTACCTGGAGTGTGGGATTCCAGGAGCCATTAACTGAACCGGAAGCGACTTTCACCCTGGATATCACCCTCGGCAGCAGCAATTCCGAGATGCGCTATTACATCGCCGGCTTCCCGATCGCACCAGAAGCGACACCTTATCCCCCGGGTGAATTCCCACCCGATCTGACAGAAGGACTGGTCGGCACCTATACCTTTGAGTTCACAGCACCGGTCCATCCCATGACCGTCATCGATCAGCCGACATCCATAACCGTGAATGAGACCTTGTTCCTGGTCCCGAGGGCGGAGGTCACTGCCTCCACGAGTAAAGTGATGGTCTGTTACCAAAAACCCACAGAACGGGACTGGTGGATCATGGATGCCAGTTTACGGAATGGTGACAAGGAAGCATCATCATCAGGCGGTCGGCTGTTGTACGATGCCGATTTCCAGCTCAAGGACAGCACCTTCATTGATCTGAGCATGTGGGAAGTACCCGATTCGTTCCTTGATGTCGAGCATGGTCGTTGTGTAATATTGAATTTCCTGCAGGGCCAAAGCAACCCCGCTGAACCACTTCTCCTCACGGTTGAATCCCTGGAGATCAGCCCGCCGGAAGTTTATCCTGAAGCGGAACTGGCCGCGGCCAGGGAGATCCTGCTGGCTGAAGGGATCGAATTTAACAACGAGGTCTTCCGCGGCAGCGGCGGCGGAGGGGGTGGGATCAACTTTACCACGCTCCCCGAAGGGATGACCTGGGAAACCGCTCACCAAAAATTTATGGAAGCGCTCGGTTATGTCCACCCTGGTCCCTGGGAGATCACCCTGATCGAAAAACCTTAAGACCTTTAGGGGAGGTAGAAACGTACACCAGCCCACAGGTCTTTGAGCTGTGGGCTGGTTCTTTATATCTCCGCCTTCCTCCACCTGCTATAATGAACCCATGGCTAACGACCCGCGCAAAATCTCCTCACGGGATATTCGCGTCATCCTCTTTGACCTTGATGACACGCTCTATCCACATGACAGTGGAGTGTGGGAATTCATCCGCGAGCGGATCGACCAATACATGTTTGAGGAACTGCATTTCCCGGCGGAACAGATCCCCGGTCTGCGTCACCGCCTTTGGAAGCAATACGGCACCACCCTACGCGGCCTGCAGGCAGAGTTCCACGTGGATATGGACGAATACCTCCGGTACGTCCATGCCGTACCTTTACATGATTTTCTCCTCCCCGATCCCATCCTTTCCGAGACCCTCTCTACGCTTCCCCAACCGAAATACATCTTCACCAATTCCGACGCCGCCCATGCCCGGCGTGTGCTGGACCATCTGGGGATCACCCATCACTTTCGGCAGTTCATCGACATTTACGCCATGGCGCCGCATTGCAAGCCCCAGGAACAGGCCTTCCTGAAAGCGCTGGAGATCGTTGGCTGTAATCCGGAAAACTGTCTGTTGATCGACAATTCACCCCTGAACCTGGAAACCGCACGTCAACTCGGGATCAATACAATTTCCATTGGCGTAAAGCCCCACGATGGCAGCCCGCACATTGAAAAACTTGCCGAACTGCTTACGCTCTTGAACTAAAGAGATATCCAACCTTAATAACATCTGTTTTCCTGTTCCCTTATCATGTACAATGAAATCAGCTTGATTTTCCTCAATATCAAGGAGATTGAAATGGGTAAAGACAAGAAGAAAGATAAGAAAGAAAAGAAGGATAAGAAAGAGAAAAAGCAGAAGAAGGATAAGAAAAAATAAACTCGGTCTGATCTTCTGGCTTGAACCCAATTTAAATTGAAGCCGTAAACATAGAAACGTTTTGCATTTTCGAAAATTAATCCATGCGACGCTTTTTTATTGACGCGTCGCTGACCAATGCCGATCCGATGAAATAAAATATGCCCCTATCCCCTCAGTTCCACGAAGCCATCCTTCATCAAAGTACGGAGGAGTTTGATGCGCTGGTGGCGCTCCGCCGCGAGCTGCACCAGCATCCCGAGCTTTCAGGTCAGGAATCCTGGACAGCCGCCTTCCTGGGGGATACACTCGAAAAACTTGGCTGGCGGGTCCGGCGAAGGGTGGGCGGGCATGGACTGGTTGCCGACTGGTTCAGCGACCCTGCCAAACCCACCGTCGCCTTGCGGGTCGATATGGACGCACTACCCATCCAGGAGGTCAATCAGACACCCTACCGGTCGAAGGTTCCGGGTGTGATGCACGCTTGTGGTCACGACGTGCACAGCGCAATTGGCGTGGGTGTTGCCGCGGTGATCGCCGCTCTGGAAGAGCAGCTTCCGGGGAATGTCCGCATCCTGTTTCAGCCGGAAGAAGAAGAGATTACCGGTGCTCTGCGCATGATCCGCGCCGGCGCGCTTGCGAACCCCAAACCTGCGGCGATCTTCGGCCTGCACGTCGGCCCCTTCCCCGCCGGACAGGTGGCCTGGACCGATGGCTTGTTTCTGGCCGGGTTCAATCACTATCTCGCTTCGCTGACCCCATCGCCTGAATTCCAGGGATCACTATCCCACCTGGATCTGGTCGCAGCACGCTGCTGCCAAGCAATCGAAGACTTCAACGAATGGCACCTGCCGGAGACATGGCTGGATATGCAGCGGTTCTGGCAGCTCATGCAGCAGGAGTCCACGCCGCTGCAGCATTTCGTGGTTTATGATGCCAGCCGCAATGAAGAAGACCCCGATGCCTGGCACGGTCAGTTCGGGATCGGCATTAAGGCTGCCGACCATCACCTGCGCCGGTCTGCTCTGGGACGCGTAAAAGCGACCCTTAACCGCATCTGCGGGGTAACCCATACCACTTACCAGTTGGAGACGATGGGCAATATGCTGGATATGCGCAATGATGAGCCGCTGGTCCAATCCGTGCTCCCCGACCTGGAAAATAGCTTTGGCTCGGATCTGATCCAACTCCGAGCGGCATTCCCTTTCAACTGCGAAGATTTTGCTTACTACACGAAAGAAATACCCGGGGCGATGTTCTGGCTGGGCGGTGCGAACCCCACCCAGGGGAAATACGCGATGCTGCATACACCGGATTTCGATGTGGATGAGCGCTGCCTGCTCACTGGCACCCTTGCCATGTCCACCTTGCTTCTTTCGGCGCTTGAAAATCAGGCCCAATAAAACGCTTGAAAATCAATAGAAGTATTTATCAATTGTTAATAAATTTATGGTAACCTTCATAAAATTATGTGAAAAAACCTGCTTTTTCCGGCAAAAAAAGGCGCCACAGACGCCACCGGGACATTGCGTGCAATGGCAGGAATTTAAGGAGTAACATGATGCAGAAAAAAGGTTTGAGAACGTGTTTATCCGTCGGGATCGGGATCGTCGTCCTTGTATTGGTCTTTGTGGCCGGTACAGCCACCGGCTATTTTGGCCCAAAGCTTTTGGGTGTGGGCACGTACGCCACTGGCCCGGTGAGCTGCCCGCCTTGCAGCGAGTCGACCACGACGACCACCACGGCTGAGCCGACCCAGTGTCCGGAATGTACCTATTCGGATCCTTCCGGCAGTACCCCCGCTGAAGACCAGCAGCTCTTTGCCCCGTTCTGGGAAGTCTGGAACTTGGTCCATGAAAATTATGTCGACCAACCCCTCAACGATGTCGATTTGATGCGCGGCGCCATTGACGGGATGCTGGCTTCATTGGGCGATAAGCACACCTCTTATATGACGCCTGAAGAGTTCAATCAGGCAAACGAATCACTGACCGGTGAGTATGAAGGCATCGGCGCCTGGGTGGATACTTCCGGCGACTATGTCACCATCATCAGCCCCATGACGGGTTCGCCCGCCGATCAGGCTGGCTTACAGCCGAACGATCAGGTGATCGCCATCGACGGCGAAGATATGACCGGCATCCCCGGCGATCTGGTGCTGCAGCGCATCCTTGGCCCTGCCGGTACGGATGTGACCCTCACGATCAAGCGCGGCGATGAGACCTTTGATGTGACCATCACCCGTCAGCATATCGTCGTCCCAACCGTGGATTACCGCATGCTCGAGAACAACATTGGCTATGTCGCCCTCTACAACTACGGCGATAATTCCACCGAACAGCTCCGGGCAGCCCTGCAGGACCTGATTTCCCAGGGTGCAGTTGGCATTGTCTTTGACCTGCGTGACAACGGCGGCGGATACCTCAACACGGCCATCGAAGTCGTCTCCCAATTCATCGGTGACGGCGTGGTCATGTATGAACAGTACGGCGACGGTGAGACCTATACCTACGAAGCCATCCCTGGCGGCTTGGCAACCGATATTCCACTTGGTCGTTCTGGTCAATGGTGGGACTGCGTCAGCAGCCGAAATCACCGCCGGTGCGATCCAGGATACCGGCCGGGCGCCTTTGGTCGGTGTGACCACTTATGGCAAGGGTTCCGTACAAAACTGGATTCCGCTCTCGAACGATGCCGGCGGCGTCCGAATCACCATTGCCCGTTGGCTGACGCCCAATGGCACCCAGATCAGCGACATCGGCCTGACCCCTGATTATGTCGTGGATTTGACCGAAGACGACATCACCCAGGGCCTCGACCCTCAACTGGATAAAGCGGTTGAAGTGTTGATGGATATGCTCCAATAGCTTAGAAAAGGTAAGTTCGTATGTTCTTTTTACCTGTGTTCAATCTGAATTACCTGATCTACATGCTGCCGGCGATTGTTTTGAGCCTGCTCGTGCAGCTTTATGTGAAATCCAGCTATTCACGCTGGGCGCAGGTGCCGAACCGCGCCGGGCTGACCGGCGCGCAGGTGGCGCAGCGCCTTTCCGACCGGATGGGCCTCTACGGTATGCAGTTGAAAGGCACCCCCGGCCGGCTCACGGACCATTTCGACCCGCGCAACAATACCCTGAGCTTGTCCCGTGACATCGCCCAGGGGTCCAGTGTGGCCGCCATGGCGATCACGGCCCATGAGTTGGGCCATGCCCAGCAGGATCAGGAAGATTACTTCCCGATGCGGTTGCGTTCTGCCCTGGTACCGGCGGTCAACATCGGCACCACGGCCGGCTGGATCATGATCCTGCTTGGCCTCCTGCTGCAGATCAGCGGACTGGCCTGGCTGGGTGTGTTCGCCTTTTCCGCTGGGGCGATCTTCTCGATTGCCACCCTGCCGGTGGAACTGAACGCCTCCAAACGAGCCCGCCAGCTCCTGCAGACCAACGGGATGATCACCACCGAAGAAGAGCAGCGCGGCGTCAACCAGGTATTGAACGCCGCCGCCTGGACCTATGTGGCCGCGATTGCCACCTCGGTCCTGCAGTTGTTATATTTCGTCTCCCTGGTCGGCGGCGGCCGGCGAAGACGCTAAATCTGGAAAGTAAGAAGCCCCCAAATTCTCATTAGAATGCGGGGGTTTCTTTATTTATTCTTACTAAATACCAAAATAAAGACGTGTCAACGCGTAGAGACGCACTACTCGGGCGTCTCAACAAATATATCGCCAAGGATCCTCATCCTCTAATACCCGTAAGGGCGACGCATGCGTCGCCCTACGATTGATACAATAGAAAGGAAATGGTTCTCAACAGATTAATTAGATAAAAAACGTAGAGACGTTGCATGCAACATCTCTACAATCGATCAGATTTACCACAAAACGCTCTATAGAAATTATTTCACGACTTCCGCGCCAACCGAACCCCCCACCATCCCAGCGCCAGCACGCCTAGCACGATCGCCGCAACCAGCGCCGTCGTCGCCACCAACGGGCTCGCGCTCTGTCTCATCCAGATGCCTACAAAGGCCCAAACCAGCACGGCCGGATAAGCCACTTCACGCCGCAGGAAGATCATCAGGATTCCCAGCACCGTTGCGACGGCCAGCAATACAACTGTCCAAATCGGTTCGCTCAGCGGTGCGCCCCGCCAGCCGAGGCTGTAGAGCACCTGCGAGACGTTCGCCACCGTGGCCACCGTCACCCACCCCAGATAGATGCTGAAAGGCGTGTCGACGACCAGTTTTTCAACCAGACTGCGTTTCTCGAGGCCAACGCGTAACTTCAGGTAAATTGCCAACAGGCTGACCAACAGGCCACCCATAGCGATCAACGTCAACGGGAACTGCTGGTAGTGCCATAAAAAGATCCAAATCGTATTCAACAGATTGGATGCCACAAACCACCAGGCGATCTTATCCACCCGTTGGTCTTGCCGCCCCTTTTTCGTGATCGTATAGATTGCGAAGGCGATCAACGCCAGGTAGATCAGACCCCAGATCGAGAAGACATAGCCGGCCGGGACGAAGAGGATTGGGAAACTGTCGGAAATTTCACCGGTGTTCAGCCCGTTCAACGGCAGTGCGTTGGCGAGCACGTTCACCACGATCATCAAAGTCAGGGTAAGAATGATAAAAATGCGTTTAATTTTCATTTTTTGCTCCTATAGTTTGCTTTCTTCTTCCATTATATACATTTATCAGCAGAAATAAAACGTTTGTGTAATCTTTGATAATTCCATACACAGTTGTCCTTCCTGTTTGCATCATCCAATTTTGCTTAAAAGCAGAACATGTTATAATTCGTAACGGACAAAATTAGTCTAAAATTGATATCAATTACCCTTCCCTTTCTTTGCGTTTCCATGCCGCCCGGGGAAGTGGTGTTTTGAAAGGACAGTTTATGCGTTCGACCTCGATCTTTCGAGTGGTCGCATGGCTCTTTATCGGTATCCTGCTCCTGACAAGCTGCAAACCAGCCTCAACGATCACTCCTGCAACCACCGCTGTAAACCCCACGGAAAGCCCGGCCTCGACCACCACGGACAGTGTTTTCCCCGAAGGAGAACCCACCGAGGAAGCGGTCGCGCCGACGCCCAACCTACCCACACCTACGCCGATCGTTGAAACTCGCCTGCCCCCCGAAAGGTGGCAGGAATGGCCCGTGATCCCGGAACTGACCGGGCGGGAAAAGGCAATCTACCAGCAGGGGTTGGCGATGGGCAATGACCCGCACAGCTTCTCCAAAGTTGGCGACTGCCAGGCGATCAAGAGCGTCCTGATGGGCATCTACGATCAGCCCGGTCGTTATATTCTCGCTGCCAGTGATGCGCATTTGCAAGAAACCATCGACTATTTCGCCGGTTCGTTCAACCGGGACGGACAAGGGGTGCGCGGCGGCTATAATGCTGCAGCCGTGCTCTCACCGATCTGGGCTGACCCTGAAGTCTGCCAGCCCGGTGAAAACCCGATCGAATGTGAGAATCGCATCCATAACCCCTCCTTCGTGATCATCAGCCTGGAAGTCTGGTGGGAAGGCCGCACGGTCGAACGCTATGAAGAATACATGCGCACGATCATCGACTATTTCCTCGCCAACGGCGTCGTGCCGATCCTCTCCACCAAGGCGGACAACGTGGAAGGCGATCACCGCATCAACCTGGCGACCGCTCGCCTAGCCTACGAATACCACCTCCCGCTCTGGAACTTCTGGTTGGCCGTCCAGTCGATGCCCAACCACGGGATCGACCCCGACCGTGACGGATTCCACATCAGTTACGATGCCTGGACCGTCCGCAGCTTCACCGCCCTGGAAGCCCTCGATGCGGTCTGGCGCGGTGTGCGGGATGAAGCCCCAACAACCGAAACACCTGCTGTGACCGCAACCCCCGAGGTCGCTTTCGCCGATATCAACATCAGCCCCATTCCAACCGAAGGCGCCGTCTCTGAAAGCGATCAAAGGCTGGTCTTCTCCCTGGAGCAGCGCAGCGGTGAAGCCACCCAAAGCGTCGGTGTCTTCGCTTATGATATGACCCAGGGCTCGCTTAATCAGCTTCTGGGTAAAGGTTTCCGGCTGCAGGATAGTGACGCCAGCGGGACTCGGTTACTCGTCAACCTGGGTAATCAGCTCTTTATCGCGGACGCGATCGGCAATACCACCCTGGTCACGGATAAATTGGCCGTCACCGGTCGGAACGCCAGCGCGTTCTGGATGCCGGATGGTGCGCGCATTGAGGTCCTGACTGACGAAGTGGAAGGCCGCAAGGTCTCGATCATGGACCCGGCGACCAATACCTGGCAATCAATAGCCACCGGGACGATCTCCGGCCTTGTCAAACCCGCTGATGACACAACTTTCTATTGGTACAGCGGCGAATGCCCCGCGGAAGCCGCCTGTGAAGACAACACCGTCTGGCGGACGGCCAATGGTGAGAGCGCCCTATTCGCCGAACAACCCAACATCGCCGTCACCGGGGATGGACAGGATTATGCCTGGGTTGTGAGTTCTGAAGACCCCACCCTGATCCTTTATACAAATTCCACCGCCCAGGACGGCCAGAATTATCTCTATCTCCCCGGCAATCGTGCAGTTGACATGCAATGGTCGCCGTTCAACAACCAGTTGGCCTTGTTGACAGTCACCCGCAGCGACTACACCGGTAAATCCACCGATGCACGGATCTTCGTGGTGACCACAAGCAATATGAGCCAGTTGGAATACTACGCTTTCCCCGGCCTCAATCCTGCCGTAGTGTGGGATCAGAACGCCGACCAACTGCTGCTGACCTCCACCCTCCCGATCGACAGTGGCTACCAACTGCATTTCCGCCAGATGAACCTGGCTTCCGGCCTGTTTGACACTCTGGATGATGCGCTCACGATCACGTCCGAGGATTTCATCACCATTCAAAAACTATTCTGGATTTTCCCTAATCCATAAATTGGAGGACGAAAAATGTTAAAAAATAAAAAATGGTCTTTGCTCTTTTTCGTGGTACTTCTTTCCAGCCTGGTCCTTTCAGCCTGCGCTGGCGGCAAGGATGCTCCTGCCCAGACGGTGGAACTCTATAACCAGGCTTTGGTGGATAAAGACCAGGAAAAACTGATCAGTTATTCCTGTGCCGACTGGGAATCCCAGGCGCTGCTGGAACTGGACAGTTTCGTCAGTGTGGAAACCTCCTTAGTCGATATGTCCTGTCAGACCGTCAGCCAGGATGGCGACACCGCCCGCGTGACCTGCGACGGCGCCATCTCCGCCAGCTATAACGGTGAGGCGCGCGATTTCCCGCTTTCCGGTCGGACTTTCCTGGTCGTGAAAGAGAACAATGAATGGCGCCTCTGCGGGTATGAGTAGGTCGGAGTAACCTTTGCGCTGGCTCAAAGACCACATCTTCACCAAAGAAAACCTCTGGGCGCTGCTTCTATTCCTGCTGATCACTTTCCTGGTGATCTTCAGTGCAGACCGTTCACCCCTCTGGATCTATCAGGGCTTTTAGATGTCGCTGCTCAATATCCTGATCCTGATCCTGGCGGCCTTGCTCCTGCGGGTTGCATTCCCTGGCAGGCTGCGCCGTTGGGCGATGTTGGTCGCTTCGGTAGTGGCGATCTTCTGGCTGCAGCCGGCTCTCCCCATCCGCCAGATGGACTTCTGGTTCCCGACCGCGACCTTGGGTCTGATTTTCATCAGTTGGGGCCTGACCGCGGAAAAAGAGCAGCTCAAAGATAAATTGAACTGGGTAGCTGCAGGATTGACCGTCGGTACCGTTCTGTTGATCGCCGCCACGCGTTTTATCAGCCTGGAGGGCATCCTGACGCCTTCCCGCCCGCCGCAGTTCCTCTCGGTGGTGATCGGTTTGCTCATTTTCCTGCTGCTGACGGCGCTACTGGCCCGTTTTGCACCGGCGAGCGGTAACTTCCTGGTCTCAGGCGTCCTGCTGATCCTGATCTTATTCCTCGTTTTGAAGAACCCCTTTCTCTCCACCTACACCAGCGCCGGACTGCGCAATCTGATGGCGCAGGACCCCACCCTGGCGCTGTCCAGCGACCTCGGCTGGCTGGGTTTCTCTTATGTCGCCTTCCGCCTCATCCATACGCTGATTGACCGGATGAACGGGCGCTTGAAGGACATCAAACTTGGTGAATACCTGATCTACACGATCTTCTTCCCTGCCTTTATGGCCGGGCCGCTGGATCGCCTCCAGCGTTTCCGTAAGGACCTGGATAACCCCCAACCGCTGCAAGCAGAGGAACTGCAGCTAAGCGGCAAGCGCCTGGCAACCGGCCTCTTCCGCAAGTTCATCCTGGCTGATTCACTCGCCTTGGTCGCGATCACTGCGACGAACGTGACACAGGTGAACGGCGCCGGCTGGCTCTGGCTGATGCTTGCGGCTTATTCTTTCCAGTTGTTCTTCGATTTCGCCGGTTACACCGACCTCGCCATTGGCATGGGTCACTTACTGGGGTTCACCCTGCCGGAGAACTTCAAGCAGCCTTACCGCCAACCGAACCTGACTTTGTTCTGGAACAACTGGCACATGACCCTGACGCAATGGTTCCGGGGCTATTTCTTTAACCCGCTCACCCGCGCTTTGCGCAAAGACCGCAAACTACCTGCGCCGCTGATCATCTTCGTCACCCAGTTAAGCACGATGATCGTGATCGGCCTCTGGCATGGCATCACCCGCAATTTCATCATCTGGGGCGCCTGGCATGGTTTGGGTCTGTTCATCCATAACCGCTGGAGCAGTTTTGCCGGCCCGAAAGTGGCAACGATGACGGCGAACCGTCCCTGGCTGGGAAAAGCCTTCCATTTGGGCGGTATCCTGCTGACCTTCACTTTCGTCAGTCTTGGCTGGGTTTGGTTCGCGCTGCCCGGCACGGATTTGGCCCTGCAGACCTTTGGAAAGTTGTTCGGTCTCGGATGATGCACAGCCGATTTTCCTTCTTGAAGAAATGTTCTTTCGGATTGGTTCTCCTGGCGATCCTGATTTCCGGCTGTTCATCCGTGCAAACCACATCGTCACCTTCCGCCACCGCGACTGTGACCACTGCGCCGACACCGACGGCAACCCTCTACGCCGACCGGGACTTTGCAACCCACGCCGACAATCACGCTCTCACCCACCCCGACGCCCGACCTGCGCCTGAAACCGGAAGACTGGCAAAACTGGCCCGTTATCCCGGAACTGGAACCGGCGGCTGTAGAGATATTCCAACATGGACAGACATTGGGGCGCGATCCCCACGTTTTCTCCGTGATCGGCGACTGCCAGAGTTCACCCACCTACTTCTTGAGCATCTATGATGAAGACCGCTACACCCTCCCGGAAGGCGAGGAATATCTGCAGGACGCCATTGATTGGTACGCCGGGTCCTTTGAACACCGCAGCGTGACCGTCAAGAACGGCATGACCGCACCCGGGACGCTCAATCCCTATTGGGGAGACCCCGATCTCTGCGAAACCAAGGAGACGCCGATTGCCTGTGAAATACGGATTTCCAACCCGTCTCTGGTCCTGATCAGCCTGGGCACCAACTGGAACCCCGCCACCTCTCAGGAAGATTACATCGGCTATCTAAACCAGATCGTGGATGTCCTCATCGAGCAGGGCGTCCTGCCGGTGCTCTCCACGAAAGCCGATAATTCCGAGGGCGATTACAGCCGCAACCTTGCCATGGCCCAGGTGGCCTACGACCGTCACCTCCCGCTCTGGAACTTCTGGGCGACCGTGCAGGACCTGCCTAATACCGGGCTCGATAAAGACCGTGAGAATGTCTACCTCAATTATCTCGGCTGGGATGCGCGTAACCTGTCCGCCCTGGAACTGCTGGACAGCCTGCACCGGCAATTAATCGCTGCCGAATAAAATTCTATTGATTTGAAGATTGCATTTATGACCGAAGAAACCGGAAAAACTCAAAAATCATCTGGAAAATTTGTCCGCAACGTCCTGATCAAGGGCATCCTGCTCTTCC
This sequence comes from uncultured Chloroflexia bacterium, assembly GCA_963748065.1. Lineage (GTDB taxonomy): Bacteria > Chloroflexota > Anaerolineae > Anaerolineales > Anaerolineaceae > Brevifilum. The sequence goes on along the minus strand of CAVVHL010000007.1, from coordinate 49,952 downwards.
TGATCGTTAATTTCGCGGTTGCGCTCATCCCCATTGGCAGCAGCCTGGGGAATTTATCGCTTTACAACCTGCTCTGGCCGGGTCGGGAAAGGCTGCCTTTCGGCGAGAATCCCAAAGAGGCTTATAACCTGAGTCTGTATGATCTGAATGCCATGTTTGCTTCACATAAGATCAACGCCGGCCCGAAACCACCAGACGAATTCCGCATCATCTTGATCGGCGATAGTGCCACCTGGGGCACCCTGCTCCAGCCGGGTGACACGTTGAACGGTCTGATCAACGCGGACGGCCTGACGACCTGTGACGGCAAGACGGTGCGCGCCTATAACCTGGCCTATCCCTCCATGTCGCTCACCAAGGATTTGATGATCCTTGAAAGAGCGTTGGATTACGATCCGGATCTGATCGTCTGGCCGGTGACGCTGCAGTCCTTCCCCCTCAAACTTCAGATCGAAACCCCTTTGGTTGCGAACAACCCCCAGTTGGTCCAGCCGCTGATTGACAAATTCGATTTGCCTTTGGGTGGTTACACCGACCAATTCGTACAGTCTACCTTCTGGGATAAAACATTGATCGGCCGCAGGCGAACGATCTTCGATGCACTTCAACTCCAGTTTTATGGGATGATGTGGGCTTCCACAGGCATCGACCAGACCTATCCGACAGACTACGCACCTGCCCAGCGTGATTTCGAAGCCGATGATAACACCTTTGTGGGCTGGGCGCCGGGCGCGCTCCGCCTGGACTGGCTCGCGACCAACGTTCTTAAAGCCGGGACCACCCTGGCCGGCGATGTACCGGTTTTGGTCGTCAATGAACCGATCCTGGTCAGCACGGGCGCCAACAGCGACATTCGTTATAATTTCTTCTACCCTCGTTGGGCTTATGATCAATATCGACTGATGATGGCCGAGCGGTCGGTCTATGCCGATTGGGACTATGTGGATCTCTGGGACTACGTCCCGGAAGATCAATTTACCAATTCGGCCGTGCATCTGACACCGGAAGGGTCCCGTATTTATTATGATGCACTGAAGCCTACGCTGGCAGAAATGACCTGTCCATAGGTGGTAAAATACACGGGATTGCTTTCTGCCAATTCTATTTACAAAACGTAGGTCACCTAGGATAGCGAAGCCTTTTACGTGACAAGAATTGGAATAGAATCTACTTCAATCCAACGTTTGAGGAGTGAACACCAAGAAATGAAAGATGAAATTATTGCCAAATTGAACGAATACCTGCTCACTGAAATCCTGCAGCAGCCTGACCGCGAGATCAAATCGGACGAGGCGCTGATTTCCAGCGGCCTGATCGATTCCTTCAGCCTGGTGGACGTCGCCTTGTTCGTTGAAGATACCTTCGGCGTACACATTGACGACACAGAACTGAACGCTGAGACCTTTGACACCCTCAATGAATTGGCGGATTTGATCATCGAACGCCAGGACAATTAATGCAGACTTTTCACCACATTTTAAAATCACATTTCGAAAATCGGCCTGACGACGTCGCGATCTACCTGCAGCATGCCGGAGAAGAGGATAAGCCCATCACTGTCCGGCAGATGCTTTCCAGCGCGGTCAGCGCGCAGCGGATGCTGGAAGAAAACGGCGTCCAGCCAGGGGAAGTCGTGCTGTTGATCTACCAACACGGCCGGAACCTGATCGACACCTATTTTGGCACCATCCTGCACGGCGCGATCCCATCGATCATGCCCTACCTGACGGAGAAGCTCCAGCCGGAGCGTTATCGTAAAGACCTGGCCGCCCTGATCGAGGTCACCAAACCTGTCGCAATCTTCACCTATGCGGAATTCGAACCCGAAGTACGTGCCGCGCTCAAAGAAGGTGACTCGGTCCGGACCGTGATGGTTGCTGAGGACCTCGCGGAAAGCGAGGAACCGGTTTTCGACCTATCCCGCCGGCAGCCTGAGGATATCGTCCTGCTGCAGCATTCCTCCGGTACCACCGGCTTGCAGAAGGGTGTCGCCCTTTCCCATCAGGCGGTGCTGAACCAGATCGACACTTATGCCGACGTGCTGCACATTGACAGTGACAAGGATGTGGTCGTCAGTTGGCTGCCGCTTTACCATGACATGGGCCTGATCGCCGGGTTCCTGATGCCCATTCTTTATGGGCTGCCGCTGGTGCTGATGTCTCCCTTCGATTGGGTGCGCGCACCTTATCGCCTGATGCAGGCAGTCAGCAAGTACAAAGGCACCCTGGTCTGGCTGCCGAATTTTGCCTATAACTTCTGCGCCAAAAAGATCCGCCCTCGCCACATGGAAGGTGTGGATCTCAGTTCCTGGCGCGGCAGTCACGAATTGCTCTGAACCGATGCGGTTTGACAGTCAGCAGATGTTTCTGGAAGCATTTACACCTTATGGCTTCCGGGAAAGTGCGCTTGCCACCAGTTACGCCATGGCCGAGAACACTTTCGCCGTGACCCAGGGCGGGATCGATGGCCCGATTCGGATTGACCCCGTTGACCGGGATTCCGTCCAGATGGACCGGATCGCCCGACCGGCTGTCGAAGGGAAACCCTCCATCGATATGGTCTCAGCCGGTGCACCGATCCCCAATACGAAAGTTAAAGTCATTGACGCGGATGGCAACACGCTGCCCGACCGTCATATCGGTGAGATTGCGCTGCAATCCAACTGTATGCTGACGGAGTATTACCACCGTCCCAACACGACGGAGCAGGCTTTCCTGGATGGCTGGTACCTCACCGGCGATTATGGCTACATGCTCGATGGCGAAGTCTACATCAGCGGCCGGAAGAAAGACCTGATCATCGTGGGCGGGAAGAACATCTACCCACAGGACCTGGAACGGATCGCCATGACCGTCCCCGGCGTTCATCCGGGGCGGGTGGTTGCCTTCGGTATCTTTTCCCAAAAAATGGGCACCGAGCAGGTCGTGATCGTGGCCGAAGTGGATACGGATGACGCGGATGAGAAGCAGAAGATCGCCAATGAAATCCGCCAGACGGTCACCCAGGAATCGGCCGTTGCCTTGCGGCACGTGCACCTGGTGGATGACGGCTGGATCATCAAGACCAGCTCCGGAAAGACCGCTCGCCTGGCAAACCGGGACAAATTCATCCAGGAAACCGGCTATTCAACGGACTAACATCTCAAATAGAATACAATTCAAAATTCCCGGGATTATAAACATCCCGGGAATTTTGAATTAAGGGCGCTCTGGCTTTGAACGTACCTTTTTGTTATCCGACAATTTACGGCTTCAAAATCGTGAAATTATCAAATTCCACGGTTAAATTCGGATTCTCATATGTCCCTGTCACCAGAGCCACCCGCCCGGCAACATAATCCGGGTCGATGGTCTCTGCCAATAAGGTATCGTTTAACGCCAGCGCCAATCGGTCGGGACCGCAGTATGCAGCCAGGGTATATGGCCCACCAGCTGCGACAATATCCGAATAGGTCCAATCCACCAGGGTTATAAATTCATCATTCAAATATTTATAAATAACAAAATACCCATCCTCACTGACCTCCAAGCCGATGAAATTCTCCGCGTCTTTAAACCCGCAGATGAACCCGAAATCACCATCACCAGCAGGATAAGTAACATCCGCATTTACGACCATGATCAGGCTTTCATAAATATCCGGCAGGTCGGACCAGATCAGGTAATTGTCCGAATACAGAGAAATTTCCAATTTACCGTTGATGATGTCCGCTGATCCGGCTGAAGAATCGCCCAGCGCCCAATTGTTGCCGTTGTCATTGAATTCGTCGCTCAGGATCACGTCCCCAGTCGGGTCATATTCTTCCTGAATTTGCCCATCGGTATTATCATTGATTGCCACCTGCCCGGCTTTGGCTGCTTCGATCATCGGCATCGCCAGACGGATCGGTCGTAAGGCGTTGATGAACCCGCCGGTTGGGACGCAGTTGTCATACTCATCAATGATGCCATCCCGGTTCGTATCCGCAAGACGGCGGCAATCCACAAAAGCATCTTCAACATCGCCGGTACCAACCGCCGAAGGGATCCCAATGATCTCACCCTGGGGGTTTGCTGCCAACCCACCGCTGTTCCCACCGGCAATGGTCGCCGAAGTCTTGATATAGGCGCGGTTGCCGTAAGGGTCTTCGGAGGTGAATCCGCTGACTTCACCACGCGTCAGGGTGATCGTTTCACCGCCGATCCCGGGATAACCGATGATCGTCAGAGGGTCGCCCAATTTCAATGAAGCTGAATCACCCAGCGGGACCGGCTGAATTCCCAACGCGCTGAAATTCGCGGCGCTGCCATCCAGTTTGGAATTGACCTTGATCACAGCCAGGTCCAGGTTTGCATCCGCCTGTACGACCTCGGCATAGAACATCTGCTGCGGAGGTAAGTCTTCCTGGGTCGTGATCGCGACGACCAAATCCACCACGTCATAATATCGGTCCGAAAGCACCACATGTGCGTTGGTCAGGATCATGCCATCGTTGGTGATGATGGTGCCGGAACCCGTCCAGCCTTCAACCAGGTCACCATCCAAATCCACGATCGCGATGATCTGAACAACGGACTTGAAGGGGATCACCTCGCCAATACCTGCATTGCCACCCTGATCGTTGTTATTGGTTGCATTGTTTGCAGCGATCACCACTCGGATGCTGGTGGAGCTTGATTTCGTCCCGACTTGCACGTTCAAATCACCGCTGACATCGCCCGCGTCAATGGCTTCAAAGGTGAAGGTGATCGTTTGCTGTCCGTTCGGTGCAATGGTCAGGTCAAAATCGTAACCGGTCTGCTCTCCATAGTCCAAACCTTCGCTGCCATACGGGTCAACATTGGTCACCAAAGCTATCGCCAACAATTCTGTCGGTAATTGGATCTGGCTGATCGTGATGTTCCTGGTTCCAACATTGGACGCTTCCACGGAAATCGTGAATGTATCCCCAACGGAAAGTTGGGAGACGGGCGTTTGCACCTCAATGTTCAGTCCAGCAGGTTCACCGCCAAATAAGGCGATCAATCCGGCAAAACCGCCGAAGATGATAAAAAGCACAATACAAAGCGTAATGACAAATGCGCCTGAACACCCAATGATCCATCCCGTGCGACGTTTCTTCTTACGAGCTTCTTCATCCTGAGAATAGCTGGACATAATTCACCTTTTTACCTAAAAGACAATAAATTAACCATGTTCAAATTATTATATAACAGGTAATTGGTCAAAGGCCAATCTTTTTATCCATTCCGATTGATTATGTTAGGACTGTTCAAGTTTGCAATACTTTGGAAAGTAAATGGGACATATCGCCCACGGTTTCCAACCCGGCATAGTCACCTTCGCCCTCGTAAACCGGATCACCGGATAAAGTTTCCAGGCTAATTTTTAGGGATGCATTGAGCGTTTCCAGAATCCGTCGATCCATTTCCACCATGGTAGGTGCCTGGAGCAGTCCACCTTCCGCCCGAGTTGCTATGATGCGCAGGCGATGCTTGCGATTGCGGACGACCAATCGAACGTTCTCATCATCCAAATCAAGCGCTTCAATTCTTCCCCCGTTATAAGTCGCGAACCTGTGGATTTCGCCTTCATAGAGCAATCCAATGATGAATCCCCCAAATGACCGCCCCAACCAGGGGATTTCCGCGACGGAAAGCATCAGGCTGATCCCCTGCCTGTCAAAATGGTTGCTCTGACCCCAAATCCAGGCTGAAGGGAACTGCCTGCCCCAATCCTTCTCCATGAAGCCCCGACCGCCGCTGAAATCGATTTTCGTCCCGTTATAGTGAATCTCACCTCTGATCTCATGATCCATGCTGACCACACCGTGGTAACACTCCATAAAAGGCACCCAGGCAAACCACCCCATCGCTCCCGGGGAAGTGAATTTCACCGGCCAGGGATGCAGATTCCGAAATTCAAGCTGCCCTTCAACCTTTGCGAGATCATCATTGATATCCAAAACGACCTTTTCGGCGGAGAAAAAATTCGGACCGACCATCACCTCGAAGCGATCCTGTGAGGCCTTGAACGCATCGAACGGATAACGGTGATAGGTCGCCTTGTCAGCTTGTGAGTTAAACACCTGCACAAAGCAATGTGATTTCTCTTCTTCCGTTGCTTTATAGACCCCTGGGATGATGGCGAAACGCTGATTCCCATCCGCGCTCACCAACTTGAAATACCAGCCCTCAAAAAAAGGCGGTTGTGCTTTGAAACCGTGGTAACGTGTGGGATGCAAAACATTATTTAGGGAGGCCATAAAATATTCCTTTTAAGACCGGATTATGTTTATTTTATCTTAATTCTTGTAGGATTGCATGGACTTATGATTAATCAGTTATCAAATGAGGGACCAAAACATTTTGCAACTTTTTAACCTTTAACCCGTATACTTATTAAAAGAAACAAAATTTGAAAGGATCAAAAAAATGAAAAAAGTACTCTTAACCTTATCCGTTCTCATCATCGCCAGTTTTATGCTCAGCGCTTGCTCGCTGCCCTTCATCAATGTCGTTCGCGGCTCGGGTCACCTCACCACCGAATCCCGCCAGGTGAGCGGGTTCAATGCCGTGCGCCTGGATGGCGCAGGTAAGCTCTTGGTCACCCAGGGTGACACTGAATTGTTGACCATTGAAGCTGAAGACAACATCATTTCTGATCTGAAATCCACTGTTCAGGGTAACACCTTAGTGCTTGGTATTCAGGACACGTTCTGGCGGAAGACAATCATCCCCACCCGTTCCATCACCTACACACTAACCGTAAAAGACCTCAACAAGGTCACTTTCAACGGTGCGGGTGACTTCGAAATGGATGAACTCAACACCAGCTCCCTCGATATCACCATCAATGGTGCCGGTCAGGCATCCATCAACACCCTCAACGCCGATTCCGTAGCCGTCCAGATTTCCGGGACGGGCAATGTCCAGCTTGCCGGCGAGGTCAATCAATCCAAACTCAATATTGATGGCGCCGGGAACGTACAGGCTGGCGATTTGAAAACCGCCAATACCACAGTCATCGTCAACGGTCTCGGCAACGGAACTGTCTGGGCAACAAACTCCCTGGACGTGACCATTAACGGCGGCGGAACGCTTGGTTATTATGGTTCACCCAATATCAGTCAAAATATCAACGGCGCCGGAAATATCAACAACCTCGGCGATAAATAATCCGGATCAAAAGGATCGACCGGCTGAGTAATTCTCTAACCGGTCGATTCGTCCTCATTCAATAGTTTGGGAGAAAGAAAAATGAACAGAAAATCTGCAATTGTTGGTGGGATCATCCTGATTTTGCTGGGTCTGCTATTCCTTGCCAGTGAAATCTTCCCCGGAATTTTCAGCTTTTGGAGCTGGCCTTTCATCCTCGTCACAATCGGCCTCGTTTTCCTCATCTGGGCGATCCTCAGCGGGAATGGCGGTCTGGCGGTGCCCGGTATGATCCTTTCCGGGTTGGGTGGCATCTTCTATTATCAAACCACATCCGGCGATTGGACGAGTTGGTCCTATATTTGGGCCCTGATTCCCGGCTTTGTCGGCTTGGGCGTCCTTCTCAGTGGGCTTATCGACCGGAAGTTCAAGAGTGCCCTGAGCGGCGGCCTGACCCTGCTCCTGATCAGCGCGATCATGTTCTTCGCCTTTGGGTATGCTTTCGGCCTGCAGCGTAACATCGCCATGTACTGGCCTGTGCTCCTTGTGGTTTTGGGTGTCGTTGCTTTGGTCAGAGCGCTGGTCTCAAAGAAGCGCTATGATTAAAAATTAAGGCTTCCCCCACAAATAGCCAAAATCCCGGGATCTCTAAGATCCCGGGATTTTTAATACATAAAGCCATTACAACAGCAAAGTCTCATTTTTATAAGATTGGATGATTACCGATGATTCTTACCCAGCCTCGAATTCATCCCAGGCTTGTTTCACCCGGATATAGGTTTCAGTGAGGGATTCCGGCAGGACTCGTGTCTCCCCCACGGTGGACATGAAGTTTGTATCCCCACCCCAGCGTGGGACGATGTGCATGTGCAGGTGATCCGCCAGTCCCGCGCCAGCCATTGCGCCAATGTTCAGACCGAGGTTGAAACCTTCAGGATTGTAGACTTTCTGGAGCACATCCACAGCTTTATTGGATAACTCCATCATCTCAGCCCGCGCTTCCTGTGACATCGCATGCAGCTTGTTCACGTGGGCATATGGGACGCACATCACATGTCCGCTGGTGTAAGGATACCGGTTCAGGATCATGAAAACATGTTCTCCCCGGTAAAAAATCAGGTTTTCTTCATCGTTGTCTTCTGCAGCGGCAAGGCAAAAAATACAGCCCGGATAGTCATTGTGTTCTTGTATATATTTCATACGCCAGGGAGTCCAAATATGATCCAAAACGGTGAGATCCTTTGAGTTTGATTAATAAGAATTGTATCAGATAATTAAAGCACAGAATTTTGTTGTTATACTTAAGCATTCGTCTAAAATACGATCACCTATGGAACAATTCACCTTTTTCCAACCCAAGAACGTCCTCAAAGTCAGCCAGCTGACCACCTATCTGCGCGAGTTGCTGGAAAGTGATCCCATCCTCCAGGACTTATGGGTGGAGGGTGAGATATCCAACTTTTCACGGCCGTCCTCGGGGCATCTCTATTTCACGCTCAAGGATGGTGACGCCGCTATCCGCTGTGTGATGTGGCGTAACGCTGCGCAACGATTGAACTTCTCCCCGCGCGAAGGACTTGCCGTCCAAATTCACGGCAGTATGGGCATCTACGAGGTTAGCGGACAGGTGCAGTTTTACGCGGACACCATGCGTCCGGCAGGTGAAGGTGCGCTTTACCAGGAATTCCTGCGCTTGAAGGCCAAACTGGAAGCGGAAGGCTTATTCGCCGAAGAACGCAAACGTCCAATTCCCTTACGTCCCAAGCTGATCGGGATCGTTACCTCGCCGACCGGCGCGGCTCTGCAGGATATGCTCAACACCATCCGCAGGCGGTTCCCGGTCACAGAAGTGGTGCTCTCACCTACCCCGGTTCAGGGCATTGACGCACCCCCAGGGATCGTGTCTGCGCTTAATTTGCTGAATAACACCGTCCACCCGGACGTGATCCTGATCGGAAGGGGCGGCGGCTCGATTGAGGATTTGTGGGGTTTCAACGATGAGGCTGTGGCCCGTGCGGTTGCCGCGTCTTCCTCACCCATTGTTTCCGGCGTCGGGCATGAGACGGATTTCACGCTGACGGATTTCGCCGCCGATCAGCGCGCGCCCACGCCAACAGCGGCCGCCGAACTGGCAACGCCGGACAAATTTGAGCTTCTAGGAGATATTGCCGAACTGGCGAACCGCCAAACCGCCTTGCTCCGAGAATATCTGGCAGATCTGCGCTGGCAGGCCGGTCAGATGGAAGCAACACTGAAGCACCTTTCACCCGCACACCGGGTCGATAACTTCCGCCAAAGGCTGGATGAGGTGCATGCAAACCTGGAGCGGAATATGACATCCCGTTTGGCCTTATCGAAAATCCGGCTTCAGCACACGCGCCGTGCGCTCGACAGTCTTAGTCCCGAATCCGTTTTGAATTGGGGTTACGCCATCGTCACCCGCGTTTCAGATGGAAGGATCATCAAAAACGCTAAGAATGTAAAACAAGACGAAGAAATTCACATCCGAGTCAGCCAGGGCAGCCTGGACGCTCGGGTTTCAAAAACCAACCCAGGAGGTTCCTGATGGCAAAATCAATCCAGGAAGAGATCAACAAAATGGATTTTGAGGCGGCATTTACCGCCCTTGAAGAAAATGTCGGTTTACTCGAAAATGAAGAACTTCCCCTCGAAAAGGCACTGGAGACCTATGAGCGCGGCCAGCTCCTCGCTCGCCATTGCGCTGACCTCCTGGAAGCTGCGGAACTCAAAGTGCGCACCCTTTCAGGTGACACGCCCCCTACCGAAGAACCCGAAGGATAGGAACATGCCATTCATCGACATCATCCGCAACCCTGTCTTCATTGCCTGCATTATCGCCTCCTTATTGGCCCAGATCCTTAAGCTGCCTCTGGAATACCTGCGGACCAAGCAGTGGGATTGGTCGCTCGTCCTCGGGACGGGCGGCATGCCCAGTTCCCACTCTGCCGTGGTAACAGCTGCGGCAGCCGGCGTCGGACACTACCTCGGTTTCAACACGCCTGAATTCGGTCTGGCATTCGCCCTGGCTTCCGTTGTGATCTATGATGCGACCAATATCCGGCGTCAGGCCGGCTTCCATGCCCAGCAGCTCAATAGGATGGTCAATGAATTGTTTCAGGGGAAGACCAAACCGGTTAACGAATACAATGAGTTGAAAGAAGTCCTCGGACATTCTCCCGCCGAAGCTTTGGGTGGAATCATCTTAGGTTTGTTGATCAGCATCGGCACCTGGCTGATCTGGCCTTAAATTTAACCATAAAGCTACAGCAGAATATTACTGATTTTTGCAATTAACTCAATGGAGTTTGCATCCAGAATGTTCTAAATAAAGTCACACGCTGTATATCCTGTTTGCGAATAAGGAATGGGGCTACATCCTCCGCAAGCGCAGGAAAATTATAATCATTTATTTTAGTTAACACATATTCCCGTAATTTTTCAGGCGAAGTAATTCCTAATTTCTGATCGAGATACCCATAATCTGGTTTGGTCCGTCCCAATAAAAATGAAACATCATAGAAATCCCTGCCCTTGGGTTGTTTGCGATCAATCGCAGCAAAAATCTTTTGTGATAATAACACTGGTAACGGCGTAACCCTGACCCCTGTAAAAACATCAAATTTATTGAGTATATTCATTGTGGGCTCATAATCGTATCCCTGAGGATAAGTCTCCACTTTTATTAGTATCTTCTCTTCCGGCAATGGAGAAATCCCATTTTCATAAAGTATTTTTGGAAATTTTATATAGCAGTGATAAACGGCCTTTTTCACATTCTTTACTTCTATAAGAAAACCCTCCAATTCCAGGAAATTCCGAATAGTCCTGACAAGGTTTCCAAAATCCTCCCAGCTTAATCCAAAATTATCCAAATCGATATCCTCGGAAAATCGATTATTCTCATAGATGATCCGCAGCGCCGTCCCTCCCATGAAGGAAATCCTATCAGCGTACTTGCTTTCGAAAATTCCTCGTAAAATATTGTATTGCAAATATTCACGAAGGATACCTTTTTGAAATTGCTGAATTTGTGGGGGATATTGTGATTTGATCTGTTGAAAATCAAGCATTTAGATACCTCCTCAACTGAAACACCCTCTTATCCAGGGCGCGCTTATTGAATATATGTAGATAACTGTGAAACAATTCGCTATCCACTATTGGGATCAATTCATCACGGTCCCAGCGCAATCCTTCAAAATCTTCTATCGAATTTATATGGGCGTTCAAATATAGATAATCTAATACTGCCTTTTCCAACCTGGCGATGGAATACTTTCGTTTGGTGCGGCTTCAACTACATCATAACCGAACATATAAAGTGGCTTGATACTTCGGTAATATAAAACCCCCCAATCGCTCTCAAATTGATTCGTCTTCCGGGAACTGATACTTGTCACGCTCAAAACAGCCTCTGGTATTATGGCGTAATATGCCAGTGCAGATTCAAGGCTGATATAGGAAGGTGCATATAGTTTATTTGCAAGCATAAACCGCAATGATTCATCCATTTGTCGCTCAGCCAGTAAATAAATCTCGCCTGCAAAGACTTTTATATAACTTCCTATTCAACCAATCCATCAATTCTGACGCTTTTGAAATGATGGATCTATTTTTCGAATATCATTCAATGTAAAACCGGGCAAGGTCGTTTAATTTTTTCTCTAAATTCAAGAAATCCATAATCTATTTCCTTAATGTGACATAATATTATCACCTTATAGAATTATAATAGCAATATTATACGAAATTGTCAAGCCGGGTGGGGTAGGGTAGGTATCTCATCCGAGTAAATAATTATATTAGCAAAACAAGATCGCCTGGTTTCGAAGTCTTATTTCTTTCGTATCTTCCCCACCAACACTCTGACCATCCCCCTTAACTCCGGCATCTTCAGCGCCCACATCAGCCCACCATAGGCCGCCACGCCCAAGCCCAGCGCGCCAAACAGCACCAAAACAACCGACCGGCCTGCGAATAACGCCTGCCAGCCCAACACCACCCCGCTCATCAATGCTGTCCCCAACAGTGAAATCGCCACACCCTTCCAGACATGCCCGCCGTCCAATCCCTTCAAGCGCTTGCGCATCAGCAGCACAAGGGCTGCGGCTTCCATTGCAGTTGCCAGTGAGTTCGCCAGCGCGAGCCCGCCGTGCGGCATCCACCCGATCCGTGCGAACCAGGCTGAGAATAGCAAACTGAAGCCGATATTCAATCCCATCACCACCACCCCCACCGAGACCGGGGTACGTGTGTCGTGCATGGCGTAGAACGCCCGGCTGAGGATCTCCACCAGCGCGTGCCCCACCAGTCCTGCGGCATACCACAGCAGCGCCCAGGTCACCAGGTCGGTGGAATGCGCCGTGAACTCACCTCGCTGGTACAGCAGTTGGATCAGCGGATAGCGCAGCAGGATCAGCCCGACAGAAGCCGGGATCGCCAGCAGCAGCACCGCCCGCAGCGTGGAAGCCAGAGAACTTCGCATTTCTTCCAATTCACCGCGCGCAACCTGCGCCGAGAAGGTCGGCAAGGAAGCGATTGCCGCCGATTGGGCCACGGCCATCTCCGGCATCATCATCAATGCAAATGCCAAAACGATCGCGGTGACGCTGCCCGTTGGCTGTCTCAATGCAATGATGGTATTGACGATGAAATTAAGCTGCACAACGGCTACACCTAACAGCCGCGGGCCCATCAGGCGAAAGACCTGCATGACGGCTTTATCCCGCAGTCCCAGGAAGAACTGATACGCCCGATCAGGCAGTCGGAGTAATCTGGGGATCTGTATCAGCAGATGGAGCAGCGCGCCGCCCACAACGCCAATCGCCAGGCGGTGGATGCCCCAGGACTGCGGCAGCAGCCAGGTGCCCAGGATCATGCCCAGGGAGTACATTGCCGGTGCGATCGCCGGGATCAGGAAAACCTGATGGGCGTTCAAAATACCCATCACCAAACCGCTGATGCCGAAGATCACCACCGAAGGCAGCATCGTCCGCAGGAGCGAGATCGTAAGCGCTTCCTGGCCGACATTCGCATCCGGCACGAGCAGGAAAAGGCCGTTGCGCACGATCTGGGGTGCAAAGAGCCAGGCCAGCACGCTGATCACGATCAAAGCCAAAAAGACCAGATTGATCACACCGGAAGCCAACTTCCAGGCGCCGTGTTTGTCCTCGCGGGTCAGATAACCCGTAAATGTGGGGATAAAAGCCGAACCCAAAGCGCCGCCTGCCACAAGGTTGAAGAGCAATTCGGCGATCCGGTTAGCGGCATTGAAAGAATCCATCTCCACCGTGGTACCAAAAGCATTGGTGATCACCACGCCGCGGATCACGCCGATCAGGTTGCTGATGATAAAAGCGACCATCACCGTCCCGGCTGCCCGGGCGATCTGTTGGTTTGCGGTTGGGGTTGGCGTTTCCGATTCCATCAATTTTCCTCTTGGAGGTCCTTTCCGGCTTGGAGCCAAAGCTGCGCTTTGTCCTCGTCCGAAAGGGTGACCAGGGTTTTGCCTGAAGCGATCACATCCCCTTCCATTTTATCAAACTGGGTGCGGAATTGGGTCAGTGCTTCCCGTAAGGCGTTTTCTGCGCCAATCCCCTTACCATGGGCAAAACTGACGATCCCTAAAAGCAGTTGTCCCAAAGTCTCGTCTGATAGATCACCGTTTTCAATCCTCATCAAACTGGCTCTGATTTCCGCAAGGTCCCCCAGCTTCTCCAACCGGTCAAACTTCACCCGCCCAGCCCGCTCAATGATCTCTTCCGCCTGGAGTAAAGCCGGCAGGGCTTGCGGGACGCCATCCAGAATCCCTTTTTTACCGGAGTCGCCATTCTCCTTGCGTTCATCAGCCTTGATCGCCTCCCAGTTCTGGATCACGCCGGAAACATCTTCAACTTCCACCTGCGAGAAAACGTGGGGATGCCGGCGGATCAACTTGGAGCCGATCCCCTCAATGACCTGATTGATGTTGAAGTCACCCTCCTCGGTTGCGATCTGGGCATGCAGCACGATTTGCAGCAAGAGATCACCCAGTTCTTCTTCCAGGTCGGTCATATTCTCCCGGTCAAGCGCATCCAGGGTTTCGTAAGCTTCCTCGATCAGGAAAGGACGCAGGCTGAGGTGGGTCTGTTCCTTATCCCAGGGGCAGCCACCCGGTGCCCGCAGCTTCGCCACAATTTCTTGAAACGCTTCAAAAGAAGCGTTTTCTGATAGCGGTGGGACAAACAGCGAACTGAGTAAGCCCAGATGTGAAGATTGGTCCATTTCATAAAGCGGCAGATCTTCGACTATTTCTTCAGCCGTTCCGGCAGCGTGGACTAACTGGACCAGGTGTTCATCCGGATAGGTCGCCATCAAGCTCAGCTTGACTTCCGAAGCCACGGCTCGGGAATAGATCTGGGCAATCAGGGCTGGCGCGGCGGGCGAAAACCCGGGGGTCTGGTTGGTTGATATTGTGATCGCATCCGCCAGGGTCAATGTTGGGAATGGGTCAATCCCAAGGGCACGGAAGGTGGGTTCCAGGAAGCTGAGCCCGTCAATGACCTGGCATGGAATGCCCACTTCTGCTGCTCGTCGGGCGATCTCCGGACAGGTCGCTTCTGCTATGAAAGGATGCCCGGGCACCGCATAGGTGACGCCTGCAGGCTGTCCTCCCAGGTCCAGGATGGTCTCAACAATCTCAGCGTAGACATCTTCAAACGCTTCATACTTCTCATAAGCTTCATCGAACGAAACCAACTTCAGCCCTTTTGGCAGCGCCGATATAGTGGGATGGCTCTTCGTCCGTAAATAAAGCGTATCGAGTTTTTCCAACCAGTCCCATGCTTCCCGAGTGAGCGCATTGGGTGAACCGGGGCCCAAACCCAACAGTGTGATGCCCTTAGATGTGTTTATATTACCGTTTTCAGCCATGTGCTTTACCGTTTCTGCCAATTAACAAATAGAGACGTTATCAAAACGTCTCTATCATTTATTCTAAATCAATACATCCCTTTATAGGGCATAACCCCTCGCCTGTTCAGGCGACCTCAAACAGAGAGATGGATCCCAACCGCATCTTTGATGCAGTGGACGTTCCGGTGAATCCCGGAAAGCTCTAGCGTTTGGTGTAGGTCGGGGCCTTACGGGCGCGTTTGAGGCCTGGTTTCTTGCGTTCCTTGACACGCGGGTCGCGGGTCAGGTAGCCGTTGTGACGCAGCGGTGGGCGCATTTCCTCATCCATCTTGACCAGCGCACGGGCCAAACCGAGTTTAACGGCATCCCGCTGACCGGTCACACCACCTCCTGCAACCAGAACACTAACATCGTAGTTCTTTTGAGCTTGGTCGACGATTTCAAAAGCCTTAAGGATTTCCGGTGCATCACCCAAACGGGTGAAGAATGCTTCCAGTTCCTTCCCATTGACGGTGAAGGCTCCGGAACCCGCGATCAAACGAACACGGGCGGAACTTTCCTTACGGCGGCCAATACCTTCGTAATATCGGTTATCCATAAGTCCTGATTACTCCTCTACTCCACTAACTCTGGCTCTTGGGCCTGGTGTGGATGGCTTGAACCGGCATAGACATGCAGGTTCTTGTAAATCCGTCGACCCAGTTTGTTCTTGGGGATCATGCCCCAAACAGCCCTTTCAATCACACGCTCCGGGAATTTCTCCAATTGACGCCGCAGGGTGATCTCCTTGAGCCCGCCCGGATAATTCGAATGATGATAATAAATCTTGCTGTCCAAACGGGTGGGATAAACGCCGACTTTTTCGGCATTGATCACGACCACATTTGCGCCTGTCATCACGCCGGGTGTGTAATTGGGTTTGTTTTTACCAAGCAATAATTGGGCAATTTTTGTCGCCAGACGACCCAGGTTTTGCCCTTCGGCATCTACCAGGAGCCAGTCTCGCTCAACTTGTCCTTTTGGTACATATGTTTTTTCCACTGTCTAACTCTCCATCATTCAAAGATCCACTCCAGGCGAACGCCTGAAAAATGAATTCCAACGAACCTATCTTACCTAATAAAGCACTTCTTCCAAAACGAGTCCTGCTGCCGGCGCAAGGCCGGTCATCTTCAGTTCGCCGCTGGCGACGCTGTCCGCAACCAATGTTTCGGGTGCATCGCCCAGACCGATGGTCACCAAGACCATTACGATTCGGCGGACCATGTGGTAGAGGAAAGCGTTGGCGACGATATCGAAATGATATTCATCACCGTTCCTCTGCCAGGCTGCGGAAAAGACTTCCCGCACGGTCACACCTGACTCTGTGGTCGGGCTGCCAAAGGCCTTGAAGTCGTGCGACCCGATCAGCGCTTCCGCTGCCCGGTTCATCCGCTCCAGGTCCACTTCCGGCCAAACCCGCCAGGTGAACACTTCCCGGATCGGATCACGAGCCGGTTGGCAGATCAGGTGGTAACGGTAACGGCGGCTTTTCGCATCAAAGCGAGGGTGAAAATCCGCAGCTACCTCTGCCACCGACCCGACCGATATGTCCTTTGGCAGGTAGTAGTTCAATGCGTTCATCAGGTCTGTGGAGGTGTGGTTCCATTTGAGTTGGAAACACACAACCTGCCCTCTGGCGTGTACACCTGCATCGGTGCGTCCGGCTGCCAAAATACTTCTGCCTTGCCAGCCTAACTTGGTCAGGGCTTGTTCAAACTCGCCCTGTACCGTACGGCCTTTCGGCTGCCGTTGGAAACCGGAAAATTCGGTCCCGTTGTATGAAAGAATAACTTTGTAATGTGCAAAGTCCATCGGGTTTGATCCCGGCAGGACTACTCTTCAACCAGTTCGATCAACGCCATTTCAGCGCCATCACTGCGGCGGGGACCCAACTTGAGGATCCGGGTGTAACCGCCGTTGCGGCTGATGAAACGGGGGGCAATATCGTCAAATAATTTCTGGACGACCGGACGGCTGCCAGTGCCCAATTTGGCCACAGCCTGACGACGAGCGTTCATCATTTTGATCTCGTCTGAATCCTGGTTATTGCGCGCCAGGGTGATCAATTTTTCCGTCTCTGCCTGGATCGATTTCGCCTTGGGCAGAGTGGTCTTCATCCGTTCATTTTCGAGAAGCTGCCGGATCATCGTACGGCGCATCGCGGTGCGATGGCCGGAATCACGATTCAGCCGGTAACCTTTTATTTTATGTCGCATTTTCTAGTTCTCCGTTGTTTCTTCTTCCTCGTCCAGGAAGCCCTTTTCAGCCATCTTTTCCTTCAACTCGGTCAGGCTTTTCTCGCCGAAGTTCCGGATGGAGAGGATTGCTTCCTCACCTTTATCCAGGAGTTCGAGGACGTCACCAACAGTGGTGATGCCGGTCCGTTTGAGTGAATTAAAGACCCGCACGGTCAAGTCGAGGTTCTCGATCGGCATCTCAGCCGCTTCGCTGTTGATCGTACCAACAGGCTCCGCTGTTTCGATCGGCACGGAAAGCATTTCCTCGCTGATTCCGGCGATGAAACGCAGGTGCTCGATCAGGATTTTGGAAGAGTCACTCATCGCCTGTTCGGGCGAAATCGTACCATCCGTCCAAATCTCGAGGATGACCCGGTCGTAATCGGTGCTCTGCCCGACACGGGCGGAACCGACCGTCCAATTGACCTTGCGGACAGGTGTGAAAATGGCATCCACCGGTAGTTCTCCGATGGGAAGCCGGTCGCTTCGTTCGTTAGCTGGGGAATAGCCGCGTCCGTGTTCCACTGTCATGTCGATTTCGAGGTTGGCTTTCTTGCTGTCCACAGTAAACAGGTAGAGGTCCGGGTTCACGATCTCAATCTCGGGCGGGCAAATGATGTCCGCCGCGGTGACCGTACCTTCGCCGCTGACTTCAAGATGAATGTGTGCGACATCCACATCAAACAGGATCATGCGCAGTTGTTTCAACTGCAAGATCACCTGGATGACATCTTCGCGCACGCCCTCAATATCGCTGAACTCGTGCAGCACATCCGTAATATGAATGGATGTGATTGCGGCGCCTTCCAGCGAGGAAAGCAGGACACGGCGCAAGGCGTTCCCAATTGTGGTGCCAAAGCCGCGTTCCAGCGGGCTGATCGCGAATTTACCGTAATTACGAGCTTCTGCAACTCGTTCGACTTTCGGTTTTACCATAGTAATTGTTCCAGTCACGTCATACCCCTTACCAGTGCATCATTTTGCACTACCATTGAACCAGATTATCGTGAGTAGTATTCAACGATAAGCTGCTCGTTAAGATTTCCATCAATTTCAGCACGTTCGGGCAAACGTAAAACCCGGCCAGAAAGGTTGTTGACATCCTGTTCAACCCAGGCGGGGGGAGTCCGTGTCTCTTCCATCTGTTTTCGAGTCTTGAAATACTCATTCTGCTTTGATATTTCGTGCACGGTAACCGTATCACCGATACGCAGGATGGTCGAAGCAACATCGTTACGGCGGCCATTCAACATGAAATGCCCATGGTTCACCAACTGGCGAGCTTGAGCCCTGCTGTCAGCAAAACCCAGCCGATAGACAACATTGTCCAGGCGGGATTTAAGGATTTGCAGCAAGTTCAAACCGGTCAGACCGGTGCGCTTCTGAGCGTCATGGAAATAGCGTCGGAATTGGCGTTCTAAAACGCCGTAAATACGTTTTACTTTCTGCTTTGCGCGTAACTGCAGGGAATAGTCCGACTGGCGGTTGGGCCGTCGACTATATCGTCCATGCTCGCCGGGCGGATAAGCTCGTCGTTCGATCGCGCATTTAGGGGTGTAGCATCGCTCACCCTTCAAAAACAATTTTTCACCTTCACGCCGGCATAATTTACATACCGGACCAGTATTTCTTGCCATAGAATTCCTCTCTTAAATTCTTTAGACGCGGCGTCGTTTGGGAGGCCGACAGCCGTTATGCGGGACCGGGGTCACATCCGAAATGGAGCGAACGGTGATTCCCATGCCCTGCACGGCGCGGATGGTGGCCTCACGCCCCGGACCAGGACCTTTGACAATGATGTCAACTTCCTGGATACCGAAGGATTGTGCGGTCTTCATCACTTGTTCAGTCGCCAATCGTGCAGCGAAGGGCGTGCTTTTACGGGAGCCTTTGAAACCGGCCGACCCGGCGCTTCCCCAGCATACGGTGTTACCTTGTTGATCGGTCACCGTGATGATGGTGTTATTGAAAGAAGCGAACACGTGCACCTGCGCTGAAGACATCTGGCGCTTGACTTTGCGCGAGCTGGTACTTCGCCGCGATCGTTGTGCGTTTTTTGCCATTGTACCTCACTAACTCAAGTTCTAATCCCATTCGCTAGGCCGTTTTTGCCGCGGGGCAGAAAGGAAGGAGAGAACCCCAAACGGAAAAGCTGAACGGGTACTTCAGAAAAAAGATTATTTCTTGCCGACACCCCGGCGGCGGCCACGACCGGCAACCGTCTTCTTGGGGCCTTTGCGAGTCCGGGCGTTCGTCTTTGTGCGCTGACCGCGGACTGGCAGCCCGCGCCGATGGCGCAGACCGCGATATGAGCCAATTTCAATCAGGCGCTTGATGTTCATCTGCACCTGGCGGCGCAAATCACCTTCAACAGTGTAACTGCCGGAGATGAATTCACGCAGTTTTGAAACATCAGAATCCGACAGATCCTTTACCCGAAGGTTTGGATCAACGCCGGTAGCTTCAATAATTTGTCTTGACCTTGTTGGGCCAATACCGTAAATATACCTTAGACCAATATCAACGCGTTTGTCGCGTGGGAGGTCAACGCCTTCAATACGTGCCATAGTCTAAATCCTTATCCTTGCCGCTGTTTATGTTTCGGGTTTTCACAAATCACATATAAACGACCGTGTCGTTTCACGATCTTGCATTTTGCACAGCGTTTCTTGATCGATGCTGATACTTTCACTTTAGTTCTCCTTCTTCATCTTTCACTGACTTTCAGCAAAGTATTGATTATACTTGCTGACAATTCTTTCGTCCAGTCCGATTCTTTACAATACCGTCAGGATTTCAGGTCCATCAGGTGTAACAGCCACAGTATGCTCGTAATGGGCAGTCAACGATCCATCAGCGGATGCAACTGTCCATTCATCGTCCTTCACTCGCGTGTTCCCGGTACCGACCAGGACCATCGGTTCGAGTGCGATCGTCATCCCATCGCGCAAGCGCATACCGCGCCCGGGCTTCCCATAGTTCGGCACCTGCGGGCCTTCATGCATCTTGCGGCCAACGCCGTGCCCGGTGTAAGTGCGGGTGATGAAAAAACCTTGCTCTTCCACAAAGGTTTGGACGGCATACCCAATATCACCAATCGTGTTACCGGAAACCATCTTCGAAATTGCGATCTCCAATGCTTTCTCGGTGACATCCATCAATTTCCGGGTGGCCGGGTCGATTTTGCCGACAGCGACGGTCACAGCCATATCGCCGACGAAACCCTCATACACGGTCCCGCAGTCGATGCTGATGATGTCGCCTTCCTTTAACACCCGGTCGTTCGGGATGCCGTGCACCAGTTCATCGTTGACGGAGGTGCAGATGCTGGCCGGATAAGGATAGGGGCCGGGGTAATTCTTGAATGGTGAATAAACACCATACTTCTTCTGCACGGCCTCAAAAGCGTCATTCAATTCAGCAGTCGTCACGCCGGGTTTGACCAGCGCAACCGCTGCAGCCAATGATTCCGCATTGATCCGCCCCGCCTCACGCATGATCTGGATTTCATAAGGCGTCTTGATGTTGATCGACCGTTCCCAGGAAATCATTGCCTAACTTTCCTCGACGGAGGCCATAATGTCATCAAAGACATCCTCGATCGGCTGGGTACCGTCAATCTCAGCCAACAAACCCTTATCACGGTAATAATCGATTAAAGGTGCAGTGTTTTCGTTGTAAACTTCGATGCGATGGCGCACAGTTTCGGGTTTATCATCTTCCCGTTGGTAAAGCTGCGAGCCGTCAATATCATCAATCCACTTCACAACCGGTGGATTGAACTTCTCATGATAAACGCGTCCCGATGGGCTCATCCACCGGCCGCTCAAGCGTTCAACCAGGACATCATCCGGGACTTTGATATAAGGAACGACTTTCACCACGCTGCCGAATTGTTCCAGAAGTTTTTCCAACGCATCTGCCTGAGCAGGATTACGGGGGAAGCCGTCCAGGACGGCGCCCTTCTCACAATCCGGACGGGAGATTCGTTCCTCCAACATCGCCACGGTGACATCGTCCGGCACAAGTTCACCCTCGTTCATATATTGTTGCGCCAGTTGGCCCAAAGGTGTCTCGTTCTTCAGGTTTTCCCGAAAGAGATCACCAGTCGAGACATGAACCAGGTTCAATTCCTGAGCGAGCTTCTTCGCCTGAGTGCCTTTACCGGCGCCAGGAGGTCCAAGCATGACAATATATAAAGGTGACATTGCTTACATCCGTCCTAGCTGATCAGGTGATCGTCATACCCGTGCATCTTCAGATCCGTTTCAATGATCTGGAAGGTATCACGGACAACACCCACGACGATCAGCAAACCTGATGATGAGACAAGGAAGATATTTTGTGTAGACAGACCCTGCGGCAAGAACAGACCCAGGACGTAAGGCAAAGCCGCCACCACACCCAGGAATAACGCACCTGGCAGGGTGATCCGCCGTTGGACCTTGGTCAAATATTTCTGCGTTGCATTGCCACGGGCAATACCCGGGATCTGCGCGCCTTGTTTCTTCAAGTTATCGCCGTAGTTTTGTTGAGTGAACAAAACATCAGTGTAGAAAAAGGTGAATAACACAACCATCACAAAGAAGATGGCAGGATAAACCGCGCCCTGCCCACTGAGCAGGTTCTGCGTACTTGCCGCCAGGTTCTTAAGCCATTCCACGCTGGAATTATTAAAGAAGCTGGCGATAATGGTTGGGAAAGTCAGGATCGACTGCGCGAAGATGATTGGGATCATACCGGCCATATTCACCATCAAAGGCACGCTGCTCTTGACGGGCATCGACATACGGCTGCCGACCCGGCGCCCGGGGAACATCACCGGGACATACCGGCGGCCTTGCTGTACGTAAACGACCGCAAAGATCGTTACGATCAGCAGTGCAACCACTATGAAGATCATCCACCAGAAAGTCTGGTTGCTCAACAGTGAGAACAGGTTCCTGGGGATACGGGCGACGATGCCGGAGAAGATGATCAGGGAAAGACCCTGACCGCGGATCCCGAACTCGGAAATCAATTCACCCAGCCAGACACCGAACAGGGTGCCGGCCATCATGGAAAGTAGTGTCGCCAGCGTTGGCACCAGAGCACCACCCGTGAAACCGAACTGTGCAGCAACGGATTGACCCAACATCGCATTGAAGATGTTGATCTGGCCAAAAGCGGAAAGCGCTGCCATCGGTACCGTCAGGATAATGGTCCAACGTTCCATCCAGGCACGACCCTCACGCGGATCTTCCTGCATCTTGCGTTCGAGCGCAGGGATGATCGGGATCAAAAGCTGGAGGATAATCTGGGCGGTAATGTAAGGATATACACCCATCGCCAGGATTGAGAAGTTCGAAACCGCACCACCGGAGAGCATATCCAGCAGGTTGATCAAACCACCTGCAGCGCCACCGGTATTAACCAGTTGAGCCACCAGGTTCCGGTCGATGCCGGGAACCGGGATATTCGAGGCCAGACGATAAATACCCAATATGATCAGGGTAATGATCAGCTTCCGACGAATATCTTGAGATTTCCAAAGGTAGCGCCAAGCGGACTGTTTCATTATTCAGGCTCCTTTTGTTTCCTGAAGGACATCCATTACGCTTCGATCAATTCCACACTGCCGCCGGCGCTTTCAATCTTTTCCTGCGCGCTTTTGGAGATTTTGTGGGTCTTGACCTGCAAAGCAACAGAGACATCGCCGCGCCCAAGGATCTTGACCGGCATGCCAATTTTATTGACCAGACCGGCTTCAACCAGCATATCGGGGTTGATCTCTGTTTTGGCGGCGAAATCCGCCAGATCTTCCAGGTTGACTTCGGCATATTCCACTCGATTACGGACGCTGAATCCTTCACCACGCATGAATGGGAGCTTCCGATAGAAAGGAAGGTTACCACCCTGGTGGTAGAGAGGCACGCCGCCACCTGCACGCGAGTTCTGGCCTTTCATACCGCGACCGGCAGTTTTGCCCTGCCCGGCCGCCGTACCGCGTCCAACGCGCTTGCGGTTTTTATGTGCGCCTTTATTGGGTTTTAGATCATGTAATTCCATAATGACACCTTACGCTTGAACCACGGTGACCAGGTGGGAGACTTTATTCACCATCCCGCGCACAGCATCATTGTCTGTGCGGGTCACTGTTTGGTTTATTTTCTTCAAGCCCAACGCTTTCAAAGTATCTTTTTGTCGCTTTGGATAGCCAATTGGGCTGCGGACTAATGTGATCGTTAATTGTGCTTGTTTTTTCTTAGCCATTGGTCTCGCGCTCCCAATAAGGTCTCACCTGATTGACCGGCTTGCCGCGATAGGCTGCCTGGTCTTTAGGTGACATTATTTGATCCAATGCGTCGAAAGTTGCCCGAACAACGTTCAGGATATTATTGCTGCCCAGGGATTTGGACAGAATATCGTGCACACCTGCAGCTTCCAACACGGCACGGACGCCGCCGCCGGCGATAACGCCGGTACCGGGGGCAGCCGGGCGGAGCAGGACTTTGGCGCCGCTTTGTTTGCCAGTGACTTCGTGGGAAATTGTCGTCCCGTTCAGGTTCACCTTGTGCATATCTTTGCGGGCCCGTTCGCTGGCTTTACGGATGGCATCCGGAACGGAGTTCGCTTTGCCAATCCCGAGGCCAACTTTGCCTGCATTATCACCGATCACCATGGTCACCCGGAATGAAAAGCGGCGACCACCTTTTACAACTTTTGCTACACGAGCGATATCGATCACACGCTCATCGAATTGGTTCTCACCTTGGTAGTCTGACATAATCGCCTCTTTCCTAGAATTCCAGGCCGCCTTCGCGGGCAGCCTCGGCCATGGCTTTCACCCGACCACTATATTTGTAACCACCGCGGTCGAATACGACCTTGTCGATGCCTGCTTTTTTAGCACGTTCGGCAATCGCCGTCCCAACCTTTTGCGCCTGTTCCATATTGGACAGGCCCTTCATCGCGTCGCTCAACTCAGCGTCGATGCTCGATGCCTGAGCCAGGGTATTACCCTGGAAGTCATCAATGATCTGAACGTAGATCTCTGTTGAGCTGCGGAAAACGTTCATGCGCGGTCGATCGGGGGTGCCGAATATTTTCTTCCGGACACGGCGATGTCGGCGTAATCGAGCCTCATTGCGTGATTTTTTTGCCATATTATTTCACCTTCAAAACTATACTGTCTTGCCGGCTTTACCCGGTTTACGACGAACGTATTCACCTTGGTAGCGAATTCCCTTACCTTTATAGGGCTCAGGGGGGCGCAGCTTGCGGATATCAGCGGCAATCTGGCCGACGACCTGTTTGTCGTAACCAGAGATCTTGATTTGACGGACTTTCATATCCGTATCAAAACTGATTCCCTCAGGTGGTTCAACAATAACCGGATGCGAAAAACCAACATTGACAACCAGGTTCTTACCATCCATCTCGGCGCGGTATCCCACGCCTTCAATCTCAAGGATGCGTTCGAAGCCTTTGCTGACGCCGACCACCATATTATTGATCAACGAACGGGTGGTGCCATGTAAGGCACGCATCGAGGGTTGATCATTGGGGCGCTCGACGACGATCATGCCATCGTCCTGCTTAATGGTCATCTCAGGTGTAAAAGTCCATTCCAATTCACCTTTGGGACCTTTGACATGAACGTATGAGCCATCAATCTTGACTTCAACGCCTGCCGGCACTTCAATCGGTAAACGTCCTATTCGAGACACGTCTCGTACCTCCTATTAGCGCCAGGCGCTACCATACTTTACACAATATCTCGCCACCCACGCCCATTTTCCGGGCGCGCTGGCCAGTCATTACACCCTTGGGGGTGGACAGGATCGCCACACCAATGCCCGAAAGCACCCAGGGGATATCCGTTTTCTTTGAATACACTCGGCGACCGGGACGGCTGACTCTCTCCAGACCCGTGAGTAACGGGCGGCGGTGCCGACGTTCACCGATGTATTTCAAACGGAGCCGTAAGATTTTTTGATAAGGTTTACTGCCGTCAACCACATCGAAGCTTTCGATATAACCCTCTTCCGTAAGGATCCGGGCGATTTCCGCCTTGATCTTGGAACTGGGCATGCTTACTAATGTGCCGTTACTGATGGCAACATTGCGGATACGGGTCAGCATATCACCAATTGGATCTGAAACATTCATCGATAATACCTCCGCCGATCTACCACGACGACTTGGTCACGCCAGGAATTTTTCCTTGCAGTGCTAATTCCCGAAAACAAATACGGCACAAACCAAACTTGCGGATGTAACCCCGCGGGCGGCCACAGCGCCGACAGCGGTTGACAACCTGATTTGGATATTTTCGCCGTTGTTCGCGATACTTCATACATTTACTAGCCATACTATCCTTTCCTGAACGGCATTCCAAATTTGCTAAGCAGCGCACGAGCCTGATCGTCATTATCTGCTGACGTGACAATCGTGATCTCCATGCCCCGGATCGATTCGACCTGGTCGTAATTGATCTCAGGGAAGATCAGTTGCTCATCCAGCCCCAATGTGTAATTACCACGCCCGTCAAATGAGTCGGGCGATATGCCGCGGAAGTCGCGAACACGAGGTAACGCCACATTGATCAAACGATCGAGAAATGCCCACATACGATCACCGCGTAAAGTCACTTTGGTGCCGATCGCGCGGCCTTCACGTAATTTGAAGTTCGCGATCGATTTCTTCGCCTTGGTGATGACAGGCTTCTGGCCTGTGATGGTGGTCAGGTCTTTCACGGCTTCGTCCAAAGCTTTGGGGTTATCCAAGGCCTCGCCGACGCCGATATTGACCACGACCTTCTGGATCTTCGGAATCTGCATCACATTTTCGAGCGATAACTCGTCAAAAAGGGCAGGTGCGATCTCTTCAGTGTAAATTTCTCTTAATCTGTTCATACTTACTCCCAATGGCCGCCTATTTTTCGATCGGCGTACCGCTGCGTTTTGCAATACGGACCGGTTTGCCATCTTTACGTTCAATATTGATACGGGTCGGCTGATTGGTCTTCGGGTCCACCAGCATCACATTTGAGATGCTGATTGGAGCTTCAAATTCCATTTTGCCCGCTGGGATTGTTTTACCACGGGACTGGGTCTGCGCCTGATGCTTGATATGAATGTTCACACCTTGCACAACGACTCGCTTCTCGTTCGGGATCACTCGGATCACATCGCCAGTCTTGCCCTTGTCCTTACCGCTAACCACAATAACTCGGTCGCCTTTTTTAATTTTGGTTTTCATATCTTCACTCCTATCTCACCGACTAAAGGACTTCCGGCGCTAGTGAAACGATCTTCATGAAACCTTTTTCACGAAGTTCACGAGCAACAGGACCAAAGATACGCGAACCACGAGGGTTGACGCCATCACCATCCAGGATCACAGCCGCGTTATCGTCAAAGCGGATGGAAGAACCATCGGCCCGGCGCCATTCCTTAGAAGTGCGGACGATGACGGCCTTCACAATTTCGCTTTTCTTGACGGTCGCCTGCGGTGTGGCAGATTTCACCGTGCCGACAACAATGTCGCCCACGTGACCGTAGCGCTGACGGGAACTACCCGTGATATGGATCACAAGCAATTCGCGTGCGCCGGTATTATCGGCGATTTTCAATCGGGTTTCCTGTTGGATCATGGCTCAGACTCCCAATTCTTCCACTGCGTCTTCTTCGGAGCGTTCTTCAGCACGAATGATCTCTTCGATGACCCAACGTTTTGTGCGTGAAATCGGTTTGCTTTCTACCATTTTCACCTTATCGCCGGGGTTGACGCCGATCTCATCATGCGCCATAAAGGTCTTCGCCGAACGAATAACTTTCATGTAGAGCGGGTGTCGAAAGACACGGACGACTTCCACAATGGCGGTTTTCTGCATTTTATTACTGATTACTGTTCCTACCAATCGACGTCGATTGTTCATGCTTCACTCTCCTCAGCCAATTGCATTTCTCGCAGGACGGTTTCCATCCTGGCAATATCGCGGCGAATGTGACGGATTTGGCTGGTATCGGTCAACTGGCCCGTGATCGTTTGGAACCTGAGGTTCAATAACTCATGACGGGTCTCAGTGATCTGAGCTTCCAGTTCGGCAACGCTCAATTTGCGAATTTCTGATGCCTTCATTTTTACGCCTCTCCTGCCGAGTCACGGGAGACGATCTTGGTCTTCAGTGACAATTTATATTTCGCACGGAGGAGCGCTTGTTTCGCGGTGTCAGGGTCCGTACCGCCCACTTCGAACATGATGCGGCCGGGTTTGACAACTGCGACCCAATATTCAACCGGGCCCTTACCTTTACCCATCCGGGTTTCAGCAGCGCGTTTGGTATAAGGCTTGTCCGGGAAAATGCGGATCCAAACCTTGCCGCGCCGCTTCATTTCGTGCACGATGGCGCGACGGGCGGCCTCGATCTGTCGAGCGCTGACCCAACCCGGCTCCAAAGCCTGCAAGCCGTATTCGCCGAAGTCCACATTGGAGCCGCGATAAGCCTTGCCCCGCATGCGTCCACGCATCTGCTTGCGATATTTCACTCGTTTTGGCATTAACATAATGACTACCTCACTAACCGCCGGTCGCCTTGCCGGCGTCGAAATTATTCACTGACGTAAACGCCCTCGGTAGCGGTTGATTCTTCTTCCGCTTCGGGCAAAATTTCGCCTTTATAGATCCAAACCTTGACGCCGATCTGGCCGTAGGTGGTCAGGGCTTCGGTCTGGGCATAATCAATGTCCGCACGCAAGGTTTGCAGCGGGACCCGTCCCTCACGCAGCCAAACGCTGCGGGACATTTCGGCGCCGCCCAACCGGCCGGAAACCATCACCTTGACGCCTTCGGCGCCCTGGCGCATTCCCTGCTGGATGGCACGCTGCATGGCTCTGCGGTAACTGATCCGGCGTGTAAGCTGGTTGGCGACGTTTTCCGCCACCAGAAACGCGTCCAAATCAGGAGATTTGATCTCCTTAACTTCCAGGTCAATCTTTTCGCCGGTCAGGGCTTCCAGATCGGTGCGAAGTTTTTTGACATTTTCGCCGCTGCGGCCAATCAAAATGCCGGGTTTGGCGGTATGAACGTAAATCTTCACCTTGCCGGGGAAGCGTTCAATTTCAATCATGGAAACGCCGGCGCGATCATTTGATTTGCGGATCATCTTGCGGATCGCCAGATCCTGGTGTAATTGATCCTGGTAATCTTTACCTTCAGCGTACCAGCGGCCTAACCAAGGTTTGTTAATCTTCAGTCGAAATCCAGTTGGATGTACTTTACGACCCATATTTGCTCCTGGTTCCTTTCAAAATTCTTTCTTCGCCCTAGCCCTCGTTCTCACGGAGAACGACGGTGACATGAGAGCGTCGCCGCAATATCGGCTTGAACCGACCGCGGGCACCGAAACGGCGCCATTTACGGGTGGGAGCCTCATCGGCGAAAATCTGGTGGACGTACAAGTCCTCGCGTGCCACCCCGAAATTCTCTTCCGCATTGGCTATTGCCGAGTGGATGAGTTTCTGCACCGGTTCTGCCGCTTTGTTGGGCGTGAACTGGAGGATGGTCAACGCCTCAAGGGCGGGCTTTCCACGAACCAGGTCAACCACGAGGCGGGCCTTCTGTGCTGAGGTATCAAGATTGCTCAGCTTAGCTCGAATATCAGTAGCCATATTGTCTTACCTTCCTCGATTTTCCTCACGCTCGCGCTCGCGCTTTCAGCACGACCGGCAATAACGTGGCCCCGGAAGTACCGTGTGGGTGCGAATTCGCCCAAACGATGACCTACCATGTTCTCGGTGATGTAGATCGGTACATGACGTCGTCCATCATGAACGGCAATGGTGTGTCCTACCATCTGGGGGAAGATCGTACTTGCACGACTCCAGGTACGGATGACTTTCTTCTCACCTTTGTCATTCATGGTTTCAATCTTCTTCAATAACTTCGGGGCGATGTACGGCCCTTTTTTCAGCGATCGCGACATAATTTCGTCCTCTTTCTCGCTATAATCGATTACTTACGGCGCCGCTTCGCTTGTGAGCGATGGCGAATGATGAATTTAGTAGTGCGTTTGTTCTTCCGGGTCTTCTTGCCCAGCGTGGGTTTACCCCAGGGGCTCTTCGGACCAGGCATACCAATCGGCGACCGGCCTTCACCACCGCCATGCGGATGGTCACGAGGGGACATCGCAGAACCGCGCAGAGATGGGCGCCAACCCATGTGGCGTTTACGCCCGGCTTTACCCAGTTTGATATTGGCATGCTCGACATTGCCAACCTGGCCAATCGAAGCACGGCATTCCTGCAGAACGAGGCGAACCTCACCCGAGGGAAGGCGGACGTGGGCGTATTTGCCCTCTTTCGCCAGGAGTTGGGCGGAGGTGCCCGCCGAGCGGACCATTTGGCCGCCGCTGCCGGGCTGCAGCTCAACGTTGTGAATGGTCGTACCGACCGGGATATTCGCCATGGGCAAGCTGTTGCCGGGGCGGATTTCCGCTTCTTTGCCGGAGAGGACCATATCGCCAACCATCAGGCCGATGGGAGCAAGGATGTAGCGTTTTTCGCCGTCTACATAATGCAGGAGGGCCAGACGTGCGGTGCGGTTCGGGTCATATTCGATCGCCGCAACGACGGCGGGGACTTCCAACTTATTACGTTTGAAATCCACCAGGCGGATATACCGCTTGTGGCCGCCGCCGCGATGGCGGACGGTGACACGACCATACATATTACGGCCGGATTTCTTCTTTAAAGGAACGATCAGGGATCGTTCTGGGCTTGTCTTGGTAATCTCTTCAAAAGTGTAGCTGGTCTTATGTCGAGTACCAGGGGTCTTCGGTTTGTATACTTTTACGGCCATTACTCCACCCCTTCAAAAATCGGGATGCGCTCGCCTTCGATCAGGGTCACGATTGCTTTCTTATAAGCGCCGGTGCGGGTCCGCATTCGGCGGTTCTGCATGCTTCGTGATTGTTTGGCGGGCACGATCATAACATTAACTTTTTTCACTTCAACGTCGAAGATCGTCTCAATGGCATCTTTAACCATCGTCCGGGTGGCTTTGGTGTCCACTTCGAAGACATACTGGTTAAGAGCCGTAGACAAATAGTTCGTCTTTTCGGTGATGATCGGTCGGCGGATAATGTCAAATACTGATTTCTTCATAATTCCATTCCTACCTATCCGAGATAGCTGCCAATGACATCCAGGGCGGCCACAGGGATTACCACATTCTGGTAACCCAGCAGGTCTCGGATGTTCAAATAGCTGGCTAAGAGGGTTTTGGCGTTGCCCAGGTTGGCGCATGCCCGTTTCACGTCCTCATATTCGGGGGCGTTTTCGGGGATCAGCACCAAGACGGTCGTTTCGCCGGTCAGAGCTTTCAGCGATTCCGCCATGTTGCGGGTCTTCGCTTCATCCATTTTGAAATCATCCACGAGGATGATCGTACCTTCGGAGGCTTTGACACTCAATGCGGACCGCAAGGCAGCCCTGCGCATCTTCTTAGGCATTGCCTTATCATAAGAACGCGGTTTGGGGGTGAAGATCTTGCCACCGCCAACCCACTGCGCGGCTCGGATGGAGCCTTGCCGGGCACGACCGGTTCCTTTTTGGCGCCAGGGTTTCCGACCACCACCGGACACTTCACTGCGACCCTTGGTCGAGTGCGTGCCCAGGCGGCTGTTGGCCATCTGCCTGACATATGCCTGATGCATCAAATCAATTTTTACTGGGGCTTCGAAAATCGCTGCAGGCAATTCTGCCTTGCTGACTTTCTTACCTTTCATGTTGAAGACATCAACTTCCATGATTACTCAACTCCCATTACTGGCTATCGCCCAACCGGGCGTGCTATTGTTTCCGGACAGCTTTGATCACAACCATGCCGCCCTTGGGGCCGGGCACAGAGCCATCAACTGCAATTAGATTGCGTTCCGGGTCAACCAACACAACACGGACGTTTGAGGATGTTACACGCTCATTTCCCATCCGTCCGGGCCCGCGCTTTCCTTTGAAAACACGACCGGGTGTGGTACCGGAGCCCAGGGACCCTGGTGAACGCTGACGGTCAGACTGACCGTGCGTGATTGGGCCGCCTGCGAAGTGGTAGCGCTTCATAACACCCGCAAACCCGCGACCTTTGCTGGTCCCGACAATATCAACGTGCTCACCCGTCTCAAAAACATCTGCTTTGAGCGTGTCGCCTTCAGCGACTTCGGGTTTGCTTGTTTTAAATTCACGTAAAACTTTTAATGGTGGCAGACTATTGCGTTCGAGGTGCCCCAATTGACCCCCCGTCAACCGTTTGGGTTTTGCCTCTTCGAACCCGAGTTGAACCGCCGAATAACCATCTTTTTCGACCGTCTTAACCTGGGTTACATAGCAAGGCCCAGCTTCGATAAGTGTAACGGGGAGTGCAATCCCATCATCATCGAAAATCTGGGTCATTCCAACTTTTCGTCCAATAAGCCCTTTAAACATAATTCGATATTCTCCTGTCGCATTTTATTTCGACGAGACTGTCAGCCTGGGCAAGGCTGCATCATCTCCGACCGCAGCACAGTCAACCTTCCATCCGCGTCCATCCCGTATTTTTTGTGACTACGGAAAGAAACGTTCTTATGCCACCTTAAAAGTCCGGCTTTTAAGCCGAAACCCGATGATTCTACCAGATCATGGCAAATTTGCCAAGACTCAATTTTTATCGATTCCCGGCAGACGGGAAGCCTTTACGCAAACGAATTGCGCAGAGGTTTGACGTCTGCCGGCAACCGTACCAGAATGCTAAATCTTGATTTCGATATCGACGCCGGCAGGCAGGTTCAGGCGCATCAACATATCAATCGTTTTTGAGTCGGGATCCATCACATCAATCAGACGATTGTGGGTGCGGATCTCGAAATGCTCCTGAGAGTCCTTATCGATGAACGGGGAACGCGTAACTGTAAAGCGCTCGATTTTGGTCGGTAACGGAACCGGACCGGCCACCTGAGCGCCGCTGCGTTCTGCTGTTTCGACAATCCGTTTGGCGGATTGGTCGATGACGCGATGATCATAAGCCTTCAGACGAATACGAATCTTTTGTTTAGCCATATCTTTTTCCTAAGTTCTACTCAATGATCTTGGAGATCACGCCGGCGCCAACCGTCAGACCACCCTCTCGGATGGCGAACTGGGAACCGTTCTCCAATGCCACAGGCACGATCAATTCAACTTCAATGGTCACACGGTCGCCAGGCAGCACCATCTCGGTGCCTTCGGCCAGCGTCACCGTGCCGGTCACGTCCATCGTCCGGATGAAGAACTGCGGGCGATAGCCCGTAAAGAACGCACTGTGGCGTCCACCCTCTTCGCGGGTCAGCACGTAAACTTCACCTTCGAACTTCGTGTGCGGGGTGATGCTGCCGGGTTTGGCAACCACCATACCGCGTTCCACTTCCTCACGTCCGATACCGCGCAGCAGCAAACCAACATTGTCGCCCGCCATACCTTCGTCCAGAAGTTTGTGGAACATCTCCACGCCCGTCACAACCGAGTTCATGCTCTTTTCCTGCAGACCCACGATCTCAACCGGGTCACCGGTGTGGATCACGCCTCGGTCGATACGGCCGGTCACCACCGTGCCACGGCCCTTGATCGAGAACACGTCTTCGATCGGCATCATGAACGGCTTGTCGATCTCGCGTTCCGGCATCGGGATGTAGTTGTCCACCGCTTCCATCAGGTCGTTGATGCACTGGTATTCCGGTGCATTCGGGTCGGTCGAATCCGACTGCAATGCCTGCAGGGCGCTCCCGTGAATGATCGGAAGATCATCACCGGGGAAGCCGTAGCCGTTCAGCATCTCGCGCAGTTCCATCTCGACCAGTTCGAGCAGTTCCGGGTCATCCATCATGTCGATCTTATTCAGGAATACCACGATGCTCGGCACTTCCACCTGGTGCGCCAGCAGCACGTGCTCTCGCGTCTGGGGCATTGCACCATCGGGTGCCGCCACCACCAGGATCGCGCCATCCACCTGCGCCGCTCCCGTGATCATGTTCTTGATGTAGTCACGGTGTCCCGGCATGTCCACATGGGCATAGTGACGTTTATCCGTCTCATATTCCACATGGGCGATGTTGATCGTGATGCCGCGTTCTTTTTCTTCCGGCGCATTGTCGATCGTATCGAAGGCGCGGTAATCCGCAAAGCCCTTCAATGCCTGTACTTTTGTGATCGCCGCCGTCAGCGTGGTCTTCCCATGGTCAATATGTCCCATGGTGCCCACATTGAGGTGCGGTTTTGAGCGATCAAATTTTTCCTTGGCCATTTTACTAATTACTCCTCTATCTAAATAAAATTCCGAATGCTACAAACCGGCAATCTTTTTCATCACCGCTTCCGAGACTGGCGCGTAATGGTCAAATTCCATCGTGAACACGCCTCGCCCCTTGGTCGCGGACCTTAATTCAGTTGCGTAACCGAACATCTCTGCCAGCGGAACTTCCGCATCAATCGCCTGGGCGTTACCGGGCCGCACGTCCATCCCCAACACGCTTCCATGTCGTGAATTGATCTGACCCAGCACCTCGCCCATATGATCTTCAGGAACGACAACTTCAACTTTCATGATCGGTTCGAGTAATACAGGCTTCCCCTTCGGCACGCCTTCGCGGAAAGCGAAGATGGCTGCCATTCGGAAAGCCATATCACTGGAATTGACCTCGTGGTAAGACCCATCGAGCAGGCTCACTTTCAGGTCGGTCATCGGGTAGCCGGAAAGCACACCGCTATCCACGGCTTCTTTAACACCTTTTTCAACCGCCGGGATATACTCTCTTGGGATTGTGCCCCCGCGAATTTTGTCTTCAAAGACAAACCCGGAACCGCTTTCCAGAGGTTCGATGCTCAGGACAACATGTCCATACTGGCCGTGGCCGCCGGTCTGCTTGACGAATTTATATTCTGTTTCCGGGACGGCCTTGGTGATCGTCTCGTGGTAGGCCACCCGCGGGTTGCCGACGTTCGCCTGGACTTTGAACTCGCGCAGCATACGGTCGACCAAAATATCCAGGTGGAGTTCACCCATCCCGGAGATGATCGTCTGACCGGTTTCCTCATCAACCCGCACTTTGAACGTGGGGTCCTCTTCGGCGAGTTTCTGCAGTGCGACGCTCATCTTATCCTGGTCAGCCATGGTTTTGGGTTCGATCGCCACGGAGATGACCGGTTCGGGGAAGTTGATCGTTTCAAGTACGATCGGGTGGTTCATATCGCTCAATGTATCGCCGGTGAAGCTTTCTTTCAAGCCCAGGATCGCGCCGATATCGCCGGCATGGATCTCATCCACGTCTTCACGATGGTCGGCATACATACGCAGCAAACGGCCCACCCGTTCACGCTTTTCCTGGGAGGAGTTCAGATAATTGCTGCCTTTTTTGATCGTACCGGAATAAACTCGGATGTAGGCCAAACGGCCGACATAGGCGTCGGTCACGATCTTGAAGACCAATGCGGAGGCTGGCGCGTCGTCTTTTGGCGGCCGGGTGATCTCATCACCGGTCTTGGGATGGAGCCCGACCACGTCGGGTACATCCAGCGGTGAAGGCAGGTAATCCACCACCGCATCCAGCAGAGGCTGCACGCCTTTGTTCTTTAATGAAGAGCCACAGAAGACTGGGGAAATTTCATTGTTCAGGACGCCCTGGCGCAAAGTTGCTTTCAGCTCGTCAATGGTCAGTTCGCCGCCTTCAAGATACTTCATGGTGAGGGCGTCATCGAGCTCGGCGATCCGCTCCACCATCTCAGCCCGCTTGTTCTTGACGGTCTCAATCAGGTTTTCCGGGATGTCGGTATACTGCGGTTTGCTGCCAAGTTCATCCTCAAAGAGGATGGCTTGCTCGGTGAGCAAATCCACCACGCCCATGAAGCTGTCTTCGCTGCCGATCGGGACCTGCATGGCCAGCGGCCGTGCGCCTAAACGCTCTTCGATAGACTTGATCGTTCGATCGAAGGATGCGCCGACCCGATCCATTTTATTGGCGAAACAAATCCGGGGAACACGATACCGGTTAGCCTGACGCCAGACGGTCTCACTTTGCGGCTCAACACCCTGAACGGAATCGAATACAACAACGCCGCCGTCCAACACTCTGAGTGAACGCTGGACCTCGGCTGTGAAGTCAATATGCCCGGGGGTGTCGATCAGGTTGATCTGGTAATCTTTCCAGAAGGTCGTCACCGCTGCGGAAACGATCGTGATACCTCGTTCTCGTTCCTGCTCCATCCAGTCGGTGACGGTTGTGCCGTCATCAACGGAGCCGATGCGATACGTCCGTCCGGTGTAATAAAGGATCCGTTCGGTGGTTGTGGTTTTACCCGCGTCAATATGCGCAATAATACCAATATTGCGATATCGCTCTAAGGGGTACTCTTTTTCAGCCATCAACGGTCATCCTAGTTCGTTTTATTTAATGAAAGCTTGAGCGCTACAGTCGGAAATGGGAGAAAGCGCGGTTGGCTTCCGCCATCCGGTGCGCTTCTTCACGGCGGCGATAGGCGGCGCCCTGGTTCTGGGCGGCATCCATTAATTCGCCTGCCAATTTTTCCGCAAATGATTTCCCTGATCGGGCGCGTGAAGCTGTGATGATCCAGCGCATCGCCAGATTCTTGCGGCGGCTGGGTTCGACTTCCATCGGCACCTGGTAGGTCGCGCCGCCGACACGTCGGGGGCGGACTTCCATGAGCGGGGAAACATTTTTGAGCGCGGCATCGAACGTTTCAATCGGATCTTTCCCGGTGCGTTCTTCGATCAGGCCAAGGGCATCATACAACAGCCGGGTGGCTGTGCTTTTCTTACCTTTGATCATGATCCGATTGATCATCTCCTGGATGTCGAGTTTACCGTAGCGGACGTCAGGAGAGACTTCTCGTTTTTCTGGGGTATATCTTCGCGCCATTCCTACTCCTTACACAAGCTAAAAATTAAAATAGGGCAAAGCATTTGGATTAATCCTCTAAAAGACCGATTAAAATGCTTCGCCCTAACTTATACAATCAGACAACCGGCTACTTGGGCTTCTTGGCCCCGTACTTTGAGCGGCCGTGTGAGCGGTCCTCAACGCCAGTTGAGTCTAAAGTACCTCGGACGATGTGATAACGAACGCCAGGCAGGTCCTTGACACGGCCGCCGCGCACGAGCACAACAGAGTGCTCCTGAAGCTGGTGACCTTCGCCAGGGATATATGCCGTAACTTCCATGTGGTTCGTCAGACGTACACGGGCAATCTTCCGCAGAGCGGAGTTCGGTTTCTTAGGGGTCATTGTACGCACGACCGTGCAAACACCGCGTTTCTGCGGCGCGCCTTTTGGCTGGCGGATGCGCTTCTGCTTCTGCGAGTTGTATGTGTACTGCAGCGCAGGGGCTTTGCTCTTCTTCCGTTTTGAATCTCGGCCTTTGCGTATCAATTGGTTGATCGTTGGCACATTTGCCTCCAAATCTAAAAAAATTACTTCTTCCAATAAGGGAGGCCATCATCATCTTTCAAGATGGCCTCACTTCTATCCAATTTTGCCTCCAACACTCTGACCGGGCTTATAGGGCCAGCATGAAGGTAACGAGGGATGATTCTACCATGTGTCCTGGGGTGCGTCAAGGCGAGTCAGGTGTTATTATCACCTAACCTAAGTCGCTCCCAATGCTGATCAGGCCGGTGGGCGTATTGGGCATCCGGGCTTTATCTTCATCTTTCCCGAATTTCACAATCTCACCGTTTTCCAGCACGGCTTCCACCGCCAAGCCGAGGCTCTGCATTTCTTTCACCAGAACCTTGAAAGCTGCGGGGATGCCGGGATCTTCGATCGGTTCACCCTTGACGATTGATTCGTAAGTGCTGACACGACCGGTGACATCATCCGATTTGACCGTCAACATTTCCTGAAGCGTGTAGGCTGCGCCGTAAGCTTCCAGCGCCCAAACTTCCATCTCACCGAAACGCTGGCCGCCGAATTGAGCTTTACCACCGAGGGGCTGTTGCGTCACCAGGCTGTAAGGGCCGGTGGACCGGGCGTGCACCTTATCCTCAACAAGGTGGTGCAGCTTCATCACGGTCATCAGGCCAACAGTTACCGGGTGGTCAAAGTATTCACCGGACTTCCCGTCACGCAGTTTCTGCTTACCCAGGGTGGGCATCGGGCGGCCGACCTTGTCCATGACCTCACGCGCCTTGGCCCGCAGGTCATCACCGCTCAGGCTCTTTCTGACCTTTTCACCGTGTTTGGCCATCCAAAGCTTGAGGCAAGCTTCGATCGCCCGGGTGTCCTGGTCAAAACGACCGTCAACAGGGATATCATTTGTCTCGAAAGCCACGATCTCGTCCGGGTCATACCCTTCGTCACGCAGCCATTCTTTCATTGTTACCCGGCGGGCATAGGTTTCGTTCGCCGCCAGTTCATATACATCGTAATCGTGTTCACCCAACCAATCTTCCAGGTAGAGCAAGCGGACTTCGTCTTCGTCCCGGATCATCTCGGGGTCGTAAGATTGCTCGTTCAGCCATTCCCAGGCTTTCTCCGCAGCAACTTTCCAGGCTTCATCGATCATCCAGGCGCGAGCCAGTTCCGCTTCGATTTCGTACTCGGTCGCGCCGTCAAACACGGGTGTGACCGCTCGGAAGCCGAGTCGCTCTGCAGCCCAACCCAGGTGGGTTTCCAAAACCTGGCCGATGTTCATACGGCCGGGGACGCCCAGCGGGTTCAGGATGATACCGATGGATCGGCCGTTATCGAGGAAGGGCATATCCTCCACGGGGACGACCATTGAAACGACGCCTTTGTTACCATGGCGGCCGGCCATCTTATCACCGGCGGTGATCTTCCGGCGCTGCGCCACCGAAACGCGGACCATCATGTCCACGCCGGCCTTGAGGTCGGAGTTCTCTTCACGGGTGAAGACTTTCACGTCCACCACGATCCCATGCTCGCCGTGCGGCATGCGCAGGGAGGTGTCTTTCACATCGCGGGATTTCTCACCGAAAATCGCCCGGAGCAGCCGCTCTTCAGGAGTTCAGCTCTTTTTCACCTTTCGGTGTGATCTTGCCGACCAAAATGTCGTTCGGGCCGACTTCAGCGCCGATCCGGATGATCCCGTGTTCGTCGAGGTTGCGGATCGCTTCCTCACCGACGTTGGGGATATCGCGGGTGATCTCTTCCGGGCCCAGTTTGGTGTCGCGGGCCTCGACTTCGTGTTTCTCAATATGGACCGAGGTGTAGCGGTCTTCCTGCACCAATCGCTCGGAGATCAGGATCGCGTCCTCGAAGTTACCACCCTCCCAGGGGAGGAATGAAACCAGAACGTTTTGCCCGAGGGCGAGGTTACCGTCCACGGAGGACGAGGAATCGCCAATGATCTGGCCTTTCTGGACGCGCTGGCCTTTGATCACGGCGGGACGCTGGTCGATACAGGTAGACTGGTTCGACCGGCGATATTTCCGCAGGTTGTAGGTGTGAATGTTCCCACCCTTTTCACGTACCTGGATCATCCGACCGGTCACGGAAACAACCTCACCGTCTTCCTCAGCCACAACCAACTGGCCGGAGTCAAGTGCGGAATAAGCTTCCATGCCTGTGGAGACGATCGGGATTTCAGGGCGGACCAACGGCACGGCCTGAGCCTGCATGTTCGAGCCCATCAAGGCGCGGTTGGCGTCGTCATGCTCCAGGAAGGGGATCAACGCAGCGCTGACGCCCACGATCTGCTGGGGTGCGACGTCCATATAATCAATCTGTTCGGGGGTTCCGAGCATAAAGCCGGTGTGTAACCGGCAGGACACACGCCGGATGAATTCTCTATGTTCATTCAACGGCGCATTAGCCTGGGCGATCACGAATTTGTCTTCCTTATCGGCGGACAGATATTCGTAAATATCCGAAACGAACGGCGTGACCAGGATGAGTTCAACATCCAGTTTCGCCAGTTTCTTTGCCAGGTCCTTATCGATACGTTCGCCCTTGACGCCGATGACTTTGTCGTTCTTCGGGTCTTTGACATCTTCCCGCAGTTCGTGGCCGATCAGATCGTCTTTAGGTTTCATGGACTTGATAACCTTGCGGTATGGGGTTTCAATGAAACCATACTCGTTCACGGTTGCATAAGTCGCCATGCGGCCGATCAGACCGATGTTTGGGCCTTCAGGAGTTCTCGATCGGGCAGATCCGGCCATAGTGGGTGTGGTGGACGTCACGGACATCGAAGCCCGCACGTTCACGCCGCAGACCGCCGGGGCCCAAGGCGGACAGGGTCCTTTTGTGGCGAAGTTCTGCCAGCGGGTTGGTTTCTTCCATGAACTGTGAGAGTTGGCTGGAGCCAAAGAACTCACGCAGGGAAGCGACCACCGGGCGGATGTTCACCAGGCTGGTCGGGGAGACCTGGTCCTGGTCACGGATCGACATACGCTCACGGATGACACGTTCCATCCGTCGCAGGCCGACCCGCAGTTTGTTTTGGATCAGTTCGCCAACCGTCTTCACCCGGCGGTTGCCGAGGTGGTCGATGTCGTCTTCGCGGACGACGCCGTTGTTGATCTGGATCATCCTTCGCACGATCTGGACGATATCCGATTTGGTGATCGTCCGGTGGTTGATCGGGATTTCCTGATCCAGTTTCTGGTTCAATTTATAGCGGCCCACGCGTTCCAGGTCGTAACGTCGTTGATCGAAGAGCTGTTCTTCGAGGAATTCCTTGGCGTTATCCAGGGTGGGCGGGTCACCGGGGCGCAGGCGCTTGAAGAACTCGATCAGCGCGGCTTGCGCGACAGTGCGGCCGTCTTCCAGTTCCCAGGCAGGTTCCTGGTTGATGGATGAAGGGATGAACAGGCGGTCGGTGTTTGTGTCAATATCCTTGAAGAGATCGATCAACTCTTCATCCGAGCCGGTCTTGATGGGAGATTGATCGCCCATGCCGTCATCGACTTCGGCTAACGCGCGCAGGAACACCGTCACCGGTGTGGTGCGTTTGCGGTTGAATTTGATGATGATGTAATCGTTCTTGCGAGTTTCGAATTCCATCCAGGCGCCGCGATCGGGGATCATCTTCGCTGTGGAAAGGAAACGGCCGGTCGCCCGGTCGACCTCACGCTCGAAGTAGACGCCGGGGGAGCGGATCAACTGGGAAACCACGACCCTCTCGGTACCATTAATAATG
Source organism: uncultured Chloroflexia bacterium (assembly GCA_963748065.1). Lineage (GTDB taxonomy): Bacteria > Chloroflexota > Anaerolineae > Anaerolineales > Anaerolineaceae > Brevifilum. The sequence goes on along the minus strand of CAVVHL010000007.1, from coordinate 9,457 downwards.
AAGGTACCCTTGGGGGTCATCTCAGGGAAATCGCCCAGGAACAGGTCCTGTTTGATCGGCTCCGGGATTTCTTTACCCTTCAGCAGCACGCTGACATACAGCGGCGAAGCGTAGGTCAGGTCCCGTTCGAGACATTCTTCGATGGTATTCTTGGGATCTTCAAACCAATATTTCAGACCCCACTCTTTTGAAATTGCGTCATCACTGGGGAAATAGAGCTGCATCCCCTTGTTATACGATTCGATGGGTGAAACCTCACCGAATAATTGTGTAAAACCTTCTCGCTTGAGCCGCAAGAAGGAATCCATTTGAACTTGAATTAATTTTGGGAGTTCCAGTCCGACTGGAATTCGACTGTAATCTTTTGTGGGCAATAATTCTGCCATTCAGCACTCCTGGTAAGCTAAGGTTGCCGGGATATTCAATAAAAAATTGTTCCGTTTAAATATATAAGCAGGCGCAAAGCGCAAGTTGTCATTATAACAAATTGGAGGATAAGAGTCAAGTTAAATTTTTTGATTCCCCATTATATACCAATGCCACAATAATAGCATAATTCCTAAAAATAAATCAACTTAAAAAGTAGTAAATTTGCAAACGTTAATAATTGAATGAATCCCATCCATCCTGAAAATGCTTTGTAAAATGTTAATCTTGATTTTTAGATTTGTTTTTATAATTAGCCAAATTTCAATTATTTATCGGAGGAAATAATGCAGAACGATAAATCCCTTCCCGAACGAAATACCATAATATTTGCTTGGGTTTCAACACTCTTCATTTCATCTTTGCCCAATATCATCTGGCAGGAATTTTTCGGTCCACCAACCATCTGGTTGTTCTGGTCAAAAATCATCCTATTGATATCCCTGATCGGGCTTTCCTTCTTATGGACGCCGGCAAAGAAGCTCAGGGTTTATTTCTTACTTTTCCTGATCCTGTATGTTGCAGAAAAGCTGTTGGACATGCTTGGGGCGTCTTCTTTATGGATACGCTGGTTTCCCCAATCCTCGTCGTTCATCAAATCCATGTTCGGCATTCAGCTCCGCAGGATCACGGTTGCAGCGATCATGGTCTTTTCCCTGTTAGCGATCTATAGACGCCCGAACCGCTTCTTCCTGGTTCCCGGGAAGCTCGACGCACCCAGCGAGAAACTGCTTTTCCTGATCGATAAAGGCACATCCTGGAAACGCCTGAGCTGGATCCTGGCAGCGATGATCACCTTTGGTACTCTGGTTTTCCTGGTGCTGGCAGGCAGGCCTTCCCTTTCGCAGTTATCCGGCCTTCTGCCGATGCTGCCGGTAATCCTGATCCTGGCTGCCATGAACGCGTTCAGTGAAGAACTCAGCTATCGAGCCGCGCTGCTTGCACCTTTGTCCCCGGCTGTTGGAACCGGTCACAGCCTTCTGCTCACGGCTACTTATTTTGGCCTGGCCCATTTTTACGGCGTCCCCTACGGTGTGGTTGGCGTGATAATGGCTTTTATTCTTGGATATCTCTTAAGCAAAGCTATGCTGGAAACGAAAGGCTTTTTCTGGCCCTGGTTCATCCATTTCTGGCAGGATGTCGCTATTTTTTCATTTATGGCGATCGGTTCGATTGTGGCTGGCGGATGATCATGCAATTTGATAATGAAATTGGGAAAGTCTGGTAGATGGAATTTCTTTACCGGGTCTATTCTCCGGATTTCTCAAATCCAAATAGATACCTGTCAAAATCAAAAAATGCCTATTGGTGATCATAGGCATTTTTTCTGAATCTATTCTTCAAACATATTGCTTATTACTAATCTGAAATTCCCCCCAATCCAGTATCTTTCAATCAAATCAAATATCATCCGAGGAAGAATTGTCACCGATCTTGATACTCCGCCAAGTCCGGCGCATCCTTAATGAGAGCAGGATCAGGGCAATCCCAAAAGCGATCGAGAAGACACCTATGATCCAGACAATGCTCACCACACCGCCAATTGGGAAGACAAAAAGCAGTATCCCCATGATAACGGCGAGAAGGCCGCTAATGATCATGATAACTTCATTGGCAATCTCATGCCGGATTTGAAAAGCTGAGGAAATCTCCAGAAAACCTACGACCACAGCCCAGATGGCGACCATGAATACAATAATTTCTTCGGTGAGTCCAGGGAAAAATAACGCCACCAGTCCCAGGATGATCCCGGCCAAACCCTCCAGCACAAGAGTCCACCATCTGGAATTTTTCCCAGAGGTAGCCAGACCGGCAACCACGGCAAAAATTCCACCCAACAACAAATAAATTCCTAAAAAGATTGCCAGTACCGCAATCGTTGCACCTGGCCAAACTAATGCCAAAATCCCAAATGCAATTGCTAATAACCCACGTAAGGTGAAGGTCCACCAATTCTTTGTAAATAATTCTATCATTTCAATTCCTCTTTTTGATAAATTTTCAGTTGAATTAAATTAATTAATCTTTCAATAATTTAATTATAGACCCCGCTTCTCTCGAGATTCAAGATGAAAAGCAATAATTACTATATAGTAAAAAAATAGGCTGCCCGATGTGCAGTTCAGATGTCGGACAGCCTTATCTATTAATTAAGGTAAAAACGCAATTTTCTTATTTCTTCAAGACCTTCTTCAGTACTTCATCCTTATCCAATGGCTTCAGGCAGAAGAACCAGTCATAGCATTTCATTTCCTCACCGGAATGTTCCATCCGGTCCTTGGCCGCACCGCAGGAACCGGCAGGTGAAACGATGACGTCCTCACCGGGAACCCAGTCGGCCGGGGTTGCGACGCCAAATTCGTCAGCGGTCTGCATGGCGATCAATGCACGGTAAAGTTCTTCGAAGTTGCGGCCCAGGCTCAACGGGTAATAAATGATCGCACGAATGATTCCTTTGGGGTCAACGAAGAAGACCGCCCGGACAGCTTTGGTGCTGCTCTCACCGGGTTGGATCATGCCGTATTTATTGGCCACTTCCATGGTGATGTCCTCGATCAACGGGAAGTTGACTTCGACGTTCTTCATATCACGGATATTGAAGTTTTTCCTTGATCGTCCGGAGCCAGGCGATATGGCTGTAAAGCCCATCGACCGAGAGCCCCACCAGCTTGCAGTTCGCGTTGGCAAACTTATCTTCCAGGGTGGCGAAGGTCATGAACTCCGAACTGCAGACCGGGGTGAAATCCGCCGGATGGCTGAAGAGGATGACCCAGCTTCCCTTGAAGTCACCGGGGAAATTGATCTCGCCTTGAGTCGTTACGGCCTTGAATTCAGGCGCTTTATCCCCAATCCGGGGCATCGGGGTGGTTACAGGTGTTTCTTGATTTTCCATTTTATTACTCCATTTCAGTTCAGTTGTATTTGGTGTGAAATTTGACAATCGGGACATAGCCCGTAATACACAATGCGATTTCCTAATACTTCAAATCCGGTTTCCCGCTGTAATTTTTCTTCCATCTTCATTATAGCCGGTGCGTATAAATCTACAATCTTATGACAATTGGTGCAGCTCAAATGTAAGTGTGGCGATAAATTGCCGTCGTAGTGGATCTTGTTATCCCCCATCTGTCCCAGGTTGCTGACCAACCCCAACGCCGCCAGATTTTCAAGTACGCTGTAAACCGTTGCCAGCGAAAGCGAAGGCTGTTCCTGTCTGACCTGTTCGTAAATCGCTTCTGCAGTGGGATGCCGGTCGGATTGGACAACCGCTTTGCAGATAGCCATTCTTTGCGGCGTTAGCCGTAAACCGGATTTGCGAAGTATTTGAAGTAAATTCTCATTTGAATACATTTTATAATTATTCCTTATTGATAATCATTATAACTATAATTGTAAAATTGTCAAGGCTTTAACGTTGGGAATCAACCTTAAAATATGCCTCTTTCGGTTTTCAATCGTTCATAACGAAGTTCAAACCTTCTTCTATCAGTAACCTTTCGGAGCCGGGGATGCTGTCCAATAAAATTAAAATATAGAAAGCATCTGAGTAAACAAGTCGAAAGGAAACCCATGAACCTCTCAAACATGCTAAATGCCAAGTGGAAACAATTGGAAGGCAAAGTGAAACAGCAATGGGGTAAGCTGACTGACGATGACATCACCCAAATTAAGGGTAGTTATGAAGCCCTGGTCGGTAAGATTCAGGAACGCTATGAGATTACGCGTTCCAAAGCCGAATCTGAAGTGAATGCATTCCTGTCGAAGAACTAAATCGAAATTCAGAGGGAAAACGGGATAAATATCCCGTTTCCCCTCAATTCTTTAACTTGTAAAATCTTTTTATCCGGAAAATACTTTCGTTAAAAATTGTTCAATGGATCCAAAATTATTCTTCAATATTAAAATCTTGACTTTTCTTATTTAAATGTGCGACAATTCATATAGAAATTGTATTATTTCTCGTTTTTCACCTAAATCAGTAACAAATCGAGTTGCCGACCATTCAAATTAATAAATATTCAGGGAAGGTTTTATAAATTATTGGTGCAAATGGTTATGCTTTTTCATACAATAACCCCCAAGATCAATCCAACAAAGAATTCAATCGGAAAATCTTCGGTTGTTAATTTACCCTTCACCTTTAAAACATTGATCAAAAAAGTGCTCTTTAAAACTAAAACATGTGTTCGATTGAACAGGAGAAGATTCTAAAATGCAGGAGTTATTTTGAATCCAATGTTTAGTTATCGATTATTGGATATCTCAGCTATTAAATTATTTCAATTGATTACTCAATTCTAATGTTGTTTGTTCAAATATTTACTGGGATTTTTGTCGAGAAATCCCCAAAAAAATCAATATTGACTAATGGAGGTGAAAATCATAATTTTGAAAAGATCATCCCTGATAATTCTTAAGGAGTTTTAAATGAAAATTCGAAGAACTTTCTCATTGATCATTTCCTTGATTTTAGGTTTCACCTTGTTTTCAACACCGGTGTTGCCAACAGTTTCGGCACAATCCCCTCCTCCACCAGAAGATAATGATGGATTGGTCATTCTCGAAGAGAAACCAGGCGCACAGGATATTCAGGATGCAGCCGACCGTTCCAAAGAACAGGGCATTTTGCCCGGTGTAGCCGGTCTCGATCTAAGCAATCGATCCCCTTATGAACTTGATCCAGGCGGCATTCCGCACTATTATGGTCCTTTTGCTAATTACGCAAACTCTCCAATGCCCAAAGGTTCAATCGAATCCATAACAGTAGATGCACCTGGCACAGGATACACCGCACCGGTTGTCAATGTGCTGGATGTTTATGGGACCGGTCATGGAGCTACTGCAACAGCAACGGTCGTTGCTGGAAAGATCACATCAATCACGGTTGTTGAACCGGGTGAAGGGTATTCAGCACCGATCGTTGACATTCAAGATTCAAATGGCAGTGGGGCATTGGCCACAGCAAACTTGCTCCCTGATACAGAAAGTGGAATCCGCAAATTTATTGATAAACTCCCTGGTTTGGGACCTGAAAATGCGAACGCACTCGGTCAGTATATCCCAATTGCAGTTCCTGATACAGAAACCTTTCCGGGCTCGGATTACTACGAAATCGAGATTATTGAATTTTCGGAACAAATGAATTCCGATTTACCACCAACGACTTTACGTGGCTATCGTCAAACCAACGGCCCTAATCCCGATATCGAACCGCACTATTTTGGACCCATGATCATGGCCACAAAAGGGCGACCTGTTCGAATCACCTTTACGAATAACCTTGGAACCGGTAGTGATGGCGACTTATTTATCCCCGTGGATACAACCATCATGGGTTCAGGACCAGGACCGCTGGACCGAGTAAATCTTGGTCAAGATTGTAACGCTAATACGGGCGGAGATTGTGAATACTATACCGAAAATCGAACTTCCGTCCACCTCCATGGTGCATTCACACCTTGGATCAGCGACGGCACACCTCAGCAATGGTTTACCCCAGCGGGTGAAGTGACGCAATATACTGAAGGTGCGAGTTATCAGAATGTTCCTGATATGTGGTTTGATGCTAGTGGTAATATCATCCCCAATACTGCGGGACAACAAACTCCTCCCGAAGCTGGGGCTGTGAATGCCTATTCCGGCAAGATGACATTCTTCTACAACAACGAGGAACTAGGCGCACGGCTTGAGTTCGCTCATGACCATGCCTGGGGAATCACCCGCCTAAACGTATATGTCGGCATGGCAAATGGCTATCTCATTACAGATGAATATGATCAGGACCTGATCAATGGAACCAACAACACGGGAATTAATCCGAACATGATCAGTGTCTTTCCCGACTTAGGAATTCCCCTCATCATTCAGGATAAAACCTTTGTCGATGAAACCACCATTGCAGCGCAAGACCCGACCTGGCGTTGGGGGTCCGACACATTCGATCCCAATGATCCGGGTTCGTTTTCAGCACATACAGGCGATCTTTGGTATCCATCGGTTTATATGCCGATCCAGGATCCTTACGTTCCGGGTGGTGTTAATGATTTTGGCCGCTGGCATTACGGTCCATGGTTCTGGCCGCCAACTGTAAATACAATGCAACCCATACCAAACGAATACTCCTGCGATGTTATAGCTGAACCTTGTGATATTGAACCGCTTAAGCCAAACGTGCCCTCTCCTTCTGTTGGGATGGAAACTTACTTTGACACGCCCACAGTGAACGGGACGGTCTATCCTTACCTGGAAGTTGACCCTGAAGTTGTCCGCTTCCGAATTCTCAATATCGCAAACGACCGCTTCTTGAATTTGCAATTCTATGTTGCTGATCCGGATGTAGTCACTGCTGACGGGCGCATGAACACAGAAGTAAAAATGCTGCCCGCTGACCCCAACCCGGATTTCCCGGAGCTTTGGCCCACAGACGGCCGAGAGGGCGGTGTCCCTGATCCTCAAACAATGGGCCCTTCCTGGATCCAGATCGGAACGGAGGGCGGTTTCCTTCCTGAGCCGGTAGTGATCCCACCTCAACCCATCACATATGTGACCGATGCTGGTTTGTTCAATGTCGGTAATGTGAAAGACCACTCTTTGCTCCTGGGCACAGCCGAACGTGCCGATGTCCTGGTCGACTTCTCACAATATGCCGGTCAGACCCTAATCCTCTATAACGACAGTACAGCGCCTTTCCCAGCCTATGACCCACGTTATGATTATTTCACCGGGGATCTCGATCGAACATCCTCCGGTGGTGCACCAACAACACAACCCGGTTACGGTCCGAACACCCGAACGATCATGCAAATTCGCGTCAGGTCTGCAGGGGATGTCCCTGACAGCAGCGTTGTTTCTGTAGATGTTTTGAACCCAGGCTCTGGATATTCAACGATGCCTACAGTTGGGTTCTATGGCGGCAGTGGAACTGGGGCAGCAGGATATGCCACCGGTTCGGTCGATCATATCGTTCCTACAGGCAGTGCGACAGAATTTCTCACTGAAGCCCCAATGGTCCATCTCATCGGCGGCGGTGGGAGTGGGGCAACGGCGGTTGCAAACATTGTTAATGGACAAATCGCAAGTTATACGGTTACAAATGGTGGTTCTGGCTATACTTCCGCTCCCTTAGTTGTGCTAACCCGTGACACATCTGATTTGCTGTACACTTCCTATGTGCCATTCTTCGCTGGCAATGGGACCGGGACTGGAAGTTCGAATCCCTTTGGTACCGCAGCTGCAACACTTAACGTTTCAAAAATTGAACTGACTTCTGGAGGTTCAGGTTATTCAACAGCTCCGAATGTTTCGTTGTTGTATGGTGGCGGATCAGGGAGCTCAGCCAGGGCGAACCTGACTGCCGGGCCAAGTTATGATATGACGCCTTTGCAATATGTATTTGCCAAAGATGGCGACAAACCGGGCCTATTCGAAGCTTCTCAAAACAGGATCATCGTGCCTCAAGCAGCCTACAACACAGCTTACGAGGAACAAATGCCTGGGGATTATCGTGCCTATGTCCAAATCGGCGACAATTCCATCTCATTCTTCAATGGCCCGTTAACCGATCTGAATCTAACCCAGGGTGGGAGCGGTTATTCAACCCCACCTACAGTGACAATCTCAGGTGGTGGTGGATCCGGCGCAACGGCAACCGCCACACTTACAGGAGACGTCGTTACAGGACTCACTCTGGATGATCCTGGTGATGGTTATGTCTCCGCACCGACTGTGACATTTACAGGCGGAGGTGGGACAGGCGCTCAAGCCAAAGCTTTAGGATTCTCCTATGATATGGAACTCAAAGCCATTCAAGATGAAATGGGGGAGGCTTTTGACGAATATGGACGGATGAGCGGTCTAATGGGGCTGGAAATGGCAGCTGGAGCGCCAGGAGGGCAGAACTTCATCCTCTATGGCTATTCAAGCCCACCAGTGGATCTAATGAAAGACTTCCCAACTGACCAAATTGGGAGAGTTGGGCGATGGTACGCAAATTTGGAAAATAACGCATAACGGCGTTGATACCCATACCATTCATGTTCACCTGGTGAATGTGCAGCTAATTAACAGGGTGGCATGGGATGGGAATATGCTGCCGCCTGATCCGAATGAACTGGGCTGGAAGGAAACCATTCGGGTTAATCCTTTGGAGGATACTATCTTCGCTTTGCGGCCGCATGCGCCGACAACACAGCCCTTTGATGTGCCTAATAGTATCCGGTTGATGGATCCTTCAATACCTGAACACGCCCCGTTGATGCCGCCGCCCCTGGGAAATTTCCAAACTCCGGATGAAACAACAGTCACTGTCACCAACGAATATGTAAACTATGGCTGGGAGTATGTCTGGCACTGCCACCTGCTCAGTCATGAAGAGATGGATATGATGCACCCATTCTCACTGGCTGTTATCCCCAATCCACCCATTGATCTCGAAGCGGTTGATGAAACCGGTAATGTCAGACTCAATTGGACAGATGACACGGTCAGCGAAACAAATTACCTTATTATGAGACGCGTTGCACCAGATGGAGCCTGGGAAACACTGGCTCAACTCCCGATGGAATCAGGGAGCGGTAATCCCATGACTTACCTGGACGATACTGCTTCCCCTGGTACAACTTATGACTATCAGGTCATAGCCGTGAATATCACCGGGTTGGTCAACGCTGACGCATGGCCTAACATCGATGCGCAGTCTCTTCCGGCGGATGTTCAATTTGCTACTCCAAATTAAGAATTTAAATAAATAGGTTTGTAGCATTCTAAATAAAGCCCTCCTCTATAATTCATAGGGGAGGGCGATATTTTTCCTGATAAACAAGCTGTTTACTCACTCGGTAAAGCACATCCTCTCCCGCATTTTGCATCTGTAATTGAATTAATCCCATCAAAATCAGTAGGTTTTTGTTCGATTTGAATTATTCGTTTGGGTCTGTTAGGTTGGAGGAAATTTCCAGATATTTGGTTTGACACTTCAATTTGCAATATGGTAGGATTCTTTTATAAGTTCAATTTAATGGACATATGAACG
>CAVVHL010000006.1:0-181267 GCA_963748065.1 uncultured Chloroflexia bacterium | reverse complement strand
TGGAACCGGGCGATATCCATCAGAACGGCCAGCACCTGCCCGTTTACCGGGTGGTGCACCGGCGGCTGTGGGTCGGTGTGGCGCATACGACACTCTTTGGGCAGCTGCGCGCCCTGGCGGAGAACTGGCGAGTGGATCACCTGGTGGTGGATGCGACCGGGGTGGGGGCCGGGCTGGCGGCATTCCTGGAAAAAGCGCTGCCGGGTAAGGTGCGCCCTTTCATCTTCTCCAGCAAAACCAAATCCGAATTGGGATGGGGGTTCCTGGCGGTGATCGATTTAGGCCGCTTCCGGGACTATGCCTGCCCCGAGCGGGACAAGGGCGAACAGGCTCGTTTGAGTGCGCGGTTCTTCCGTGAAGCGACGTTCTGCCAGTATGCGGTGCAGCCCGGCCCAGCCAAGCAATTACGGTGGGGCGTACCGGATGGCACCCGTGACCCGGCCAGCGGCGACCTGGTTCACGATGACCTGCTGGTCAGCGCCAGCCTGTGCGCTTTGCTCGATGAAGAGACCTGGCAAACCCACCTGCCCGGGGTGATCATCCCCGGACGGGACCCGATGAAGGAGATTGATCGTGGTAAATGATAATTTCGCATTCGGCGTGGATATTTCCCGCTACAACACTTCCCCGGACGGCAGAACCAAGGTCGATTTCGACCGGATCGCGGCTCATGACCCGAAAGTGGTCTTCATCGCCATACGAACGGGCGTGTCTTGGGGTTACCAGGACCCCTGGTTCGCGTACTACTTCGCTGAAGCCGGGCGGATCGTGCTGCAGGGTGCGGTCTGGGATGAGGCTGCGCAAGGCATCCGCGCCACACTGGCGGCTTTTGGCCCCGGTGCAGCGGTGCTGACCGCGCTGGGCGAGCAGATCCTGGCAGGGGAAGACCCGCCGGGCGGCAAGGTAGGCTTTTCAGCCGATGTATTGTTTGCGGGCAGGAACCGGGTGGTCGAGAAGATCCTTAAGGTCTTTTCGGTTGACCTGGTTTACGATCCGGCCCGCGGAGGCGCATTCCTGCGCCAATTGAACCAATCAGACGATCAAATTGGAGGTTTACAGATGGCAGAACAAGTGAAAGCACCCGTTCCGGCAGCGGAAACGGGGGAGGATGTGACGGCAGTGGCACAGGAAACGCAAGCGGTCCGGCTGCAGATGTGCGGATATTTATTGGAAACCGCCTTGAGCGCTTCCAACCTACCCAAACCGGTGATCAGCCGGCTGCGGAAGCAGTTTGACGGGCAGGTCTTTGAAGCCGGGGAGCTGCAGCAGGCGATCGAGGACGCCCGGACGATGGTCGGCGAACTGACGGGCGCATCGGTCGTCAACGGCCCTGGCCGGATCACCGAGATGGTTACATCGGAAGAGCGCTTGCAGACTGCGGTGGATGATCTATTTGGCCTCCCGCGAGCACAGGGAAAACAAAATGTATTCGGTGGCCCGACTGTCCGGCATCCGGGAACTCTACCTGACCCTGACGGGGGATTCGGACATGCACGGCGGCTATTTCCCCAATCGGACCCAACTGGCGACCACGGCCGATTTTACCGGGCTGGTGAAGAACGCGCTCAATAAACTGGTGGTCAATACCTGGGATGCGCTGGGCCGCGCCGGGTATGACTGGTGGCAGCAGATCAGCCTTACTGAACATTTCAATTCCCTCAACGACATCACCGGCACCCTGGTCGGGACCGTAGGGGATTTGCCGGCGGTCGCTGAAGGGGAAGCCTACACCGAGTTGGTCGTGGGAGATTCCCCCGAAACGGCCAGCTTTGTCAAATACGGCGGGTATATCCCCCTGACCCTGGAACTGATCGACCGGGATGAAACCCGCAAGCTGCGGGCCTATGCCCGTGAACTGGCTTCGGCCGGGCTGCGCAAGATCTCCAGGCTGGTGAGTGAAATTTTCACCGCTGATTACGGCGTCGGCCCGACCATGGCGGACACAGGCGCGCTGTTCAATCCGACCGCAGTCACAACCGCCGGCGGGCACGCCAACCTGCGCCTGAACGAATTGAGTGCGGATGAATGGGATGCGGTTTGTTCGGCGGTGTATGACCAGCCGATGCTGGTGAAGAACGCTGACACCTATTACGGCACCGGACCGAAGATGGCCGTTAACCCCAAGTACCTCCTGATCCCGCGGACGCAGCAGAAAACCGCTTTCCAGATCCTGCAGGGCGAATTCGTACGGGAGCAGGACTATGTGTATGACAACGTCCTGAAAGGCACGGGCGTCCCGATTGTGGTACCGGAATGGACCGACCCGGTGAACTGGGCAGCCGCCTGCGACCCGGCGATTGCGCCCGCGATCTATGTTGGCGAGCGTTTCGGGATCATGCCGGAAATCTATGTGGCAGGGGACGAGCTTTCCCCAGCCGTCTTCATGAACGATGAACACCGGCTTAAGGTCCGTCACACCCTGGCGGTCTGGGTTAACGATTTCCGTCCTTTGCATAAGAACAATATCGCAGGTTGATCCGGGCGGTTGCTTCATATCTTCTCCTTTGAAAGGTCTGCCCTGTCAATTTGATGGGGCAGACCGGAAGGGGAGCAATCAGAGAGGAGTTTGTAATGGATAAATTCAAGCAGGTGTTGGGAAGCCGGAAGTTCTGGGCGCCGCTGCCTTGACCGGAAAAAGAAGAAAGGAATGTTGCGATGGATAAATTCAAGCAGTTATTGGGAAGCCGGAAATTCTGGGCGCCGCTGCCTTGACCGGATTAAGAAGAAAGGAATGTTGCGATGGATAAATTCAAGCAGGTGTTGGGAAGCCGGAAGTTCTGGGCGCCCCTGCCTTGACCGGATAAAGAAGAAAGGAATGTTGCGATGGATAAATTCAAGCAGTTATTGGGAAGCCGGAAGTTCTGGGCAGCCCTGATCGGATTAGTTTTAGTGATCGTCAAGGTTTGGCAGCCCGATTTCCCGCTGGCTGAAGACCAGCTCACCGCGGTGATCTACGTGCTGGTAGCGTATATCCTCGGCACGGGGATCGAGGATGGGCTGCGCGGCACAGACTGAATAAATATAAAAACGAGTTGGCTCCCCAGATCAGGGGGAGAGGGAGCCAAATTTTGGAAAGGAGAAGCTCATGGCTCGCAGGAAATCAAACTCAATAGAACAAGCTGCCGCGCAACTGGTGGGCGGGAAACCGATAGCCGTACACCGCCGTGCGGATGGCACCCTGGTGGTGCTCGATGAAAGGGGCCGGAAAAGGACTTTCACAGCGGAGGAAGTTAAACGGGTGGTGGATGGGTTTACGAAAACCAAAAATGAAGCAGGGGAGGCGAAATGAGCCTGACCCTGACGACGATCGAAGAACGGGTGAGCTGCCACCTCAACGATACCGGGAACCTGATCTGGTCGGAGTCCATGCTCGAGACGGCGATCCGGTCCGCGCTCCTGGCGATTGGGCGGGTGCTGGACGACACACTCGCCCTGGCAGGGTTGGACGGGGCCCTTGAGACGACCCTGGACGAGGATGACGTACAAGTGCTGGTGGTCGGGGCGGTGGCGTATGCGCTCACGTTCAGGGCTTCAGGCCGGTTCGAGGATGCCCGCGGCGGGCGGACACTGCCCGAGAAACTGGCCGATTGGGCTACGGCGCACATGGCGCGGTTCCAGACAATGCTGGCCGTGATCAAGCGGCGGACACACCAGGAAGCCGAGACGGCGCCTTACGATCAATGGGCCTGGGAGGAGGAGGGATGAACCAGATCGCGATCGGAGACGGCACGTCCGCCGGAGGTTGGCTGGTGTTGAGCGGTGAGGGCGTCGAACCGCCCTTCAAACATGTGAACTACCTGCCGGCCTTCAGTTTAGGGTTGGAAGTACAGGAGACGCTTGAACTCAGCCTGGAGGGGACGCCGGCGGCGTTGGCTGCAGGGATCGCTGCGCTGGAGCATGTCCGCCAACGGATGGCGTTGTATCAAAATGGCGGGCATCCCGCGCCCCAATGCCTGCGGATCCGGATGAACTCGGACGGCGAATACGATTATGCGCTGCTGACCGGTCTGGAAATCGAGGTCAACCCGGACGCGCCCGAAACCCGCCTGACGGGGTCCCTTTCGGTCACCCTCCACCTCACCCGTCCCAACCATTACGATTCGGAATTACTGGAACTGCCGTTGACCTCTCGCGATGCCGAAGACATCCTGGGTGGGGTGGATCTGTTCAACCACACGGACGTCCACAGCGGACACAGCAACAGCGTTCTGGTCAAACCGGGGGACTTCGATTCGGACCTTCCCGCGTCCCTGCGATTGGAATTGACCAACACCACGGAAAGCGGTGAAATGGGCGATATCTATCTGGGCGTCTTCCACCATCCTGAAGAACCGGAGGAGGAAATGTTCTTTTGTTATGGCGGAGACTTCGTCGGCGGATCTCTTTTCAATAATGCTGCGGCGATCAATGGGATCTATGTCCGGGTGACCTGGGCGGGTACCGAGTGGACCGGCCTGGGGAATTGGCTTTTGCAGAATACGACCGTGCAGCAGATGGCAGGGATGTCCTTCCGACCGATTTTGCGTTTCTACACGCCTCACGCTTACGAGGATTTGTTATTAAAGATCAAGCTGCAAGCCGGGACCAATATCCTGTGGGAAGGGGAGAGCGCTTATGCCGATCCGGATTTCGGTTACGTCCTGTTCCCGCCGGTGCGGATCCCACCCAATAAATTATTGAACGAGTCATTGCCGCACCATATCGACCTGGTGCTTTATGGCCAGCATGATACGGACACGGATTACGTCCTTGAATTTGACTGCCTGACTCTGCTGCCGTTGGCGCCTGGCGCGAATTTCCTGGCCTTTTATAACCTCTATGCGGACTCCATGTTGATCGATGATAACTTCCTCGGCGTACAGGTTTCCAACTTTTCTCAAATCGGTTCGGAGACCGTCGCACACATCCGGCAGGGTGGGGAACTGGTACTCCATCCAGGCAGATACAACCGGCTGCTGGTGGTGATGGCCGATCGGGACCGCCAGATCGACATCCTCCGAACGGCGCGGCTGCAGCTTTTTTACCGCAAGCGGCGACGGGTGCTTTGAGCTGTGGAAATCATTGGAGAGGAGCAAGATGATGACGGTCAATGCATCAAAAGAACATTTCACTGTGGATTTTGACCGGCGTGATTTTTCCGGGCCGGTCCTCCCGGGTTTGTCAATAAAGCCCGTGGAACTGGCCTGGTCAATTTTCGGCGGTCCGGCTCGTGCCGAGCTGACAGGCGCCGGGTCTGCGGAGAAGCTAATGGACTTGATTGGATTAGTTACGCTGCGGCGTTATGGTCCGGGACTCCGAAGCGGAACCGGTCTGGTGGGGGTATGTCGAATCGGTTGAGGTTCAACTGGAAGAGGTGATGGTCCGGGTTTCCCTGGCCGATCTGGCTAACCAGGTGCAGGTACAGTATGATTTCCTCTCGCCTGATAACCGGGTGGGTGACCGCAGCCTGACCGAAGCCGCTGTTGACCTGCGTTCCCAGGCGGAATATGGGATCAAGGAACAGGCTGCTGGTCGGGCGGGATATCGATGATGACCGGGCTGAAGCGTGGCGGGATGCCTGGCTGGCGCAGCATGCCTGGCCGGGTTCGCACTTAAGCCAGTGCATCGGTTCGTGTGAAGGCAGGGTCAAATTGACCTGTGCCGGATGGTTTGAGACCCTGGCATGGCGGACCTATCATTTCAACGAGGGGTTCTATGCCAACTACGGGCCGGGCCCCGGTGCATTTGCCTTCGGAAACAGCAGCAGCGCATTGTATATCGGGCAATCCTTCCTTCCGGGTGCGGATTGTGAATTGAAGGAGATCTATTTCCGACTGCGGAATGTCGGTGGGGCGACCCGTACCCTCACCGCGCGGCTCCATACCGATAATGCCGGGGTTCCGGGGAGCGTGATCGCCATATCCGAGCCGCTCAACCCGATGGGATTACCCGATCATATCTTATGCCTGGGCGAAATTTAGTTTTGCCTCTGTGTGTGCCCTTACAGGCGGTTCAAAATATTGGGTCACGCTCGACCCGAACGGTGTGAACGGGAGCGCTTATTTCATGCTGCGGCTGGATGAAAACATGAACTTCCCCGATGGGGAAGGCCGCTATTACGACCAATCAACCGGAAGCTGGAACACTTTCCCGCCGGGTGACAAACCTGATACGCTTTTCAGATTCGTTTGCGTTTCCGAAACCTCGGACCAGCTTCTGGATATTGCCACGGCGGGTGGGCAGTTCTTCCGGCGGATCACGGCGGCACCGACCGGCATCCGCATCTCGCCTTACCGGATGAGCGGTTCGAGCTGCCAGGCGGAGATCGAGGCACTCATGAAAATGGGAACGCAGCACCAACGACTGGTGTTGGCACAAGTTACACCCGAACGACACCTGCGGTTCTATGAACAGCCCGATCCAAAAGATGGTGATATCTATCTGGATGCACATGGGCGGTTCTACACGCTGCAGGGCGTCCCGCTCAAGGCCTGGCGCCCGCCGGTCGGACGTTTTGCGCGGCTGTCGGGATCGAACCGGATCAACCTGCCCTGGGATAAGCACCGTTTGCCGGCTTGTTTCATCGCCGGGGCAGTATACAACGTGGAGAAGGAGACGTTGAAGATCAGCACGCTGGACGGAGAGGATAGAGGATGATCTACTAGAATTTGAAATCCAGAGTGGATAATTTCTCTAATCATTGTACGTGAGATGCCCCGCCGGGGCGTCTCGACACGATAGGCTTTCCCGAGTCTCAAAAATACGTTATGATGTATACCGTTCAAGACAATTATGATTTTCATCAGGAGTGCAAGACACTATGCCTGAAGGCACCTATTATTTTCCGGAAGGATTCCTCTGGGGGACGGCGACCGCCGCCCACCAGGTGGAAGGGCGCAACCCGAACAACACCTGGACGGCCTGGGAACAGGAAGAAGGCCATATCCTCAACGGTGATACCTCCGGCCTGGCCAGTGATTGGTGGGGCGGGCGCTGGCGGGAGGATTTTGACCGCGCCCAGTCAACCTTCCAGAACGCGCACCGCCTATCCATCGCCTGGAGCCGGATCCAACCGACGCCGGACCGCTGGGATGAGGACGCCCTCGACCGCTACCGCGAGATGCTGATCGGGCTGCAGTCCCGCAAGATCGTCCCGATGGTCACACTGCACCATTTCAGCGAACCGCTTTGGGTGGCGGAGATGGGTGGCTGGGAAAACGAGGAAATTGTCGAATTGTTCGCCAATTTTGTCCGTAAAGCGGTGGATGCGCTCAAACCGTATTGCAACCTCTGGGTCACGATCAATGAGCCGGATGTGTTCGTGCTTAGCGCTTATGTGGAGGGCCTGTTCCCACCCGGGAAACGAGACCTGAAGGCCGCTTACCAGGTGATGTACAACATGGTCAAGGCGCATGCCCGCGCTTATCACGTGATCCATGAAATTCAGCCTGAGGCGCAGGTCGGCACTGCCTTGCATTACCGGCAATTCCGACCGGCCACCTGGCTTCCGGTGGACCGCTGGATGGCGAATGTTTTTCATACGCTGTTCAATGACCTTTTCCCGCGCACGCTTAAGGACGGGGTCTTCAACGCAATCGTCAAACGCGACCGTATCCCGGAGGCGATTGGCACCCAGGACTTCGTCGGCTTGAATTATTACTCCAGCGACCTGGTCCGCTTTGACCTCTTTAACGCGAAGGAGATGTTTGCTCATCTCAGTTTCCCCAAGGACGCGCTGATGAGTGAGAACGACTTTATCGCCAACCTCCCGTCAGGGATGGAGGCTTGTGTGCACTGGGGCATGCAGTTTGGTAAACCGATCTATATCACCGAGAACGGCGTGGAGGATTCGCAGGATGAGATGCGACCCCGCTATACGGTCGAACATTTGCACGCGCTCTGGCGGGTGATCAATAATAACGCCCCCGTGCGGGGATATTTTCATTGGTCGCTGGTGGATAATTTCGAATGGGAGCGCGGCTGGAGCCAGCGGTTTGGATTGTGGGGACTGGATACGGAGTCACAGGCGCGCATCCGTCGCCCCAGTGTGGATATGTATGCCGATATCTGCCGGTTGAACGGGATCTCTTCCGAGACGGTGGAGAAGTTCGCACCCGGCGCAATGGCGAAGCTGTTCCCGCCGGCGTAATCCGGGTAAAGCGATAAAAGTGATAATCCATGACTTCGTAGAGACCTTGCATGCAAGGTCTCTACGTTTTTGTAGATCCGCGATTATCGTTGGGTTTACCGAGGTAAATTTCTTCCAAGGGTAGAAAGTGATGTTGAGAACCTTCATTTATTGAAAGGTGCCTAATCGGACTGAAGTCCGCGCTCCTGATTTCGAGAAAATGCTTGCAAAGATTAGTTTTAAGGTGATGAAATATAACAATAGCGGGTCAATGAAGAACCTGATCTCCTGATACCCAATACCTAATGCCCAATCCCACTTACCATTCCCTCACATTCATTTAATTTCCAGAATCCAAAACACTTAGCTCAATCTTAGCGATTTGTAATCTGGCGTTAAGGTATAGATGCGTAGGAACCATTACAATAACAATGAAAGTGAAATGATTTCATTATAAATGTTATGAAATAACGATCATAACAACTCAATGAAGGTTTCGTAATCATTTTCAGAAGATGCGAAAAACGGTTTGAAAAATCATCTCGAGGATGCAGAAGCATTTCCGAAACATATCAAAACAGCGCCTTGAGACCTGATCGAACCGGACTTATTGTTTTTTTATTGGCGTGGCAGATCGCTTGGGAGGTTGGTATGAAATCAGCAGAATCGGTCCTCATCGTTGACGATGAGAATACGGTCCAAAAATCATGGACGGAGGCGTTGGTAAAACAGGGGTTTGACATCGCCCAGGCTAATTCCATTGACCAGGCTCAAACGCTGTTCGACCACAATTCGATCGGCTTGGCGTTGGTCAATCTTAAATCCAATGGTCATGTTCGAGGGCTGGACCTTTTGGAGTGGATCAAAGAGAACAATCCCAGCACGGATGTGATCCTTGTCTCGTCATATTCCAATCTTGACTTTTCAATTTCCGCCTTGCGCAAAGGCGCTTATGATTACCTCGTTAAACCGGTCAACATCACCGAGGTGGTTACCCGTGTTAACCGCTGCATGACTGAACGTCAGGAATCAGCTGAACGTCTGCAGGTGATCAATCAGATCGAGATGATGCTGAACCAGCTCAAGACCACCCTGGTGCCGGAAAGCGTCGAACGCTCGAAACACGAGCACATCCTCGAAACGCCTGACATCATCGTCGACCGGCGTAAGCGGTTGGTGGTCCAGAACGGCGAACCAGTGCAGCTCAGCCCGACCGAATTCGATATGCTCGATTACCTCGCCACCAACGGCGACCGGGTGGTCAGCGCCAGCGAATTGATCCGGGCTGTTCAGGGTTATGAAATGGATGAGATGGATGCCCGTCCGATCGTGCGGGTGAATGTCCGGCGGCTCCGGCAGAAGATCGAAATTGATACAGCCAATCCCCGTCACATCCTGACCGTCCGGTCACGCGGTTATCGTTTCGCGGCCTGACCTACACCTTTTATCCCCTAACCATCAATCCATATACGAGGAATCAAATCCTGAACAGGATTTGATTTCGCCGTTAACTTCCACAGACCAGTCGTAATATTCTTGTTTAACCGGATATTTGCTGAGAGAATCCGCCTGTGCCTGCAGAAGGATCACCGCTTTTGTGCGGGCAGCCTGCCAGGAAGGCCAGGGCATCGGATCGGGTAGGTCCAGGGTTGCCAGACGGCAAGCCAGCACGCCGCCGATCTCATTGTGCAGATCCTCAGGCAGTCCATTATCGGTGTAAAAGTTCACCATCGGGGGAATGGAATCGTATGACAGCGAATAAAGATAACCGGTATCCAGATCGACGGCACCATCCACACTTTGCGTGTTCAATGCTCGTGTGACATTATGTTCCGTGATGGACCGGTCGATGTTGAAGAGGTTCACCGTGATCCCAAAACCAAAGATAAAGAGGATCAGCACCAAAGGGAGTCGCTCTAACTTTCGAGTAAGTTCCAGCAAGGCGACAACGGCCAGCAAGATCCCCAGCCAGATGATGAAAAGGTGCGTAAAGGTACGCAGGCGGGTGAAACCATAAGCCTGTTCGTAGAGCGATAACCGGGTGTAGGCTGAGGCCAGGATCACACCGACCTGTGCGACCAATACCACACCCAGAACTGAGAACAGCCAGCGCTGCGCTTTCTTTTCACGGCGAGTGACCTCACTGAGAATGTAGAACAAACCCAGGCTGATCAACGCCACCGCCAGCAGCTCAAAGAAACCGCGCCGGGCGTATTCCGCATAGGTGAATCCTTCTACGCTGATATTCTCCGTCCCGCCGAATAGATAGGTGAACTGCAGGATCACGAAGGTCAGGAACAGCAGGTTGATCGCCCCAGGATGATGCGTGCTCTCGATCATGCCAAGGAAAGGCTTGACCAGGGGTTTTCCCTGTGGACTGGCTTTCAATTTCTCACTTTCCACCAGGCCGAAATAATATGCACCCAGCAGGAGATAGGCGATCACGAAGATGTAGATCAGCCGGAAAATATATACACCCAGATTATCGATGTCAAACCAGGTGAACAAGCCTTCCAAACGGCTGCTGAAGACGGGATCGGCCGCAGCCAAAAGGAGCGCCAGTACGACTAGGATCGGGATGGCGATCAGGGCACCGCGCAGGTAGGGCAGCCATTTCTTCGGGGGCCGGCTTTGTTCCGACTGAGGTTCATCACTTGTTTCCGCATTTTCAGATGATTTATCCGCCGGCTTGACTTTGACGAAGAACAGGATCCCGCCCGCGAAACAATTCAGGGCAAATTTGAACAGGTTGACCAGATGGTCTTTGAGGTTGTAGCGCATCCATTCACCGTTCCGGTCTGTGATGGCGAACAGGATCACCGAACCGAGGGTGATCAACCCGTTCATCACATTGGTCATCGGTTCAGAGCGGAAAATGGTCATCCCTGCGAAATAAGCGACAGGCAGAAGCAGCAGGTAAGAGGTCCAGGGAACCTTGAATTTTTTCCAGCCACGATGGAATCAGTCCACCCAGCAGGACGATCAGGACGAACAGAAAGAAGTTGATCCCACCTGGTTTTTTCCAGAAGAGTTGATCGAAACTGAGCGCGGCGACAACAGCCAACACCCAAAAGAGGTTCTTGTATCGCGATTTCATGACATGTTCCTTTCCCTGATGGTTGATATGGTCATCCAAAAGGTTATTCGAGATCAGGATGAGGTCGTCAATGGTCTAGCGTAGTGTTCATATGCTCTCAAAAACTATCCAAAGGGTGTAAATTTCTCATTTTCAGGTAAAAGTTTCATGTATACTAATAGCGAAAGAAAAATTCAACCGTTTATTATCTGGAGAAATGATGAAAAAAGTAGCGATTGTGACTGACAGCAGCGCCTATCTGCCGCCCGAAATTGTCAGTGAATTGGGTATCCATGTGGTGCCGCTGACCCTGCAATGGGATGGGGAGAGCTATCGTGATGGGGAGGATATCCGGGCGGAGGAATTTTACGAACGTTTGGCAAAATCGGACACCATCCCGACCACCAGCCAGGTGACCGTGGGTGAATTCGACCAATTGTTCAAATCCCTGCTCGATCAGGATTACGCCGTTTTCGCCATGTTGATCTCAAGTGGGATTTCCGGCACAGTCGAATCGGCCATACAAGCCAAAGAGGCATTCAAGGATGCACCGTTGGAAGTGATGGATTCTGCAGCTGGTTTCGATGGCGCTGGGTTTCATGGTGATGACCGTCGCCAGAGCGGCTCAGCAGGGCGCGAGCCTGGCCGAATGCAAAGCGCTGGCGGAAGATGTCTATCCCCGGATCGGGGTTTATTTCACTGTAGATACTTTGAAATATCTCAATAAGGGCGGCAGGATCAACACCGCTAAAAGGTTGCTAGGCGCAGCTTTGAACATCAAACCGATGATGGAAATCCGGGATGGCAAGATTGAACTGGTCGAATCGGTGATCTCCCGCAAGAAAGCCATGAAACGTATGTTGGAGCTGGCAGAGGCGGATATCGCCGGTCGTGAACCCGTGCGGATTTGCACCTTCCACGCAGCAGCCGAAGAGGACAACGAAGCCCTGATGTCAGCGGCCATCGAGCGGTTCCATCCGGTCGAGACGGTTACAACCTTTGTCAGCCCAGTCGTCGGCGCCCACACCGGGCCCGGCACGCTCAGCCTGGCTTATATGGTGGGATAAGGTTCACACCCAGCCCTGCAGCCGGTATACCAGCAAGCCAAAATACTCCTTGAGCACCGTCGTGGTCAACCCGAGCGCACTGGCGTTCGGCAGGAGGTTGATCACGAACTCCCCAACGGTGGGATGAAAGACGCTCTGCCAATTCTGTTCGGTGATCGTGAAATCTGCCGGTTCTGCGATCACGTCTAACCCCTGCTGTTCAAATAAGGCTTTTGCTCGCGGCATATGCATCGCCGAGGTCACCAGAATGATCTCGGTGATTCCTTTTTCTTTAAGGATTTCCGCGGAATAGACGGCGTCATCGTGGGTATTCTGCGAGCGATCCTGCCGCCAGATGGCCTCCTCGGGGACGCCCAACTGGGTCAGCAGTTCGGTCATGTCGTCTGCTGGTGTCGCGCCTCTGGCGCCGCTGAAGTTCAGGTTGCCGCCGCTGACCAGGATCGCCGGCGCTGCGCCGTCCCGATAGAGCTTGGCGGCAAACAACACCCGGTCACCCGCGCCGTTTACTTCCGTCATCTGGCGGGGATAATCCTGCGGTTCGGTACCGCCGCCCAACAGGACGATCACCTCCGCTTGCGGCGTGGTCTCGGGTGGTAAATTCCGCCACTCCAGGCTGCGCGCCAGGCCGTACGAAACCCAGCGGTTGCTGCCCAGCCAGAGCACGATCAGGGCGGAGATCAACAGCCCTTTCCGCCACTTTTTAAAATTGTCCAGGAAAAGGACCAGAAGAAGCAGGATTGTGACGATCCCCAAAGGATACAGGAACAGCGGCAGTAATTTACTTAGATAAACGAACATGACTAACCTTTCTTCAGGTCAGGGTGTGAGCTGGGTGATGAAGCCATCCTGTATCTGGAAGGCCAGATTTTCAACCCGGTAAACCCCTTCCGGGCATTTCCCTGCACCAACGCTGGATTGGATCGCGTCCGACACCTGGGCGGGATCCAGTTCAGGATCGAGCGCAAAGCTGCCCAGGCGGCAGAAGGATGCCTTCGGCAGTTCATCCAGGCGATTCAGCAGGATCTCGATTGCGGTGGTATTGGTCACCAGGCGCGGGATGTGTTTCCAGTCGAAATCCGGAGAAAATATCGCCGGGAGGAATTTTGCACTGCCGGCGTAATCCCCCTCAACGATCCCGGCCACCGGTTTACCTTCCGGTGAAACATAATCGAAAATAACGGCTTTCCCGGCGTCCGTCTCAGGCCAGATCACATAAGGCAATGCGAGGATGTTCGGCAGATCCTGGACGAGATCTTCCCGCCCGATCAGCGCCAGCGCGTCCCGCAGCGCCTGGTCATTATCCACCAGCTGCGCCTGGATCTCTTCCGGGGTGAGGGTGTTCAGGTAGGGGTGGGTATAGAAATGGTTCATCGGCATTGCACCGTGTTCGATCCCCCAGGCGATGGCCTCCGCCCGATCATGCCGCCAGCCATCCACAACACTGAAAATACCACCCGAATGGTTGTTCGCATAGGGTTTATCACCGAAATTGAAGAACAACGCTGCAGCGAACCCAAATTCGGGATGGAACTGGTAGAACGCCCACAGACGGCCAATCCCGGAATAGTCGGCCGGATCACCATTGGCATCAAGTGAGATCTGGTCGCCGTAGAACAGATCGTCAATCGTGAGGATCAGCGGGCGGCGGCCTGCAGGGACCTGCCAGGTCCCGTTGAGCCAGTCTTCCAGCGAGACCAGTGAGAAGCCCGCATGATATAGCGCAGCGAGGTGGTCGTCGAATTCATCCAGGCTAACCTTGTACTCAGAAGACTTATCGCCGGGTTGAGCATCAAAGCGGTGATACATCAACACGGGCGCCTTGGGCATCGCAGCCCAGACGCTGGCGGTGAGGTTGACGATTTGGGGTGTGGGAGAAGGAGTCATCGTGGGTGTCTCCGTGAAACGGATCTTCGGTGTTGCCGAAAGGATATGCTGCGCCTGCATGGTTTCCGTTGCCGCCATGCCGGGTGGGGCGAAGGACATCTGGCAGCCGGACAACACCAGGCAAAGCAGGGCGATGATGAAAAGGGCTTTGGAATTGCGCATGGGAGAATTTTACCGTCTTTCACCTTGATCAGTCAGTGAAAAATGAGAGGGGATAAGCATTGTTATTAAAAATTTCGTCTATACTGGAAAAAATGTTTGGTCAATCCACTGCAGCCCAAAGTGCTTCCAATAGCGCCTGATGTCGCCGGGCAGAGTCTTTGATGAGACGATTACAGGTGAATGCCAGGACGAGATCCGCATCAGGATCGGCAAAGACCATGCTGCTGGCCATACCGTAATGCCCGAACGCACGCGGGCTGGCACCGGAACCCATATCGTAAATTGTATTGCCGTTCCTGTCCTGATAGGCTTGCTGAAGGTGGAACCCGTAAGCATAACGCATGGGGTGATGGATGTAATCGTCGATACCTTCGTAACCCGGCGTAACGGCTTTTTGGATCGTTTCTGCCTTTAGGTATCGTTTCCCGTTATATACCCCACCATTCAATAACATTTGATAGAAAAGCGCCAGTTCCCGGGCGGAACTATGAAGGGACGCGGCCGGGATCAGGGCTCGCCGAATCGGGCGTCGATTGAACACGAACGCGGCTGCGTTGAACTCACGATCCCCGCTGAATAGCCGGGGTGTATGCTTTATTTCTTTTCCCGGAATCCGCATCCAGGAGTGGGTCAGCCCCATCGGTTCCAGGAAGTTTTGAGATAAATAGCGGTCAATTGGCATCCCGGTGACCCGCCGGACGACCTCACCCAGGATGAAACCATAGTTGACCAGGTGATAAGCCGTCTTCTGACCCGGTGGGTAGACCGCTTCCGTCCGCTCGAGCTGATGGATCACCGCATTCCACAAAGGCCAGAGCGGAACCTGCCGGTTCAGGTGCGGCGCAGGGATCCCGGCTTGATGCAGAAAAACGTGGCGGATGGTCGCAGTTTCTTTACCCTTCTGGCCGAATTCGGGCCAGTATTCCGAAACCGGCGCATCCAATTCGATTTTGCCCTGTTCGATCAATTTGTGGATGCAAATTCCAGTGAAAGCTTTCGTGACCGAAAAAGTGTAGAAAGGCGTTTGGGACGTGATGGGCTGACCGAAACGGCCTATCCCGTGCGCCAGGTCGAGCACGACCCGACCGTGACGCAAAACCACCAGCTGCGCCGCCGGGTGCAGCTTCTGCCGGTCGATCTGGTCGATGAAAACCTGGCGGAGCCTGTCCAATTTTTCCGGATTCAGCCCAACCTCAAGACCATCGACGGGATGTTCAAAATCTGGCGCATTGTCTTCAGCGGACATTTTATTCCTTTACCTGTTCGGAAAAATTGTAACATGCATTGACCGCGCGCCTGCGAAAGGATTGCCGTTATAATTTCGGATATGGCTGAAAACGGGATTCCAACGGCATTTCAATTGATCGGGCAGAGCTTCCGCCTTTGGTGGGATGACTGGAGCAATAACGTGGTGGTGAGCCTGTTGATGCTGCTCGTGTCCCTGACCGTGATCTTTGCCGGTCCGGCGGTTTTGGGAATGTGCGCAATGGCGGCCGATTTCGTCGATGGCACCCGTACCGGGATTTCAGGCTGGTGGGTGGGGTTCAAACGTTACTTCTGGCAGGGCATCCTTTGGGGGTTGGTCAACCTGGTTTTAGCTTTCCTGGCCGGGACGAGTCTTTGGTTTTATACGCGGTGGGACAGCCCCTGGGCGCCGCTGCTGGCGGTGATTTTGATCATCCTCGGTCTGGTTTGGCTGATGGTGCAATTCCTGACACCCGGTTATCTGATCGAGCAGGAGGATAAGTCGGTCGGCCTGGCCTGGAAGAACAGCTTCCTAACCTTGCTGGCCGCACCGGGATTCAGCCTGGTCGTCGGGTTGTTCTCCCTGCTGGTTTTCGTCATCAGTATTGGTACGCTGCTGCCGGTGATCGTTGGGACCGGGCCGCTTCTGGGCTTTCTTTCGGTTTTGGTTGTCCGCAACCGCCTGGCATTCTATAAAGTGCGCGAGCGGAGGGACCCGGGATAAAGTGTTTCAGTCAGGTGCAACTCATTTACGATCTTTCCGTATACTTTAATTAATCGGTTGATTTCAGGCCGGCTGAATGAACCGGTTTATAATGGAACGCAATTCTATTTTTGATTTGTAACTTTGAGTGACGATCAGGACGTAGTAGGAGTTTGGATGGCCCGGTCGCTTTGGCTGATCAATTTCTTGAAAAAACATTTCTCCCTGCGATTCGCCGCAGCGGAACTGACCAAGTGGCCCATTATCGGTCCGATGATGGAGCATGCCCTGTTTAACGGCCATCGCACCGGTGACACCCTTTTCTACCTGCCAAAAGACCGAGTGGTGATCGATCAAAATATCGACGACCAGGAGAGTTTTGCCGTGCCTTCTTCCGTCGTGGCACACTTCATTGAGGAAGCCAGGTATGTCTTCCTGATGGACCACTGCGTCTGCCGTGAAGCCGCTGATTGCCAGGATTACGACCACGACATCGGCTGTATTTTTCTTGGCGAGGCCGTGCTGGACATCAATCCGAAATTAGGAAAACTGGTCGATAAAGAAACTGCACTGGCCCATGTGGAAAAAGCGCGGCAAGCCGGTCTGGTGCATTTGATCGGACGGGATAAGATCGATGCCGTCTGGATGGGTGTGACGCCCTCCACCAAATTAATGACGATCTGCAACTGCTGTTCCTGCTGCTGCCTGTTCAAATTCCTGCCCAACCTGGCCCCCAAGCTGCAAAAAAAGATCGAACGGATGCCCGGAGTCCACGTGGTGGTGACCGAAGATTGCATCGGCTGTGGACTGTGTACGGAAGACGCTTGCTTCATCGATACGATCCATCTGGAGAACGATAAAGCCGTCATTGGGGAGGATTGCCGCGGCTGCGGCAACTGCGCGGAGGTCTGCCCGGAGAACGCGATCAAAGTCGTGATTGAACGGGAAGATTATATTGAAAACGCCATTGATCGTCTATCGAAGACCGTCGACGTTCGCTGATTTCGGAGAAACAGGTTAGGGGATTTGAAGACTCAACCGGCTGTATCAGCCATTTCATTTATTCGTTTCTCAGCTAAAGTGCAATATGCCTGATTGATCTCATAACCGACGAAATGCCGGTCGTCCTGCGCGGCCGCCAGACAGGTGGTGCCGCTGCCGGCGAAGGGATCCAGGACGACATCGTCTTTATAGGTGTAAAGCTGGATGCAGCGATGAGGAAGCTCAATCGGGAAAGGCGCAGGATGACCCACCGAGCGCGCCTGGACCGCCTGGAACTGCCAGACCGATTTGGTCCAGGCCAGGAAGTCCTCTTTTTGGATCGTGTTCTCGCGTTCGCCTTTGGGCCGTTTGAACCCCGCTTTGCAAAAAACCAGGATATATTCATGGACATCCCGCAGCACCGGGTTGCTGGCGGACATCCAACTTCCCCAGGCGGTTGAAGGACTGGCGCTGGCGGCCTTGTCCCAGATCACCTCGCCTCGCATCAGGAAGCCGATCGAAAGCATTTGTTCGATGATGAATCCGTGCAAGGGGATATAGGGTTTGCGGCCGAGATTCGCCACATTGATGCAGACCCGTCCTCCCGGCACCAGGACGCGGTAAGTCTCCATCCAGACCCGGTTGAGCAGCGCGAGGTAATCTTCAAGGCTGAGGTCTTCGTCATATTCTTTTTGCGCGTTATAGGGGGGCGAAGTGACCATCAGGTGAATGCTCGAATCAGGCAGTTCGTCCATCGATTCACTGGATTTGCAGAAAATCCTGATCCAAATTTTCCGATGGGACAGGATTTTCGACATACTCTACCTTTTGGCCCTTATCAAGGTTGGCATACATCTGACTCCCATAAAAGCGGGAGGAATCGTGACTGACATGCCCGGGTGTGCCAAAAGCGCTGGTCTCGGTGCCGTTCGTTTTTTGGTCGTCCATAGGATGATTATATACTGAAGCTGGAACGCACGTGTTTCATAGGAAGCATAGCGGCAAATGGAAGTCTACAGGTATAATGCATCGAAGAACAATGGTATGGAGGTCAGATGCTTAATCCAGTTGAAGCAGCTTTAGTCCTGGTTGATTTTCAGGGACGGTTGGCAGAGATTGTCGACCGGTCCGAATTGGTCGTGCCGAATGTCCTGCGGTTGGCGAAGGGCTGCCAGGCGCTGGATATGCCGATCCTGGCGACCCTGCAAGTGCCGGATAAATTAGGTCCCATCATCTCGGAATTAGGTGAAGCATTGGGCGATCAGCAGATCATCTCCAAGGCGGCCTTCAGTGCGCTGCGAGAACCGGAATTCATGCTGGCGCTCCGTCAATCGGGGCGCACCCAGTTCCTGCTGACTGGGATAGAAGCGCATGTTTGCGTCCTGCAGACCGGGCTGGATTTGCTGGACGCCGGTTACGAGGTCCATGTCCTCAGCGACGGTGTGTTCTCCCGCACCTCTGAAAACCATGACCTGGCGCTGCAGCGTCTGCATGACGCCGGTGCGACCGTTTCCAGCGTGGAGATCGCGCTGTTCGAAATGATCCGCACCTCGAAACACCCCGCTTTCCGGACGATTTCCAAATTGGTCAAATAATCCTCCCGCAGTACTGAAACTGCTTATTTCAAAACCACCCTCCTCATGCTAGAATGAAGGATGTACGACATGTCTCTTCAACAGCCCACATGACTTGAGAGGATCGATATGCCTGTCATTCAAAAACTTCGCAAATGGCACTTTTTACTCCTGGGTAGTACGCTGGTATTGATTGCCGCATTCCTCTGGTATTGGGATTGGCGCAGCCTGGGTATCCCTTCACCCCTCCTTGCGGAACACTACATCACCATTATGACCTATGTCACCGGGATTTTTGTCCTGGGGCTGTTCGTTTTCCGATTGTCCCGCAAACAGGATACGATCATGCTGTTGGCATTGATTGTCACGAATCTCCTGGCAACCCTGGCGATCACCTTGATTTATCGCACGTACCCGGCTTTCTTCGAACTGCTCCGGCAAAAATCACTCGATTCATATGATCCGCTCTATATCGAGCAGTGGGGGAGATATTTCCTGACGCCTGCCTTGATTGCGATCCAGTCCGGGTTGATCCTGTTGTGGATTGAAGCCCTGGTGATGTTCCTGGTGCGTAAACCCACCGATAATCCCGAATAACAACCATTCAGTACCCCGGTACCGAACGTATCCTGAGAAACAGGATCCGGGTCTCATGTCGCGCGCCGTACATCTTTCTACAATGGGGATGAAGAAAGCATTCTCGTTAATGAAAGGTGGAAGAGATGAAGAAACGGTTTATTTTCCTGATGGTTGTCGTGATCGGTCTTGGTTTATTGTTGAGCGGGTGCGGGTTGTATTCACTATCCGGGCGAGATGATCTGGATTCGATCAGCGCCGCTCAGACGATCGTGGCCCAGACCCTTACGGCTCAGGCGAGCGCCGCAGATCCGGAAGGGACTTCGGAAGAAGAGACTCCCGCCCCGGCGGAAGCTTCACCGACGGTCACGATCACGCCGACCGTAACCCTCACACCGACGCCCTCTGTCCCGATGGTCTCTGTGAGCGTTAATACCAACTGCCGTACCGGTCCGGGGAAGGTCTATGATTGGCTGGGTGCACTTTTGGTCGGCGAAGAGGCTGAGGTGATGGCGCGCAGTGCAGACGGGCAATATTGGGTGATTCGCAATCCGGACAACCACGGCGGGTTGTGCTGGCTTTGGGGGAATTACGCCTCGGTCGTCGGACCGATCGCCAACCTGCCTGTCTGGGACCCGCCTCCGACACCGACGCCCACGCGTGATTGGACCGGTACATGGACGATCTGGCTGGGTGCTGAAGGCGGCGGCGATCCGGGATTCGATTCGGAGATGACGGTCAATATCACAGGCGACAATTTCACCGGGAGTATGATGCTGTTGGGCGGTTCGGTGGACATCAACGGCGTGATCAACGCAGACCGGACGATGGCCAGCGGTACCTGGACATCCAATGCGGACGCCGGCCCCTTCACCTTCTACTGGATCAGCGAGAACCAGTTCAACGGTAACTGGAATGGTACCGGCGCATGGTGCGGCTCGAGGGAAGGCGCAGAACGGCCGAACCCTTGTCTGCAGCCTTGAGTGAATGTGTTTTGAAATGGGAGGTGTCTATGCCGGCATCTCCCATATCCGTCGAAGAATTGTCTTTTCCTGGTGGAGGTTGATTTTATCCAGACCTCCTGTAAAATTAGGGTATCTTTCATCGGAATCGGAGTGATACATGAAGAAACAAAAAATATTGGTGTTTTCCGGCTTGTTGATCATTGCGAGTGTGATGCTCTCCGCTTGCAGCCTGACGGATTTGATCGCACGCTTCACCACCAGCAAAACTTTGACGGTGGCGGAGAAAGCCGCAACCGTGCAAGCCCTGCAAACCGAAATGGGTGCAGTGACAGAAGAAGCGCCAACAGCTACTGAAGAACCGGCGCCGGCAACTGGGACGCTTTCCGGGCAAGTCACTTATCCCAGTGAGTTCATCCCACCCGAACGCGTGGTGGCCTTTGATGTGACCGATCCGATGGTCTATTTTTCCGTCGAAGTCCCTTCCGGCGGGACGTATACGCTTGAGGTTCCGGTTGGAACCTATGTCGTGTTGGCGTATGTGATCGATCCTGCTGCACTTGGCGCGACGCCGGGCCTCTCCGCGGCTTACTCAAAGGCGGTGCCATGCGGGCTTTCGGTCGATTGTACCGATCACGGACTCTTGCCGGTGAGCGTGGCGAGCGGGTGAGACGGTTAGTGGAATCGACCCGACAGACTGGTACCTGCCGCTGGGTGAAGATGCCGGCTGGCCTTCCGATCCGCTCGCTACGGATTTGGGCGCCATCGGCGGGAACTTGGGTTTCCCGAGCGAATATATCCCTGCATTCCGGGTGGTGGCGTTTGATGTTTACAGTGACGATTTCTATTATGTCGACACAGCGGTCAACCAGGCCACTTACCAGATCGATAATATACCGCCGGGCACCTACAATGTGGTGGCCTACATCCGGGAAGAGACGCCCCATTTAGGCGGCGGTTATTCATATTTCGTCACCTGCGGCTTGACTGTGGACTGCACCAATCACAGCCTGATCGACGTTTTTGTTTACGCCGGCATGCTCACGCCGGAGGTCAATCCGGTTGATTTTTACGCGCAGCCGGGTGAGGCGCGCTGGCCTGCGTACCCCACACCCTGAAAATTGGGGTTTGCTTGACAAGGTCAGGCGTAACGGTTAAAATCAGTCTCACGCTCAAACAAGGAAGCGTCACAAGCCGAGTTAGCTCAGTTGGTAGAGCACGCGACTGAAAATCGCGGTGTCCACAGTTCGATTCTGTGACTCGGCACCTTGTAATCAAAGCCCTCGAAATTTTCGAGGGTTTTTTTACATTTTTAACAACGATTTGCACAAGAATCTTGGTTTTATGAAAAAGAGGTTGACAAGATGATATATGTTGTTGTATCCTATACATAAATGTACAGGATAAACAAACTGCTTGAGATAGATCGTCATATTTTTCATACAAATGATTTGGCGACCCTTTGGGGGATGGAAAATCGTCATAATTTATATATGACAATATCTCGTTATATCGACAAAGGTATTTTGTTCCAGATTTACAAGGGATTGTATTCAACCATTCCTGTAAATGATTTTAATCCCCTTGATCTTGGCCCTGCGATCATTCATCGATATACCTACTTGTCAACAGAAACGGTACTATCTGAAGCTGGTGTAATCTCGCAAGCTGTATATGACTACACTTATGTAGCTGGTATTTCAAAAAGAATTACGGTAGGGAAGTGGTCTTTTCGTTATCGGCAAATGAAATCCGATTTCCTTTACAATCCTGAAGGTATTGAAATGCGGGACGGACGAATGATTGCTACGGTTGAAAGAGCAGCGGCTGACCTCTTGTATTACAGTCCCCATTATTACTTTGATGTTCCTGATATTGTCGATTTTGATAAAGTCCGAGAAATACAAGAAAAGGTGGGCTATGGCCGGGGTTGACCTCAGACCTGAAGATGTTTTTCACAAGTCACAACTATATCGTTTGTTGATCGAAATTGTTGATGAGCCCGTACTAGCGCAGTCCTTGGCTTTCAAGGGTGGGACCTGCGCAGCTATGCTGGGCTATTTAGATCGCTTTTCCGTGGATCTGGATTTCGATCAACTCCCGGATACAAATGAAGAATTGATCAGAAAAAAACTCATGGATGTTTTCTTAAAAATGGGTTTTGAAGTACTGGTTGCTTTTGATACTGTCTTGTTCTTTCAACTCCGCTACAAAAATGATCCTGGAAAACGTAATAAATTGAAGGTGTCCGCAAATTCAATTTTTATTGCAGCTAACAATTATAAAGTTCAGTATTTCCCAGAAATTGACCGTTTTATTAATAGTCAAACTATAAGTTCAATGTTTGCCAATAAATTGGTTGCAGTTACAGATCGTTTTGAACAACACAGCACGATTGCGGTGCGTGATATTTATGATGTGCATCACTTCTTTATTAAGGGGTATGAATATAATTCGGATGTCATTCGTGAACGAACGGGGCTTGACCCGGTGGATTATTTTAACTCGCTGATGATATTCATCAAGAAAAATGTTAATCAACGGATGGTTGATGAGGACCTTAATTCACTTCTGCCGAATCAGCAATTTCAGAGTATCCGAAAAATTCTCATTCCTGAAACACTATCCATTTTACAGAGAGAAATTGATAAGTCATAATTAAAGTGTTCGTTTCGATGGTCAATTCTTATATTGCTAAATTTTAATTCAAATACAGGACTTGAAAATGTTCGTGTTATTTGAAAAGAAGGATTGTTTGTGACACATCAAATGAAGAGATCAGTCGTGTTACGACGATCCTCGACCAAAATAACATCAAATATGAACTGCTGACCAAGCGAACGCGCGGCGTGTATGGCTCAGCCTATGATGCTCGGTCCTATGCCAGGGCGAATGTTGCCATGTATAAAGGTTCCGCTCAGCCGACCTTCGTATATATGGTCTATGTCAAACGTAAGGATTATGGCCAGGCCAGACAGCTCTTATTTGAGAATTAATTTCGTTTTGATTTAATTTAACGCCCAGTCCACCGCCGCTTCGGCGTGGATCCGGGTGGTATCGAAGACGGGGATTGTGACATCGGACTGTTTCACCAACAGGGGGATTTCCGTGCAGCCGAGGACGACGCCCTGCGCGCCGTGTTTCGCCAGTTTATGGATGATCTCAATGAAAGCCTTTCTTGAGCTTTCGAGGATCTGGCCTTTGACCAGTTCATTATAAATAACCTGGTGAACCGTTTCCCGGTCGGCTTCATCCGGGATCAGGACCGTCAACCCGAATTTTTCTTCCAGGCGTTTACGGTAGAAATCCCCTTCCATGGTGAATTTCGTGCCCAGCAGACCGACCGTGTTTAATCCCCGGGAGCGGATAGCCTCACCGGCTGCATCAGCGATGTGCAGCAAGGGGATTTTGATCTCAGCCTGGACTTCGGGCGCCATGCGGTGCATGGTGTTGGTGCAAATCAGGAGAATCTCTGCGCCGCCGCGTTCGATCCGCTGTGCCGCGTCGATCATCAATTCGGTCAGCTCGTCCCAGCGGTCCTGGTGCTGCAGTTCCTCGATCTCGCCGAAATCCACGGAATACATCAAGCAGTCGGCGGAATGCACCCCGCCCAGGCGAGCGTTCACAGCCTCATTGATGATACGGTAGTATTCGCTCGAAGATTCCCAGCTCATCCCGCCCAGTAACCCGATGGTTTTCATACCCGCTCCTTATTACTCAAAAAGATATTTTAGAAGGGACGCCCTAACAAGACATCTCTACGCGTTAATTCTATTGTTATTCGTTCCGTTGTTCCCATTCCGGCATATCGATGGTCTTCTTTTCCAATCGTGATTCTTCTGAGGCGAAGGCCATCAGGTGGCTTTCCAGCGAATCCCGCGCGCTGGTCAGCGGTGGGACTTCACCGCGCATGACCTGCACGAAATGGTGCATCAGTCCCGCATCCCCACCACCGTGCCCGGAGGTCTGGTCCACTTCGGATGGGAAGCGGTAACGCTCCACGGCCCCGGTGAGATGCTCCCGCACTTCCAGCCAGGCCTGGCTGTAGGAGAATTTACCGAACAGGCTGGCCTTGGAGCCATCCACTCGCAGCGAACGTCCTTCTTCGTCGGAATGGCCTTGCATGGTCAGCGTTGCCGTGATCCCGTTTTCGAAGGTGATCTCCACCACCTGGTGGTCCACCACGTTATTATCACAATGGTAAACACAGCGGCCGTAAGGCCCGGTCCGCAGGGCTTCCATCACCGCCTGATTGCTCTCCGGGTGGTCCGTGATTGTGTTGCGGGGCCAGTCCGAATAAGATGTCAGCGCTTTGAGCGGTGGGATGACGGCTGCCAGGGCATTGGCGAATTTCGGTGCGTTCAGGGTCAGCTTACCAATCGTTCGCAGCAGCCATTTGTCAGACTTGCTCACCGCGATCTTGATCGGAATGTTGTCCCGGTAAATCCGAGGCGCGTAAAAGGGGCAGGTGTCTCGCGACCGGGCAGCCATCCGTGCAGCGGTCCGGCGCGCCTTCCGGCGCGTTATCAGATCGATACCAGAGCAGGTTGCCGGCTGAACTGAGAGTTTGCGGCTTGGCATCCATCCACCAGTAAAGCAGGTCGAGGTCATGGCAGCATTTTGCCAGGATCATCGGCGCGGCGATTTCGGTGTTGCGCCAGTTGCCCCGGACGTAGCTGTGCGCCATGTGGAAATAGGAGACGTTTTCGGAATGCGAGATATTGACCACCTGACCCAGACGTCCCGATTTGATGATCTCATTCACTTTCTGGAAGAACCCGGTGAAACGCAGGACATGACAGATCACCAGCGTGCGGTCGTTGGTTTCCGCCGTCTGGACGATGTCCAATGTTTGCGCGAGCGTTGGGGCAATTGGTTTTTCAAGCAGCATGTCGTAACCGGCTTTTAAGGCGGCCACGGCTGAATCATGGTGCATCTCATCCTGGGTGGCGTCGACCACGGCATCGGCGATCTTGCCGGCCTGGAGCGCTTCCTGCCAGGATGTGAATTGGCGCTCGGGCGGGATTTGATGCGCCTGGGCGAACTTCTCACGGCGGATGGGGTCCGGATCGGCTACTGCGATAAAACGGACTTCGTCCGGATGGCGCAGGGCGTAAGCCCCGTAGGCACCCTCGCCGCGGTTGCCTGCACCAAACAGCATCAAACGAATGGGTTCGGTCATGTATCTCTCCAATCTTCCTTGCATTACCCTGGATTATATCATTCCGGATTTCGCGGGTGATACAATAAGCTCATAGCGGAAAGGAGTCTGATGGACACTCACCTGATCGGACAAATTGAAGATGCTGCTCTGAACGCCTGGCCCTCCCCGAAGCAATTAGTCTATGACGGTTGGCTGCTGCGTTTCACCGGCGGACCTTCCAAACGGGTCAACTCGGTGAATGTCCGCTATCCATCAGCACTCCCTTTGGCGCAGAAGATCCGACATTGCGAGGAAATATATGCTCTGGAAGAGCTGCCGACTCTTTACCGCGTGCCCGCACCTTTCTCATCACCGGAACTTATTCAAACGCTGGAAAATGCCGGTTATTCTGCCTTTGACGAGACCTTTGTCCTTTATCGAGAACTGCGCCAGCCGGAGCCAATGGCGAAAGGACTGACGATCAAGGCGCTGCCGATCACCGAGTGGCTGCCTTTCAAAGGCAAGATCAGCGACACACCGGAGGGACCCCTGGTGATCCACGAACAGATCCTGCGCGGGATCGTTCCGCCGATGCGGCTGTTGGTCCTGTATGCCAACGATGAACCGGTCGCCTGCGGGATGGGCGTTGCTGAAGGTGATTTCCTGGGCTATTTCACAATCTACACGCACCACGATGCCCGGCGAAAAGGATATGCCGGGGTGATCATGGACGCGCTGACGGCCTGGGGGCTCGAACAGGGTGCCAAGATCGGTTATTTGCAGGTGGAGGGGGATAATGACCCGGCCCGCGCGCTGTATGCCAAGCTGGGTTTTGAACTGTGTTATCCGTATGTGTATTACAAAAAGGGAACCTAAAAGACTAATTCCAACCCCTATTTATTGAACTGCGTCTCATAGAGGTGGGCATAGAGGCCGCCTTTGACGAGCAGTTCCTCGTGATTGCCGCGCTCGATGATCTCGCCTTTGTCCATCACCAGGATCAAATCCGCAGATAGGATCGTGCTTAGCCGGTGGGCGATCACGATGCTGGTGCGGTTGGTGAACATCCGGCTTAAGGCTTCCTGGATCAGGGCTTCCGATTCGCTGTCCAGGCTGCTGGTAGCTTCATCCAGGATCATGATCTGTGGGTCCTTGAGCAGCACCCGCGCCAGGGCCAGCCGCTGTTTCTCACCGCCGGAGAGACGGTAGCCGCGCTCGCCAACCAAGGTGTAATATCCTTCGGGCAGCTCTGAGATGAATTGGTGGATGTTCGCCGCCTGCGTGGCAGCCACCAGTTCATCATCGGTTGCGTCCGGGTTGGCATACAGGAGGTTGGCTTTGATCGTGTCGTGGAAAAGATACGTTTCCTGGGTCACCATCCCAATGGCGCCAGAGAGATCTTCAAGACGAAGTTCGCGCAAATCATGCCCATCCAGCAAAATTGCGCCTTCAGTGGGGTCATAAAGCCTCGGAATAAGGTAGGTCAGGGTGGTTTTGCCCGCACCGCTGGGGCCGACCAGGGCGATGAGCTGCCCAGGTTTGGCGGTAAAGCTGATCTCGTGCAGTGCAAGTTCGCGTGCCTGGCTCCCAGCCATGGCGGGGAAAGCGCTTTTTGGTTCGCCCTCTTCGGAGAGGATACCGCTCACGTTGTCAGCCAGGTGCGGACGGTCCACATCGCTGAGCAAGCCTTCGTTTGAGTCAGGATATTTGAAGGTGAGATCATCAAATTGGATCTCCCCGCTCACTTTATCCAGGATGATTGGATTTTCTTGTTCTTTGATCTCAATTGGCAGGTCAATCACCTCGAAGACCCGTTCGAAGCTGACCATCGAGGTGGCAAATTCCACCGGTGCGTTGGTCAACCCCTGGAAGGCGTTATAGAGCCGGCTGAGGTAGCTGCCGAAAGCCACAATCGTGCCGAGGGTAAAAGTCCCTAAAATGACCAGATAACCGCCGACGCCGTAGACCAGAGATGTCCCCACCGCAGAAAGCAGACCCACGATCACCATGAAGATGATACCCATGGTGGCGCGTTTGACACCTAACTCACGCACCTCGTCAGCCCGCCGGCTGAATCGTTCGACCTCAACCTCATGCCGCCCGAAAAGTTTTACCAGCAGTTGACCGCCGATATTGAGTGTCTCGTTGAGGGTTGCATTCATCCGTGCGATGGTTTCCAACTGCTTTCGGGCGATATCGCGAAAAACCTTTCCCATTCGCCGGGCGGCAAAGATGAAGATCGGCAGGATGATGATGCCCAACAGCGTCAAACGCCATTCCAGGGTCAGCATCATGACCAGTGTTGCCACGACCTCAATGAAGTTCGTGACCAATGTGACGAGCGTACGGCTGATCGCGGTTTGTGCGCCGACAACATCGTTGTTCATCCGGCTGACGAGTTCACCCAAATGGGTGTGGGTATAAAAGCGAAGTGACATCCGCTGGAGGTGTTCATAGAGGTGGGTGCGCAAGTCAAAGATCACGCCTTCCCCCACCTGGGCCAACAACCTTCGAGTGATAACCTGGAGGAGACCGCTGACGATGGGGAGCATCAGTAAACCGACTGCTGCGAGGATCAGGTTGTGGATATCTTTGTTCGGGATGGCATGGTCGATAATGTAGCGAAGGATCAGAGGTGACAACAACCCGGTCGTCGTATAGAGCAGGATCAATATCAGGCTGCCAATCAGACGGCCGCGGTAAGGTTTGGCATATCCTAAAACGCGTTTTACCAGCGCCCAGGAAAGCTGCGGCTTTTCATCTTCAGCATGAATGAAACTTCGCCAGTTCTTATGTCGCATCGTCTTCTAAGAAATCCTTATCTCATCTAAGGTTCATTATACTAAGAGACTGTGGGAGGCAATTCATTACATGAAAATTGCTCAGTTGGATGACTCTGACATCATTCATCCACGAGGAACATCGATTCACGCAGGTTTAACCACAGACGGCCCCGGTTTTTCGAAGAATTGATGTGGGGATTTCCCAACCGGAAAGCAGAATGAACAAGAAAATTCGTTTTGAGTCTACGTTCCTGGGGGATTTTATTCTTTTTCTTTAGGCAGGGAAAAACAAACCCGCGCGCCTTCGGTAGTTTTGGGGTCAGCCCAAATCCGACCACCGTGGGCTTCAATGATCGCCTGGGCAAGATAAAGACCCAGCCCGGCGCCTTTGGTTTTTCGGCTGTTTTCCGGCGCACGGTAAAAGCGATCAAAAATGTGAGGCAAATCACCAGGCGCGATACCGGGACCGGCATCCGACACGCAGACGATCACCTGATCCGAGAGGTTCTGTCCGCTGATGTGGATCTCGCCGCCGGGAGCATACTTGATCGCGTTGGAGAGCAGGTTTAACAGGACCTGTTCAATCCGGACCTCATCCGCCATCACGATCGGGAATTTTTCCGGGATATCCACTAAAATCTTGTGTTTATCGGTCTGGGTTTGGAAGCGTTCCGCCAAACGGACGGCCATGGTGTAGATGGAGAGATCGGTCATTTTCAACTGCATGCCGCCGGCCTGCAGACGGGATGCCTCCAGGAGGTTCTCGATCAGACCGGTCAGCCGGTCGGCTTCCTCTTCGATCACTTGCAAGCTATCATCCATGATATTGCGATCCCACTCAACATCCTCGCGGCGCAGGGTGCTGACGTAACCTTTGATCAGGGCAACGGGGGTCTTGAGTTCGTGGCTAACGATTGAAATGAATTCACTCTTCAGTTCATCCGCCTGACGGAAGCGGGTGATGTCTCGCACGGTCACGATTGTATTGATCAGGTTCCCTTCCATCGAAAGCAGGGGGGCGTAAGTGATCCCGACCGGCAAGGGGGATTGCCCGTTTGGGCGCCGGATGTCGCCTTCCACATAGAGATGCGCCTGTGGAGAGAGCGGCCAGCCGCCGGCCTCAGCGCTTTCCAGGGTGATGCCGTGAGGCTGCTTGGCCCATTCAACGACTTCGTCGTGGGTCATGCCTTGCAGGTCGAGCTTCGGCAGGCCGAACATCCGGGCGAAGGCCGCGTTGGTGCGCTCGATGGTATGGTCGGGGTTGAGGATCAGGATCCCATCGGCGGCCGAATCGAGCATCGCGTCCGTGCGCTGTTTCTCACGGTTCACCTCGGTATAGAGCCGGGCATTACGCACGGCGATGGCGGCCTGGTTGGCGAAACTGGAGAGCAGGGAACGGTCATTGGGTGAAAACACACCCTGATAATTCCTGAAAATATAAATCAGCCCAATCACTTCCTTTTGGGCGATCAACGGCAGACCGACAGCCGAGAGGTTGCCCATACTGATCTGCTGCAGCAGGCGGTTGATCTCAGGTATCTTGATATTCTTTGTATCGATAATGGGAGGGATGTTATCCAGCCAGGCATTCATAAAACGCTGAATGGCATCCGGAAGTCCATCTGATACTGCTAAGGTCCAGCGGCCTGAATGAGTTGAAAGCGCGAAGAAACCGGCATGCCCGGCCATCATTTCAATGGCATATTTAAGGATGCGGCTGAGCAGCTTATCCAGGTCCAGTTCTTCGGTGAGCGCGCGCGAAATTTCGAGCAGGTAATCACGTTGACGCACTCGGATATCAGGTAACATGAAATAATTTTAGCTTAGTTTTGTCTCAAGAATATAAGAGGGGTAAAGGAATAGTGAATGTGACTTGGGAATGGAGAATAAGTTATAAGGGATGAGGTGTTGTGTACAAGGAATTAGGTATCAGGTACTAGGAATCAGGTATTCGCTAGTTGGAAATGGAATAGGGTATATCCAAATCTTATTGAATTCAAAAATCTTTTCCCGCTTTCAGCACCATTCGTTTTCACTTTGGGTAAGCCCCTTCACTTGAAATAAAACCGCGGGGATCTCTGATCATTAATGTCGCGGAATAAGTGGAGATTCTCGCCATCCCCATAGACGGTTTCCTGCCGCCCTCCGGTTGGATGTCCAGCTTATGGTGTGATTCCTGCTTGTTGGAGTACCTTCATCGCTCGGTAGGTGACCCATTTATTGGGTTTACCTTTCGGACCAAAATCCACCCAGGTTTTCCCGGTGTAATCATATTCCATTGCCCACCGCCCATCCGAATCCTGCTTATCACGGACCATTTCAAGGGCATGCGCCAGCCTCGCGTCCTTTCCAAACCCCAGGCTGACCAGCGCTTCCACATTCTGTAATAAATCCGTGACGTAGAAAACGGGAAATCCGAATTTCCACCAGTTCCGGCTGGGTTTATCGTTCCAGCCATTGGGATAGGGCGCTTCCGCCGGATCACCGCCCAAAAGAAATTCGATCCCGTGGGAAATGGCGTGTTCAATCAAGGGCGTTCGTTTATGAACGGGATATTTTCCGAAGGCGAGCATCACTTTGACTGCACCCCAGGCACAGGCCAGCTTGTTATTCGCACCGCAGGCGAAATCCGGACCGCACTTACCGGCATAATACCGGATCGGGGAGTCCTTTTCGCCAAGCGGGGCAAGGCCTTCACCAGTCACGCTGCGCGCCATCCAATCGAAAGCCAGATCGAGCCGTTCATCTTCAACACCCAAATCCAATAACGCCGCACAGAGGTTGCCCTGCAAACAATCGATTGTGCCGCCGGGCGTGCCGGAGGCGCTGAATTGACCATATTCGGTCAGGGTGTGGTCCAGAAGATATATCGGCACCCCTTTTCGATCCGCTTATCCTGGCTGATGTGTGCGCCTAATTGAGCTAAAAGGATGATGGCCCAAACGGTGCTGCGGTATTTGGGGTTGTATCCTGCGTCCGGGTTCTACCCAATATCCTTCCTGGTTCATTGCATCGAATACGGTTGCGATCGGTCCTTCGCTGATGGGCGATGTTCCGTGCTTTTGCAAGTTCGGGATTGTCTTTTTCGAGCGCAAGTAAATCCCGCAAGGCCAGGTAACGCACACCCGGGTTGCTTGTTTCGAGAAGCCAATTGAGGGTTGATGCCGTTTTATCTGATTCTAAAGACATGCTTCACCTCCAGTTATTGGTTTCTTACATTATAGTGTGTGTAAATCGCGGTAAATTAAGAACGGAGACCGATTTCGGCCTCCGTTCGAGTTCTCTTCTGCGTAATAAATTAGAATCCGTTGTTCTTCTCGGCGATCGTGATCGCTTCTTCAAAGATCTCCAAAGCTTCGTTGACTTCACTGATCGTTGTGGAGAGGGGCGGAGAAAAACGGATCGTGCTCTGACCACAGCCCAGGGTCAGCATACCGCGTTCAAAGGCCAGGTCGACGATCTCATCCCGAAGTTTGACGGCAGGGTCTTTGGTCTCGCGATCGAGGACGAATTCGATCCCGATCATCAAGCCGATCCCGCGTACGTCCCCGATGCTGGGATGACGGGCCATGATCTCCGCCAGGGCATCCAGGGTATAGCTGCCGACTTCGGTCGCATTTTGCAGGTAGTGTTTCTGGATCAAGTCAATGGTCGCCAGCGAGGCTGAACAGGCGATCGGGTTGCCGCCGTAGGTATTACCATGGGACCCTTTGGGCCAGTCCATGATCTCTCGCCGGGCGATCATCGCACCCAGGGGGACGCCGGAGGCGATGCCTTTAGCGCTGGTGATGATATCGGCTTCTACACCGAAGTTTTCAATGGCCCACCACTTGCCCGTGCGGCCCATTCCGGATTGGACTTCATCGGCGATCAGCAGGATGCCGTATTTATCGCAAAGCGCTCGCAGCGCGGGGAAGAAATCCGGCGGCGGGACGATGTAACCGCCTTCGCCCTGGATCGGTTCGATCAGGAAGCCGGCGACCTCATCGGGTGGGAGGATGCGAGAGAGGATTTCCTCTTCGATGTAGCGCACCACTGCTTCGCCGTAGCCTTCTCCCTTACGCCGGATCAAAACAGGGCGGTAGGGATCCGGGAAGGGGGCATGGACGACGCCGTTCATTAATGGGAAAAAGCGACCCTTGTAATGGGATTTACTCGCCGTGAAAGACACCGAGCCGATCGTACGGCCGTGGAAAGCGCCCAGGAATCCTATAAATTGGGACCGCTGGGTGTGATAACGGGCGAGTTTAATCGCCGACTCCACACTTTCGGTGCCTGAGTTGGTCATAAAGGAAGAAGCGGGTCCTGAGAAAGGTGCGATCTCGTTTAGCTTCTCAGCCAACCGGACCCAGGACTCGTGATAGAAATCCGAAGAGATGTGAATGAATTGTTCGGCTTGTTGTTGAATGGCTTTGACCACATTTGGATGGCTGTGGCCGGTTGCGACGACGGCGATCCCTGCTGCAAAATCGAGGAAGCGGTTGCCGTCGACATCCCAGACTTCGGTGCCCTTGCCATGATCCATGACGAAGGGATACCCCCGTGGATAAGATGGTGAAACATATTGACGGTCGCGTTCAATAATCGCTTTCGCTTTTGGCCCTGGCAGCTTAAGCGGCTTCATATATAGAACCTCCAAGTTGTGATTTTTGGACACATATCTTAGCCGTTGAATTGGGTGAGACGGCTCGATGTGTGTTAGTGCCGAGATTATAACACTGAGTGAGGGAATGGAAGGAGGGATTTGGGGAGGAGGTAGCAGGGATTTGGGATAGGAATTAGGTATTAGGTATTAGGTATTGGGAGTAGGGGAATGGTGAATGGATGATTTCTTAAGGCTTCCCCTGAGGACTAAAAGGACGAAACCCTTTTTTTGAGGGCTTGGGGAAGGCTGTCTGCAAGCAAATTTCCTGATGAGGGGGAACAAAATATTTAATTAAAACAGGGATCAGTCAAATGCTTTGTTCGAATTTTCGCGAGCCAGGGCCAGCGCGCCGTATAAACCGGCATCATCGCCCAATGCAGCTTGTGTGATCACCAGATCTTCGACGTAATGCCTGGAAAGCACGGATCGCGCTACGGTTCGCCTGATTGGATCCAAAAGCAAGTCCCCCGATAATGACACGCCGCCGCCGAGCACAACGATGGAGGGGTTGAAGATCATCAGGTAGTTGGCGATCATCAATCCCAGGTAATAGCCTGCACGGTCGAAAGCTTCAATTGCCAGCGCATCCCCTTCACGAGCTGCGTCGGCGATTTGTTTGGCGTTTGGTTGGCCGGAGAGGATCGTTTCCCTTCCCAGCGTCAATTGTTCGGCCACGTATGCCGCAATGCCCGGGCCGGACGATAAGGCTTCCAGATGGCCAGGTTGTCCGCAGCTGCAGAGCGGCCCATCCGGCAGGATCGTGACGTGGCCCAGTTCCGCGCCCAGACCCTGGCTGCCCACCAGTAAATGATCCTCACAGATCACACCGCCGCCAATCCCGGTGCTGATGGTCAGATAAAGCAGGTGATGATGGCCACGTCCCGCACCATATTGCCATTCGCCCATCGCCGCCAGGTTGGCGTCGTTGCCAAGGAAGACGGGTGCGCCGATCTTTTGCTTGCAGCCACTTCGGGATGGGGACGCCGACCCATTCGGGCAGGTTCGGCGCGGTCAGGATCACGCCGCTGGCCGGATCGATCGGCCCGGGCACGGCAATCCCGATGGATTGGACCGTCTCACCGGCAGGTGTGACCTTGTGGATCACCTCGACCAGGCGGTCGAGAGAGGTTTCACCGTTCACGTAGGTTGGGATCCGAACCTGGGAAACAGGCGCGTCGGCATCCTCCGGGAAGGCGGCCGCCCGCATTTGGGTGCCGCCGATATCGAGGGCGAGTGTGACGGTCATGCGGCGATTATAGCATGGGATTGGGAACGGTTTCAATGATTTGAGCGGCATATTAGAGCCGATGACTTGTTTGCAGAAATGAAATTTCGATTAAAAAAATTTGGCTCCGTTGACGAGTCAATTGAATCCTGCTATTATTCTTTCAGTATGCAAGAACCAAAAAAGAACTTCTTTTCCCGGGCCTGGGATAGCCTGCGCCGGGAATCACAATGGTTTCGGCCAGGGCTGGGATATAAACGCTGGCTGATCCTTGTTTTTTTAGGCACCACACTCTTAAGCGTTGGCCTGGCGCTGGCACTTTTGGATATTTATCGTAACGCCCCCGACACCTGGTGGCTCCCCATCCTTTCAACATTATCCCTGCAGTTCCTCGACCGCCCAATCCGAGTGATCATTTTCGGCGGGATTGGCGTGATCCTGGTCCTCGTGGGCATCTGGGGATCCAACCGGTCGCTCCTGCGGCCGTTCGTCCCACCTGGAAAGCCGCTGATCGAAGCACTCGAGAGTTACCGCCGGCGGGATCGGGGACCGCGGATCGTGGTGCTTGGTGGGGGGCATGGCCTGGCAGCGCTGCTGCGCGGCCTCAAAGCCTATACCCACAACCTGACAGCGATCGTCACGGTGGCTGACGATGGCGGTTCATCCGGCGAACTCCGCCGTAATGTGGGCATCTTACCGCCGGGGGATATTCGCAACTGCCTGGCGGCCTTGAGCAACAACGAGGACCTGTTGACCCAGGTCTTTCAATACCGATTTGCATCCGGTGCGGGTTTGGAAGGGCACTCCCTCGGCAACCTGTTCATCACAGCGCTTTCCGAGATCACCGGCAGCTTTGAGGAAGCGGTGGCCGAATCCGGCCGCGTCCTGGCGGTTTACGGGCAGGTCTTGCCCTCGACACTGACTGATGTGCGCCTGCTGGCGGACCTGGAAACGAATGACGGCAGCACGACACATGTCTCCGGGGAGACGCAAATCCGCGAAACCCACGGTAAAGTTAGACGGTTGTGGCTCGACCCAGCCAATACGCCGGCATTCCCACCCGCGATTTCAGCCGTCCTGAGCGCAGATTTGATCATCATCGGTCCCGGCAGCCTCTATTCCAGCCTTCTGCCGAACCTGCTCGTGCGGGACCTGGCGGAAGCGGTTCGCGCCAGCCAGGCGATGAAATTCTTCATTTGCAATGTTGCCACCGAACGTGGCGAAACGGATCTTTTTAATTGTTACGACCACGTCAAAACCGTTGAGGAACATGTCGGCTCAGGGATGTTTGACCTGGTCATTTGCAACAACCACTTTGAAGGTGATTTAGGCAAAGGTGTGGAATGGG
Source organism: uncultured Chloroflexia bacterium (assembly GCA_963748065.1). Taxonomy (GTDB): domain Bacteria; phylum Chloroflexota; class Anaerolineae; order Anaerolineales; family Anaerolineaceae; genus Brevifilum. Next base: position 145,786 of record CAVVHL010000006.1, on the reverse strand, counting down.
TGCATATGGATACCGATCTGCTGCAGCATACAGCAGTTTATTGCGGTAACCTGATCGATCCGGACCACCCCTGGCGCCATAATTCCGCCCGTTTATCCAAAACGGTGATGGATCTTTTCTACGAACGTACCGGCCCACTTGTGGAATAATTACGAATAACTTTATGACGCATGACACGAGCGCGCGCGGGTAAGAGATGGTAAAATGTATTCGGTAAAATAACCTAATTAGGAGGCAGAAAGATGACAATTCGTGTTGGTATTAATGGTTTCGGCCGCATTGGCCGTCAGGTCTTTAAGGCAATGAAGGAACGGCATCCGGACGCGCTGGAAGTCGTGGCTGTCAATGACTTATTTGATGCAGACATCAATGCATATCTTTTCAAGCATGACTCAAACTACGGCCACTACAACGGCACCGTTGAGGTAAAAGACGGTAACCTGGTTGTGGATGGCAAGGAAGTGAAAGTCCTCTCAGAACGCAACCCCGGTGACCTGCCCTGGAAAGATTTAGGCGTCGACATCGTGATCGAATCCACCGGCGTTTTCCGCGATGCAAAGAGCACCGATAAGAAACCCGGCGCAGAAGCTCATATCGTTGGCGGCGGCGCCAAGAAGGTTATCATCTCCGCTCCGGCGAAGAATGAAGATATCACCATCGTTTTAGGTGTCAATGACAACCTTTACGATCCTGAGAAAGACAACATCGTTTCCAATGCTTCCTGCACGACCAACTGTCTGGCTCCTGCCGCAAAGATCGTGCATGACAACTTCACCATTAAGCGCGGCTTGATGACCACGATCCACTCCTACACGAACGATCAGCGGATCCTGGACCTGGCGCACAAAGACAAGCGCCGTTCCCGCGCCGCAGCCCTGAACATCATCCCCACCACCACCGGTGCGGCCAAGGCCGTTGCCCTGGTGATCCCTGACCTCAAGGGTAAGTTCGACGGGTATGCGCTGCGCGTCCCGACCCCCACAGTCTCCATTGTGGACTTCGTCGCTGAGACTGAGAAGAATACCACGGCGGAAGAACTGAATTCACTCTTCAAGGCCGCTTCCGAAGGCCCGATGGAAGGGATCCTGGGTTATTCAACCGAGGCGCTGGTTTCGATGGATCTCAAGGGCGATTCCCATTCCTCGATCATCGACGCTGAATTGACCACCGTGATGGATGGCAACTTCGTGAAAGTCGTGACCTGGTATGACAATGAATGGGGTTACTCCTGCCGCACCGCCGATCTGGCAGCATTGATGGCAAAGTATCTCTAAGTTTCCCGTCTAAATACGAACCCATGAATGCGTAATGTGTTTCCCCGGAAGTCACATTACGCATTTTTTTGAAAGGAGCGACGAAAGAAATGTTCAATAAAAAAATGGTTACCGATCTGGATGTAAAAGGCAAGAAGGTGCTCGTCCGGGTGGACTTTAACGTCCCGCTGCAGGATGGTAAAGTGGCGGATGATACCCGGATTAAAGCAGCTCTGCCGACGATCAACTATTTATTGGAGCATGGCGCGGCCGTGATCCTCTGCTCGCACCTTGGCCGCCCGAAGGGCGAATATAAAGCGGAACTCAGCCTGAAACCCGTGGCGGAATACTTAGGCAAGCTGATCGATGCACCGGTGAAATTCGCCGAAGATTGCATTGGCCCCAAGGCGGAAAGCGCCGCAGCGGACCTGATGCCCGGCCAGGTGCTGGTGCTTGAAAACACCCGCTTCCACGCCGGTGAGAAGAAGAACGACCCGGAGATGGCCAAACAGCTTGCTTCTCTGGCCGACCTGTATGTGGATGATGCCTTTGGCACCGCCCACCGCGCCCATGCCTCCAATGTAGGTGTGACGGATTATTTGCCTTCGGCTGCAGGCTTCCTGCTGCAAAAAGAGATCCAATACCTGGGTAACACCATCGCTGACCCCAAACGCCCGTTCGTGGCGATCCTGGGCGGCGCAAAGGTCAGTGACAAGATCGGCGTGATCGAAAACCTGCTGGATAAGGCCGACAAGATCCTGATCGGCGGTGGGATGGCGAACACCTTCTTTAAAGCCGAAGGCTATGACATGGCCGATTCGCTGGTCGAGGATGACGCCCTCGATACCGCCAAGGAACTGCTTGCCAAAGCCGGCAAGAAACTCGTCCTCCCGGTGGATGTCGTGATTGCGAATGCTTTCTCGAACGACGCTGAATTCGAAGACGATGGATGTCGGTGACGTCCCCGCCGGATGGCGGATCCTGGATATCGGCCCCAAGACGGTCACCGAGTTCGATGCGATCATCGCCAAGGCCGGTACCGTGGTTTGGAATGGCCCGATGGGCGTCTTTGAGTTCGATAAATTCGCCAAGGGAACGTTCGAAATTGCCAAAGCGCTTGGCTAACAGCGATGCGATCAGCATTGTAGGCGGCGGCGACTCCGCTTCGGCGATCCAGAAATCCGGCCTGGCGGACAAGATCACCCATATCTCCACCGGCGGCGGCGCCTCACTGGAGATGCTGGAAGGGAAAGTGCTCCCCGGCTTGGCTGCACTGGACGATAAATAGAACAATTCTAAGGATCAATAAAGGCTGTCGAAATCTTCGTCAGCCTTTTTATTTTCATTTTTTGAGTTGGTTTCTTAATTGGCTTTGATTACTGGTAGAATTTTGAATAATGAAAACAGCAGGCAGTCTTAGATGAGAAAGTGAGTGGAAATGCGTAAACTTTTTGTTGCCGGAAACTGGAAAATGAACCTGAACATTGCCGAAGCGAAGGCCTTGGTCAGTGAAATGCTGCCGGAGTTGGAACAGATCACCAATGTGGATAAAGCGGTCTGCCCGTCGTATCTGGCGGTCCCGGCCGTGGCGGAACTCTGCAAGGGCACCGGCCTGATGGTCGGCGCGCAGAACGTCTTTTGGGAAGAATCCGGCGCTTTCACCGGTGAAGTGGCTCCCGGGATGGTGGCGGAAATCTGCGACTACGTGATCGTCGGCCACTCCGAACGCAGGAAATATTTCGGAGAGACCGATGAAACGGTCAACTTGCGCCTCAAAGCCGCCCTGGCAGCCGGGTTGAAGGTGATCGTTTGCGTTGGTGAGACCCTGGAAGAGAACCAGAGCGGTCAGACCGAAGCTGTCGTGTCACGACAGATCAGGGGTGGATTGGCTGATATCACTGCTGAACAGGCTGCAGATATCACGATTGCCTATGAACCGGTCTGGGCGATCGGCACCGGCCTGGCTGCGACCCCTGAAGATGCCAATAACGTGCATAAGAATGTCGTCCGGCCGCTGCTCAAGGCGCAGTTCGGGGAAAGTGTCGCCGAAGCAATGCGGATCCAATACGGCGGCTCGATCAAACCTAACAACGCCAAAGAGCTGTTCTCAATGTCTGATATCGATGGCGGCCTGGTCGGTGGTGCAAGCCTGAAAGCGGGTTCTTTCTGGGCGATCGTTAAGGCGGCCTCTGAGGTTTAATCCCCCATCTTGTTTTGATTAAAAATTAGGCTGTCTCCAAATTCTTTGGAGACAGCCTTTTATATTACTGAAGGATAGGATTGGGATGGAAATTAGTCGATGTAGGGGCAATCACCGGTGCCGTACAAGCCCTGTCCCATCATGCCTGTGCCGCGTTCAACGTTCAAGCCGAACATACCGCCGGCGCGAGCTTCCTGGGCAAAATAGAGTCTTGCCTGCTCCTGGATGAGGAGACCATCGGCAGCGGCCTGGTTGATAACCTGTTCGTGGATGTCGTTGAACAGGACGATGAATTCGTCATAGGTCATGCCTGTGGAAAGTGCGATGTCGGATAGGGTTTCGCCATCAGCCAGACGTGCGTTCACCTCATCAACAGATAAACCAAGGGCATCTGCAAAAGCAGTGACGAGCGCATCATGGACGATGCCGTCCTGGGAGGCATATGCCTGGTAGCCTTGGCTGCCGCCTCGGCGGCCGCCGCCCAATGTACCACCTACGAAATTACCGGTTGAAGTACCGGGAGTATTGCCTTGAGCAAAGACTGCACTCGTTGAAGCCAATGCAACACCGATAACAGCAACAATCGCGAGAGCTTTGAATAAGTTTTTCATTTTGAAACTCCTTTACTTGTAAATGTGTAAGGCGAACCTTACTGGAATGTCCTTATCATATTTGAAGGTTGTGAAGGAGTTATGAATGAGATATGGGATCGCCGTGAATTTTTTCCGGCAATTGGGGGAGAAAACCGGGCCGCCCTTATCGGAAAGGACAGCCCGGTTAGGGGTAAGTTATCGTCAGCAGGGTTTGGTTTATGTCCCGAACTGGCGGTCACCGGCGTCACCGAGGCCGGGCAGGATATAGCCGTTCTCATTCAGCCGGTCATCGATCGCGGCCAGGTGGATCGGGACATCGGGATGTGTTTTATGCAGGTTCTTGATGCCTTCCGGTGCGCCGATCAACCCGACAAACTTGATCTTGTTGACGCCCCATTCCTTGAGGATGTCCACGGTAGCGACGGCTGAACCACCGGTCGCCAGCATGGGATCGAGGATCAGGCAGACGCCCACGGTGGGTGCGACCGGCAACGGTTGTAATAAGCCACCGGTTTGAGCGTGCGTTCGTCGCGATAAAGCCCGATGTGCCAGACTTCGGCCGAGGGCATCAGTTCCCAAACGCCTTCCACCATGCCCAACCCTGCCCTGAGGATCGGCACAAGGCCGATCTTCTCCTTGAGGTTTTCACCCTTGGTTTGGGTCATTGGGGTGGTCACATCGACGGTGGTCGTCGCCAGGTCGGCAGTGGCCTCATAGGTCAGCAGCGCGCCTAATTCACGCACCAGCTCCCGGAATTTCTTTGGGTTGGTTTCCGTATCGCGGAGACGGGTCAGCTTATGTTTGACCAGCGGGTGCTTTGATTCAAAGACGTTCTTCATTGTTATTCCTCGTGATTCTCTTCCCCGGTTTGGATGGGAGTTGTTTCCTGATTAAGTGTATCACCGGGTTTCTTTGGCTGGCAAGCATGCCGGCTGTAAATGAAGATCAGCAGCCAGGCCGCCCAGAGTACGGTCGTGATGGCGAGCAGGAACTGGAAGCGGGGCAGTTCCCGCATCAACCGGAAGAACATAGCCGCGCCGAAAGTGCCCCAGGTGGCCACCTGGACGGCAATGGCGAAACCATGCCCGACGCGGCACCCCTTGGGCTGCAGCTTGAGCCATTGAAAGCCGAAAACGGGCAGGACCGTCGCCAGGAACGTCGTGACCATCGCAAAGGCCATCAGCCACAGGGAAAGTTCGATCCCGTTATAAATTTGTGCCATTGCGCTGCCGCCAAGGTAGAGCAGGAACGCAAAAAGGTAGAGGAACTCGGTGAGGGAGAAATCAATCCTTTTCATGCTGTCGCTTCCTTTCGGGCGAGGATCAGGAATCGGTGGGCGGTGGCAATGAAGGACCCTTGCCGTTCAATAATGTTGTGGATCTTGATCAATCCTTCGCGATGGGTTTGTGGATCGAACCCGACGACCTGCCAGGGAATCACTTTGAGATAATATACCACCGCACCGATATCGAGGAATGTGGATTGAAGGGCGGCCTTTTCCGCTCGCAGGACATCAAATCCGGCTTCGTATAGTCCTGTTAATGCTTCTGCCAACCCCCAGGTCGTATAAGGAAAACTGAGTTCGTCTTCCAGCACCTGGTTGAGCTCAAGGTTATCCAGTCCACCGACTTGTTGGGTGATGAAAATGCCCAGCGGTTTGAGCACACGCCGGAGTTCTTCCGGATCGAAAGATTCATGCCGGTTGATGACCAGATCAAAGCGATTGTCCTCGAAAGGCAGCGGCCCATCTTCTTCAATATCATGGACGGTGACGCCCAGCGGTGCCAGGCGTTGGCGGGCGATGGGCTGATTGGGTGGGTAGGCTTCAGTGGCGTGCGTGTCGGGCGGGAGCGGGGCCAGAGAGGCCAGCAGCTCGCCACCGCCGGTGCCCATATCCAGCAGGGATTGTGCATCTTGAAAGTGGGATTTAACCAGTTGGGCATAGTCCCAGGGTGGTTCTTCCTGCAGCATCCGCCCATCCAGCCAGCGGAAGTCCCAGCCGGAAAATCCGGCGGTCATGCCTTCTGCGACCAGTTTTTCAAACCGCTCAGGATTGACGATTTCCACTTTGACCTCCTAGCTTATTTTCCAATCGCGGTCCGGTTTGTTTACGGTTCCACTGGTTGGGCCAGACGGCCGGAAAGATCGCACCGATGCCGGTACCTAGCCCAAGGACGGCCAAAATCCCGGCGAAAATACCGGCTGGCGGGAACACAAGGGTGAGTAAAAGCCCCAGCAATGCCAGCACGAATAATCCACCGGCGACTGCGGCGATAATTCCAGCGATTTGGTTACCGCGTTTTCGGGAAGCCAGCCTGGGACCCCGGATCGAACCCGTTGAGCCGTTCACCACCAGGAACTGCGGCTGGCGATCGTCATCTTCATAGTAAGTGACGTACATCGGCATCAGGAATTGAGTCCAGTTCAGGTTCTTGTAACCGGCAATGATGGAGAAATTGCGTGAATGCTGTGCGCCGGCTGCCTGCGTGCAGATATGTTCGGCGGCCTCATCAACCCTTGGCTGGGCGATGGGCCAGGCTTCCTCGGGCGGGAGGTCCGGCACTTCCATGATTGCGCCGCCCAGCAGGGAAGGGTCGAACGCACGTGAACGGTCAACCGGTGTGACACCCGTCATCAGTATGCGGTTCTGGTGCTCTTCCAGCGCGGGGGCGGCGACGTTGTCGATCCGTGTGTTGAGCTTGCCCAGGCGGGGTTCCCAGCGCACTCGTCCCTCGATCTGCTTTCGTGATTGCCACTGCCCGTTGGTGTAAGTGTCCTTGGAACTTTCCACCTGATAATCGAACCCGGCTTCCATTTGCCAGTGACCTTTGATATCACAATCCACCAGCCAGAGCGGCCAAAAGACGGCGACTGTCCGCTTGAGGAGCGACCCCGTCTCGAAATCATCCAGTTTGATCCAGACACTGTCGACGACTTTCCGGTAGATCTCCGTCAACGCAGTTTGGTTGACCCCGAATGGCACCATCAATTCGGGTTCAGCCGTGCGCATCCGGGCTGGTTGAGTTTCAAGTACGGCACTGTGGCAGAGCGGACAGGGGATTCCGAGTTGGGTTTGCTGCACCAAGAAAACGCGTCCGCAGTTGGGGCAGCCGGCGGGTTGGCGGCCGCTGTCCCAGACCTCTTCATTTTCGGGAATGATTTGGGTTTGCCGGTCGGCCATTATCTCGCCTCCATTTCCCGCGCATGGTTGTACAGCAGGAAACTGAGGAACCCACCCAGCATGAAGAGCAGGACGCCCAAGCCGATTGGGATGACGCCCACACCGGCGAACAACAGCAGGGGCAGCCCGATCAAGCCGAGCAGGAACCCCGGTAAGAGCAGCGCGGCGATCACCAGCCAAACCTTCCACCAGGCGACCGGTTTTTGCCCGGCAACTTCGCCCGTTTGACCGTTGACCAATACCTGAAATGTTTCCTCACCCGAGCGATACGCAGCCAGATAGACCGGCAGCAGGATGTAACGCCAGGATTCATTCTTGAAATCCGCGCTCATACTAAAGCTGCGCACGTGCGGGCTGCCAATGTCCTGATAGCAGGCTTTGCGGGCTTTTTCTCTGATTTCGACCTTACCGGTTTTCCAGGCATCGGTCAGCGTGGCTTCGTAGGCCTGAGCCTGCCAGCCTGCCAGGAAATCAGGTTCATAAGTCATCAGTCCGCTCATCTGATATGGGTAAATCCGATATAAAATGCGCTGGCTGATGCGTTCCGGTGTGATCCCCGAGACCAGGAAATCATCGATCGTCAGGGGGACCTGACCTTCTTCCCAGCGCCATTCAATCTTGGTACGAGTTTTCCAGCGTTTTTCATTGATATCATAATATCGTTCTGTTTTTTCATGCCCGACCTGCGCCTGCCAGTGTGTGTCAACCTGGGTGTCAAAGGTCCAGAAAGGGAGATAGACACCTGAAAGTCGGTTGATGATCGTGCCGGTCGCCAGGTCATCGGGGTGCAGCCAGCCTTTACCCAGCCACTCCCGAACCAGTTCTTTCGATTGATCCGGCGTGACCTGGAATGGGATCAGGAAACGGGGACGCGGGTCTTCATCCAGGCTGGTAGTGACGTTAACCTCATTCGATCCGCAGTAGGCGCAGGTGTTGGTGAGCGCACCGAAGGGGATCGAAAGTTCCGCGCCGCAGGAAACACAGTGCAGTTCCTGGCGTTTCTCGCCCCAACCCAACTCGGATCGGGCGACGGTATCCAGGGTAAATTCGTTTTCGTGCGCTGTCTTGCCGACATGGACGGCGTGGATGGGTGCGATGTAGCCGCAGTATTCACAGGCGACCCCGCCGGCTGAAACGTCGTAAGCCACCGACGCGCCGCAATTTGGACAGGCGTAGCTCTTGACTTCGTCCTTTTTGACCTCTTTGGGGATGGGTGCATAGACGATCACCCCAGGGACGGCCGATTCGACCTCATGATAGCGGTCAGGCGGCGTCCAGGCTGTCTTTCCAGCATCCATCTGCTGTTTTGTATCCATCAGGTTTCCTCTGTTGTATGGCCATTATGTCTTTATGGTTCATGTTTCTCGTTTCTTCATTATAAAATAGAACCGACGCTGGGCGGCTAGATTTTCTTCGGTTTTTCCATTGAATTTCGATCTTTAAAGGGGGTTGATGCGTGAGATACAATTAGGTCATGTTGATCTTGATTGATGGGCATAACCTGATCCCGCATGTACCGGGATTGAGCCTGAGCGACCCGGACGATGAGGCGCAACTGATCCGGGTGCTGCAGGAATACTGCCGTAAAAAAGGGAAGACGGTAGAGGTCTATTTTGACCGGGCGCCGATTGGGCAGGCCGGTGAACGACGATTCGGACAGGTGAAGGCTGTTTTTGTACGAGAAGGGATCACCGCCGATGAAGCCATCATGGCACGATTGAACCGGCTGGGGCGAAAGGCGCGCAACGCGCAGGTGGTCAGTTCGGATCGCCAGGTGCAGCAGGCAGCCCGTGCCGCGCACGCCAAAGTGGTGCCCTCGCAGGAATTCTCGGCTGACATTCAGGATCTGCTGGCGGAAGAACCTTCCCTCGACCCGCGCAGCCGGCTGTTATCGGATGAGGAACTTTCCGAGTGGGAAGCGCTTTTCAAGCGGGGACATCCACCTAAAATGGGGTAAAATAAATATAACAAATAAGGTAAAAATAGTAAACTCTAATCTTATTTTAATGCTTTGAAGCCTCCTATGGAGTAATATATATCCAAGACACGAAACTTTATTGGTATTTGGTGTGTCTTCCACCAACAAATCTGCAGGACAATTGTTCTGTTAGACGTAAATGGTGGTTTCCTCCCTGAAGATTGCCTGGCATGTCCCCCCCATGCCAGGCGATCGCTTTAAACCCATCTTTCCCGGCTTGGAGGTAATATCGTTAATAGTGAACGGTTCACGGAGGCTTGAACGATGAAAATGGCGAAATTGTCACGCTTGGCTCTAGTTCTGGTCGTATTTCTGTCCGCCTGCAGCTTACCCCAAGCTGGGCCGGGTACTGCTGCCACTTCCGGCGTAACTGAACCCGTTGTCTCTGGAAACGGAAACACAGCAAGCGGCTGAATCCACCCCAACCGCGGAAGGGGATGTGTTTGAAAGGTCAATGACGGATCAATCCGTTTCTCCGAAATATGAAATCCAGGCGGTCTGGCCGAACCTGGCCGAATCGACAGCGCATTCACAATTATTCAACCAGGCGATTGACACGATGGTGCAAACGGCCCAGGTTGAGTTTATGGATAATGTCACCTCTCAACCGGTACCGGAAGACCAGGGAACGGCCACTAGTACCCTGGCAATTGATTATGACCTGACTTATGCCGGTCAGGGTCTTTACAGCGTACAGTTGGTAGCCACGCAATATATAGCCGTCTCGGTCCATCCCTTCACGACATCGCACACTTTGAATTTTGACGCCAATCAGGGCGTTTTTTTGAAGCTTTCCGACCTGTTCCTGCCCGGTTCCGGGTTCATGCAAGCAATCCTGGGCCAGGTCGATTTGGCTCTGGTTGAGAGGGGATTTGACTACCAACCGGGGACTGCCGCGGATGTAATGGCGAATCGTGAGAATTGGAACCTGTTCCCCGAGGGCTTACGGATCAATTTCGACGAATACGAGGTCGCGCCATACGCTGCCGGTCCACAGTATGTCCTCATCCCCTGGATCAACCTGGCCCAATGGCTGAAGCCGCAAGGTCCGGCAGGGATCTTTATTACACTTTAAAAGTACTTATTTACTCATTTATTTGGTGATTGTGAAAAGGAAGACTGATAATGGCTCATAAAATCCCGGATTACACTGGAAAGAAGATCCTGACCGTTCTGGCGCACCCCGACGATGAAACCTTCGGAATGGGTGGGATGTTAGCGCTTTATGCCAGTCGTGGCGCGGATGTGCGCCTGGTGTGCGCCACCCGGGGCGAGTTGGGCGAAATCGACCCGGAATATAAAGAGACCATCCACAGCGCGGCCTGTCTGCGGACCCAGGAACTGCGCTGTGCCGCAGATGTCCTTGGGTTGTCTGAGCTCTACTTCCTGAACTATCGCGAACTCAGGGATGCCCGGCTCTGAAGCCAATCACCATCCCCAGGCGCTGGCAGCACAACCGCTGGAAAAAGTGGCCGCGGAAGTCGCCCACCTGATCCGTGAGGTCAGGCCCGAGGTGGTGGTCACCTTCGACCCGATCGGCGGATATCGTCACCCGGACCACATCGCCATCCAAAAAGCCACCGTCCGGGGCTTTGAATTGGCAGCCGACCCGGATTTCCAGGATCCGGAAGGCCTTCCCGTATTTCAACCCGACCGGCTCTATTTTCATACGATGGACCGGCGTTTCCTAAAGATGGCCGTTTGGGTCATGCGCCTGATCGGGCAGGACCCGCACAAATTCGGCAAGAATAAAGATATTGACCTGGTCTCGCTGACCGATGTCGATTTCCCGACCGACGTCAAGATCGATTATCGTCCGGTCAAGGATATTCGAGAAAAGGCAACGGCGTGTCATGCAAGCCAGGGTGGACTTGAGATGAACAAGGGTTTCCGCGGTTTTGTAAGCCGTCTGTTTGGCGGCCACACGGATAATTTCATGCAGGCTTATCCCGAACCACCGGAAAACCATCCGGTAAAACGGGATTTGTTTGCTTGAGCGTGATGCATGAAACGAGAGAGGAGATTGGGGAAGGAAGAAAAGGAACGAGAGATTAGGTATCAGGTATTAGGTATTAGGTATTAGGAATTAGGATCAGGATTTCAGAAAATAAATCTCTGATACGGGGATCATTTTAAAAAGTAGATATTGATGTCAATATAAATAATAAAATCCCCTCCTTGCTTGCGGGGAGGGGATAAAGGGGTGGGGTGTAATCCAACCCCAAATTTTCTTCTGACTTTCTCTCTTTAATTTTTAGAGAAGAAAGTTTTCTTGTTTTAGGCCGCTTCCTTTTCAGGTTCCGGTTCCGGCTTCTCATCCTCAGGGAGGGAGATGGTCTCAAACTTCAGACCTTCTTTGCCTTTGGTGATGTGGACTGTGTCGCCTTCGGCGATTTCGCCGCTGACGACCTTGATCGCCAGGGGATCCTGAACTTCACGCTGGATCGTCCGCTTGAGCGGCCGGGCGCCGAAGTCCGGGTCGTAGCCTTCTTCAGCCAGGTATTCACGGGCCGAATTATCCACGTCCAATTTCAGATTGCGGTCGCGCATCAGCTTTTCCACATGGGCGAGCTGGATGTCGACGATCTCCACCAGGTCACTCATCGTCAGCGGGTGGAAGATCACAACCTCATCCACACGGTTGAGGAATTCCGGCCGGAAGTGCGCCTGAAGCAGGCGGTTGATCTGGTCACGGGAGACCTCTTTGATCTGGTTGTCATCCGCATCGGTGTTCATCCAGAGTTCGCTGCCGAGGTTGCTGGTCATGATGACCAGTGTGTTGCGGAAGTCCACCGTACGGCCCTGACCATCGGTCAGGCGTCCGTCGTCCAGCAATTGGAGTAAGGCATTGAAAACTTCAGGGTGGGCTTTTTCGATCTCATCGAACAGCACCACGCTGTAAGGCCGGCGGCGGACCGCTTCGGTCAATTGGCCGCCCTCTTCATACCCAACGTATCCGGGAGGCGCACCGAACAGACGGCTGACGGTGTGTTTCTCCTGGTACTCGCTCATATCGATCCGCACCATGGCGTTCTCATCATTGAACAGGAACGCTGCCAGGGAGCGGGCGAGTTCCGTCTTGCCGACGCCGGTGGGGCCCAGGAAGATGAACGAGCCGATTGGGCGGTTGGGGTCCTGCAAGCCAGCCCGGGCACGCCGGACGGCGTTGGAGACCATTGTAATTGCTTCATCCTGCCCGACGATGCGCTCATGAAGACGTTCTTCCATATGCATCAGTTTCGCCATCTCGCCTTCCAACAGGCGGGAGACGGGGATGCCGGTCCAGTTGCCGACCACTTCGGCGATCTCTTCGGCATCGACTTCTTCTTTGAGCAGAGGAGATACATCCTGCAGTTCTTTTAATTTATCTTCCGCTTCCTTTAGCTGGCTTTCCAGGTCATGCATGGTGCCGTAACGCAGGCGGGCAGCCTGCTCGAGGTCGGCGTGCCGTTCGGCCCGGTCGATCTCGGTTTCTGTCTCGTCGATCTGTTCTTTCAGGTCCCGGATCTTCTGGATGGCGTCTTTTTCCACCTGCCAGCGGGTGTTCAACTCGCTCGCGGCTTCACGTGTATCGGCCAGGTCCTTTTCGAGGTTTTCCAGTCGTTCTTTAGAGGCCTTATCTTTCTCTTTTTGTAAAGCCTGCCGTTCGATCTCCATCTGCATAATGGCGCGGTCGACTTCATCCAATGCCTGAGGCTTGGAGTCGATCTCCGTGCGCAAGCGTGCGCCGGCTTCATCGATCAGGTCGATGGCCTTGTCCGGCAGATGCCGGTCGGAGATATATCGGTTGGAGAGCGTTGCGGCGGCGATCACGGCCGGGTCGGTGATCCGAACGCCGTGATGCACTTCGTAACGCTGCTTCAGACCGCGCAGGATGCTGATCGTGTCTTCAACGGAAGGTTCCGAGATCAGCACGGGTTGGAACCGCCGTTCGAGGGCGGCATCTTTTTCAATGTATTTCCGATATTCGTTCAGCGTGGTCGCACCGATCATGTGCAGCTCGCCGCGAGCCAGCATCGGTTTGAGCATGTTGCCGGCATCCATTGAGCCTTCGGCTGCGCCCGCACCGACCACCGTGTGCATCTCATCCACAAACAGGAGGATCTCACCGGCCGAATCGGTGATCTCTTTCAGGACGGCTTTCAAACGTTCCTCAAATTCACCGCGGAACTTCGCGCCTGCGACCAGGGAGCCGAGGTCCAGAGCGACGATCTTCTTGTTCTTTAAGTCCTTCGGGGACATCGCCGTTGACGATCCGCTGCGCCAAACCTTCCACCACGGCTGTTTTACCGACACCGGGTTCGCCGATCAGGGCGGGGTTGTTCTTGGTCCGGCGGGAAAGGATCTGCACCACCCGACGAATTTCTTCGTCACGCCCGATCACGGGGTCGAGTTTACCCTGTACGAGCCAGGGCAGTGAGGTCACGGCCATATTTTTCAAGTGCTTCGTAGGTTGATTCCGGGTTTTGGCTGGTGACGCGTTGAGACCCACGCACTTCCTTCAATGCCTTGAGGATGGCGTCTTTGGTCAAGCCGTAGCTGGCCAGGCGTTTGCCTTCCGAACTATCGGTCAGGCCAAGCAGCAGGTGTTCGGTAGAAATGTAGTCATCGCCCATACCCTTGGCATAGCGTTCGGCTGCGTTGATCACGTCAGAGGCTTGTTTTGAAAGCCCTGGCTGACCAGAGTTGTCGCCAAAGACCTTCGGGCGGTCGTCCAGTTCTTTTTGTACTTCTTCGCGCAGCGCAACAGGGCTGCCGGCGACCTTGGTCACAATGGCGGGGACGACACCCTGTTCCTGATTCAGGAGAGCCAGAAGCAGGTGGGCGGGCTCGATCTGTTGATGATTGAGGCTGCTGGCAAGCTGCTGGGCTTGCAGCAATGCTTCCTGTGCTTTTTGGGTAAATTTATCAAGTTCCATAATTGCTTGTACTCCTTTTCGTTTTTTCGGTGGCTTTTTCAATTTTGTCGCTGTTTTGGCACAAGCTTTTCAGCCACCTTGTTTATTTTCTTAATCTTTTTAATCATATTGAATTCGTGTCTGATTATTGTTAATGAAACATCAGATTTATGCTAACAGAAGCACTTCAAAGGATTTGAAGTTGCCACCTTAATAGCTTAGAATGAGATTCAGAGATGGATACAGATGTTTGCAGGGTTAAGAAATTAGGGACCGTTCCCTATCAACAGGCCTGGGATGCTCAGAACAGGATCGCGGCGGAAGTCGCCGGAGGAGAAAGTCCGGAAATGCTTTTGCTGCTCCAACATCCGCATACCTACACTTTCGGGAAACGCGGCCATCCCGAGAATTTGATCTGGGAAGAGGACATGCTGGCGGAAATGGGCGTGGAAGTCCACTGGGTGGACCGCGGCGGTGATGTCACCTATCACGGACCGGGGCAGTTGGTTGGCTATCCCATCCTGCGCCTTGCGCCAATTGGTTACACCGGCGAAAAGCTCCCCCAGGCCGATTATGTTGGGTATATCCGTAAACTGGAGACCGTGCTCATCCGCACGCTGAAAGAATTCGGCATCTCAGGCATCCGAGTTGAAGGCAAGACCGGCGTCTGGGTGCCAAGGGAAGGCGGCGGCGACCCGCTGAAAATCGCCTCTATCGGGGTCAAGGTCGATGCGAAAGGCATCTCCCGGCATGGCTTTGCCCTGAATGTGGACCCGGATGTGCGTTATTGGCAGGGGATCGTCCCCTGCGGGTTGAACGATGTCGAGATGACCAGTATGGCCGCACTTCTGGGCGAACCGGTCGTGATGGAAGCGGTTGAAAGCCAAATCGTTCAATCATTTGGAGAAGCTTTTGGAAAGCGGATGGTTCCTGGCTAAAAACTTAATCTAATACTGAGTTTGACATCCCTACTAAAAATCATTAAACTAAGAATAGTAAACAATCCAGATGATTAATGCTGAATGGAGGAGGTTCAATGGCAGCTCCAATTTTCCAACTGACAATGCGTTCCGGACCCACGCCGGGTAAGACCTATCCGCTCGAAAAGCAGGAAGTTCTTTTAGGCCGGGACCTGGTCAATGATATCGCCGTCAGCGATCCTGAGATATCCCGCAGGCACGCACGGTTCCTGATGCAGGAAGATAACGTCATCATTGAAGACCTTGGCTCGACCAATGGGACCTTCCTCAATGGGCAGCGAATCTCCAGCCCGCAGCAGCTTCGTACGGGTGATGTGATCACTTTTGGTGAGAATGTGGTGATGGTCTTTGAGAAATCGACCTACGACCCGGACGCCACCGTGGTCGCTTCGGGAATGGACAGCACCGTCCAACCCCCGGCGCCCAAACAAGAACAGCCTGCGCCTCAGCAGCCCGCCTATGGCGTGATCCCACCCCAGCAGCAGGCACCCCAGCCAACACCGCAGCCGGCCTATCAACAACCGCCTGCACAGCAGCCGATGCCAATGCCTCGGCCGAAGGCCAAGAAGAAGGGTTTACCGACCTGGTTGATCATTCTGATCATCGCGATCGTCGTGATCGCCTGTGTGATCGCCGTGACCCTGTACTTCATGCCCGCCTCATGGTGGTGTGCACTCACCTTCAATATGCTCGAGGGCTGCCCGATACCATAGACTATCGAAAAGAAAATCAAATCCCGGAGAACCCCTCCGGGATTTTTTCATAACATCAAAAAATTCCCGGGATCTACAAGATCCCGGGAATTTCGTATGGATGTTTGAGTACTATTGAATGCTATATGAATTGATTCGATTGCATGTAGGGGCCGACCTCTGTGTCGGCCCGTCAGATGAATTTGATTAAGGTGCGGTCAAGCCTAAATGCAGCTCCGGCAGCGGCCAGCCAATGCTGTAATGCGAAAGAGGCACACCCGGCTGCGAAACATCGTCCAGGATGGCGTCGACTTGGTGCAGGTCGGCTTCGATCACACCATAATCCTGATCCTTGAAAGCCTGCTGGATGTCGAGGAAAAGGTCTTCGACGATCGCATTGAATGGGGATTTCTCGCGCGTATCATAATCGCCGACGATATGGTCCTCTCGCATCTTTTCCAGCGGAGGCCACCAGGCGGTCTGGAAGTTTGAGCTGGGGATGGCGATCGATTGATAGCGCCGTATGGCATCGTAAACATCGATCGTCAGCCGCACATCCGCGAGGGTATCCTCCGTGGGGGTCAACGTCCGAAGATAGGTGACGAAGTCCGACTCCAATGTTTCCAGGTCCATCCCGAAATACTGCTCGAGACCGTTGTTGATGACCTCGGCGTCGGTCTGACCGTCCTGAAGGTTAAAGTAGAAATCCAGGTATGCGTCCCAGCCCCACCGGTCCACCATGTAAGTGACCAGCGCGCCGCCTTCCATGTAGCCGGTCTCATGCTGGACATTGTAGAAGTTATCGACGATGTCGATGAGCGGCAAATATCGCTCGAGCAGCAGCAAGGCAGCTGCCTGTTCGAGAAGCGGTGCAGGATGATAATGGCCGCCTGAGAGATACACCGCCAGACCTTCCGAAAGCAGGGAAGGACGAGGTCCTTCGCCATTGAGCGCACGGTCCAGCACGTGTACGATCTCATGATGCGCTAAGATCGGTAAATCAATCCCCATCCAGTTGCGGTCGGAATAGGTCATCACGGCCTCGCTGGTGGCAAAGCCGCCCTGGCCTACGACCTGTGGGACCAGTGTCAGGGTGAGCTTTTCTTCCAGAGGGAAGGGCTGCCCCGTGCCGTCATTAGTAAATTGGCGGACCGCACTCGCCGTTTCATCCTCCAGGATCGTTTTGACCTTTTCGATATCCCGGTCGGCATCCGTGCCGCTGATGAAAAAGATGGTACAGCAGGATGTATCCACATGTTTCCAATGACCCTCCGGGACGGGTTTAGCCGGCAGCAGGTTGACCCCGCTGTGGAATGTTATTCCGATGTCGGGAATGCTAAACACAAAATCAAGGAATCCAGGCGCCATATCAGTGGTATCCAGAAACCATAGAAGCGATACCTGGCCGTATGAGGGGAATTTAACGTTTGCAAGAGCCTCATCCGGGTCCGAAGCCAGTGCGATCGAGATTGGAACATCTTTGAGGTCAGCTTGCCCATGATAGGTCACGCGTGCGCTGATCACATCGCCTGCATAGAATGGCGCGACGGGGTAGAATTCCACCGTGAAATCGTCCGGGGGGACGATCGCCGGCGCTCGAACGGGCTGACCGCCGAATAGATTTCCCCAAAGCAGACCGAATATGGTCGCAATGGAAAAGATGATTTGAGTTAACATAAATCAGATTTTACCCAAGTATTATTAATGAAGTATATATCCGCTAGTGGGTAAATTGGCTTATTGACCGTATGCTATAATGACCCCTTAGCAAGGCAGAAGAACAGCAAATAACGACACAGGTGAAAAAAGTATGTTCAAGAAAATTGGAAAATTATTTGGTGGCGATCCTTACCAACGGAAAATCGACTCCATGCAGGACAGGATCGATGCAATCAATGCGCTTGAACCGGAATATGAAGCGCTGAGTGATGAAGCCCTGGCAGCCAAAACGGAAGACTTTAAGCAGCGTTTGGAAAAAGGCGAAACACTTGACGATCTGCTTGTCGAAGCTTTCGCAACTGTGCGGGAGGTCAGCAAACGGGTCCTCGGACAGCGCCATTACGATGTGCAGTTGATCACGGGTATCACGCTTCACAATGGCGGGATCGCCGAGATGAAGACGGGTGAGGGCAAGACCCTTGCCGCGACGCTACCGCTCTACCTGAATGCACTTTCAGGGAAAGGCGCGCACCTGGTCACGGTCAACGACTATCTGGCACGCCGTGACGGCCGCTGGATGGGCAAGATTTACCGCTTCCTGGGTTTGTCGGTCGGCATCCTGCAGATGGCTGCCCGGACGGAAAACGGCCTGAATGCCTTCGTTTATGAACCGGCGGTCCGCTCGCCCATTGAAGAGAAGGACCAGTTGATGATCGTCCAACGAAAGATGGCCTACCAGGCCGATATCACCTATGGTACCAACAACGAATTTGGTTTCGATTATTTGCGGGACAACCTGGCTCGTTCTAAAGAGGAGAAGGTGCAGCGCGGGCATAATTATGCCATTATCGATGAGGTCGATAACATCCTGATCGATGAAGCCCGCACACCGTTGATCATTTCCGGACCCTCACATGAGGATTCGGAATGGTATATCCGCATGGCGCAGATCGTGAAGCAGCTTATTCCGGAGGATTACGAGGTCAGCGAGAAAGACCGCACCGTGACTTTATCCGAGATTGGCCTGGCCCATGTTGAAGAATTGCTTGGGACGCCTTTACGAGATCCCGAGCGTCCCGAGGATATCAACCCCGAACAGGCCCGATTACTCGGGTTCCTGGAACAAGCCCTGCGTGCGGAATACCTTTTCCACCGCAACAAGGACTATATCGTTCAGGGCGGGGAAGTGGTGATCGTTGACGAATTCACCGGGCGTCTGATGCCCGGACGCCGCTGGTCGGATGGGCTGCACCAGGCTGTGGAAGCCAAAGAGAACGTCAAGGTGCAGGCCGAGAATGTGACCTACGCGACGATTACGATCCAGAACTACTTCAGGATGTACGATAAACTGGCCGGGATGACCGGTACGGCGCTGACTGAATCCGAAGAGTTCTACCGAATTTACGGGTTGGATGTCCTGCCCGTCCCCATGCATTTGGAATATCGTGCAATGGGTGACAACCCCGAGCTGATCGAAGCGCAGGACCGTGACGAATACGGCTATAAATATTCCTATTTTCACAACCCGGATGACGATGATAAACGACCGGTTTTTTGGAAGCGGAAAGATTATCCGGATGTGGTTTATCGGACGGAGGAAGCCAAACTACGGGCCATCGTCAGGGAGATTGTGCATTTCCATGTGCTGGGCCGTCCGCAGCTCGTCGGGACCTCATCCGTGGAAAATTCTGAACATCTATCGGAACGCCTGAACGCGTCAAGTGTGCGCCGATTGGCGGAAGTCTATTTGATCCGGGATGCCTACATTAAACATCATGGCCTGGAGGACAGGGAAGTGATGTCAACGCCGGAACTGGAAGCCCTCCACCAACCACTGGATCAACTGCACAGCCCTGAGCTGCGCCGGTTGGGACGTGAATTCGGCCTGACCTCGCTCAGCCCGCTCGATGAGGGTAACCGGATCGCGATGCTGGAGGCTTTTGACCTGCCGGCTGAATCCTGGGAGCGGCTTGAGGCCGTGATCAATGGGGGCGTACCTCACCAGGTGTTGAACGCTCGGAAACACACTGAAGAATCCAAGATCATTGCGGATGCCGGCGAATTCGGTGCGGTGACCATTGCGACCAATATGGCCGGCCGCGGTGTGGATATTAAGCTGGGCGGCGAACTGCCTGAAGAGAGGTTGACGGCTGTCAACCAACTTTTGGCGGAAGCCGGTGTGGAAGACCCCTACAACATGCGCATAGGCGAACGCTTGACGGCCTTGCGGGAAATCCCGGAATCCGAATATGGCGAAGCCGCAGAAGATGTGGCTGCTTTCTTCCAGTATATGGATGAGATGCACCGCGTGCGTGAGCAGGGGGGGCTGCACGTGATTGGGTCCGAACGGCATGATGCCCGGCGGATCGATAACCAGCTTCGCGGACGCGCCGCCCGCCAGGGCGACCCGGGTTCTTCACGTTTCTACCTTTCGCTGGAAGACGACCTGATGCGCTTGTTCGGTGGGGCGCAGGTGGAAGGATTGCTGACCCGCTTGAACATCGATGAAGATATGCCGATTGAAAGCGGCATCATCGGCAAGCTGGTAGAATCCTCCCAGACCAGGGTGGAAGGGGCGAACTTTGACGTCCGCAAGCACCTGCTTGAATATGACGACGTGCTTAATTCGCAGCGTGAGCGCATCTACGAACAACGTGACCGGATTTTCGACAAGGAAGACCTGCGCGAAGACGTCGATGAGATGTTGAAAGTAGAAGTAAAACGGCGAGTTGAAGAGGGCCTTCAGGATGAAGAAGGCCCCTGGAAATTGTTAGCATATCTTGAAGACACTCAACCGCCCATCGACCTCAGTGGTGTGACTTACCCCTCCTATACTTTAAAATTGATGATGGACCGGATCGGATCACCGGAATCCGTTGATGCATTGAAAGCCTCTTTGCTCGAACTGGCAAAGGAAGCTTTGGAAACCTGGCACGACCACCTGCATAATTGGGCGGATGTGCTGATCGCGCGCTCCGAAATGGGTTATGAGAACCAATTCGCCGAACGTGCGGATGTGCTGGATACCTTCGTTGAAGGCCTGGAACTTGAAGAAACCGGGCAGCAGCGGGACGTCAACACCGAACTTTCCAACTTGATCCACATCCCATTAAGGTTGTCCGGTGACACGGTTGAAGGTCTGCGGATTGGTGAAGAAGAAGCGATCGATGAAGTCAGAGGCCAGATCCGTTCGGTCTTGATGCAGATTTTCCTGCGACGCCTGATCCTGACTTTCGAGCGGCGTTTGAACGATTCCTGGAACCTGAAAGCAGCTGACCTGATGTCGGAATCCTGGGAGGCTATCCATGAGACGCTGATCGGCAGAGTGGATGACACGCTCCAGCGTCGGGCGGAGCACGTCCTCGGGGAGGACGGCGAGATCGCCCGGGACCTGGACGCCAACGGGGAACTTCTGGAACAAGCTCTGAATGACCCGGCCGCGCTGATGCGCCTGCTGGTGATGATGACCCAGGGACGGGTGATCACGTTTGATGAACAATCGCACAAGCGCAAGATGAAGGCGACACTGCGGCTGACCTATATCTTCCTGGCGGCGCGTGAACTGGAAAATAAAACGGATGAAGAGATCCAACAGGATGTGCTGACGCACCTTGACACCGCACAGGATAAGCTGGGTGAGGTCTGGGGACGCGCTGAACTGGACCGGATGCATAACGCCGGTCGGACTCTCAGCGCAACCACGCCCGAATGGCGACAGCGGTTGAAGGATGCCGTCGGTGAGGAGATATTCGAACGGGTCAAGGACCTGCCTGTGGATCAGATCAATGAAACGGATCGCCGGAAGGTCGTACAAGCGCTTGGACGCTTTGCGCAGAACCGGCTTTACCGGCAGCTGCTGCTTTCCAAGATCTCTGAACTTTGGGTCGAGTACCTGACCCAGGTTGAAGCTCTACGTGTGTCCGTACGCATGGAAGCCTACGGGCAGCGCGACCCCTTGGTGCAGTACCGCGGGCAGGCGAGTGACATGTTCGGTCATTTATTGACCGATATCCGTGCAGGTGTGATCGACCAGATGTTCCGGGCCAGGCTGGTCAGCAGAGAAGAATTAAATAAACTGCAGCAGGCGCAACAAGCGAACGCGCAGGCGTCCGGTGATGGCAATGAACCAAAGAAGAAGAAGCGCAAGCGGCACTAGAAACAAAATTCGAGAGGAAAAATGCATATTTTAGTTACCAATGATGACGGCGTGCAAGCGCCGGGTTTACTGGCATTGACACAAGCGATGCGGAAAGCTGCGGATAAGGTGACCGTGCTGGCGCCTGACCGTAACTGGTCCGCTTCAGGCCATGTCAAAACGCTTCATCGTCCGATGCGGGTGGAAGAAGTGGAGCTGGCGGATGGCAGCAAAGCCTGGGCAAGCGATGGCGCGCCATCGGATTGCGTAGCGCTCGCGCTGCTTGGGTTTGTCCCGGAAAAGATCGACCTGGTGGTCTCGGGGATTAACCCGAATTCCAATATCGGTCATGACATGACCTATTCCGGCACCGTGACTGCGGCCATGGAGGCCGGAATCTCGGAGATCCCGGGCGTTGCTGTTTCCCTCGACCATCCGGAGAATATGTCCGGCGGGATGGATTATCAATATGCGGCGGAAGCGGCACGGCGGATCGTCCTGTGGCTGGCCGCCCAACCGGACCTGCCTGGCGATACGATCCTGAACGTGAATGTGCCTTATGGGCCTTTATCGGAGATGAAGGGTTTTAAGTTGACTCGCCAGGGACTGCGCATCTATCGGGATGAACTTGTGCGGCGGCTGGATCCGCGCGGGCATCCGTATTACTGGATCGGCGGTGACGTACCTTCAGGCGTGGAAGAACCCGGCACCGATTATGGCGCGCTTTCAGCCGGCTATGTCTCCATCACACCCATTCAGCTCGACCTGACAAACCGGGCTATGATGGATTGGATGAGCGAGAAGGGCATGGAAGCGTCTTTCGATAGTTAACGCATATTTTAAGGTTCAATCGGTGATTCTCCCTTGACAAGGGTATAAGAATCGGTATAATCCTTCTTCGTGCTTAACGCACAGATCTTGCTTGAAAAATGAGCAGATCCATAACAAAAGAATATCGACCAGCGTCTTGAGAATAAAGGGACCAAAGCCCCGGCGGAAACGCAGAATGACTTTGAGAAAATGCTTGACATCAGACAGGGTTTATAGTAATATAAACTTCCCCTCAAAAAGGGGTGATGATCTTGCCTGGAAACAAGCAGATCCTTGAAAACTGAAGACGGAGAGCGCGAACCAGAAAATCCAGCTCATAGCTAAAGCAAAACGATTTAGGCGGCCGGTGTTAGCGAGAAGACATCGGCGCTTTTGTCTGAAAGAAAGTATTGCAAGTGAAATACTTATTGACAAAAATCGGGTGGCTGGGTAAACTCAAGCTCTCGCTTTGAGAGATAGTACCTTAACAACTGAAGAGTGATAGGAAGATGACAAACCTCGTCAATGAAAGATAAGATCGAATCAGATCTAACTAATCCGCTAACATGAACGAAACACCTTTTTAGGTGATAAATTTTTTGCGGAGAGTTTGATCCTGGCTCAGGATGAACGTTGGCGGTGTGCCTAATACATGCAAGTCGAACGAAGAGCTCTAAGTAGCAATACTCGGAATACTCTTAGTGGCGAACGGGTGAGTAACGCGTTGGTGACCTGCCCCAAAGAAAGGGATAACAGTTCGAAAGAACTGCTAATACCTCATGTGATCATTTGGATTAGAACCCTTATGATTAAAGGAGCTTGCTCCGCTTTGGGAGGGGCCTGCGTCCCATCAGCTAGTTGGTAGGGTAATGGCCTACCAAGGCTATGACGGGTAGGGGACCTGAGAGGGTGGCCCCCCACAATGGAACTGAAACACGGTCCATACACCTACGGGTGGCAGCAGTAGGGAATATTGGTAATCTGCGAAAGCGGGAACCAGCAACACCGCGTGCGCGATGACGGCCTTCGGGTTGTAAAGCGCTTTTCAAGAGGAAGAGGAAGGACTGTACTCTTGGAATAAGTCTCGGCTAACTACGTGCCAGCAGCCGCGGTAACACGTAGGAGGCAAACGTTATCCGGATTTACTGGGCGTAAAGCGCGTGCAGGCGGTTCAATAAGTTGGGCGTGAAAGCTCCCGGCTCAACTGGGAGAGGTCGTTCAATACTGTTGGACTAGAGGATGGTAGAGGGAGGTGGAATTCCAGGTGTAGTGGTGAAATGCGCAGATATCTGGAGGAACACCAGTGGCGAAAGCGGCCTCCTGGACCATTCCTGACGCTAAGACGCGAAAGCTAGGGTAGCAAACGGGATTAGAGACCCCGGTAGTCCTAGCTGTAAACGATGTGAACTTGGCGTCGGTGGGATTAAATCCATCGGTGTCGAAGCTAACGCGATAAGTTCACCGCCTGAGGACTACGGCCGCAAGGTTAAAACTCAAAGGAATTGACGGGGACCCGCACAAGCAGCGGAGCGTGTGGTTTAATTCGTTGCTACACGAAGAACCTTACCTGGGTTTGACATATAGGTTGTAGGGAACTGAAAAGGGACCGACCCTTCGGGGAGCCTATACAGGTGTTGCATGGCTGTCGTCAGCTCGTGTCGTGAGATGTTCGGTTAAGTCCGCTAACGAGCGCAACCCTCGCCGTATGTTATACGTGTCATACGGGACTGCCGGTAAAAAGCCGGAGGAAGGTGGGGATGATGTCAAGTCAGCATGACCTTTATATCCAGGGCTACACACACGCTACAATGGTCTGTACAATGGGTAGCCAAGCCGCGAGGCGGAGCCAATCCTAAAAAGCAGGCCTCAGTTCAGATTGCAGTCTGCAACCCGACTGCATGAAGCCGGAGTTGCTAGTAACCGCAGGTCAGCAATACTGCGGTGAATACGTTCCCGGGTCTTGTACACACCGCCCGTCACGTCATGGAAGCTGGCAACGCCTGAAGCCGGTATCCTAACCCTCACGGGAAGGAGCTGTTTAAGGCGAGGTCGGTGACTGGGACGAAGTCGTAACAAGGTAGGCGTACCGGAAGGTGCTCCTGGATCACCTCCTTTCTATGGAGAACATACGAACATGCCTTAGGGTATGGACGTCACTCCAAACTAAAGGTGCCTCTCAGCGGTGAGGGGCATGCATTGAACGATGGTGTAAATTTTCCTGTCACTCTTCAGGGGTTGAGGTAAACCCTCTCGGGCTATTAGCTCAGTTGGTTAGAGCGCGCCTCTGATAAGGGCGAGGTCTCTGGTTCGAGTCCAGAATGGCCCACTGTGCCCGGCAAGCTGGGTGCATCTCTACTGGGGATGTAGCTTAGTTGGGAGAGCGCCGCCTTTGCAAGGCGGAGGTCGTGGGTTCGAGTCCCATCATCTCCATATGCTGGGCCCAAAACCCAGAGCAGGATTCAAGACGGTTGACATGAGATGGTTGCTGCAAAATGGTAAGCCATAAGCAGCGACCATCGCCGGTCAACCGGCGTATTGGCTGCAAAGCCAATTGCACATTACCAAGTGAATATTAATGACATCAAATTGTAGGCCGAAATCTTAATCAAGATTTCAATTAAACGATTAATAGCAAGTGTATGCAAGATATAAGATGCATAAATGAAAGAGCATCGATTTCTCCGCATCACGTGAGAAGCTACTAAGAGCTTACGGTGGATGCCTTGGCGCTAAGTGCCGATGAAGGACGTGGGACACTGCGATAAGCCTCGGGAAGCTGTGAACAAGCGATGATCCGGGGATTTCCGAATTGGGAAACCAGCTGTTGCGAACCAACAGCATCACATGCTGAATATATAGGCATGTTGAAGGGAACCTGGGGAACTGAAACATCTAAGTACCCAGAGGAAAAGAGATTATTCCCCTAGTAGTGGCGAGCGAACGGGGATTAGCCCAAACCGACATAGTTTACTGTGTCGGGGTTGTAGGGTCCGGCAAATGAGAGTGATAAATTGTGCGGCTAGTAGAATGGTATGGAATAGCCAACCATAGAAGGTGAAAGTCCTGTAAACGAAAGCCAATCAACTCTCGCTGGATACCTGAGTACTACCGGGCACGCTAATCCGGTAGGAATCTGGGGAGTCCACTCTCCAAGGCTAAATACACTCAGCGACCGATAGTGAACTAGTACCGTGAGGGAAAGGTGAAAAGTACCCCTGTTAGGGGAGTGAAAAGAACCTGAAACCGTAAGCTTACAAACAGTCGAAGGGCTATGATAGGTCCGTGCGTTGGTGAAAGCCTTCTGCGCGCTATTATGCCTGACGGCGTGCCTTTTGGAGAATGAGCCTGCGAGTTAATTTCTGTGGCAAGGTTAAGGGAGTTACACCCGGAGCCGGAGCGAAAGCGAGTCTTAATAGGGCGATAGTCGCAGGGATTAGACACGAAACCAGGTGAGCTACCCATGGCCAGGTTGAAGCGGGTCTAAACACCCGTGGAGGACCGCACCCACTAATGTTGCAAAATTAGGGGATGAGCTGTGGGTAGAGGTGATATGCCAAACGAACTTGGAGATAGCTTGTTCTCCCCGAAATAGCTTTAGGGCTAGCGTCATGTGTTAAATAACGGAGGTAGAGCACTGAATGGGCTAGGGGGCTCACTGCTTACCAAACCCAATCAAACTCCGAATGCCGTTATTCGAGAGCATGGCAGTCGGACTCCGGGAGATGAGTTTCGGGGTCGAAAGGGAAAGAGCCCAGACCATCGGCTAAGGTCCCCAAATTCAAGCTAAGTGGGAAACGATGTGAGGTTACTGAAACAACCAGGAGGTTAGCTTAGAAGCAGCTATCCTTTAAAGAGTGCGTAATAGCTCACTGGTCGAGTGATCTTGCGCGGAAAATTTAACGGGGCTAAGCTTGATACCGAAGCCATGGGTTCTAGATTTATCTAGAGCGGTAGGGGAGCGTTCTGTCAGCAGTGAAGGTTGACCGTAAGGACGGCTGGAGCGGACAGAAGTGAGAATGCAGGCATGAGTAGCGTAAAACACGTGAGAACCGTGTTCACCGTATGTCTAAGGTTTCCGACGCCAGGTCGTTCCGCGTCGGGTTAGTCGGGGCCTTAGCCGAGGCCGAGAGGCGTAGGCGATGGATAACCGGTCAACATTCCGGTACCACTTAAAACGAGCGATGGAGGGACGCATAGAGGTAAGCCAGCCTGAGATTGGAAGTTCAGGTGAACCATGTGTCAGACGTTGACGTCCGCAGGTAAATCCACGGACCGAGTTGAGACATGGTTGCGAGTCTATAAGACGTAAGTGAGCTGACCCTTAGTGCCAAGAAAAGCTTCTAAGTGTTGACTTTTAAGTGCCCGTACCGCAATCCGACACAGGTAGACGGGTAGAATATACCAAGGTGAACGGGAGAACCTTCGTTAAGGAACTCGGCAATTTAGCCTCGTAACTTCGGGATAAGAGGTGCCCTTTGACGTGAAAGTTTACTTGAGCGTTGGAGGGTCGCAGTGAAATGGCTCTAGGGACTGGTTAACAAAACCACAGGTCTCTGCAAAACCGTAAGGTGACGTATAGGGGCTGACACCTGCCCAGTGCCGGAAGGTTAAAGAGAGAGGTTAGCGCAAGCGAAGCTTTGAACTGAAGCCCCGGTGAACGGCGGCCGTAACTATAACGGTCCTAAGGTAGCGAAATTCCTTGTCGGGTAAGTTCCGACCCGCACGAATGGTGTAACAACTAGAGCAGTGTCTCAACGAAGGACCCGGCGAAATTGAAATGGCTGTGAAGATGCGGCCTACCCGCAGTAGGACAAAAAGACCCCGTGGAGCTTTACTGCAGCTTGACATTGAGTTTGGACATTATCTGTGGAGGATAGGTGGGAGGCTATGAAGCTAGGGCGCCAGCCTTGGTGGAGCCATCAGTGAAATACCACCCTGGTAATGTTTAGACCCTAACCTTCATCCGTTATCCGGAGAAGGGACAGTGTCAGGTGGGCAGTTTGACTGGGGCGGTCGCCTCCTAAAGAGTAACGGAGGCGCCCAAAGGTTCCCTCAGGCTGAATGGAAACCAGCCATTGAGTGTAAAGGCACAAGGGAGCTTGACTGCAAGACCAACGCGTCGAGCAGAGACGAAAGTCGGGCTTAGTGATCCCACGCTTCTGAGTGGAAAGGGCGTGGCTCACCGGATAAAAGCTACCCCGGGGATAACAGGCTAGTCAGGTCCAAGAGTCCATATCGACGACCTGGCTCGGCACCTCGATGTCGGCTCATCGCATCCTGGGGCTGGATAAGGTCCCAAGGGTCGGGCTGTTCGCCCGTTAAAGCGGTACGCGAGCTGGGTTCAGACCGTCGTGAGACAGGTCGGTCTCTATCCACTGTGGGCGTAAGGGATTTGAGGAGAGCTGCTCCTAGTACGAGAGGACCGGAGTGGACAGACCTCTAGTGTGCCAGTTGTCGTTCCAACGGCATCGCTGGGTAGCTACGTCTGGCAGAGATAACCGCTGAAAGCATCTAAGTGGGAAACTCGCTCCAAGATTAGATCCCTGTAATCCAGTTAATGGAGTAAGATCGCAGGTAGACCACCTGCTTGATAGGCAGTGTGTGTAAGCGTAGCAATACGTTTAGCTAAACTGTACTAATGATCGAGGGCTTCACCACGTGATGTGGAGAACTCGCTGCTTTTTCGCCTCAATTGAAGTGTCATTATTATTCGCTGGTATATTAATAATTAATTTGTTAAATTGTCCCTTGGTGATTTGAGCGACGAGGCTACACCCGGTAACATCCCGAACCCGGTCGTTAAGCTTCGTCAGCGCTGATGGTACTTGGGGGGTGACCCCCCGGGAGAGTAGGTCATTGCCAAGGGACTTTTTTTGTTAAGGCGGACTGCCAACGCACCCCGTCATCATCCCTGCAATTTTCCCAGAATTCGAGTATAATAATTACCCGGTGCGTCCAGCTCTTTTGAACGCGCCAGTCTGCCTTGGGAACGTAACAAGGTTGGTTTGGACCTTTCCTTCCAACCCGTGATTGTTCCAATGATCTCCTTTTGGAAGGGAGGTGAGGGTTTTGGCTCGTGTCGTTTTACGACCCAACGAATCTCAAGAACAACTGCTCAGGCGTTTTCGAAAGCAGGTTGTCAAGGGCGGCGTGTTAAGCACGATCCGCCGCAAGCGCTGGTTCATATCAAAGAGTGAACTGCGACGTATTGAAAAGAAGAAGGCCATTCGGCGTTCTCACAGCAAGCATGATTGATCGTGCTTATTGTATTAACTAGTTTCAGGAGGTGCTATGGCTAAAGAGGACGATAAATTAACGGTAGAGGGTACTGTGGTTGAAGCATTACCCGGTACACAATTTCGGGTTGAGTTGGAAAATGGATCGGAGATCCTGGCGTATCTCTCCGGCAAGATGCGGAGGCACTATATCCGGATCCTCCTGGGCGATCGTGTAAGACTTGAGGTCTCGCCTTATGATCTGACCCGCGGCCGTATCGTTTATCGTTATCGTCGCCAATCAGCATCCCCCAGATCAAATTAATCACAAGTTAGTCAATTCCCCCGGATTTACCAAATTTCCGGGGGATTTTTCTGTTAATCTGGCATAATTCAGTGTAAAATGACCCTATGACCGCCGCTTCATCA
This sequence comes from uncultured Chloroflexia bacterium, assembly GCA_963748065.1. Classification (GTDB taxonomy): domain Bacteria; phylum Chloroflexota; class Anaerolineae; order Anaerolineales; family Anaerolineaceae; genus Brevifilum. The sequence continues at coordinate 116,763 of CAVVHL010000006.1, read as the reverse complement.
CCCTCCCTCGAAAATTCGGCCCACATCCGAAAAATGAACATCTCCCGGGACCTTAACGCAGTCGCGGATTTGATTGAAATGTGCTTCCCGATCCAAAAAGACAAGGACGGGCAGACCTATATCAAACAGATGCGCCAGGCGGCCCGAGACATGCGGTATGTCCGTTGGCTTTCCACGCTGGCAGAGATCGAGGAGAGCCGCTCCTCCGGTTTCGTTTGGGAGGAGAACGGGCGGATCATCGGCAACCTCTCCTTGATTCCCTTCCAGCAAGGAGGTCAACGGATCCACCTGATTGCGAATGTGGCCGTCTTACCGGAACACCGTCGACGGGGGATCGCCCGGGCGTTGACGCAACGGGCACTCGGTTTTCTGCGCAGGCAGCACGAACCGCGCACCTGGCTGCAGGTCCGGGATGACAACCCTGCCGCACAAGAACTTTATCGCTCGGTAGGCTTTACAGACCAGTTCCTGCGCACCACCTGGCGGATCATGCCCAAAGAACTTAATTTGCACGATGTGGGGAAAATCAAAGCGTTGTCCATCCGCAAGCGGAATCAAAAAGATTGGCGGGACCAGCGTGCCTGGCTCCTGGAAAGTTATCCCCCTCGGCTGCGATGGAATTTAGCTGTGGACTTCGAGAAATTTGAGCCGGGCGGGTTTCAAAGCGTGAGTAATTTTCTGGAAGGTGTCCGGCTGAAGCATTGGATGATTGATTTCGGTGGGAACCGGGTTGGCACGATCACCTGGCAGAAGACCGACACCTTTGCCAATAACCTGTGGATGGGGTTCGATCCGGAGGTTGAAGAGACAGCCTTGCCCTGGGCGTTGGCGCAGGTCATTGGCCGGCTTCCCGATCATCACCCCTGTCGGTGGATTACCCAGACGATCATTACCCCGAAGTGTTTGAGTCGTTGGGCTTCCTTAAGTTCCGAACGCTGATCTGGATGGTTTGTGAATTGACCTGAACCGGAGAAGTTCACCCATCTGAAAGCCCCAAACTGAAAAAACCCCGGGTTACATCTGAACTGCACCCAGGGTTTTTTACTTATCAGGGTAGAAAAGTCTTTTTTAGGCTTCTTCGTCCAATACAAGATCGACCAGGTCCAAAAATTCCTGCCATTCTTCCTTGAAGAAATGCAGGGTGACGTTGTTCAATTCCAGGTGATAGGTCGTCTCACCGTCGGGTTCTTCGGCCTTCCATGCCAGGAAGTTCTCGGTCTCAGCAATTGTGGTGGTTTCGGGTTCTAAAAACTCACTCATCATTAACACTCCTTATTCTCAATTTGACTTTACAGCCGTCACATTTATATCACATTTCAAGGGTCAGTCAAAGGGTGATCGACCCTGGTTTAATCCTGATTTTTTCCGTCCTTTTCTTTCTTGTTGAACCACTTCTTGATCTTCAAGCCTATCGCCTGAAATTGTTTTTTCAACCACAGCCAGGCGGTTGAGAGGGCTTTGGGTACCCATTCGCCGAACCGGCTCCAATTTTTCTCAACGAACTGGACCCAGCGTGCCTTTTCCTTCGGTTCAAGGGCGTCAAGCTCTTCCCAGGGGTCCTGGTCGCTCATTTTCTTGAGCAGGTAGCCGAGTATTAATTTCAAGGTTGCCATCACAGGCGCAGCCAACAGGATACCGACGATCCCGAGCAGATTGAATGCGATCAGTGCGCCGACCAGGACCAGCGCCGGATGCACTTTCAGATTCTCGGACATCACTTTGGGCACCAATAGGTTGTCCAGCATGGTATCGATCAACATCGCCCCGCCTAAAAGGATGATGGCATAGAGCCCGGAAGGCAGGTTGAAGATGGTCGTACCCTGCAGCAGCGCTACGAGGCCGTAAGTGATCCAGGTGACCCACGCACCGACGTAGGGCACGAAGCGGCCGAGGGCGGCCAGTATCGCCAGGCCGAAGAAGAACTGGACCCCCATAGACCCAAGGTAGGTCGTGTAGATGATCACAGTGAAGAGCACGACAATGAGTTGGCCCCGGATGAAAGCGTTCCAGATATTGCTGAGCTCCTGTCCGATCCGGCGTAGATCAGCGGTATAACCCGGGATGCGGATGTTCAGGATCGTATTGGGAATCCCTTCGGTTTCAGCGAGCAGGAAGTACGAAATGAGCAGCACCAGACCGATCCAAAAGACGATGTTGGCTGCGCCGGTGGCGAGCGACCCGGCGATCGAGCCGATTTGACCGACCACCGGTCGGACGGTACTGACGATTTCACTCGAGATCTGGGTCCAATCCAGGCCGGAGAGGGTAAATTCCCAGGGGCCGATCGTGTAGGTTTGCTGCGTGACGTCGTTGATCAACTGTGGAATCTGATCGATATTGTTCTGGATGAAGGTGATCAGGTTTTGGATTTGGTCCACCAGGGCCAGTCCGCCCCAGGTAAGCAGCCCCAGGATGGCGAGGACAACCACAATATAGATGAGGGTTACTGCCAGGCGCCAGGGGAGTTTCAGGCTATTCCGAATGAAATTTGCAATGGGGTAAAAAAGATAGGCCAGGACCAGGGCCATGATGACGGGACCAAGGAAATTTTGGAACTTAACTAAAAGCCAAATCGCCAACGCTATCAGAACCAGACCGAATAGAAGTTTGGTGGTCCAGTTCCAACGCGGGGACGGTTGGTTGGGAGAAGTTTTTACAGTAGGTGGCGTTTCTGATGTCACTTTATTATTCTTTTCAACTCACTTCCGGTCATGTTTTAAAATCAAGTATCTTACAAGCCATCCTAATTATACATTAGGCTGTCTATGAACCCAACCAAAGGATAGCGTTTTCTCGAAGAATTCAAAAGGAATCATCAATGTTCATCGGTGACGAAAACCCATGAACTAACGCGGTTATCCTTGATTCCATGTGTTTTTCCCAAATGTCTGGTCAACTCCTATCTGTTGCGTGATAAAATTAATAGTTGTTCGTCAATTAATAAGGAGATTCAAATGGCGCAAGAGAAATTTAAATTCAACTGGCAGTTATATCTTGGGATCGTCTTGGTTGTTACAGGGGGGCTTTTCCTGGCTGATCTGTTCCTGCCTATCCGGATCATGCGGTTCTTCTGGCCGCTGTTGATCGTCCTCTTTGGGCTGACTTTCATCGTCGGGATGCTGGTCGCCGGTCGACCTGGTTCAGGCCTGGCGATACCCGGTGCGATCATTACAACCGCCGGCCTGCTGCTTTTCATCCAGAATACTTTCCATCTTTGGGTGACCTGGGCGTATGCATGGGCGCTGCTGATCTGTGCGACCGGCTTGGGTTTGCTGATCATGAATGCCTATCATAAGAAAGTTGGTCTGCGGCGTGCAGGCGGTCTGCTGATCGGGATTGGCCTGACATTATTCGTGGTGTTCGGCGTCCTTTTCGAGATCATCCTCAACATCAGCGGTTCGGGGATTTACAGTGGGATCTTCCTGGGCGGCGGTTTAGTGCTGCTTGGGCTTTTTGTTGTCTTCAGTCGTGCGCTCTTCTCAAGGAAGAGCGGTTCGGTTGGGGTTGGCGGTCGAGGCGAGTCTGCTCCTGTGGACGGTGTAGTTGAAGATGCCGAAGCGATGCCCTCGGTCGATGGCGCCGTCACCCAGACATTGCCTGAAGGTGCAAGCTTCAGCAAACTGAATTTTAAGAGCATCGGCGAAGTCTTCCTTTCCCAGGGAGAGGGTTATGATCTGAAAATTGAAGGCAGTCCGGAGATGGTCGATAACATCCAGATCGATGTGGCTGAGGAGACTTTAAATATCAAATTCAAATCCGATATCGCCGATTGGACCGGACTACGCTGGCTGAAAGGTGAGAATCGGTTACGGTATTTCGTAACCATGCCCAAGGTCGAAATGGTCAAAATGGCCGGCGCCGGCACGTTGCAGAGCGAATCGCTCAAAGGTGAATCGCTGGACCTGATCCACACCGGCGCGGGTAAGATGGCGCTGCGTGGATTGGAATACCAAACCTTGAAAGCGGATCTTGGCGGATTGGGTGAGGTCGTTGTTGCAGGCAGCGTCCAATCGCAAACTGTTGACCTGAGCGGCGCGGGCAGTTACGAAGCTGAGCACCTGCAATGCCAGGACGCGGAAGTAATGCTTTCCGGAGCCGGCTCCGCCACCGTGTGGGTTGAGCAAACGCTGAAAGCCACGGTGACCGGCGCGGGCAGCATCAAGTACAAAGGCAGCCCGACTGTGGAACAATCCACTTCCGGACTTGGCGACATTAAACCTTTATAGGTAGAAATTTTTAAGTGATGATCTATACCCTGACACCCAACCCCAGCATCGACCGCTCACTGGCCATACCGGAAATCCGGTTCAACAGTGTTCTCCGCAGTGAAACTGTCCGGCTGGACTGGGGAGGGAAAGGGTTCAACGTTTCCCGTGCGCTGGCGCAGTTCGGGATTGAATCGACCGCAATGGCCTGGGTCGGGGGCGGGACCGGGAAAATGCTGGCCGATGGACTCCAGCGGATGGGCATCCCAACGGACTTTGTTTGGGTGGATGAAGAGACCCGTACCAACACGATGATCATCGAGGAAGAAGGGGACTGGCATATCAAAGTCAATGAGCCGGGTCCCTCAATCTCTCCGGAAGATGTCAATCAGTTGATGCAGAAGGCGGAAGGATTTGCCAAAAAGGGTGATTTATGGGTGCTCTCCGGCAGCCTGCCACCCGATGTACCGGAGCAATTTTACGCGGACCTGATCACAATGTTCAATTCTCGCGGCGCCCGGGTTTATCTTGACGCCAACGGCCCCCCGCTGCGTTATGGCTGCCAGGCGAAGCCCTACCTGGTGAAGCCCAATGCTTATGAAGCGGCTCAGATCGTCGGCTTTACCATCGATGACCAGGAAGACGCCAAACGGGCGGCGCTGCCGTTCCTGAGGATGGGCGTGGAATATTTCGCCCTCACAATGGGTTCGCAGGGGCTGCTTATGGCGAACCAGCGTGAGATGGTATTCGCTTCACCCCCGCGGATGAATGTCCACAATTCTGCCGGCTCGGGTGATACCGCGATGGCCGCGATCATTTACGCTCAACTGAAGGGGATGTCTCTGGAAGAGACGGCTCAGTGGGCAGTCGCAACCAGCGCAGCTTCCGTGGAAACCACGGGCGTCGGTGAGTTCTCAATTGAGCGAATCCGGGAAATATCTGCCTGAGGTTGAAGCCAAAGTCATCAACGTGATGTAGCTGCTCTCTTTTTTATTCTCGCTGGAGTAGATTATTTATTAAATCGTAGGGGCGACATATATGTCGCCCTTACGTTTTTTAGATTATTTTCCTTGATTAAGATCGAATTTAAGAAGTTCCTATCAGAAAATCGTCTCGAAAATTGAACGGTTTTCGATCAGAGCCTGTTGTTCTTTCGCATCCATCGGCTGGTAATTTTCACAGGCTGTAAAGACCATATCGAGCAGACGGTAATCACCCGGCGTGCAGATATGGGTCAATTTGTGGCTGAGCACAAAATCGATACTCTCCTGGATCTGCTTAGGCTGGTCGTAAGGCATATACCAGGTGTGGTAAGTGTGCGTGCGTTCACCCCAGGGCTCCCGTGCCACAGATTTGATGATCATCACGCCGACGTCTTTTTGCTCACATTTATCAAGCAGTTTGAGCGCATCTTTACGATAGTTCTCATCCGCAAAGAGCGCCGGGTTGATCGGGAATAAGACCGAGTCGAAATCGAAGCGGTTTAGGGCTTCAATGAACACTGAGGGTGCATGGAATCCATGCCCGGTGATCCCGATGTAATCCGTCAGCCCCTTCTCGCGCATTTCGATCACAGCTTCCAGCGACCCGCCCTTTTGGGTGCATTTATCCAATTCAATCATCTCCGTGACGGCGTGCAATTGGTAGAGGTCGAACTTCTCCACCTGCAGGCGGTCCAGTGATTCCATGAATTCATTGGTGGCGCCTTGCTTTGTGCGCTCCGTGGTTTTACATCCCAGGAAGACGTCCTTCCGGATCTTTGGCATCCAAGGGCCAAGGCGTAATTCCGCCTGACCATAGGTTGGCGCGACGTCGATATGGTTCACGCCGGCTGCGAGCACAGCCTCCATTGTTTTATCTGCCGTGGGCTGGTCGAGCTCCCCCAAAGCCACCGCGCCAAACACGGCGACGGTGCTCATGTGATTGGTTCTTCCATAACGCCTTTTTTCCATCAAAATTTCCTCCTATAGTTAGACTACGATCATTCCGCCGGGACCCTGCCTGCGTTTAAAATTCGGCAGGTTTTCAGTTTCACCATCCGCGGCGGCTTCAGCCAGGAGTTGATCGACGATGTTGATCTCTTCTCTGGCAGCTTTAAAGGATTCGAGCTCTTCCAGACGGTTGATAAGCGACCGGTATTCCTGCATGCTTAAAAACACCCCCACCCGGTTGCCGTCTTTATCGACAAGGTACTTCTCGTTCAATGACAGGTTGTTCATAGATCCGTTCTTTGTTTTTGAAGCTGATGTCGGTTCAGTGGAATAGCGATCCTGTGTATCTTCATTGGACAATTAATTTTACCCGTTTTACGTTAAGTTGTCTTTCGCAACGGTTTTTCGTTCGGGTAAGTGGATAAAAAAGCCCCGATGGGAATCCATCGGGGCCTGCGTTATGCTTGCCGTCAGGAAAGGCCCAGGATGCGGCCGGTTTCCATATCGATGTCGATATCGTAATAAGCCGGTCTTGTCGGCAGGCCGGGCATTAACCGGATCGGGCCGGCGATCGGGTATCAGGAATCCCGCACCGACTGAAGCACGTATGGACCGAATCGGGATGCGGAATCCCTTCGGCCGTCCTTTGAGGCTGGGATCGTGACTCAGGCTCAGGTGCGTTTTTGCCATGCAGATCGGCAGGTTGGTGTAACCCAGGCGGGTGTATTCGGCGATCTGCCCTTCTGCTTCAGGCGTGTAGTCCACACCGTCCGCACCGTAAATTTCCTTCGCGATGGTTTCGATCTTCTGTTTGATCGGAACATCCAGGGGGTAGAGGAAGTGGAAGTCCGAGGACATCTCCGCAGCTTTGATCACCGCTTTACCCAGGTCAACCGCGCCAGCACCGCCTTCTTCCCAATGGTTTGTGACCACCGCGTCGACGACCTTGCCGCTCTCCAGACAACTCTGGCGGATCAATTCGAGTTCCGCATCCGTGTCGGTATGGAAGCGGTTGATGGCAACCACAACCGGCACGCCGAATTTGTTGGCGTTTTCGATATGCGCCATCAGGTTAGACATGCCTTTTTGAAGGAGTTCCAGATTCTCATGTTCGTATTCAGGTGCCAGGGGTGATCCGGCCGAAACTTTGGGTCCACCGCCGTGCATCTTGAGCGCACGGACAGTGGCGACCATCACGACCACATCGGGGATGTTGCCGGAATAGCGGCATTTGATATCGAAGAACTTTTCCATGCCCATATCGGAGCCGAAACCTGATTCTGTGATCACATAATCGGCGAGTTTGAGCCCGATCATGTCCGCCATCACGGAACTGTTGCCGTGGGCGATATTGGCGAAAGGCCCGGCGTGCACAAACACGGGCGTGCCTTCGAGCGTCTGCATCAGGTTGGGCTTGATCGTGTCCATCATCAGGACGGTCGCAGCGCCTGCGACGCCGACGTCTTCCACGGTGACGGCGTTGCCGTCCATATCCAGGGCGAGCACCATCTTCCCGATCCGCTCCCGCATATCTTCCAGGCTGGTGGCGAGTGCGAGGACGGCCATCAGTTCGCTGGCGACGGTGATATAAAAGCTGGTCTTGAGGTCGAACCCTTTTTCGGTCGGGCTTTCACCCACCGTGATCCCGCGCAGCAGCCGGTCATTGGTGTCGGTCGCCCGGCGCCAGGTGAGTGTCTCCCGGTCGATGTTCAACCGGACGAAACGGTGCCGCTCTTCTTCGGTCAGTTCGTTGGGGTCCGTTTTGTCGATCCCCAGGTTCTTCAAGCGTCCCTGCATGGAAATGCCGAATTTCCGGTTGCCTTCCTCATCCGGGGGGCAGAGGTGTTTGAATAGGGATTCGTCGCTCTGGTAGGACTCATGGTACATGCGAGTCTCAACTGCAGCAGCGATCAGGTTGTTGGCAGCCGTGATTGCATGGATATCGCCGGTCAGGTGGAGATTGAAATTCTCCATGGGGATCACCTGGCTGTAACCACCGCCTGCCGCGCCGCCTTTGATGCCGAATGTGGGCCCCTGGCTGGGTTGGCGGATGGCCGTGACGACGCGTTTACCGAGGTGTGCGCCCAGTGCCTGGCTGAGACCGACCGTGGTGGTCGTTTTCCCCTCACCGAGTGGGGTGGGCGTGATGGCCGTCACATCGATATATTTGCCATCCGGGACATCTTTCAGGCGTTCCAACACTTTCGGATCAACCTTGGCGATAAAATTACCGTAAAGATCGTATTCGTCCGGCAGCAGCCCCAGTTCTTCCGCCACTTCGGTGATCGGCTTGAAGGTGGCTTCCTGGGCGATGACGATGTCGGGTGGGACAGGTGTTTTGCGGTCGAGGGGGGTTGGTTTGATTGGTGTATGTGGTTTTTGGTCGGCATGACTAGCCATTTGCAGAGGGTCCTTTCATTGGATACTACATGATCTCGTAACGATTAATCAGAAAAAATAAAACTTCTCTCACATTTTAATTATGGTTTCAAAGGTCTATTAAATCAAGAAATTTTACTATTTTGATGAAAATCAAACGTCAGGGTTACTTGAATGTGGACGGGAAATCAAACCGCCCCTCTCTATTTGAGAAGGGCGGTTGGTTCAGGTAAGAAGGAAAATTTAGAGGGACTAGTAAAGACCTTTGTAACGGACTAACCAGAGCCCTGTGCCCTCCGCTTCTTTAATTGGGAAGAAGGGATAGTCGCTGATCTCCGATTCGACGTAGAAACTGCTCGTTGAAAGGACTTCGACCCAGGATTGGCCGTTCTTCAATGCAACGGGGTTGCCTTCCGCATCGACAAACCGCATCGGGCGGAGCAGGCCGGTTTCTTTTTCATAGTCGCCGAACTTGGTAGTCCAGAATATTTCGTAGACTTTGCCATCCCGGAAAAGCAGGGCTTTCATGGGTGGCATATTGGTCAGGTGGATGTCGATCAGGGTCGGCGCCAGATAATCGTGGGGTGCGAAGACCATCAGCACATTTTCACGGGTGATCGGTTTGCCGTCCAACCTGTCGGTGGACATGACGAACTCGCCGCTGCCATCGGTCTTGATGTCGTAACGGACATAAGCGCCCAATTCCGCATCATAGCGCCATTGGATCTGGTTCAGGTTGTTGTAGAATACCCAGGCCATATCGGCCGGCATTCCGCCTTCGGGCGGCGTGGGTGAGAATTTCATGCCTTCCAGGCTGAAGTTCGAGCCGGGATAAACTTCGGACCGGGATAGGGCGATATTATAAAGCTGGTTCACGTCGATCAGCGCGCTGTTGATGTCATCGCTGTCACGGCCATAGATCGTGGTGGTATCGCTCAGGGTGGCGGCCACACCGCTGTAGGCGGAGGCCATCACCAGGAAGCCGGAGAAAAGCGAGCGGATGTCTTCATAGGGCAGACGGCCGGAACGGATTGGGCCGATGCTGGCGGAACTGGAGGCAGCCCCGCCGCCGCTGGTATCCCCACCGGTTGAACCGCCTTCTGAGCCGTCAGTTCCGGAGGTGCCGCCATTATTTTGACCCTCGGTCAAACCGCTGACCTGCTGCGGGAAAGCCCCGTAGAAGATCGCCAGGAAGCGGGTCATCCCTTCTCCGATCGTGATCTCGTACACGAAGGGGCTGGTATTGAGACCGTACTGCGGCCGGGCGGATGCCGGGAAGTTCGAGACGGAAATCAACGCGGGCGGGAGCTTCAGCAGTTCGGGATCGGTCGCCTTACCCGTCAGGGGGTTAATGCCTTCCGGGAAATCGGTCGGACCGTAGGTACCATCCATGCTGACCTCAGTTGCCTCGGGGGTTTCGGTCTCGGTCGGTTCGGCGGCTGCTTCGGTCGCAGTGGGGGCTCTCCGTCATCTCTGCGGTCGGTTCCGCGGTTGCGGTCTCGACCGAAGCGACTTGCGTCTCGGTCTCCTTCGCAGCTTCCGTGACCTCGGAAGTCTCCTCCGGTGCAGTTGAACCGCCGAACAGGCTCTGCAGCGAAGCCGGCAGGCTGCAGGAGGTGAGGATCAGGGTCAAAATCATGAACAGGGAAAGGGTCAGTAAGAGTCTCTTTTTCATAGCACTTCCTTCTACAGGTAATTTAGTAATAACGATAATTATTCCCTTAAATTATACTGATGGACGTGCTCAGATTAGACTAAAACCTATCAATATGCTATCATTTGATGTATTAACCATTATTATATGAAAAGGATCAAGGGGATCGTCCTATGTTGGCAGAAAAAGGCCCAAATTTGCTTTTCATATCCGGTTTACGGCTTGGGGAGGATATCCAGATCAGCGGACAAACCTGCATTATTGGCCGTGATTCTTCCGCGGACGTGCAGTTGGATTCGCCTTTTATCTCCCGCCAGCACGCCGAGATCCGCAGGGAGGGGGGCTATTGGTACATCATTGACCTTTTCAGCAAGAACGGCGTCTTCCGCAATATGGCCCGGATCGAACCGGGAGAACTCGTCCCGCTTAAGGACCGGGATGAGGTGCAGATCGGGAGTGTGAGCGTCTTCAAATTTATTGATCCCGAATCCACCATCCATGAATCCCAGATCCAGATGCACACACCCGGCCTGTGGTTGGACGAGCCGAACCGGGACGTGTATATCCTGGAGAAGCGGATCAATCCCTCCCTTGACCCAGCAGCAGTTCGATCTGCTTTCCCTGTTATTCCACCGCCAGCGTGAAGTGGTGACCTACGAAAAGATCGCCGACGTGCTCTGGCCGGATGCTGCGGGTGGGGTGGAGAGCGCTGCGATCGACAACGCCATCAGCCGTCTGCGCGGGCGGCTGGCTGAATTGGACGATGCGCATGAATATATTGAAACGGTGCGGGGAATTGGTCGCCGGTTTGTCCAGCGGGAAGATTGATGAAGAATATAATATCTCAATGAATTTAAAACAACCCCATCCTGCCTTTGGCATCCTTCCCCTTTCCAAGGGGAAGGGTGGCTGCGATAGCAGCCGGAAAGGGGTTGTTTGTTGATAAATCGCAAATTATTAATGTTGTTTGCATAAACAATATTCAGGTACAATCGCCATTATCACCGATGAAAAAACGACTCCCTTCCCTCCTTCTTATAGCTTTCCTCACCCTCTTCGCGCTCAGCGGCTGTATCAACCTTTACCAGGACATCACCGTCAAAGAAGACGGCTCCGGGTTCCTGCGGTTTGCAACCAGCATCGAGACTGAAACCTACGACGCGGTCCAGGAACAAATCCCGCAAGGTTTTCAACTGGAAGGTTTGCTGTCGACCCTGATGCAAAATGAGAATGTGACCAATGTGATCACCGACCACTATGAGGCGGACGGCCGCACCTGGGATACCGTCGAGCTGGAGGTGTCGGATATCGCCACGCTGCTTGAAGAAGATCGGCGGATCGGGCTGGTCATGCTTTCGCTGAAAGAATCGGATGGGACCTATTCCTTTGGGGAAATCATCGATGTGCAAAATACCAACCTCGCCATTCCGGGTGTGAACCTGATGGACCTGACCGGCGCGGGCTATACCGTGACACTCAATGCGCCGCAGATCGTCTCCACGAACGGCTTGCAAACTGCGGCCGGGGCCACCAGCTGGGACGTGCCTTTGAGTGACCTCCTGCAGGGCGGCGAGACGATCGTATTGGAAGCCGATTACACGCTCACCCCCTTTGAAGGCACCTTCATCCCCTGGGGGACCTTCTTCCCTTATCTCATGACCGGATTCCTCGTGCTGGGTGTGGGTGCGATCCTGGTCGTGATCGTGGTGAATACGACCAAGAGGAAAAAGAACGATTTGAAGATAAAATTCTAGGGGATTGATGAATATTGAGGGGGACAGATTGAGCTGCATTATAATTAACACGCTATCATCAATTCAGGAGGGACCCTCAATGCCTGCCCCCGAAGTTATCCATCGTCTCGTTGAACAATTCAAACAGAATAAGAAAACCTATAAATCGGATGCTTATAACGAAGCCCAACTCCGACAGGAATTCCTGAACCCATTTTTTAAGGCTCTGGGTTGGGACGTGACGAATGAAAAAGGTTTCGCATTGCAGTACCGTGAGGTGATCCATGAAGACCGGGTGGATATTGACGGCTCCAAAAAAGCACCGGATTATGCCTTCCGGATCGGTGGGGTACGCAAGTTCTTCGTTGAAGCCAAGAAACCCGCAGAGGATATCGAAATGGATGCCCGGCTGGCGTATCAACTTCGGCGTTATGCCTGGAACGCGCACCTGGCTTTATCCATCCTGACGGATTTTGAAGAGTTTGCTGTTTACGACTGCCGCAACCGGCCCAATCCCAGTGACAGCCCCGCTACATCCCGGATCATGATGCTGGGATATGAGGATTACATTGAGAAATGGGATGAGATTGCGGCGATCTTCTCCCCTGAGGCCATCCTGAAAGGCGCTTTCGACCGTTTTGCGGAAGACAACGCCGCCAAGAAAGGCACGATCAAGGTGGATGATGCCTTTCTGGCGGATATTGAGGAATGGCGAACTTTGCTCGCTCGTAACATCGCCCTGCGAAATGCCCAGATCGAGGATGAACGCCAGTTGAACTTTGCCGTCCAAATGACCATCGACCGGATCATCTTTTTGCGGATTTGCGAAGACCGGGAAATTGAACCGGAAAACCATTTGCTGGAGATCAGCCAAAAGCCGGATATTTACAGTCATTTAGTGGATTTATTTTACAAAGCGGACTTACGTTATAACTCAGGGCTGTTCCACTTTAAGACCGAAAAACGCCAAAACAGCGAGAACGATTCACTGACGCCCGACCCTGGTCATTGATGATAAGGTGTTGAAAGAGATCATCAAGGACCTCTATTACCCCAGCCCCTACATCTTCAATGAGATCCCGGTGGAAATCCTGGGCCAGGTCTACGAGCAGTTCCTCGGGAAGGTCATCCGCCTGACCTCCGGGCACCACGCCAAGGTGGAGGAAAAACCCGAAGTCCGCAAAGCGGGCGGCGTGTATTACACCCCCAAGTACATTGTGGATTACATCGTCGAACACACGGTGGGGGAGCTTGTAAAGGATAAGACGCCGAAACAGGTCGCGGCATTGAAGATCGTGGACCCGGCTTGCGGTTCCGGTTCGTTCCTGCTGGCGCGTTCCAATACCTGCTGGACTGGCACGAGAAATGGTACCTGGAGCATACGCCCGAGGATTGGGCGAAAGGCGAGGGGGCTGCCCTGTCGCCGGATACGGAAGGCGGCTGGCGGCTTTCCACGGACGAGAAGAAGCGCATCCTGCTGAACAATATCTATGGGGTGGACATCGACCCCCAGGCGGTGGAGGTCACCAAGCTGAGCCTGCTGCTGAAAGTGCTGGAAGGGGAGACCGGGCAGCTGCGCCTGGGGTTCGAGCGGGTGCTGCCGGACCTGGGGGAGAACATCCAGTGTGGGAACTCGCTGATCGGCCCGGATTATTACGACGACAAGCAATTAGGGCTGTTCAACGAGGAAGAGATGTACCGGATCAATGCTTTTGACTGGGGTTCTGCATTTCCTGAGGTGTTTGCACAAGGCGGGTTTGATGTGGTGATTGGGAATCCGCCGTATGTAAGACAAGAGATTTTGGGTGAAGATAAGGTATACTTTAAGAATAAATATCGTGTTTTCAATAATACGGCAGATCTTTATTCATATTTTATTGAAAAAGCAATTAAATTATTTAAGATTAGTGGTTATTCTCAATCATTGTTTCAAATAAATGGATGCGATCAAATTATGGAAAACCTCTAAAAAAATTGATAAAAAATTTTAATTTAGAAGAAATCATTGATTTTAATATCTTTCTGTGTTTAAAAATGCAACAACATATCCATGCATTATTACAATAATTAACTCCCCATATAATCATAAAACTCGATTAGTTAAAATGAAATCATTAGCCCGCGTCGATTTGAATAAATATGTAAGTGAGAATAATTATGAGGTTGATATCTCATTATTTAATGATGATTTTTGGTCGTTAACAAACCAAAATAACTAACTTTTATTGAGAAGTTAATTAATGAAAATTGTCCATTATCCGAATTTATAAATGGTGAGATATTCTATGGGATAAAAACGGGATTAAATGCCGCATTTATAATAGATAATCAAAAGAGAGACGAATTACTAGAAAAAGATTTTAATAGGCGTGAGCTTATAAAACCTTTTTTATCAGGCAAAGAAATTAAAGATATTCACCAGCCTGATTCAGATAAATTTCTTATTTTTATACCCAAAGGATGGACTAATAATCGGTTTAAAGGAAAACGAAATCCATGGGTATTATTTCAAGGTAGATTTTCCAGCGATAGCCAATCGTTTGGAACCTTATAAAACTAAAGCAGAACAACGTTACGACAAAGGTGATTATTGGTGGGAACTTAGAGCGTGTGATTATTATGATTTATTTGAAGAAGGGAAAATCACTTGGGGAAATTTATCCATAATACGAAATTTTGATTTAGACCTTGACAAATATTATATCAATTCCCCATTGTAATGATCTCATCAACCGATAAGTATTTATTAGCCATTCTAAATTCAAAAGTATCGTTCTTCATTATTTCTAATATTGCAGCTAGTCGACAGGTGGGTATTTTATGAATATATACCTATAGTATGTATCTAAAATTCCCATTTATAAAATTAATCAAGAACGCAATATGGATTTATTAATCCATGACCGTTTGGTTTTCTTAGTCGATCAAATAATTGACTTAAGAAGGCATATACTACAATGAATATTCCAAACCCGAATAATGCGTCTTAATTGGTTAGATAACGCCACTAACGCAGAAATCGACCGGCTATATTTTACGACTCTACGGGCGACGGGAAATGCAAACTGAGTATCGTAGAGAAGAATGAATAGTAGAATTAAATTTACGTAACTAAAAAATATTTTATTTTTTAATTCGTTTTGAATTACTCCAATTATCGTAACGATAAGCACAATATTTGAGGGTAGTCGAAATCCCTCTCAATAAGTGGCTGATCGCAATTTATATGATGTGCGTAAGTAAAAAAGGCATTACTGCAAATCAATTACTTCGACAACTTGCCATCACTTTTAAAAAAGCTTGGTTCATGTGCCACCGAATTCGCTACGCAATGACTGAAGAACTACTGAAGGGAATGCTCTTGAATGGTGTTGTAGAAGCTAACGAAACCTATATTGGCGGTAAAGAGATAAACAATCACGCCGATAAACGCACGAAAAATAATCATGGTCGTTCAATAAAGACTTTAACCCCCGTAGCTATTCTAGTAGAACGGAATGGACGCTCATGGGCTAAGACCTTGATAGATGCTTGCATGCAGACCTTACAGGGAAACATTGAGCAAAACGTATCCCATGATTCAGACCTAATAACAGATGAATGAAAATCTTATACAGGACCTGACCACAAGTACAAATCTCATTCAATAGTAGAACACAATAAAGGTCAGTATGTAGTAGGAAACGCATACACCAATACAGCGAAATCTTGGATTGCTCTTCTCATGCGTGGGGTCGTTGGAACTTTCCACCACGTGAGCAAAAAGCATCTTGACCGCTATGTAAACGAATTTGCTTTCCGGTGGGATTATCGTAAAACTTCAGACTGCGAGCGGTTTGTAAATATGCTGAATACCATTGAAGGGAAACAACTCTACTACTAGAACACATTGAGTAATTATTGATATATTTCAAAACACAACGCTAGCTAGCGTTGTGTTTTGCTCCTTTATACACATAAACACACACCGAGGTATTGACTCTCGGTGTGTTTTGAGTATAATGTAGGTATGTGGGAGTACATTATGCTCAGAAGATAATGGGGCGAGACATTCCTCAATAAGCTGATGGTGATCTCGCAAATTGTTTATACGCTCCTGCTTAATGCTTATTGTTAGGGTGTCAGCCGGAGCAAGCTATAAAAGTGTCTCGGTGATGAAATTGGTATACATGGCAATCTTGGACATTGCTGCCTATATGCGTACGGGTTCGAAATTCCGTCCTAGACACTTCTAATTATAACATTTCACGATTCATCGGTCAACTATTAGGAGTTTGATATGAGCGAGAAAACAACACAAAGGGTACGCAGCCCCAATTATCCGAACTATAGCTTAAACAAATATATTGACTTTTTAGAAAAACTTGACAAAAAATATGGAACAAAAGAAGTCCATATAGATGATGCGGTTGAACAAATGGGACATAGTTCTACAAGTAGCACCACGGCGAATTCATTGCGTCTATGTTGAGCTATGGTCTATTGAACAGTCGGGGAAGTAAAAATAATAGGTATGTTTGGTTATCTCAGCTTTTGCACAAGAAATTCTTCTTGCAGAAAATGAACCTGACGAGAGGTTAAAAGTTATTTCGAAAAGCTGCATTCAATGATACGGCAATTTCATCAATTTGGGAAAAATATGGCAATAATATTCCTGGTGAAGCAACATTGCGGAAAGTCCTTGAATATGAAATGAATTTCAGTAAAGGAGGGGCTAATAGGTTTTCCTCAGTGGTAACTCATACATATGAATTCGCTAAATTAAATCAGCTTGAAGGCGAAGATCTAAATGATAACGAAGATAATAATGAAAATGATTTTGATGATGAGCTTGATTACCCGAAAGATCAGCAAGAAAGCCTAATTAAAAAAGGCCAGAAACCCATACCAAAGAACGATGTTCAGCTTCGAAAGGCAAACTTGCTCTTAGCTGGCGGAAATAGGGAAATCATAATATATGCCCCGGTTGATCTAACTGAAGAGGAATTTGATTTTAATTGGAGATTGGCTTCGATTACAAAAATATGGATTAGTCGCTAAAAAAGGAACTGAATGAATTAAAAAGAAGAACAATAAAGACAAGTCAAAAACAACATTCGAAAAACCAGAATCCTTATCTCCATTTAATTTGAAAGAAGCCTTAGAGGGATTGCTCTAAAGTTGAGCCAAAAGAAAATATAGAAAACAAAACTGGAAAAACAGAGTGTGACAAGGAGGGTTAACCATGCCAAACACTGAAAGGTTTTACATTAATCTTGCTTTCACTCTATAGATCTTCCCAAAGTAAAAGCGCTCAACCAATGTTTGCGCAAATATCATTGTGAATGAGAAGCCAAAAGAATTATATTTTCTATTTGCCTCATCGGGGGGTGATGTCAATGCGGGTATAGTTCTATACAATTACCTTAAGGCTTTACCTGCCAAAATTATTATGCATAATATTGGCGTTTTGTGATTCAATTGCGAATATTATTTTCTCGGCAGGTGATATTCAAATACACCTTCTCCTCATCGCAGTTTCTTGTTTCATGGAATTTCATATAGTTTTCCAGATAACACGAAGCTTACCCATACGCAACTATCAGAGGTAATGAGTAATTTTGAAACCAATGAGTTAAAAATTGCTGAAATCCTTAAAGAAAATTCTGGGCTATCAGAGGAAGAATTATTAGGCTTTTTTCGCCAGGAAAATCGCAAAGACGCCGAATTTGCCAGGAGGAAAAAACATTGTTGACGAGATTAAGGTTGCTCAAATCCCTGAGGGCGCTAAATTTATTTCCGCCAATTTCAATTGATATAGTTTTGTTTTCTTTGTAGGGATATCCGGCATATAGATAGCCGTTCTAAATATTAATCTTCATTCGCGCTCATAAATTGTTGCTCCATTTATACCTCCCTTTGTAGGTCATATCTTTAATTATACAATATTTAGTCAAGTCCCGCTTGGGTTTACGAAGTGTATAAGTCCCAAGATTTCAATTAGAGGATAAATTGTGAGATATGGGTATTTCTGATTAATAAAATCGAATATTACCTATTCCCCAATTCCCTTCATTCGTGCTAAACTTAAAGGTCGGAAATTCATATTAAAAGGCCGCAAAATGGCTTTGCGGAACGTTTTACGCGTTAACCGAGAAGCAGAAAGATAACAAATGACCGAAAAGACACCTTACCTGATCGCCGGCCTGGGCAACCCGGGACCGGAATACCGCCAGAACCGGCATAACGTCGGCTTCATGGTGGCGGACACCCTCGCCGAGACCGCCAAGGTCCCGCTGCGCAGGGTGGAGTTCCGCGCGTTGGTCGGCAAGGGCAGGTTCCTCGGGGTGAAATTGGTGATCGCCAAGCCGCAGACCTACATGAACGACTCCGGCCAGGCGGTCGCTGCGCTGATGCACTTCTACAAGATCCCGCTCGAGCAGCTGCTGGTGGTGCATGATGACCTCGACCTGCCTTTTGGCACCCTGCGTCTGCGTCCCGCCGGTGGCACGGGGGGCCAGCGCGGGATGGAATTGATCGTGGAGAAGCTCGGGACGCGTGACTTTGCCCGTCTGCGGGTGGGGATCGGCCGTCCGCCCGGACGGATGGACCCGCGTGATTACGTCCTGCACGATTTCGAAGCCCAGCAGCAGGAGCTGCTGCCCGAGATCCGCGAGACCGCGGTCGGCGCGATCCGGATGTTCATCGAGGATGGGATCGAAAAGGCGATGAACAAGTTCAACGGCAGCGTGATTGACGAGGATTAATGACCTTACTGGACCGGATTGGGGACCTGCCTGCGTATCGTGACCTGCTCACGAGGTTGACCAGCGGCCTGGAGACGGTGGATACCGCCCAGGGGCTGGGGCTGCCGCGCGCTGCGCGGCTGCCGGTGGTCGCACAGCTGCAGGCCGATCTCCAAAGGCCGATCCTGCTGATCTCCAACCGGGCTGACCGCGCCCTGGCGCTTTTTGAGGAGCTGCAGTTCTGGCTGGGGGAGACCCCCGCGTATTACTTCCCCGAACCCAATCCCCTGTTCTATGAAAAAGCCGGTTGGGGCAAGGGCACCCGTCGGGACCGCCTGCAGGTGCTGACCATGCTGGCGCGCACGTTGATCCCCGGTGCGCCGTCTCCGGGAACGCCGCCGGTGCTGGTCGCGCCGGTGCGGGCGCTGATGACCCGCACGATCCCCCGTCGTGACTTCCTCAAGAACACCCGGACCCTGCGGCTGAACCAGCAGGTCACCCTGGAAGAACTGACCCGCTCCTGGGTCGATAGCGGCTATGAATACGCCAACATCGTTGTGGAAGCCGGCCAGTTCTCCCGCCGCGGCGGCATCCTCGACATCTGGCCGCCTGGGGAAATGCAGCCGGTGCGGATCGAATTCTTCGGCGACGAGATCGACACCATGCGCGCCTTCGACCCGGCTTCCCAGCGTACGGTGGAATCGCTGGATGTGTTGACCATCACCCCGGCCCGCGAGATCCTGCCGTCGGCCGCGGAGAAAGCCGGGTTGTCGCTGCGGGAGTTGAATGAATTCGAAATCCCGCTGGCACATCCGATGGCCGGGTCAATGCTTGATTTTCTGCCGGAAGACACCCTGATCGTACTGGACGGGCAGGAATTCCTTTCAGCAGCGGTATTGGATATTGAGGAAGAGAGTCTCTCCCGGCGAGAGGAAGCCGTTGAAGCCGGTGAGATCGATGCGGATTTCCCGATTCCGTTCCTGACCTGGTCGGAGATGGAAGACCGCTTCGGGGACCGCTCCTGTGGTGGAACTCGGGTACACCCGCGCCCCGGATATGCCGCCGCTGGCCGCCGCCTTCGAACCCGGACAGCGTTTTGCCGGGAAGCTGCGCGATTTCATCGATTTCCTGACCGACCTGACAATGGGGGATGAGGATTGGGTGATCGTTTCGCGCCAATCCCCCCGTTTGCGGGACCTCTGGCAGGAACAGGAATTGGTGCTTGAAGTGGCGCCGGACAAGTCCTCGGAAGACCGCTTCATTGAAGGCACCCTCGCAGGCGGCTGGACCCTGCGACCGCCGGATGGTAAACCGGTCCACCTTTTGACCGATGGCGAAATTTTCGGCTGGTCCCGTCCGCAGCCGCGCCGCCGTTATCGCCCGACTGCCGAAGCCCCTGAATCCAACTATGCCGATCTGCAGCCCGGTGACTGGGTCGTGCATGTCGATCACGGGATTGGCAAGTATGTCGGCCTGGTGCAGCGCACCCAGGATGGCGTCCAGCAGGAATACCTCTGCGTGCAGTATGCCGAACAGGACCAGTTGTTCGTGCCGATCCATCATGCCGACCGGCTGACCCGCTATGTCGGCGCGGAAGGACATTCGCCCTCCATTTCCCGCCTGGGCGGCGTGAGCTGGGAAAACACAAAACAGAAGGTGCGTGAAGCCGTCCAGGAGATCGCCGAAGATCTGCTGGAACTCTATGCCAAGCGGCAGGTCGCGGAGGGCTACGCCTTCAGCCCCGACACGCCCTGGCAGCGTGAGCTGGAAGCCAGCTTCCCCTATATCGAGACTGAGGATCAACTCCAGGCTTTGGGCGAGATCAAAGCGGACATGGAAGCACCGAGGCCGATGGACCGCCTGCTTTGCGGCGACGTCGGCTACGGCAAGACGGAAGTCACCCTGCGCGCGGCCTTTAAAGCCGTGATGGACGGCAAGCAGGTGGCCGTCCTGGTGCCGACGACGGTCCTGGCGCAGCAGCATTATGACACCTTCCGCTCCCGGCTGGCGACCTTCCCGGTCACGGTGGAGATGCTTTCCCGCTTCAGGACCTCGAGCCAGCAGAATCGGATCATCAAGGATTTGCGTAATGGGAAAATCGACATTGTGATCGGTACCCACCGCCTCCTTTCCCAGGACGTCGATTTCAAAGACCTGGGCCTGGTGGTGATCGATGAAGAACAGCGTTTCGGCGTCGCCCATAAGGAGCACCTGAAACAGCTCCGCACCTCGGTGGACGTGCTGACCCTGACCGCCACACCCATCCCGCGCACGCTCTATATGGCGCTGACCGGGGTGCGCGATATCTCCACGATCAGTTCGCCGCCTGAAGAGCGGCTGCCGATCGTGACCCACATCGGGCCGTACGACCCAAAGTTGGTGCGGCAGGCGATCGTGCGTGAACTGGAACGAGGTGGGCAAATCTTCTTCGTCCACAACCGGGTGCAGACCATCCAGGCGATGAAATCACACATTGAGAAACTCGCCCCGGAAGCGCGGATCGGCATCGCCCACGGACAGATGGATGAGAACCGGCTGGCGGACGTGATGCACGCCTTCACCAAGGGCACGATCGACATCCTGCTTTGCACCTCGATCATCGAATCGGGCCTGGATATCCCCAACGCCAACACCCTGATCGTCGACCGGGCGGATACTTTCGGCCTGGCGCAGCTATACCAGCTTCGCGGTCGCGTGGGGCGTGGGGCACAGCGCGCCCATGCCTATTTGTTCCGCCATCGGGTCAAGCCGCCCACCATCGAGGGCCAGGAACGGCTCGAGGTGCTGGCGGAGAACACCCAGCTTGGGTCGGGCTACGCCATTGCCATGCCGCGATCTGGAGATCCGCGGCGCCGGGGAGATGTTGGGCACTCGCCAGTCAGGCTATATCGCGTCGGTCGGTTTCCACCTCTACACCAAGCTGTTGGCCCAGTCGGTCAAGCAGTTCCGGATGGCGACCGGGATCGCCGCACCGGATGAGGAATCGATCCTGGATGCGGCCCTGATCATCCCCACGGTGGTCAATCTGCCGCTGTCGATCGGCATCCCCGACACCTACATCCCGGACCAGAGCCTGCGGCTCAAGCTCTATCGCCGGTTGGCGGACATCAAAGATGAGACCGAACTGGCGTCCATTGAGATGGAATTTGAAGACCGGTTCGGCCCGTTACCCGAGCAGGTGCAGAACCTGATCTATCAGATCAAGGTGAAGCTGCTGGCCGCATTAGCCGGGTTAGCGTCGGTTGGGTTTGAAGGGCGCCAGCTGTTACTGCGCTACCCGCCGCTGCCCGAAGGCGTCAAATCGAGGAAGCTCAGGGAGTTCGGCAAGCCGATCATGACGGGCAAGAACGCTTACCGGATCCAATTCGCCGACCCGGACGTGGAACCCTGGCGAGAGGTTTTGGTCGGGTTCCTGTTGAAGTTGAGAGAGAAATAAACCCCTTCCCGCCTGCTGATGCAGGCACCCATCCCCTTATGAGGGGATGGGGTTATGATTAGTTTTCCAACTTGCTAAAAATCCCCGGTGTGTTATACTGCAAAAACTCTATTTTGAGCTTGATTTTCTAAAAAACCTGCTTTTTCTTGAGTCTGAAAATGAAAGCATTTCTCGAACAGAACAAAAAAATCCTCTTCCCGGCAGCCTTTGGTTGCCATCCTGGCAGGCGCAATCCTGATCTGGTTTGGTCTGTCCCGGACCTTCACCGTCTTGATCGGGAGTGAGACCGCTACCGTCGATACACCAGCCCTGACCGTGTCCGGTGTGTTACGCGCGGCCGGCGTTCAATCCGGCGAGTTTGACCGGGTGCAGCCGGCGAAAGGCACGCTGATCTGGAATCAACCGGTTATCACGGTGGACCCCGCTCGGGAAGTGGTGGTCAAGACCCCGGATTATGAATTGAATTTCCAGTCCGCAGAGAAGATCCCGGCCAATATTCTCCAGACGGCGGAAATCCCGCTTTATCCCAACGATCAGGTACGCGATCGACGGCGCAGTGGTGGATGCGAATGATAGTACAGCGCCGGGCAATGCTTTCGTGCTGCAGTTCACCCCTGCCCAACCGATCACGCTCTCGATGGGGGACCAGACCCAGGTCATTTACAGTGCAGAGCCTACGCTGGGGTCCGCCCTGGAATTGGCCGGGATTGACCTTGGTCCGCAGGATGCTGTTTCGCTCGACCCGAATACCCCGCTTACCGGGCCGCTGACTGTTGCAATCCGCCGCGCTCAAACGGTGACCGTTGAAGTTGGTGAGACAACCCTGTCCGGCCTGACCGCCGCGACCACAGTTGGAAGCGCCTTGCAGGATTTGAACGTCCCGCTTCAGAACCTGGATTACAGCATCCCCGCTGAAGATGCTGACCTGCCGGCAGATGGAAAGATAAAAGTCGTCCGGGTACGGGAAGAGCTCCTGGTGATGACGGATGAAGTTCCCTATTCAAACGATTATGTCGAAGACCCCAATACGCCGCTTGACCAAAGTTCGGTGGTTGTGCCCGGGCAGGTCGGGATCTACGCCAGCCGGGAGCGTGTCCGCTATGCTGACGGCGTTGAGGTCCAGCGGGACACGGAACCCACCTGGCAGGCCAGCGAAGCCAAGAACGGCGTGTTGGGATACGGCACGGATATTGTGGTCCAAACCACTGTCGTGGATGGCGTGACTATCGAGTATTGGCGCAAGAAGACCGTTTACGCGACCTCTTACAAACCTTGCAACGACTATACCGGCGTTTGCATGGACGGTACCGCCGGCGGTTACCCGCTGCAGAAGGGCATTATTGCCGTCATGCCCTGGTGGTATTCCGTGCCGAACGGGTTGGGTATGGCTGATTTGTCCGTCTATATCGCTGGGTACGGTAAAGCGATTGTCGGCGATACCTGCGGCGGCTGCAGCGGCGATACCCCCTGGATCGATCTGGCCTATCGCGAAGAGAATTACGTTCCCTGGCACCAGTGGACGACGATGTATTTCCTTACGCCGGTGCCGGACCGCTATATCCCCGCAGTCATCACGCCATGACCCTCAAACCGCTCCATATCCCGGAACTCTTACAGCGTTATCACCTGCGACCTCAGAAGTCGTTGGGGCAGAATTTCCTTGCTGACCATAATGCGCTGGTAAAGATCGTACGGGATGCCGAGGTAACGTCTGAAGATCGTGTCCTGGAGATCGGCGCGGGCTTGGGCAGTCTAACCCGTTTGCTGGCGGCTGCTGCCGGGGAAGTGACCGCGATCGAGATCGATCAGGCTCTTTTCCCGGCTTTGGAAGCCGTGACCGCGCCCTTCGACAACGTCCGCTTGCTGAAGGGCGATATCCTGCAGATTCCCCCGGAATCGCTTTTTAATGAAGATGGTTACCTGGTTGTGGCGAACATCCCTTATTACATCACCTCAGCCGTCATCCGGCATCTGCTGGAAGCCAGTGTGCGGCCAAAGCGGATCGTCCTGACCATGCAGCGCGAGGTCGCTGAACGGATCCTCAGCCGGGATAAGAAGATGAGCCTGCTCTCCTTATCTGTCCAAATTTATGGTGATGCTCATATTGCGAGCCATATCCCGGCGGCCTGCTTCTATCCGGAACCGAAGGTCGATTCCAGTGTCCTGGTCATCGATATTCACCCCGAGCCGCTTCTTGCCGGGGAGTCAGTGGAAACACTGTTCAAGTTAGCTCACGCTGCTTTTAACCAGAAGCGCAAGATGCTGCGTAATTCACTGCAGCCGGTGTTGGGTGGGGATTCAGACTCCATCACCCAGCTGCTAGATATGGGGGGGATCGACGCCCGTCGGCGACCGGAGAACCTTTCATTGGAAGAATGGGTCCGGCTGACGGAAATCGTTCGAGACAATTAATTATTTCTTCTAAATCAATTGGAATTTATTCACGCTTGCGGTAAAGCCGGCGGAGCTGCCAAACCCGCAGGGCTGCTTCGATTTGGATCCGCAGCGACATCTTCGACACCCCATAACTTCGTTCAGCGAAATAGATCGGCACTTCTGCGAACCTGAGACCTGCCAGTTTTGCCATGTAAGCGAGTTCGACGATGAAGACATAGCCGCTGGAGCGTGACTTATCGAAGGGGATCGCTTCCAATGCCTCACGCCGCCAGAGGCGGTAACCGCCTGTCGCATCAAGGATCGGCAAGCCCAGGATCGTCCGGGCATAACTGTTGCCGAACCGGGAGAGTGCTTTTCGCCAGACCGGCCAGTTCCTGTCCAGGCTGCCACCGGCAGCATAGCGCGAACCAATCACGACATCGGCATCGGCCAGGGCAGCGAGCATTGCGGGAAGGCGGTCGGGTGGGTGGCTCAGATCGGCGTCCATCATCCCAACCACATCGGCGCCCAGGTCCAACGCCTGCTGGAAACCCTGGATATAGGCTTTTCCCAGGCCCTCCTTATCCTTGCGGTGAAGGACAGTGATCCGGCCTGGATTGGCTTCGGCCAAAGTATCGGCCACGTCACCGGTGCCGTCCGGACTGTTGTCATCCACGATCAGCAGGTTGAGGTCGGGGATATCCTGAGAGAACAGCCCACTGACCAGCAGGGGGAGGTTTTCCGCTTCATTGTAGGTTGGAATGACTTGAATGATCTTCATGCTTCTCCGGGAAAATCCAAATTTATCCGTAAAGGATACCAAACCATTATACTTGCTCCGCCAATCCCGATAACTTTTATTTTCCATCCGATTTTCGGTAAAATTAAAGTATATCCATCTGCATTCTGGAGGATCATATGAGAAGAGAAAGGCTAATGTATATCCTTTTAGGGATCTTCCTGATCCTGACGGGATTGGTGGCTTTTATTTCAGGATTTACTGCGCTTGGGTTGATCATTTCTATCCTCGCCCTGACGGTGGGGGTGATGATCTTCATCGCCCATCCGGATATCTCCATATTCATCGGCTGGATCCTGGTCGCCGCCTATTTGCTTCTTTTAGGCTTGAGCGGCATCGCCAATCTCAGCTTCAGTGGGATGGCAATGATCATGAATATCCTGGCGATTGCAGCCGGGATCGTCCTGCTGATCGGCAGTCCTGGCTTCAGACACCACATCGGTTTCCTGCTCTTCTGTTTCTGGTTGATCTTTGTAGGATTCGCCGGGTTGTTCGGATTTGGCAATGTTGATTTCATTATTTCGATCATTGCCATCGCATCCGGCGTGTTATTAATTGTGAACGTATAAATTGCGCTTATCCCACAAAAATCGAATCAGGCTCAACGGCGGGGAGAAACTTGATTTCTTTCTCCACCTGTGAGCGCGGCTGTTGTCTGTAAGAGCGTCGATTTTATATGAATTGGAGTCATAATGACGGACTATGCGATTCAATTTGAAGGTGTTCACAAACATTACGGTAAGGTGCATGCGCTGAATAACCTGGATCTGGATGTCGAAAAAGGAGAGATTTTCGGCTTCCTCGGACCAAACGGTGCTGGAAAAACGACCACGATTCGTTGTGCGCTTGATTTGATCCGTCCGAACAGTGGGTCCATCCGGATCTTTGGGCTCGATCCGCAGCAGACACCCCAAAAGGTAAAAGCAGAGGTTGGCTATTTGCCTGGGGATTTGAAGATCGAAGGGGGGTTCACCGGCAGGGATTTCATTAGATATATACGCAAATTCAGGCGTAACGCTCGTCCCTGGGATGAGCTGCAAACCCTGGCGGACCGGCTGCAGTTGGACCTGGATAAGAAGGTGAAGACCCTATCGCACGGTAACCTGCAAAAGGTGGGGTTCATCCAGGCGCTCAGCGGACGCGCACCCTTGATCATGCTCGATGAACCCACCCTCGGCCTGGATCCGTTGATGAGCCAGGAAGTCCTAAGGATCGTCCGGGAAGAAAAAGAGCATGGAACGACCGTTTTCTTTTCCTCTCACATCCTTTCGGAGGTCCAGAAGGTCGCCGACCGGGTCGGGATCATCCGCAAGGGTACCCTGGTTGAGATCGCTCAAACGGACAGCCTGATCAACCGTTCTTTCAACCGGGCGTTTGTCCAATTCGCTGATCCGGTGCCGGAAGAAGCCTTTGGCTCGCTTCCGAATGTCAACGTGGTTGACGTCTCCCAAGACGGTAGGTCCTACACACTTGAGATCAGAGGCGAGATGGATAGTCTGATCAAACGGCTGGCAAAATATCCCGTCCTCGATTTGGAGATCCATCGCCCGTCGTTGGAAGAGGTCTTTCTCGAATACTATCAGGACGATGGGACGGAGGTGGCATAATGTTTGTGATCTTTAAGCGGAAATTGGCAAAGAATTTATTGATGATCCTGGGCTGGGGTGTCGGCTTGGCCGTCCTGGGGTATTTCATTTTCCATATCTATGACACGATCTTCGCACAGAACGTCAATCTGACCCAGATATTGGACGTCATCCCGTCGCAGTTGATGGCCTTTTTTGGGGATGTGAATAATTTCTTTGAACCCAAAGGGTTCCTCAGTTTTGAGTTCTTTTCCTATATCCCCATCTTCCTGGGTATTTTGATCGTCTCCAGTGCCGGGAATCTGATTGCAAAGGGTGAGGAAAACGGCACGCTGGAAGTGACGATCGCCCAGCCGGTCAGCCGCACAGCCGTATTCTGGGGTAACTTGTTGGCCCTCGTGCTGACGGTCATTCTGATCCTCTCTATCGCCTGGGTAGGGTTTGTCCTGGGTGCACAATCCACTTCGTTCGATGTCAAACCGGACGAGCTCATTCTCCCGATGATCTCCCTCTTTGCCATCTTACTCGTCTTCCTCAGTCTGGCGCTGCTGCTCAGCATGGTCCTGTCCAGCAGTAATGCGGCGGGATTGGTCTCCGGTTTCCTGCTGGTGGCGAGCTATTTCATCACTTCCCTGGCGCGGATCGAAGATAAACTGAAGGGGATTAACCGCTTCTCACCGCTTAAGTACTACCAGGGCGGCAGCGCTATGAACGGCCTGGATTATAAAGACCTGGCGATCCTGCTGGGCATTTCTGTGGTTTTAATTGGGATTGCCTGGTTCATCTTCGTCAAGCGGGATTTGCGCTTCGGTGGGTCGGGCGGTTTCAGGATGGTATTTCCGCATAAGGAAAAACAGGCGGAAGAATCGCCAGGTATGAATTAAATTCAAACGATTAGAGTCTATTTATTTGAACCGGATCAAATCCGATTGCTTTGGCGCGCCTGTTTGGAGACTGTGAAGACGAAGACCAACCCTAAAACTGCGAATCCCAAACCGAGTACAAAGGAAGCATGGATAGGCAGTGCAGGGAAGATTTCAAATAGATTCTTCACATCACCGCCGCGCAGGTAGTTCCAGCCGCTGTTAATAATGGGGGAGATCAGCCCAATGATGACCAGGTTCAACCAGACCCAGTGTCGTTTATAACGGATCGCAAAGACCAGCGGGAAAAATAGGGCATAGGTGAGGATGTCGAAGAAGTAGGGTGCGGCATCCACCAGCCAGGTCGTTTCACCACGCCAGAGGACGTATCCGAAGTAGAATTTTCCATTCGTATAGATAGAAGGCCAAAAGGAGAATTTAAGGATTTCAGCGCCTTGCGCGCTGGCGACCAGGGCATGTGCCAACTCATGCCGGAAGGTTCCGATGATGAGATAGATCGGGAAGGCAAGCAGCCAAAGCCAATCGCGTTTACGGCGCATGTTAGCGTTTGCCGGATTGGTTTATTGCGTTTGTCAATAATTCAGGCTATCGATGAAATTCAGGATCTGAGGGTACATCATACCTGTCCCGGCGATCAAACCCACGCCGAGGATGAGGAGGATGATGGCAACGACCGCGCCGACGGTCCCGATCAGGCCGGAAACGATCCCGCCGATGGCTAAACCATTTCCGGATTGGCTGCCTTCGGATTCGGTGATCTTCTTCCTGCCAATGAATCCCAGGATTGCGGCCAATGGGCCGAGGATCAGGCTGAAGATTGCCAGGCAGGGGAGGCAGAATCCGGCCAGCAGTGCGAGGATGCTCAGGATTCCCGCGATCAGGCTGATGATGGCCATTGCACTGGTCGTTCCTTGCGGAGGCGTTTCATGTATTTCAGACATAATATCTCCCTGATTGAATCCTTCAGATAATTTCATTATAGTTTCTTGGCAAACCGAAGGTCAAGGCAGGGTCTCTTTCGATCGCGAGGTTTCTGTTGATGAGGGGTGAAGGAAATATTTCCAGAATTCAGGAAGTTTTTACAGAATTCTATATATAATAGAAATATTCAGTTAACCTCATTAATAAGGGAGTGATTATGCAACCTAATCCTGTATTGAAGAAACTTGGTTTTTCCGATGATGACCGGGTGGCGATTATCCATACCGATGATATCGGCATGTGCCAGGCGTCCGTTGATGCCTTTGCAGAGATGGTCGATTTCGGCCTGATCTCCAGCGGTGCGGTGATGGTGCCCTGCCCGTGGTTCCTCGAAGCTGCCAAATACGGTGTGTCACATCCCAAAGCGGATATGGGTGCGCACATGACCCTGACCAGCGAATGGGACACCTATCGCTGGGGGCCGGTCAGCACCCGTGACCCGGGAACCGGCTTGATGGATGACCAGGGGTTCTTCCATAAGACATCTGAGGCGGTTTGGGAACATGCCGATCCGGAAGCCGCGATCGCCGAATTGGACCTCCAGATCCAACGCGCGCTGCAGGCGGGCATGACCCTGACGCACATCGACACCCACATGGGCTCGGTCGCTCACCCGGCCTTCATCCCTGGTTATATCCAATTGGCGATCAAATACGGCGTCCCGGCTATGGTTCCCCGGCTTTCATCGGAGGAACTTATCTCCCAACAAAATGTAGATAAGGCGACGGCCGATATGGTGCTTGGGATGGTCAACACCTTGGAAGAAATGGGTATCCCCCTGATTGATACGCTGTCAGGCCTTGAACTGGAAGTCGCAGCCGATCGCTTTGAACAGGCCAAGCAGGCTTTACGTTCGCTAAAGCCCGGGATCACACACTTCATCATTCATCCCTCGAAGGATACGCCAGAACTTCGACACATCACCAGCTCCTGGGATTGTCGAGTGGCAGATTATGAGACTTTTACCAGCGAAGCGACCCGGGAATTCATCCGGAATGAAGGCATCCAGATCATCGGCTACCGGGACCTCAAGAACCTAATGCCGGCTTCTGAATAATCTATCGGCTTTATCAAGGAGAGTAAATACATGTCAGCACAAACCGTACCTCAGCCAAAGAAACTCAGCTTTGGTTACAAGTTCTTCTGGGGGGTGGCATCCCTTGGGACATCACTGATCTCCGGGATTTACGGGGGTCTGCTCACAATCTTCTACCAGGATTACCTGGGTCTCAGCGCCAAATGGATCGGCATCGCGGCGACGGTCTATGCCGTCTGGAACGCCTTCAACGACCCGCTGTTCGGGTATCTCACCGACAGCAGCCGCAATAAACGCGGCCGGCGAATCCCCTTCATGCGTTTTACGGCGCCATTCCTCGCGCTGACCTTCGTTCTGGTCTGGTTCGCGCCGCCCCAAGCCGGTCAGCAGGGATTGTTCTGGTGGATGCTTGTGACGATGCTGCTTTACGACACCTGCTATACCATCATCGGCCTGGTCTATTCGGCCTTGCTGCCGGAAGTCACGGAATCGGACGCCCAACGTAACGGACTGCAGATTTCCAGTTCGTTGTTTGCTATGCTGGGTACTTTGCTTGGCTTCCTGATCCCGGATATGGTTCGCCCGAAATCCGGGGCGACATCGTTCGTACCGCTTTATGTCGCCATGATCATAGTGGCTGTGGTGTCGATGGGATTGATCCTGGTCACCACATTCACTGTCAAAGAGCGGCGTGAATTCGTCACTATGGATAAGGATGTCTCGCTTTGGCAGGCGATCAAGTACACATTCACCAATAAACCCTTCCTGATCCTGGTGGCGGCAAACTTCATGTCGATCCTGATGAGTTCGTTGATTCTCGGATCGATCTACTATCTGGCGGATTACGTCCTTCAGTGGCCGGCGATGCAGCTGCTTGTCTTCCTGTTCGTCCCGCTTATCATTGGAATCCCGCTGACCACACTCTTCAGGAAATGGCTGGGTGTGGTGGGCGCACAGCAGTTCCTTTTGGTGGTTGCGGGTGTGGGGTTGATTGCGGTTGTTTTTGTGCCCACAGCCCTGATCCCAGCCTGCATTGCCCTGGCAGGTCTCGGACTGGCCGGACCGCAAACTCTGACCAACATCCTTTTCGCCCAGGTTGCGGATGATGATGAACTGCGGTCCGGTGCCCGGCGTGAGGGCGCTTTCTTTGGGGTGAACGCGTTGATCACCAAGCCGGCCCAATCTATCGCGATCTGGATCACGCCCTTCATCCTCGAGCGTACAAACTTCATCACCCGTGCGTCGAATATGGGTGAGCTCTTCCTGAATCAGCCAGCCACTGCCATCTTGGGTATCAAGCTCTTCGCCGGGGTCATCCCGGGCGTGGCATGCCTGCTCGGCGCGCTGCTGCTGATCTGGTATCCTCTGCGTGGAAAACGATTATTGGATCTTCAGGAGAAGATTCTGGTATTGCACCAGGAAAAGAAGGAAGCTTTCGATAAACTGGAATCATCTGAAGCCTGATCATTGATGCGGTGATTTCAGCCCCCGAAAATTTATGATATATACCCGGCCATCGGAGATTCATTTAAAATCCGATGGCCGGTTGGTTTTTTTATTCGATTTCACATTCAGGAGGTGAACGTTGAATGCTGTAGATTCATTCAACCTGGAACGGTTTGTGAAGGCCCAAGCTGATGTCTACCCACAGGTCCTGCGCGAACTTCACAGTGGACGTAAACGCAGTCATTGGATCTGGTTCATCTTCCCTCAGATCATCGGTTTGGGTCATAGTCCGACCTCGCAGTTCTTCGCCATCCGGAGCCTTGAGGAGGCCAGGGCTTACCTGAACCATCCCATCCTGGGTGCGCGTTTGAAGGAGTGTACGAGCGCAGTATTGAACGGCGATGAAGACTCCGCGGAAAGGATTTTCGGCCAGCCGGATACGATGAAGTTCCGCTCTTCACTCACCCTGTTTGCAAGGATCGCTGAAGAAGGTTCGGTATTTCATCAGGCATTGGAACGATTTTTTGGCGGTGAACCCGACCCGATCACGCAGACTTTTGTAGAAGCGCACCGGAAAGCACAGAATTGACGCTCACATACTCTACTGCTTTCGTCCAGCATATTTATCCATAGTGCTTCTCGAAGCGGATCCGGTATTCAACCGGTTTGAAGCCGATGGCTTTATAAAAGGGTTGATCCGATCCCCCGATCACACGTTCCGCGCCTTTTTTCGCCACCCGCCGCATCCCCTCATAGATCGCTTCCCGTGCCAGCCCCATCCGTCGATATTCGGGCTGTGTGCCGACCGGTTCCAGTGAGGCCATTTTATTGGGTGCGTCAAACCAGATCAGGCTGAAAGCAGCAAATTCACCATCCGGGGCGACCACAACGATGTCCTGGTTTTTGTGATAATCCGGCATGCGCTGTAGATATTCATAGGAGATCAGTGAGGGCCATTCCAGGGGATCCGGATGATTGAATCCGGTACCAAAGGCTTTGCAGCGTTTCGGCAGGTCATTGTCATCAGCCATCGACTGGAGCCGGAATCCCACCGGCAGGTTAGGTGAATCCGGTAAGGGTTGCTTAACGAGGTCGTACTCGCTTTCAATCCCAGCTTTTTCAGGATCCGCTGTGAAACCGCGGGCTTCCAATATCGGGATAAGGTCCGTATCCTCCGGATCGACGTAGATGAAAAGATAATTTTTCTCCGGATCCAGCAAATTCTTTTCGGCGTAATCCAGCATCTCAGGCAGCAGGTCCAGGTGCGCCGGGTGGCGTTGGATGAAGAACTCGCTAAATCCCGGGTGGGTGCGGTCAGCGTGTTCGATGCTGACCACACCTGCAACTTCACCATCTTCCGTTTCCCATAAGCCGGTGTGCTCATCCATGAATTTCATTGCCTGGTCCACTGATGCCTGTTTGGGAGGGTCCTCACGCCAGTTGGCCAGGAACGGTGCGACAAAACCAAAGGCGTATTCCCAGCGTTCGATCCGCCAGTTGACGGAGGATGTGTAAATGCCGAAGGTTTTGGAGAGGAAATCCCGCACACGCAGAAAGTCACGATCAAAATCAAAAGGTTTTATTTTGGCAGTCATTTTTATTCCTTTATTCGTTTACTGATGCAGCGACAGCATTCGCCGGGATTGGGAAGATCGTTTATTCCACTGGTCGCGAAAATCCCAAAATTGGGACAAGGTTCTCGAGAGGCAGAGTTTTGAGTTATGAAAAGGGAAATAGAACCAGACCGTGGCAAGAAGCAACCATCAATCCCGGGAGATCGAAAAATCTCGAGTATTGCAATGGGATTAATGAATGCTCATTGTACGGTCCTTTTTTGTTGATTCGTTAATTAAATTATAGAAAAGGGTCTAAGTTTTACAACTTATGATTGGCCGATTTCTCACCTGGCCGGTTGGCTATTCTTCCTCATTACGTTTGAAGAGGAATCCCAGGCCGATGAACGTTGCCAATCCCAGCAGGATCACCCATGGACGTTGGATCACCCACAAGGTCGCAGCCAGGCCGGTGCGCAGGGCGCGCACTTTCAATGCGCCGCCCGGGATAGGTTCGACCTGGTCCCAATCGAAATCGAGCAGTCTTTCGAGGAAGCCCTGCGCAATGCAGCCTTCCAGACAGAAGATGTGGATCGGTTTCTCGCGCATTACGCAAAGGTGCAGGTCGCGGGAAAATTCCTGCCAGGTCAGCGGCGCAACGTCAATCACACCCTCCACGTCCACGCCCCCGCCCGTGTTCCCGACGCCCACTGAATCAGCTTGCGGTGCATAGCTCCATAAGGCGGCGTCGCCGTTGGGCCGCAGGAAACTGGAATAGAGCATGAGGACTTCACGATCGGTTTCCAGATCGACCAGTCCCAAGGTCCGTTGTAAAACGGTGGAATGGGCGCGGCGTTCTTCTTCAATGAACGGGAAATGATAGGTTTCCACAAGGTAACCGTCTGAATGGATCCAATTCACCAATGCCTTATAGGCGTGCTGCGCCACCATGACCCGGTTCTTATTTTTGAGTCGTTGGATGATCTTGGACAGGAATTTTTCAGCCTGTTTTTGATCCAGGACCTGACGCATATCGTTGATATCCATTTCGATATCCAGGCCGATCCCCACCCAATGCAATTTATTTTTCTTGGTCCATTCTCTGAAGGCTGCATAACGGGCCGTTGCTTGCTCATGGTTGTCAATGTTGAACCAATAGCCCTCTTCTTCAGGCAGTAAAAGCCAGGCGATCACCGGGATACCGGCCTGGTTCAACTTTTTGACGACCTTTGCCCGGGCATCTGATAAGTCGAGGATGCCGATACTGATCGGCTGCGTCCAGCGCCTGCAGGTCTTTTGATCACGGCCTGATCGCGAAATAATGCAGTCAATTTTTCGCTGTCAAGTTCGGTGAAAAAGGTCAACTCTGGTTTTGGCATACGCCCTCATTTCTTTTCCCTGAAACGCTTATATTTATTTGAATTAAATTTCTTCTTCAGGCAAGTCTCTGATCATCTTACGGATTTCATTCGCCCGTAACTGCCATTCCTTGCGTTCATTATTTGTTGGTCTTTTATCCTGTCCTGTCAATTCAAAAAATTCGATCGATTCGGAATGAACGTTTTTTGTCTGTCGTACGGCTTCCATCATTCCCAGTGCTTGATAAGTTTCTTCCATAGAGGAAAGAACTTCCAGATATTTCTTTCTAGGGAGTTGTAATAATAATTTCTTCCATTCCCTGATTGCCTTGAATGGGTGGCCAGACTTAGCGAGGTGCTTTGCTTCAGAAAGTTTTTTCATCGTACTGCGCACCCGCACTAGAATTAATAACTGTTTTCCAATTTGGTACAGTAAATAAAATCCCAACAGGATCAAGAAATAAAATAAATATTCTGAGATAGTGAAATCTTGTCAGCCGCATGATGACAAACACAATGATCTCAATGATCAATAAACCAATTGGGAGTATAAGGGGCCAATTCGGTTGAGTATCTTCTTTTTCTGCCATGTTTCTCCTGAAGTTGGTTTAGATGTTATCTTTTCTATTGTACTGCACTCTTCATTTACTGACCGATTATTCATCCGGTTTCGGCGGGATGCAGTGGGATTCCATGAGGACATCGGTAGAGGATTGCGCGGACCCGATCATAAATTCCGCTCGATTGAGCAGCTCATCATAAGTTACAACCAGCCCTGCCACCCCCTGTTCCTGAGCCATCATCCCCACGGCTGCAGCCTGCAGGGGATAGATCTCCATATCCATCATTTTCGGAAGGAGATGTTCTGCATCCAGGTCTTGCCCAACACAACCCGCCAGGGCTTCCGCGGCGGCGAAGCACATCTCATCGGTGATCGTCCGGGCGCGCACATCCAGCACCCCACGGAAGATGCCGGGGAAGCTGAGCGAATTATTGACCTGGTTTGGAAAATCAGATCGTCCGGTCGCGACCACGGCTGCGCCGGCGGCTTTCGCTTCCCAGGGCCAGATCTCCGGGACAGGGTTGGCACAGGCAAACACGATTGGGTCTTTAGCCATCCCGCTGATCCACGCCGGTTGGATCACGCCCGGGCCAGGTTGGGAATAAGCGATCACCACGTCGGCATCCTGCAGCGCTTCCTCAATCCCACCTTGCTTATTCTTCGCGTTTGTTTTTTGGCAGAGTTCATATTGCAGCGTGCCGGGAGTGAAATCCGTCCGGTGTTTGCCCAGGATTCCGCCGATATCGACCATCGTGGCTTTGGCTGGGTCCACGCCCCAGGCAAAGATCAATCGGGAGCAGGCGATCCCGGCTGCACCGGTACCGACAAAGGCAATCCGGACATCTTCCTTCCGCTTACCGACGACCTTGAGCGCGTTCATCAACCCGGCCAGGGTCACGGTGGCCGTACCTTGCTGATCATCATGCCAGACCGGGATGTGTGCTTCATCACGGAGTCGGTCTAAAATTTCGAAGCATTTCGGTTGGGAGATATCTTCCAGATTGATCCCGCCGAAACCGGGTTGGAGACGCAGGACGGTATCAATGAACTCATTCGGTTCGGACGTCTCCAGCATCACCGGGACGGCGTCCACACCGCCCAGATATTTGAAAATCATCGCCTTGCCTTCCATCACGGGCAACCCCGCTTCAGGGCCGATATCGCCCAATCCCAACACACGTGAGCCATCACTGATGATGGCGATCAGGTTGCCTTTATTGGTGAGGTTATAGACCATCTCAGGATGTTCTGCGATCTCACGGCAGGGCGCTGCTACGCCAGGCGTGTACCAAACCGAAAAATCATCGATGCTTTCAACCGGGCATTTGGGTAAAGTGCTCATCTT
Source organism: uncultured Chloroflexia bacterium (assembly GCA_963748065.1). GTDB lineage: Bacteria > Chloroflexota > Anaerolineae > Anaerolineales > Anaerolineaceae > Brevifilum. The sequence goes on along the minus strand of CAVVHL010000006.1, from coordinate 80,774 downwards.
GCCCCGGTAGTATTCATGAAGTCGAACAAAATCTTCAGCAGGTTTCCTGGCTTTCGCCAACATCGCTTCGATCTCTTCCGGTGTGGGTGGGTTGGGACTGGATGTCATGCCGTTCCTTCCTTTTCAGCGTTTCTTTCACTGATGATCTTTTGAGCTTCTTCAAGGGCTTTTTGAGTCGAACTGAACAGTCGCTTTCCGGCTCGGAAGATATGAGATTCACCAACTGTGTTTACAATGCCAGCGGATTCTAACGGCCCCTCGATCTCATCATGGAGACCACACAACAGCACGTCCATGCCCTTATTCCTGGCGGATCGAATGATCTGATTCAGCGCCATGATGCCGGTGCTGGCCAGCAGATGTGTCCGCCGGAATCGGAGGATCAGGACTTTAAGATCCGTTTCGAGGATTTGGTTGATCTGGTCGATCAACCCTTCCGCAGCCGCAAAATACAAATCTCCTTCCACATTGACGATCGCAATCTGTGGATTTTGCGACTCGATCCTGTCCATCGGTAATTCTTCAAATTGGCCGTTTTTATTTTCCACGATATAGGTCAGGTTGATCCGGCTGGTCTGCCCTAAAAAGATCAGGATCGTTGTCAAAACACCCAAATAAATGGCATATTCGAGCGGGAGGATGAGCGTGGATAAGAAAGTGATGATCAGAACGACCCGGCTTTGGAGATGGCTCTGCCAGGTGAGCTTAATTAAGTGAAATTTGATCAATCCTGCTGAAGAAACAACCACAACCGCCGCCAGGGCGGAGACAGGCACATAGCCGATCATATTTGAGAAAAGCAGCAGAAAGATTATCACGCTGAGCCCGGAAATGACAGCCGCAAAGCGGGTCTTTGCACCGTTGACCATATTGATCATTGTGCGTGAAGGTGATGAGGAGGACGGCATACAACGGAAAAAACCGCCGATGAAGGCGCCTAAACCCTGGGCGAACATCTCTTTCGATGGATCCATCCGTTTATCCAACATCTGGTTCAATGATTTGGAAATCGCGACCGCTTCCATCAGACCGAAGAGCGCAATCGCCGCGCCCGGAGATGCCAGGGAGAAAAAATCTTTTAATGGTAATTGGGGAATATGGAATGGAAATCCAATGTTGCTGGGGATACCGGAACTGCTGACCAGCGCCACACTTTGCCCACCCCAATTTGTCAGATAGACGAACAGGGATGCGATCAGAACGGTGAACAATGCTGCCGGTAATTTACGGTTGATTGCTCTGATCCCGAGCATCAATGCAATTGATCCTAAGCTGACGATCAGGGTATGGGGTTCGAGCAGTTTGAGGTTCGTGATCAGGCTGGTCAGGATTCCCCAAATACCATTTGTACGGATGATCTCAACGCCGAACAGGTTTCCCTGATTGACCGCTGATGATCAATACGCCAGCTCCGGTCAGGAACCCGACCAGAACGGAGTTTGAGATAAAACGGCTGATGGATCCCAGGTTCAGAAGCCCGATCAATAGCTTGAAAATCCCCGACATGAGCGAGAGGGCCACAACATACTCCACATAATTGGCCTGGTCCACATAGCCCAGAAGCACGCTGGCTGTGATCAGCGCGATTGAGTTGGTGGGGCCGGTGATGAGAAAGGGATTGCTTCCGAATAAGGCGCTGACGATCGTCGGGACGATGGCGGTGTATAACCCATATAGGGGGTTGACACCTGCGATGGCGGCATAGGCCATGGATTGTGGAACGACGACCATAGCAACGGTTAAACCGGCGGATAGATCTGACCGGAATTTCGCTTTGAAGTAACGCTTGATCGATTTGATGGATGCTTCCATGCAATCTTCTTTCAGGCCTTGAGGATGACTTCATTTTACCATTCAGATTCACCGGGAGCCTCATTGACTATTTGGATGAAAATGTTAAAATATTCTATGCATTTGATCGAAATCAGAGAGTAATTTACGAAATTGGACGAAATAATCATTGAATTATGGACTGAATGGGTTTAATTGAACGAATTAATATTATGCATTGACTTAATTGGATGAAATAAGAATAAATATATCATTAAGACATTCATTTATTTGTGTTATATCCAAATCCATTTTCTATTTTGAATACATTTTCAAAATAACAACTTTCTCGCTATAATGAGTATGTTCATTGAATGGGAATCGGAGTTGACACATATATGACTGGAATGAATGAGAAAATGGATCGCTTCAAGCTGCGGTTGCATTACATATTAGCCTTTATCCTTCTTTTACACAGTTTATTCTTTATCATTTACTGGTTGTCCGTGGGCAGTTTTCGGCCTGACGTCAATGATTATGTTAGCGGCCTGATCGGACTGACCTTGCCCTACACGACCATCGTGGTCATCCTTTACCTGCTGCTCGCGCTCTGGAGCCTGATCCGGTTTGTCACCCTGCGATTTGCCATTAAGAATGGGGTTTGGAAGCCCTCAGCGATGAATTGGGTTTATGGCAGTTTATGGGTGATCTTTATGGCTGGGATCTATCTGGCTTTTTGGGTCATTCTCAAGATGAATCCCAGCCAAAAGGGCGTCCTGATCCACCTTTTGAACCTGGTCCGGTTGGTCAGCGATGCGGTCATTTTCCTGTTCATCGCGGTCTGGCTGCGCCGGGCGATCGTGTTCTTTCGTAAGCGGATTGCAGACGGCGATGGCTCGAAATGGCAGTACACGGTGGGAATCGTACTGGTGTTGGTCGCACTGGTTGGGTTGTGGCTGGCGCCGGCTTTATTCCCGCCGAACTGGGCTTACCAGGGCGACCTTCCCACCCGCCCAGCTTTGATCGCGCATCGTGGGGCATCGATGCTTGCACCGGAGAATACCATTGCAGCGGGGGAGTTGGCAGCTGCCAACCAGGCGCTGGGATTCGAGACCGACGTCCGAATCAGCAAAGACGGCGTCCCTTTCCTGATGCATGACCAGACTTTAGCGAGGACGACCAATATCGCCGAGGTTTTCCCCGACCGGGTGGATGAGGACGCGTCCAACTTCACAATGGACGAACTTAAACAGTTGAATGCCGGGCTCTGGTTCATCCAGACCGATCCCTTCGGCACGATCGATGCGGGCCTGGTTTCTCAATCGCAGTTGAGCATCGATCAGGGTCAGCGGATCCCAACTTTGGCTGAGGCCCTGGACATGGTCAAAGCGAACGACATGGTCATCATGTTCGACATGCGTTATCCACCAACTGAACATCCTTTTTATGACAAATTCTTCGATGTGGTACTCAAGACCTGTCTTGAATCCGGTTTGAATGGGAGCGTCTGGTTCCTGGTCGACCAGGATAACCTGCCTCAATTGATGACCGACGGTCCTCAGATGACGCGGGTGATCGGGGTGACCGGTCAGGATTTACCTTCCGCCGTTTCATTATTGGATCTGCATTATGAAATCGTCAATGTGGACACCGGGATAACGGCAAAGCAGATCCGTGCGTATCGGGATCAGGGACTTGGCGTAAATATATATGTGATTGATGAACCCTGGTTGTTTTCACAGTTCTGGCTATCAGGCGTCACTTCGGTAACAACGAACAACATCCAGACATTCAGCCAATTGGAAAAACCCAATCTGAACGTCCCCTATTCACGCTACCTGCTCTTTTGGGGGCTGTATGGTATCATCATCGCGATCTGGCTGGCATCCAGCCAACCCGAAAAGGAATCGCCTGAAAAGCGGGTCATGGAAACGCCTGACCTGATGGATTTCGCCAGAGATGGTGATGAAACAGTAGACACGACCCAAACACCCTGGAACAAGGAACCCGAACTGAAACTGGAGAATGAGGAACAGGTTTCTGAACCAGGTACAGGTGAAACCGAAGATGATGAAGATCAGAAAGATCAAGATCAAAACGAACCCGAGTAGTGTTTGAAATTACAGCTATTAATCAAAATCGCATCAAAAGGTTGATGGAGAAAGCAGGATATCATGGCGAAAATTCTTATTGTTGGCAGCCTGAATATGGACCTTGTCGTACGAGTGCCACATTCTCCCAAACCAGGGGAGACCGTTCTGGGTGGTGATTTCGAAACCTTCCCCGGCGGAAAAGGGGCAAACCAGGCTGTCGCCGCTGCCCGGATGGGTGGTGAGGTGACCATGGTTGGTCGCGTGGGTAATGATAATTTCGGTGATACCCTGATCCAGGGCATGGTCGATAATAACATCAGAACAAGTTACGTGGTGAAGGATTCTGAAGTGCCAACGGGGATTGCCATGATCGCGGTCGCTGCAGATGGTGAAAACCTGATTGTTGTCGCTTCTGGCGCGAATTTTCAGGTCTCTGCAGAAGATGTCAATACGACCCGGGATATTATGCGAGAAACCGATTTGCTTTTACTGCAGTTGGAGTGTCCTATCGAGGCCGTCACAGCCGCAGTGGATTTGGCAAAGGCGTACGATGTCCCCGTTGTTCTCAATCCTGCACCCGCGCAACCCCTTTCTCAGCATCTGTTAGCCAATGTCAATGTTCTCACACCTAATGAGGAAGAACTCCTCATGCTCACAGATGAAAAAGAGATTGAGAAGGCAATTGACAAGGCGTTGGATTGGGGAGTCAAGAACCTGGTGATCACTCTGGGGGCGAATGGCGCCCGGGTGATTACAGCGGGAACGGACAAACATATCCCCGCCCACGAAATCACCGCGGTGGATACGACCGCTGCCGGCGACGCCTTCAACGGCGCGCTCGCGGTCATGCTGGCGGAAGGAAAACCACTGCTGGAAGCTGTGAATTATGGTATGGCCGCCGGTGCTCTGGCTGCGACCAAACGCGGCGCGCAGCCTTCGCTGCCGACGCGTGATGCGGTGGAAGCATTAATGCAATCCAGTAATCAATAAAATTGATCCTAATCTCAGAGTGGAGGTAATACAGAATGAGTTTGGAATTGGAAGCCAAAGATAGTTTCGAAAACCATTTCAACTGCGCGCAATCCGTTTTTAAGCCGTTTGTCAAACGACTTGGTATGGATGTCGACCTCGCAATGAAGATCACAACACCGTTCGGAGGCGGCATGGGACATATGGGTCAGGTATGCGGGGCCGTTTCCGGTGGATTAATGGCTCTGGGATTGGCGAAGGGCATCTCGGAATATGATGCCGAGAAGAAAGATGCCTGTTATGCATTGGCACAGGCTTTTCAAGAACGATTTATCGAGCTGCATGGGGACGTCACTTGTCCCGGCTTATTGGGATTGGATATCGGGGACCCGGATGAGTTGCAGCAAGTTCGGGATGAGGATTTGTTCCACACCCTTTGTCCCGTGTTCGTCGCTGACGCTGCACGAATTGTGGGGGAGCTTTTAGAAATTGACGAATAAGAAACAATGAGAATAAAATTTTACTCCGGATTTTCCGGAGTTTTTTATACCGATAACGTTATCTGTTGTGAGCCTCAGGTAGGATAAGCCGCAAAACGCCGGTAGTTTTGAAATGGTAGAATTAGTTCTGTCCGTTTAATGCTGCGGGAGAAAAATTTGGGAACACGAAAAAGATCTGTAATTTTCAACACCATACTCTTACTGCTGTTTGCGGCTTGCTTAGCCTTATCTCTGACAATGAGAGTTTTTTCTTTTTATACCCTTCAGCATTATCTGAAAATCGTATTTATTGGATACCTGACTTTGGTCATTGCGCTTTTCCTTTTACGGTTTGTCCGTCCGATATTCCAGAAAAGGGCTCTGAAACGCGGTAAGCTGATTCTAAGTGCCGCCCTTGCAATCATCCTGACGGCAGTGATCTTCTTGGTTATTCCTTACCATATTGAACCCATTCGAACCACGCATACACTTGAAATAATAAATGAATTTGATTTTGCATCGATCACGGTGGACGAGATTTAACTCCCAGGAGATGCGGTGGTCGACTTCGCCGTTGAATTTCCTGAAAATGAAATTTCAATCGGTCAATTGATCCTATCACCCGGGGAATCCCTTTTCTATTCAAGAGAGATGGTCGGTGGCCTGACGGTTGAATTGAGCTCGGTTTTATCAGTCGCTTTAGCAGAAGTTCGCTGGGATGGGCGTGCTCAGGTGGTGACTTTCCCTGAACCTGACATACCGATCCAATTATCGCTCCCTGGATGGACCTGGGGTTCGCCTTCACTCATTTATCGTACGCTGGGATATCTTGGAATCATAACCGATTGTATTTCAGTCTTTGGGGTGTTGTTCATTTTAATTATGATGTTCTTTTTGGGTCGACGATCGGCTCAAACAATGCCTATACCTGACGCTACTCGTTGGAGTCCACATCTTGATGCTGCTTCAATTTTGTTAAATACTGTTGTGTTGTTATTGGCGGTATTGTACTCGATTCTCTTCTCGGAACAACTTGTTTTTATTATGTTATTGTTTGCTGCCGGGATCCTGATATATATAAGAACTTTGCTAAGGCTGCATCCACAGTGGGTTTACAGAATTGTGATCGTCATCCTTTTGATCGGCGTTGCGATTAACGGATATCTTTGGTTACGGCCGATAAATGAGCTTCACCAGGTGATCCTCTCCCGACCGTATGATTCTTTTGAATATCTCGCTGACCGGATAGGCGCATTGAATGCGACGTATTTGTCTATTGGGTATTACAAATATTTAAGAGGATCATCGCTGATTCTCCCGGAGACGCTTTATGAAGAATTGCAGTTAGACCGAGGTAGGCTGGATCAGCTTAATTTATTGGATTTATTCGATCTGGTTGACTACAAATATCAATTGACTGAAGCGCAATTTAATCAATTATTAGCCTTAGGTAATTGGTTCGTTTGGCCGAACCGGACAGGCGGAGATTATTACCTGCTGCCCTCTGTTTCAGCCGCAGGTGATACGTATTATTTCTTCAGCTATGACTTGCATTACTTTTTACTGCCTTCTGATTTTATTAAAGAATCCGGAGTGATCAATGTTTCTCTTCCTGATTGAGCTCTATATTCTGGGCTTTCTTATTACAAAATACTTCGCGGGAAAAGTCCCGAATCTTATTCCTGTCCGTTTCGAGCATTTTGATTGGTTATATTGTTTATTTTCTGAATGGATTCCTTTTGGTACTCGTGGGTGTTCAACTCACATCGGTTTGCAGTTGTCGTTATGGCCAGTATCGAATTGGCTGCTGTGCTTTTACATCAGATCCTTTCGGGTAAATTCATCTCGGAAACCACACGATCACTCTGGATATATTACGGTATAACGGCAATCGTCTATTTTGGTCTCCTGCTTTTCTTCTACTTTAATAATTATTTCTTTGCGACGAATGATTTTGTATATCTTGTAATCATGGGTAAAAACCTGATTGAGTTGGGCTTTTCACAATGGTATTTCTCATCACCAAGAGGTATGGGTTTGTTTGTGCCCTTTCTGCAGACCATTGGGATGGTATTCGGTCTCGATTATGTTTGGTTCATTCAACCTGTTTTTATGGCGATTTTTATCGTCTTGTTCTTCTTCTTTGCATGGAGGGCGATCAAACAATTAGTGGAATCCAAACTCGTTCGATTCCTGTTGGTCGGTTTAGCGATATTATTGTTTATCTCCTCTGATCTTATTTTTATTATGACGACCTACATCCACACGAATTTTGATTCTGCGTTATTCCTTTTTATTGCGTTTTGCGCAATTTATTTTGGTTTTCAGGAAGAGATTGATGCCTGGTTCTTTTTTGTGCCGGTCTTCCTGATCGGCTTTGGCGCACTGCGAACAGAAAATGTCGTTGCGGCTCTGATCCTGATTTTGATATATGTTGGATCTGGAAAGCTGTCTGTAAAAAGATTGCGCTTGGCTTTCTTGCCTTATTTAACCTTTCAATTCATACTTAATTTTCGAATATTGTTCATGAAATCGGAGACTTTTTCAAACTTTTTGTCGAATGAAATGATCATCATTACGCTTGTTGGGATCGCGGCTGTGGCTGCTCTCCTTTTCTTAACCGAAATCAAATTCCTGAAAAAGGTTATCTTGCCCAGGCTTTGGTGGCTCATCCCATTAGGATTGTTAATTGCACTTATAGGTTTGGGCCTAACGAAATTCGATCAATTGGCTCATAATATTCAGGTTTCATTATCCGCTCTGCTCGTCACCGGAAACTGGGATTCTTTCTGGTGGATCATTTTAAGTATCTTTTTATTACTGCCTTTTCCAACAAAATTTCCCCAGAAGCGAGAGATTTTTTCGTATATCTGGTCATTTATCATTATGATCCAGGCGTTAGGCATGTTCCGACATCCCTATCACTCCAGATGGTACGATAGTGCGAACCGGATGCTGATCCACATCACGCCAATCGTGATGTTTTACCTGATCGTGATGATCGGAAACGTCACAGCTAAATTAAAACAAAATTCTTTCACGAAAAAGAAAGCCGCGTAAAGGTTTTGTTTGATGTAGTGAAAATATCTCTATTGAAGTCCTGATACGTTCAAAGGAATTTCCGGGATTAGAAGAGTCACAAACGATGCGCATTGGTCGCTTGTTAATCTTTAAATGAATGAAATGCTGTTTTGCATTTCTCAATGACCTTGGAATTGGTCTTATCCTGGGTGACATGAACTGGAAATCCTGACGTATAACAGGTTCAGGTAATGAAGAGAAATCTTGTCTCCATCTTGATTATTACAACTGCATGATCATTATCATTTCTCCAACGATACTCGAGGGACCATGCTCGAAAAAGTGTTCACGAAAGACGTCATCCGCTTGAAAGTTGAAGCTGCGGATTGGGAAAGCGCAGTGCGGGCGGGCGGTCAATTGTTGGTAAACGCGGGAAAATGCCGACCGGATTATATTGAGGCGATGGTCCAAACGGTTCGGCAATTTGGGCCGTATATGGTCCTGGCGCCCGGGCTGGCACTCGCCCATGCACGCCCTGAGGATGGCGCTTTGGGGGTTGGATTGAGCCTCATTACATTGAAAGACCCAGTCGAGTTTGGCTCAGATGCTAACGATCCTGTTAAGCTTGTGATTTCATTCTGCGCGGTGGATAAAGAAGGGCATACCGGTTTGCTGAAGGAGCTGGCCTCGTTCCTCAGGAACGACAGTAACCAACAATTATTAAAATATGCGACAACAGTCGATGAAATCCTGTCAGCTTTTTCCCACAACGAGGAGTGAAACGAGGTAGATGTGAAGCGGTTAAGAATAATGACGGTATGCGGGTTTGGGCTGGGGACGTCGCTTGTTTTACGGATGACGGTTGATGAGGTCCTGCAGAACCATGGCATAAAGGCTGAAACCTTTTGTTCGGATGCGGATACCGCCCTCGGCCAGAACTATGATGTGGTGATCACTTCGAAAGAGATGGAAAAAATATTTGCAGATGTGGACAAGCCGGTCGTCGTTATCGACAATTTTCTCAGCACGGATGAAGTTGAGGAAAAAGCGCTCCCGGTGATTGAAAAATTAATGGCGGATAAGGAGTGAATGGATGCCGTCAAGATTTTGGTACGGCGCATCATACTCACCGTTGATCTTCCCGGAATCCGAATGGGATCGTGATCTGGAGCAGATGCAGGACGCGAACATGAACCTGATCCGGCTGGGTGATGTACATGGGTCTTGGGACTTGATCGAACCCTCGCCGGGGCATTTTCAACTGGAGAAACTGGACCGGTTTTACCATCGTGCCGCCGATTATGGGATCCAGATCATGATCAGCACAGGCGCGTCTGGGCCGCCGCTTTGGCTCGCCCGAAAGTATCCCGATCTGCAGATACTCAACAACCATGGGGAAAGGTATCCGCTTGGTACTTCTTATCACTGGGCTTGCATCCACCACCCGGGCTATCGGGATGCACTGACGAATTACATTCACACACTTATTGATTTCACAAAAACGCAGCCCAATCATTTCGGCTGGCAGATCACAAATGAAATTGGGTTCCCTTTTCTCCCTCCACAGGGTGAAAATAATCTTGGGTTATATTGCTACTGCGATCACTGCCAGGAAATGTTTCGAAAATGGGCGCGGGATAAATATCAGAATTTGGAAACCTTAACCAAAGCCTGGGCCTGGGGGACGACCTATTATGTCTACAACGAATGGGATGATGTTTTTGCACCGAAAAGCCTTCCAGTCGAGTGGGCAAGTGTGACCCGCTGGCTGGATTGGCGTCTGTTCTGGCAATCGGCTTTCACGGCGTTCGCCAGCTGGCAAAATGAGATGATCAAGGAGGCGGACCCGGATCATCCGACATCGATCAACACGTTCACTTTCAAGAATCATGATCGGTTTGGTGTCTATACCGGCCTGGATCAATGGCAGTTGGCGAAGGTTGTGGACCATATTGGGTACGATCTCTATCCGGGCAGTGGAAATAAGTTGGCGAGTCGCCCAGAGCATATTTCCATGTTCCTCGACCATGGCAGATCCGTTGCAAGTACATCCGGTCGTGACTTCTGGCTGCATGAAGTCGAATCAGGGCCGATTGGTGGGTGGGTGATGGGGCCGGACCATCGGACGGACGCGGCGGACATCGAACAATATTGCGTGGAATCAATGGGGCATGATGCAAAGATGTTGCTCTTCATGCCGTGGCGTGAATGGGACTATCAACCCCTGCATTGGGGTGCGCTGGTGGATTTGGATGGCAATCCCACACCTCGCTTGAAAGCGGCATCAGAAATTGGTGATTGGATCAAAACACATGAAGCTGATTTAATGGAGGCTCACGTCCCTCGGGCCGAATTTGCCTTACTTGAATCAAAGAGAAACGCAATTTTCTTCCGGGGCGTGGATCAGGAAGAGGACTTGTTCCTGGCGCAGCGCGGGGCATACCGTTCACTGTGGGAGCAGGGTTTTGATGTTGATTTCCTTAATCCTGAATTGGTTCGGGATGGAACGATAAATCACTATCGCCAGGTCCTTCTCCCGATGATGGGCCTGATTGAGCGGGAAACCGCGCAAGCGCTTGCGGATTATGTCCATCAGGGTGGACTTTTGGTTGGTTTCGCCCGCTGCGGATCCCTCGATGGCAATGGATGGTTCTATCATCACTGGCCTTTCAAACCTTTAAGCAAATGTTTCGGGATTTCAAATATTGAGCCGGACACGCTTGAAGGACAAAGGATCCATTTCAATGGTGAAGAATATTCAGCATATTGGAATCGGGATCTGCTGACCCTCAAACCAGAAACGCAAATCCTGGCAACATTTGATGACGGCTATCCAGCGGTGACACTGGCAAGGTATGGCAATGGCTATGGACTTTATTTTGCCACCCAGGCCGATAGCGGCTCACTCGTCACCGACAAATCCATTCTGCAAGACATATTAGCGATGGTTCAAGAAAAGATTGGAATTTATCCCAGGAGCAGAGTTCTTTCTCCGCCGGCAGGCCGCTTAGGAATTGATACACATCTTCTCGAAAAATCCGGTCGGTCCTATTTGTTTGTGGTCAATTATTCGCTTCAGCAGGAAGAAGTAAAATTAATGCTGGATGATCGCAGATCGATTGAACGAGTAAGAAAAATTTATCCAAAAGAGGATAAGATAGAGGTGAATCAGCAAGACGACCAGTGGCTATTACAATTTCAGTGCCGTGAAAGGGAAGCGTGTATCTTCCAAATCGATTGGTCATAATCCATAAAACTTCATAGATATTTTCTCTCAATTATTGGAGGAGGAATTTCGATGGATATCAGTGTCATATTTAATATCGTCCCCCGTCTATTACCGACCTTCATGCTTGGGCTGGTCGCTCTGATAGGTTTGCTGCTGCTCAAGAAAAGCTTCAGCGAAGTGATCACCGGTACGGTCAAGACGATGGCCGGTACGTTGATCCTTTTCACAGCCGTTGACGTGTTGAGCGCTGTGATCACGCCTATTTCGGAATTATTTGGCATGGTTTACACCTTGGAAGGTCAGGCATCGGTCGCGGATTGGACGACATTCCTCGGCACGTTTGGCGTACAGATCGTTTTAGTGATGGTCTTTGGTTTTCTGGTCAATCTGGTTTTAGCCCGGATCACCAAATGGAAGTACGTCTTTCTGACCGGGCATATCATGTTCTGGAATGCCTTTATGGTCGTGGCGGCACTCGCCGATGGCGGGAAGATCAATGGCATCACGCTGATCATCATCGGCAGCCTGGTTCAGGGCTTCCTCTCGACCTTGCTTCCCGCGATCATCGCGCCTTTCGTCTTCAAGCTGACAGGCAAGAAAGACTTCACCATCGGGCATACGACAACCACGATCTCCGTGATCGGCGCGCTGCTGGGAAAATGGTTCGGCGATCCTTCCAAATCCACCGAGGATCTCGACCTGCCTGAGGGATGGTCATTCATCAAATCGATGACCGTCTCCACCTCATTGGTCATGCTCCTGATCTACCTGGTAATGGGCTTCATTGTCGGCGTGCCGAATGCCGCCGTCGCATACACGGGTGGTGTGGTCTGGATGTGGTATTTGTGGATCATCATGCAAGCCATCCTCTTCGGAGGTGGATTGGTCATCCTGCTTACCGGTGTCCGTATGATGCTGGGCGAGATCGTGCCGTCCTTCCATGGGATCGCCAGGAAGGTCGTACCCGAAGCGGTACCCGCACTGGATTGCCCGATGGTTTTTCCGTATGGTCAGAACGCACTGATGATCGGTTTCCCGATCGCCATGATCGCCTCCCTGATCACGCTGGTGATCTTCGGCCTGGCCGGTTATCCTTACCTTCTGCTGCCCCTCGTTGTCGCCGCGTTTTTTGATGTCGGCCCGGCAGCCGTCCTGGCGAATGCGACCGGCGGCAGGCGCGGGGTGGTGATTGCCTCCGTTGTTGGTGGTATTCTTCTGATCGTTTTCCAGGCGCTCTCTTTGCCTTTTGTCTTGAACACGGCTGCAGGCTTCGTGAACGCCTTCGGTGGAAATGACTTCTCGGTGATCGCCATTGTGGTTGGCGGCATCACCCGGCTGTTTACGGGTATTTTCGGATAACAGCTCCTGTAAATTCTGGTTAACAAAAACTGCCCTGCAGAAAGCAGGGCAGTTATTTTTTCTTTCGATTTTTAGATGAAGATCACGCCGTTTGAGTTCGTCGGAATCGGCCAGCATGGATGCCACGCCAACGACTTCGATCCCATCGATCAACTCTTCACGATTGATCCCCATCAGGTCCATCGACATCTGGCAAGCCTGGATCTTGACGCCGTTGTCCATCGCAGTCTTGAGCATCACAGGCAGTGAATCAATATGCTTTTCTTTCATGATGCCTTTGATCATTGCTGTGCCAAGACCGGCCATGTTCATCTGCGAGAGTTTGGCCTTCTCGGTGCCGCGGGGCATCATCCAGCCGAACAACCGCTCGATCAGGTTCTTCCTGGTTTTGACATACTGATTTTTGCGCAGCAGGTTAAGACCCCAGAAAGTGAAGAATATTGAGGCTTTGTGCCCGGAAGCGATGACACCGTTGGCGATGATGCACCCGGCTAATGCCTTATCGAGGTCGCCGGAGAACATGATCAGAGTCTTGTTCATGCCCAGCGCGCGGCCGGCTTCTGCCTGTTTCGGAGTGCCTTTCTGGATCCGGGCTTCAATTACGCCGTTGACTGTATCCAGTGAAAGCAGTCGGTTTCCGGTAGATTTTGCCCAGGCTTCCACGTCGCTGGTGAAGCCAAAATCAGTGGCCTGGACTTTAACAACGTCACCTTCTTTGACATCTTTGATCTTGTTATAAAGCTTCAGGATTGGGCCGGGGCATTGTAAGCCGCAGGCGTCCACCGAGAACTCGTTCCCGGAGGTCATTGCCGCAGGGGGGATCTCCTTGATCTCTTCCCGGCTGTTGATCGTGACATGCTCGAATACATCGAAGTTGGACTGGCGTCCGACAGCGTGGGAGTAAGTTTTATAGCCGCCGGTCAGGTTATAAGCTTCGAAACCCAATTGGTTCAGGATCCGGGCTGCAAAATAAGAGCGCTGGCCAGTTTGGCAATACAACAGGACAGGACGGTCCTTGGGGATCTCGTTGATGTGCTGCCGGATCTCGGTAAGGGGGATATTGATCGCACCGTCGATCATGCCCAGCGCCAATTCTTCCGGCAGACGGACGTCCACGATGGTGATCTTGTTACGGTCGAGTTGGTTGACCTGATCCCAGGTCATCACTTTGGAGTCACCGCGCAGGATGTTGGCGGCCGTGAAGCCGATGATATTGACCGGGTCACGCGAGGAACTGAAAGGCGGCGCATAGGCCAGCTCGAGTTCCTCAAGGTCGTAAACGGTCATGCCGCCCTGAATGGCAGTTGCAATCACATCAATGCGCTTATCCACGCCGTCAATGCCGACCGCCTGCGCACCAAGGATCTTCCCTTCATCGTTGTAAAGCAGCTTGAACGCCATCGGCGCGGCGCCGGGATAGTAACCGGCATGGTTTGAGGCATGGATGATCACATTTGAGAAGGGAATGCCGGCCTGTTGAAGCGCTTTTGAATTCATCCCGACCACGGCTACGGTCAGATCGAAGATCTTAACAACAGAGGTGCCCACCACGCCGGGGAAGACCGCATCTTTGTTTCCGGCAATGTGGTCAGCTGCGACGCGTCCTTCACGGCTTGCCGGTCCTGCCAGCGCCAGAGAGGTGGCGGTACCGGTCAGACGGTTGGTCACTTCAGCGACATCACCGACGGCATAGATGTCGGAATCGCTGGTCTGCATGTGCTGATTGGTTACCACGGTCCCGCGTACGCCAAGCGCCAGGCCGGCGTCTTTCGCCAGCTTGTTTTCGGGATGGACGCCAATCGAGAGGACAACCATCTCGGCGTCCACATTACGTCCGCTGGAGAGTTCGACGTTCAACCAGCCATGTTCACCTTCCTCGATGGATTTCAACCCGTCGCCCAGGGCGAGGCGGATGTGCTTGAAAGTCAGGTGTTGATGGACCATGGCAGCCATTTCGTAATCGATGGGCGCCATGACCTGGTCGAGCATTTCGATCAGTGTGACCTGCACACCGCGATGCACAAGGTTTTCGGCGATCTCAAGGCCGATAAATCCGCCACCGACCACCACCGCACGTGCAGGTTTCTTTTCGTCGACGTAGGATTTGATCCGGTCCATGTCCGGGAGGTTGCGTAAGGTGAACACACCGGGCAGGTCAACGCCAGGCAGCGGCGGCACGGTTGGTGTGGCACCGGGAGATAGCACCAGCTTGTCGTACTGCTCATCGTAAGTCTGACCGTTTTCAATGTTATGCACAGTGACGGTCTTTTTCTCGCGATTGATGCTGACAACTTCGTGGTTGACCCGTGAGTCGATGTTCATCATCGCTTTGAGTTTTTCCGGTGTCACGACCAGCAATTTGTCTCGGTCTTTAATCACCTCTCCAATGTGATAGGGGAGGCCGCAGTTTGCAAAAGAGATATAGGGGCCGCGTTCGAACATGACGATTTCAGCTTGTTCATCCATCCGGCGCAGCCGGGCGGCCGTGCTGGCACCACCAGCCACACCGCCAACGATAATGATCTTCATAAAGGTACTCCTTATATTCGAGGGTCGGTTTTCTGCATTGACCCTTATTTGTGATAAATTTCACCAAAATTATACCATTTGTTATCTAAAGTAAACAAGTGGTTGAAAGAACGTGATAAATATTACCGTGACTCCATGTCAGGCGGCAACTCATTTATATAAATTTTAGTTTAATTACCAATAGAAGGAAAATGAGAAACTGGCAGTGGAATGCTCCGAGGCAAAGACCTTAGGCGACCGACAATTTGTTTATATTCATAAGCGTCCGCCATGTCTCGTTGTCTACCTACTGCAGTCCAAAGCCGTTCTTTGAATCCCAGGTTTGAACCGTTGCCATTTACCATCTTGAAAGTTTCCTGCGAGGGAGTTTTATGCTATTGCTCCGCTTGTGTTAATGAAGTGAATCGTTCTTTTCAAAGATGAATTGGTAAATTTATTCGATTTACCGCATGCATTTTTTGAGCGTATCAAAGTGATTGTCAACAGGCGCAAAGAAGGGAAATCATTTTCATTGACAATCTCCCTGAACTCAAGTAAAATATTTGTCGCTTAACCTATGCGGGTGTAGTTCAATTGGTAGAACGTCTCCTTGCCAAGGAGAAGGTTGAGAGTTCGAGTCTCTTCGCCCGCTCTTAGTAGCTCGATGGGCTGATATCCCAAGGCCATATCGGCCGCAGGTATCAGCTTTTGTTTTCCAGGCGACGTAGCCAAGTTGGTAAGGCAAGGGTCTGCAAAACCCCGATCACGGGTTCGAGTCCCGTCGTCGCCTCAGAATTAACACCTCGCAAAACGCGGGGTGTTTTGTTTTTAACGATCAGGGTTCTGCCAAGTTTGGAACTTTTCCAAACCGTGGGCAACGCACCACTGCCTGCTCCGTCGCCTCCAATTAACACCTCGCAACAACGCGAGCTGATTTTGGAGGGGGATTTTTGATCAAGCGCTCAATTTGCTGAAAAAATGTTTACGACAAACACGTGACAAACGTTTACGTTTATTAATCACCTGCGCCTTATGCTTTCCTTGCTCAAGCATTATAAATAGAGCAAACATAGATAAGGTTATTGAAATTATTGTTGATTTTGCTTTCCTCGGGGTAGGGAGCGCCCTGAAGAATCGAAACTCGCTGGCCGGATCAAGAGGGTGAATCAGGGCAGCGAGTTTTCCGTTAAAATTCTTTACACTAAATTTACATCTTTCCGCTTGTCCATTTCCCCTTTAACTGGTATATTATTGTCAGTCAATTAAACCGACCGATCGGTCGGTATTATTTCGACGATTTTTCTTACTATTATTTTATTATGGTACATTCATCCAGGGGCGAGGTGACTCGTTCCGAAATCCTTCATACCGCATTGGAATTGTTTTCTAAGAACGGCTACGATGCTACCAGCGTCGCAGAGATCTGCAAAAGGGTCAAGGTTAGTAAAGGTGCGTTTTATCACCACTTTCCTTCCAAGCAGGATCTCTTTCTGGCGTTGATGGCAGGCTGGCTGGGTGAGCTCGACGGGATGCTGCAGGCTGCGGCGGAATCCGCAGTTGACGTCCCGCAAGCGCTTGATAATATGGCTGGCACATCCAGTCGTATTTTCAGTGACCTGGAAGGCGGCTTTCCGATCCTATTGGAATTCTGGACGCAAGCCAAACGCCAGCCCGAGATCTGGCAGAAAGCGGTGGAACCTTACCGTAACTACCTGTCCTATTTCGCAGCGATGGTCCGGGATGGTCAATCTCAGGACGCGTTTGCGAAAGATCTCGATCCGGACCTTTCAGCCAGGCTGCTGTTGGGTGTCGCCATGGGACTGCTGCTGCAGGCCTCCTTCGACCCCGAAGGTGCGGATTGGCAAGGGGTGACCCGTTCTGGGATTCAATTACTTTTAAACGGTATGAGGTGAAAATATGAATTTAGTTACTGGTGGGGCGGGCCATCTTGGAAATGTGTTGGTCCGCGAGCTCCTTGCCCGAGGCGAGGATGTCCGAGTGTTGATTTTACCCGGTGAAGATACGCAATCCCTTGATGGTTTGAATATTGAAAAAGTGGAAGGCAACATTCTCGATCGAGATTCCCTGGTTTCGGCCATGCAGAATGTCGATGTTGTTTTCCATCTTGCGGCGTTGGTATCCATCACAGAAGACAAAGCCTATTTACTCCACGATGTTAATGTGGGTGGCACCCGGAACGTGATCGAAGCGGCCAAGGATATGGGCGTGAAAAAGATGATCTACACGAGTTCGATCCACGCCCTGGAACGGCCGCCGCATGGCGTTTCGATCAATGAGACGCTCCAATTCGATCCGCAAAATCCTGCAGGCCCTTACGATCGAACCAAGGCTGAAGCATCGCTGCTGGTCAAGCAAGCCAGTGAAGATGGGCTCGACACTCGCATTGTTTGCCCGACCGGTGTGGTCGGTCCCCACGACTATCGTCGTTCTGAAATGGGAGAGTTGATTCTGGCTTGGATGAAGAAAAAACCGCACTTCATGGTAGAGGGTGCGTTCGACTTCGTTGACGTCCGTGATGTCGCCCAGGGCCAGATCCTGGCCAGGGATAACGGCAAACCCGGTGAGACCTATATCCTGGGTGGTGAACGGATCGAACTGCCCTGGCTGCACTCGATCGTTCAAAAAGTGACTGGCAAGAAATCGTCGATGATCACGTTTCCGCTGCCAATCGCCAAGATCGTCGCACCGATTGCTGAGTTTTATTACAAGCTCACCAAGACCAAACCGCGTGTGACCCGCTATTCGATCGAGACGATTATGAGCAACTCGGATATCAGCTGTGAAAAAGCCAAACAGGAATTGGGATACAAACCCCGGACAATGGTTCAGACCATCACGGATACCGTGAACTGGTGGCTGGAAAACCTGGGGATCACCAAACGATCTCTCCGATTATAAATAGGCAACCAACATAAACAAAAAAACCAGGCGCTGAGCCTGGTTTTTTTAATTCCAATAGTTTGATCAATCATCACCCTTTGGTAGTTTCTGACATGACGGGCAGAAGTACGTACTGCGCTGACCGACGATGATCTTCTTGACCTTTCCGCCGCATCCCGGGCAGGGCTTGCCTTCACGCTGATGGACTTTAAAATGGTTTTGATATTCACCGCCCCGGTACATCCAATCCAGGCTGGAACCCAATTTGTCGATCGCTTTGTTGAGGACCGACTGCATCGCATCGTAAAGTGCTTTGGCTTCGTCTTTTGTGATCGAATCGGATTTCCGCAAAGGATGGATACGGGCTGTGAAAAGGATCTCATCCGTATAGATGTTGCCCAGACCGGCGATGAAGCTTTGATCCATCAATAGAGGTTTGATTTGGCGACTGTGTTCGTGCAGCATTTTGTATAGCTTGTCCGGCGAGAGGTCGTCGCCAAGGGGTTCCGGTCCAAGGTCACCGAAGACCTCCTGCGGATCGGTCACATACCAGGCTCGGCTGAACTTACGCACCGAATAAAGCACCAGGCGCCAGGGGCTCTCAAAATCCAAATAAACCTGGTCATGGTCCTTCTTCGGCAGGGGTTTTCCATCGTCATCGATCCGTTTTTCCATGATCATATCGCCGCTCATCCGCAGGTGAGCGATATAGTGGCCTTCATTGAGCGGAAAATGCAGAAATTTTCCGCGTCGTTGAACATCGGTGATTTTCTTGTCTGCAAGGTCCTTTTTAAATGAAGCCACATCCGGTTCTTCGACGATCTTTTTCCAGAAGACTTCAACATTCTTAACCGTATTCCCGGGGACGGGCTTGAAATCCTCTGTCCCATTTCGGAGTTTGCGGACAATGGTTTCCACTTCGGGCAGTTCTGGCATATGCTGACTTCTTTCTAGTTCACTTTATTGTCAGTATACTCGCATAGGCAGGGAATATTCAATTTTGAAATCTAAAGGGATTTATCTGGCAAGAACGATATCCACGGGGAGCCCCCAATTCATGAATTTCTCGCTGTGATCAATAACGAAACCGGATTGTTTCAGGATTTCTTCCAGCGGGATGGGGCGGCAGTCCAGTGCGACCGGGAATACCCGATGCCCGAATTCGTATAGTCGCACAGCGAGATTATGTGGGGTACGGGAAAGGGAGACCACAACCAGCCGGCCTTTGGCAGAGAGCATCCTGCGAATTTCATCAAGGACAACCTTCATCTCCGCTGCTGAAAACAACTCCAGCGTGAAAGCGCAGTAGACCCCATCGAACGTGCTGTTGGCAAAGGGTAACTTTGCAGCATCCCCCTGGGCCAGTAGGGTATTCGGTTGAGAAGAAAAATGTTTTCGTTTTGCTTCAGTCAGCATTCTGAAAGCAAGGTCCAACCCGACAATTTTCCCGGATTCACCCAGTATTTCTGCCACTGCAGCCAGGCCGGTACCCGTACCGCAGCCGATCTCAAGGATGTTTTCCTTCTCCACCGGTGCAAGTACCTTTACCCCCTTTTCGACGAGCGCACGCTCGCTGGACGTCAACCAGTCGTAAATTTTACTCAGTCGGTCGTAATAGTTTTGGGCTTCTGTTTTTGGGCGGGAGACCGGAAGCATATCACTCATCCATTGATCCGTATGAAGATCTGGTTGCCAAGACTTGGGCCAATCACGATTTCATCACCGGTATCGACGATTTCAACCCGCATGGTTTGGTCGTAAGGGGTTCGAGCGATCAGTTTGATCTTGACATCCGGCCGCAGTCCGTATTTCCCTAAATATCGCAAGACATCCGGGTCCTCATGCGGCACACGAAGGACCTGACCGGATTTTCCAACCTCAAGGTCGCTCAAAGAAGTTTGATTTATCTCCGGCATATTCAGGTCGGCATCGGGGATCGGGTCACCGTGTGGGTCGAATTCGGGGTGGCCCAGCGCTTCGTCCATCCGTTGTTCCAGTTGGGGGGATATGGCATGTTCGAGGACTTCCGCCTCTTGATGAACCTCGTCCCAGGTATAGCCAAGTTTCGCCACAAGGAAGTTCTCGATCAGACGGTGACGACGCAGGATCTTGAGGGCGGTCTTTCGGCCCTCTTCGGTCAGGTTCACGCCCTGATGTTTGGTGTAAGTGACGTACGGAGGATCGGTCAGAGAAAGCTTCTGGAGCATATTGGTGACCGACGCGGCGGAAATCCCCAGTCGTTCAGCCAGTTCGCTGGTCGTCGCCTTATCACCAGATCGGGTGATTTCATAGATCCTTTTCAGGTAATCCTGAATGTTGGGACTTAATTCTTTCGACATGCTGGTCCTTTACCCAATCGTGGTTTCGATATTTAGGTTAGACTAAAATCATCTTAGCACGGCTGGATATATTCGTCAACAGGATCTTTTACGGGTTGAACCAATGGAAAAGGTTGTGCGGATGTTAGGCACACCTTTATTGACCGGACTCTTCTGCATCCTGATCAAATTTGAAAGACCTTAGCTGATTTGTTTCGATTCCTGTTTGATATTGCCGGCAGGATTGGGTGCTTCATTGGATTCTTCGCCCATTTCACGGATCTTTGGGATGAAGAGGGAGATCACGCCCGCCAGGGTGGTGATGATCCCGCCCAGGATGAACCAGAGTTGGTTGTTTGTCGCATCCGCCACCGGGCCGGCGATCGCCAAACCGAGGGGGCTGGCAAGCCCGGCTCCCGCTGTCAGGAATGAAAACACACGCCCCTGGATTTCGGGATCGACCTTGGCCTGCATGACCGCAAAGATCGGCCCGTTGACCATTGGGTTGAGAAAGCCAAAGATGACCATCCCGGCCACCGCCAGAAGATACATATTGCTCGGCGCCAGGCCGATCATCAAGACGGCAGCGCCTGAAAAGATCAATCCGAAAAGTGACGTCAATAAACGGTTCTTGAATCCGCCCCAGGCGCTGAGCACCAGACCACCAACGATCACACCGACCCCAAAGACCGAATCGATCAACCCGAGTTCATAAGCGCCCTTCCCGAAATGTTCAGTCACCACCAGGGGGAGCAAAGAAAACGCGGGATTGATCAGGAAATTCACCAGCATTGCCAGAAAGATAATGGCCATCAGAGCCGGCCAACCGGAGACATATTTCCATCCTTCCGCCAGGTCCTGCCAGATGGAAGTTTTCTCCCTTCCCTCGACGGAACCATTATCGCCATTGCGGATAGGTTGGGGAATCTTGAAGAATAATAACGGCACAATTGCCAACGCGGCTGTGCTGACGTCGATCAGCAGGACGCCTTGCATCGGCATGATCTGGATGAAAAAAGCACCCAGCGCCGGAGCGATGATGTTCATTAGCCCGCCGAGGGTCTGGTTCGCGCCGGCCACCCGGGAAAGCTGTTTCTTGGGCACCATCAAAGATGTTGAAGCGGTCATTGCGGCCCATTGGAACTGCCCGCAAGAGCTGCGGATGAACATCACAAGATAAATATGCCAGATTTGAGCGAAATCAAAGAAGAACAGGATTGCCAATAATAGGGTGAAAAAAGCCGTGATCGAGTCAAAAACCATCATCACCACTTTGCGGTTCCAGCGATCAACCAGGGTTCCTGCGAAGGGTGAAATGATCACATTAGGCAGCATGCTCATCAAGCTGCCAACCGCCAGGACAGTGGCTGACCCGGTTTTTTGAGTCAGGAACCAAACGAAGGCGAATCCGACCAGGTTTGAGCCAAGCATCGAGAAAGCCTGACCGATCCAGATCGTGAAGAAACGAAATTGCCATTTTTCCGGCACTTGCGTGTTGTTTTCAGACATTTGATTTCCTAATTAATATTGACGAACAGGTTTAATTGAAATATGGGCGCAGTATTCCGCTGCGCCCATTGGCAACAGAAAGCGCATTTGCGCCTGGAACAAAAAATAATTACTTATCGATCGATATTCAATATTTGCAACGCCTATCGAAACAATCTGAATTGCGAAAAGACGTTGCTTCCAAAAAGGATAGAACAACCTAATAACCTATTCAGCGGGTAAATCTTCTGGAAGAACCTGTTCCCCCTCAACAGGCTTTTTGGGGAGCTTAAATTTCAGCCAGGCAGGTATCACCGCCAGGAGGCTGACCCAAGTTGTGATCCGGAACGGCAGCAGCGGAGAGATATTCTGGTATAGATAACCGCCAATTAAGGGTGCGGGTAGTGAAAAAACGCCTAAACTAGATTGTATCAGACCAAACCCGGTACCGCGTAATTTCTTGGGCAGAACTTTGCTCAAAAGGGATTGATAAGCAGGCTGCATTATTCCACTGCCGAAGCCAAAGAGCGCAAACACGATCACATACCCCCAGAAGGAGTTCAACCGCATAAAAGCGAGAAGTGCGCCGAACTGCAGCAGGAATCCGATCACGATATTAATCCGTTCACCCTTTTTGTCAGCCAACCAACCCGCCGGAAAATTAATCAGCATACTGGCGATCCCGCTCAGAGAGGTCAAGATGCCGATTTGGGTTGCTGTCATCCCGCCAATCTGTTCCAGATAAATCGGGAAATAAGTGCCGGTCAGGCTGAAAGCGATATCCCGTACGCCATCCGTGATCAGCAGCCAGGTGAGGACTCCGCCTGAAACGAGCAGTGAAAAGATGCCGCCCATATTTTCTTTTAGCGAGGCAAACGTAAGTTTGCCGGGTGAAGTCGCTTTTTCATCTTTCGATTTTCGCCGAGCCATGAAGATCCGTAAAACGGTCGCACAAGAGTAGATCAATGTTGCCACGAGCAGCATTGGCTTGAACCCGTATCGATCAACCATCCATCCACCCAGCGGTGGGCCGATCACGACCACGATCAGAAAGATCGACTGCGTAATGCCATAGACCTTCGCGCGATTTTCTTCTGATGATTCCTCAGCAACGAAAGCGCCGAAACTGGGGCCGATGAGCGAAGTGGTGATCGCGTTCAGGCTCTGACCTAGGAAGACCCATTGCCAGGTCGGAGCCCAGAAAATACCCAGATAGGAGAGGATCCCGACCGTACTGCCGATGGCGATTGAACGCAGCCTACCCAGGGAGTCTGAGATCCATCCACCCAGGATTTGCAGGACGAGTGGGACGATCTGGAAGAGGGTGAAGAACAATCCGACCTGGGCAACCGACGCGCCCAAGGATTTCAAATAGAGTGGTACGAAACCGCTGTACATCTGTGCAGCGACATTCGCAAGCACCATGGCGGCAATGAAAACCTGCATCAATTTTGATAATAACGGCTGTTTCTTTATTTGTGTTTTTTCAGTCATCAATTTTCCGGCAGAATTATCGATACCATGAACTCACCCAATGATGCATGGGCGTAACAATCCCCTGGTTATTCTCTGTTAAAAGCGGTAAGGAGTTGTAAACGAATTATTCGAGGAAGACTTCGACGTGTTCGCCATCTTCTTCATCAAAGATGTCGACGATCTGGCCGACCTCACCCGAATTCATCCAGGCGTTGAGGTCATCCATATCGAGACCCTCGATTTCCGGTGCAAACCTGGCGCCCATTTTGAGGCCTGAATTGATCAGGGAAACGGGGAGCCGCACATTGACCCGGGTTTTCCCGGAGTCGGTATCGGTCACCAGGACACGCAGATAGCGAGGTTTCTTTCCACCTGTCACACTGACGGAGGAAGGAGAGCTGGGCGGCGTCGGGTTATCGCTGATGTCCTCCAACGCTTCGATCAGTCGAGCGCCTTCCGCGGCCGAGATTTTCCCCTCCTGGATCATCATCAAAATGCGCATTCTTTCTTCTGTTGAGGCCATTTCTATTCTCCTTTCTTCGATTCAACTTCAAGTCCGGACAGGAGTTGCTGCGCCTGGAGCGGCGAGATCTTCCCTTGCTCGAGATCATCCAGGATCCGGCGGCGGTCTTCAGGAGAGAGGGTGGGTTCTTCATCCTTCCCAGGTTCGAATCCTAAAGCACGAATCACATCATAGAGCCGGTTGCGCAGGGTGGGGTAGGAGAGGTTCAACTCCTCTTCCATCCTGTTGAAACGACCCTCACAGCGGACGAAGGTCAGCACGAAATTGATCTGTTCATCGTTTAGTTCGGCAAAAGGGCCTGAATGCGGTTGGAAATGCCCTTCAATGACCGAGTCACACCTGGGGCAAAAGAAACGTGTGACCAGGATATCAGAATTACAAATAGGGCATTTTTCCGGCAATTTCTGCATAACGACCTCCTTTATGCGGATGATTTAAAACTTTCCATGTTATAATAAATCTAATAAAATTGATTCAGCGTTCATAAAGATTCAATCCATTCATTGAACGTCGTTATTTTATTTTAGCATAGACTTTGATTTTGTCAATAGAAATATTGACATTATTTATTTAAGTTGACAATTAGTTTGTGAATATTTAATATTTGGTTATCAAAATCCAATATTTTCGTAGAAAATTAAAATTTAAATGGTGTTCTATTTCTTTTTTCGGTCTGAATCCTGATGTTGATGGATCTCTAATACTGGCTCCATATAATTAATAAAGAAAGCAAGTAAATGTAATTTATAAGAAAAGTTTAGGAGGACATTATGAATAGAATGGTCAAAGTGCGTGCGAATTGGATGGGCGGCATGCGCATTGAGGCTGAAACCGATAAACATCACGTCATCATTGACCAGCCCGAAGCTATGGGCGGCAAGGATGAAGGCGCTAACCCAATGGAATATTTGTTGTTCACCTTGGGAAGTTGTCTAGGAACAGTCGCAGCGATTGCGGCGCGTCAGCAGAAAATTGATCTGCGCGGTTTTTCAGTTGCGCTGGAAGGTGAATACGATTTCAGATTATTTGTTGGGAAAGACAACGGAAGGCAGGGCTGGGTTTGATGAGATTCGCGTTTCGGTGAAAATTGATGCGGATCTGTCCCTTGAAGAGAAGCAAGCCTTCCTCGATGTTGTCGATTCACGCTGCCCTGTGACAGATAACATTCTGCATAAAACCAGGATAAAATTAGAACTCGAGAAATAATCAACTTTGCTGGAGCGATAAATTGCCGCTTGATTTCAGGCGGCAATTTCAATTAAAGAGAAATTCAGCTTTCGAAAAACATAAATACCTTTCCAGTAAATTTCCTGGTATCAAACGATGACATTTCTCACAATATGGGGTGACCATTGCCCGGTGAGGCATCAGTATAATTGGCAATGTTTGTAAATTAAAATTTTTTCGATCCAACCGTATTCAATGAAAAAGGAGTAATAATGTTCAAAACTGTCAAGATCGAGTCAGTCTGGAAAGGCGGCATGCGAATTGATACTACTGCCGGTAAACACACGATCATCGTCGACCAATCGGAATCCGGTGGCGGAAAAGATGAAGGCGCCAACCCACTGCAAATCCAACTGGTAGCCCTGGGTACCTGTCTGGGTACCATCGCAGCGATCATTTCACGGCAGGAGCATCTCGGCTTGAAAGGCTTCTCAGTCGATGTTGAGGCAGATATTAATACCGACTATTTGATGGGGAAAACCACCGAAGGTCGAGCAGGTTTTACGGCAATCCGGGTCATGGCCCACATTGACGCCGATATGACTGATGAAGAAAAGAAAGCATTCCTTAAGCGTGTGGATTCCCGCTGCCCAATTTCCGACATGCTGGTCAACAAAACGGATATCGTCTTCAACGTTGCTTGAAATAGATCTAGAAAAAACATTCAGAGGCTGCTTATTAAATAGGTGGCCTTTTTTTCTTAATCTTCCTCACAAGCCCTGGAAATTGAAAGGGAGATTATGGGTATAATGGAAAAAACAATCCAGCAGGAGTGAAAATGCCCAATCCCATTGTCGAATGTATTCCCAATTTCTCAGAAGCCCGGCGACCTGAAGTTGTCGCTGCAATCCTGGCTGAGATCGATGCCGTTGAGGGTATCCGCGTCCTCGACCAACATTCCGATATGGATCATAACCGTACGGTGGTGACCTTTGTGGGACCACCTGAGGCGGTCGAGGAAGCCGCATTCAGAGCAATCGCCAAGGCGGCGGAACTGATCGATCTGGACCAACATCAGGGTGAACATCCCCGCATTGGTGCGACGGATGTGGTGCCTTTCGTCCCCATCTCCGGTGTGACAATGGTGGAATGCATTGAGATGGCCAGGCGGGTGGGGAAGCGAGTAGGGGAGACGCTCCAGATCCCGGTCTACCTCTATGAGGATGCAGCAACCAGCCCGGAGCGGACCAACCTGGAGAATATACGGCGGGGACAATATGAACTATTAAAGGAAGAGATCGGGACAAACCCTGCCCGTAAGCCTGATTTCGGGCCTACGAAGGTGACCGGCGCAGGTGCGACCGTGATTGGCGCGCGCCAGCCCCTGATCGCCTTCAATGTCTATCTGACCACAGCCGACGTCGCCATCGCCAATAAGATCGCCCGGGCGATCCGACATTCCTCCGGCGGCTTGCGCTTTGTCAAATCGATGGGCGTCTTGGTGGAAGGCCGCGCCCAGGTTTCGATGAACCTGACCAATTACCGGCGGACCCCTATGGCTCGTGTGGTGGAGATGATCCGGCGTGAAGCGGAACGTTACGGCGTCCAAATCCATCATTCGGAGTTGGTCGGCCTGATCCCGAATGAAGCGTTGGTGGATGCTGCCGTTTGGTACATGCAGATGGACCAGTTCGAACCTGAACAAGTATTGGAAACCCGGTTGTATGAGAATGCCGATCAATCGATTTCAGCCGCTGTCTCCGGTGATAGTGCAAAGCTCCTGGACGCGATAGCCTCCGGGGATCCGACGCCGGGGGGTGGGTCGGCCTCTGCCTACGGTGCGGCTATGGCTGCCGCGCTGGTCGCGATGGTTGGCCGGTTGACGGTCGGGAAGCAGAAATATGCGGATGTTGAAGCGGAAGTCTGGCCGCTGATCGAAGAAGCGACTGCGATCCAATCCCTGATGCAGGACGCGGTCGAAAAAGACGCCAGGGCATTTGAGGCGTATATGAAGGCGCGTCGGCTCCCCCGTGACACCGAGCAGGAAAAAGCAGACCGGATCAAGGCGATCCAGGCTGCGTCGATCAGGGCGGCCGAAGTTCCTCTTTTGGTGACGCAAAATGCGCTCAGGGTCATGCAGTTGGCAGGACGAGCTGCTGAGATCGGCAATGTAAATGCAATTTCCGATGCGGGTACGGCTTCAGCTTTTGCGAGGGCTGCGCTCAATGGCGCGGGGCTCAACGTTCGGATCAACCTATTAGGACTGGAAAAAGAGACAGCAGCAGCCCGAATGCTGAATGAATTGAAAACGATTGAAAAACAAGCGGATAAATTGGGCGAAACACTCAAGACTATCCTGGACGAGCGGGGCGGATTGGGGATTTCCTGAACCGGATGCGACGATACTTGTCCCTCACGCTGCTGGTCACGGCCGGCTTGATACTCTCCGCCTGTACGGCGCAAAGTCCCGCATTGCCCAGCGCAACCGCTGAACCGACTGCAACAGCCGAACCGACACTGACGGCGACAATGCCGCCAACCCCGACGGTGGCCCCGACAGCCACGCCGACAGAAGAACCATCCCCGCAACCGACACCCGGTTTCCCACCGGATTTAGACTGCGGCGAACAATTTTGTCAGGCAGTCTGGTCAGGCATTCTGGCGCGACCGATCGGCCCGGAGGATAACCAGACCATCGATCCAACCTATCCTTATGCCAGCACCCGAAATAATACCCTTGAACCGCATCACGGGGTGGAGTTCCCGAATGGATCGGGGACGCCGGTGTTGGCCGCACAGGATGGGGAAGTGGTCTTTGCGGGGAGTGACGAGCTGACCCTGCTGGGACCATACACCAGTTTTTACGGCAACGTCGTGATCCTGCGCCATCCGGCTTTATTCGAGGGTCAGGACATGTTTACCCTCTACGCCCACCTCTCCGCGATCGACGTTGAGGAAGGCCAAACCGTCTCACTGGGCGAACGCCTTGGCGCTGTAGGCGCAACCGGTGCGGCGAACGGTTCTCATTTGCATTTCGAGGTGCGGCTGGATGTGAATGATTATGCCCACACGACCAACCCGGTGCTTTGGTTTGCGCCATTGAACGGGTCCGGTTCTGGCCCGGGCAGTGTGTTATCCGGGCTGCTGTTGGATCCCTGGGGACAGCCGGTCGACCGGTTCACGCTTTCGCTCGACAGAATGGATTCGGATGGTTCAGTGGCGAAACATTACTACCCAATCACTTATTACCCGGCAGGCGTCAACGCCAATCCTGTCCTGGGTGAAAATTTCGTTGTGCCGGACCTGCCGCCCGGGCAATACCGGCTTTCATACATTGCCGGAAAATATTATCAATACAACTTCACCCTTGAAGCGGGATCGCTGGGATTTATTAAGCTTGGGTCAGAATGAACCGGTTATCATTAATGGATATTGATTAACGCAAAGGAGATTGAAAGATGAGCATCAAAGCAGACCGTTGGATACGCCGGATGGCCCTCGAGCAGCAGATGATCGAACCTTTCGAGGAGGGACAGATCCGTAAAGGTGTGATCTCCTATGGAACTTCCTCATATGGGTACGATATCCGGGTTGCCGATGAATACAAGATCTTCACCAATGTCTACTCAGCGGTGGTCGACCCCAAAAATTTCGATCCCCAATCAATGGTCGATTTCAAAGGTGAGGTCTGCATCATCCCGCCAAATTCCTTTGCCCTGGCTCGAACGGTGGAATATTTCAAGATCCCGCGTTCCGTCCTGACGATTTGTGTGGGGAAAAGCACCTATGCCCGTTGCGGGATCATCGTCAACGTAACCCCATTCGAACCGGAATGGGAGGGTTTCGTCACGTTGGAAATCTCGAATACCACACCGCTGCCGGCGAAGATTTATTCCTTTGAAGGGATCGCACAGGTGTTGTTCTTTGAATCCGATGAAGAATGCGAAACATCCTATGCCGATAAACAGGGGAAATACCAGTTCCAGCAATCCATCGAACTACCCAAGCTTTAGGCAGCGCTGCTTGTGAAGACCATTGCTGTTGCCTCACAAAATCCGGTTAAGGCGGAAGCCGTCCTTAATGCGTTCTCTCGAATCTTTCCTGATGAGGCATTTACCATTGAGACGGTATCGGTTGAATTCAGGTGTCTCCGATCAACCGATGACGGATGCAAACACCCGCGCAGGCGCACTGACCCGGGCGGAAAATGCGCGTCAAACACGACCTGAGGCTGACTATTGGGTCGGTGTGGAAGGCGGATGCGATTACCTCGATGAGGAGATGGTCGCTTTTGCCTGGATCCAAATCCTTTCCAATGAAAGGCAAAGTCATGCCCGGACGGCCTTGTTCAGATTGCCGGTCGAAGTTCAAAAACTGGTCGAGAAGGGTTTGGAATTGGGAGATGCAGACGATGTGGTTTTCGGGAAGCAGAATTCCAAGCAGAAGAATGGGGCAGTCGGTCTGCTTACGCATAACGTGGAAACGCGTACATCACTCTATGAGCAGGCAGTGATCCTGGCGCTCATTCCTTTTAAGAACCCAACGTTGTATTAATTCAGGTGAAGATTCGTTTCATCCGTCCAGATCATATTCCATGATCTGCGGGACGCCATTTAACTGCACGATCACGTCGATCAGCTCGTATGATTGGACGCCTTGTGCATCAAGGGTCACTGAAAGGATCGCGGAATAATTGGGGGGAAACAGGAAATTGTCGAAGACGAAATTACCCATGCTGTAAACAATCAGTCCCCCGTTGTAGTCTTCGATCCGCTGGAGGACATGGGGATGGCTGCCGATCACCAGTGACGCGCCGCTGTCGATGGCGAGATGCGCGACTTCCTGCTGCGCTGCCGAGACCTTCTGAGCAATCTCATACCCGTTGTGGAACAAGACCACCACGACGTCCGCCTCCGCTTTCGCAGCCCGGACGCCCGCCGTGATCCGTTCCGGATGCGCCCAGGCAATCCCGGGTTGATTGCTGCCGGCTTCCCACGCGGTGTAATCATAGTCGATGGTAGGGACATCCATGAAGGCCAAAAAAGCAACCCGCAATCCGTCAACCTCGAAGATCGCTGCTCGATAGGCGTCTTCCGCATCCATACCCGCGCCGACACGCCTCACGGATTGGGCGGATAAGGTTGAAAGCGTTTCTTCAAGCGCTTCAGGGCCGTAATCGAGGACATGGTTATTCGCCAGACTGACCAGGTCGAAGCCACCATAAGCGAGCGACTTCGCCGCAGCCAGGGGGGCTTCGAATGCATAGGTCTTGTCTTTCGGTTCTCCCTTGTTGGAAATCGGGCATTCAAGGTTGCCGAGGGTGATGTCGGCGGTGGAGAGGGTTTCGGCAGTGAATTCGAAAGGCGCTTCAATCCCCGCCGTTTCGATCATTTTGCCGATCGTCCGTCCTAGCATGATATCGCCGACGGCCATCAAGGTGATCGACGCGTCTGATGCAGTCCGCACGGTTGCAGTTGGTGCAGGTTGTCTTTCCGTCGGTTGGCTGGTAAATGTGGGAGACGGTTCAGGTGTCGTTGTAGGGAAGGAAGAGACCGCGGTCTCTTCCGAAAGTGATTGCTCCTGCGCCGTTTGGCATGCCGAAAGGAGGGTTATGGCGATAAGAAATACCAGTAAAAAGTTGGTTTGGATCTGCGGGTGTTTCATGGGTAAGTTACCGTGCGATGCGGTGAGAAAAACCAATCGAAGAAACGAATAATTTTATAGGGTGAATATCGCAAAAGTGTGCCGCACTCAGTTGGAATGTCGGCGGAGCAGCAGGATGATCAGGCCGAAAATGAACCCGCCGAAAATGATCAGGAACGCGTCCTGACGATCGCTGCGGTCTTCCAAAAAGACGAAGGCTTCTGTATTGCCCACTTTGGTAAATGGTTTTTCACTCGACGGTTTCTCTGAACCGCTTTCTAATTGGGGCGGTTTTACCTGAAGTTCGGTTTCGACTTTCAGGAAAGGCAGCAGCAAATCCAATTTCTTGTCACTGATCCCGGTAATCCGGGTCAGGTCTTTAACCTTCGCGTAAGGCCTGCCGTCAATGATCTTCTGAGCCAGGCTGTCGCCTACACCGTTGAGGCCGACCAGGTCAGCCTTTGAGGCGGTATTCACATCAAATTTGGGTGATTTCTTTCCTGCCATGTCACACTCCCTGTTGAATCGAACCTTTTCATTAGTATAACTTTAATGGCAGATATTGACAATCAAGATGGACTTGATGAAAAGAGAGAGAATAATTTTGCGACAATAAATTGTTAGAAATAATTTTGAAATGACCATTGTTTGGTCAAAATTTCAAAAACTAAACAATAAAGTTTATTATGGAAATAATTTAACTCAAAAATCCTGAAGGAAGAAACCAAACAAGTTAAGGAATTTTAGTTTTTTATCAATCAATAAAAATTTCAAGTTTATCACATCCGAGAACTCACCCAATTATCCTAAGCTTTCATATAAAGTAAAATTCTGGATCGATTAAAAATCCCTCTTCTTGTTGATAGCCTGTCTACGTCAATTTTTCTGGTCTAAATTGTAGTTCACACGGAGTGGTTATTTGTTGTCATTAACTTGGCGTATAAAATGATAAGCCAAGGCAATCAAGGTAACCGCTGGCATGATCCAGAAAGCGGGAAATGATGTTTGCGCTACGAAGTAGGTGACACCGAACCCTACCAAGACGATGATAGCTGCAACCCAATCATCCCCGATAAGAAAATTCTTCCAAAAGTTAAAAAAACTACTGATAGCTTTCATGATTTTTTATTACCTTCACTTTTCTTCATACCGATTTGTTTGCAAATCAAATAGATGCTTATAAATGCTATCAAGACATAAAAACCTAGTAAATAAAGCACAGCGAGGTCCTTACCTGGCCATTTTGCTCCCATGCCGAGGGCTGCCCAAAATGAGCCATAAGCTGAAAGCAGGATCCCAACACCGAACTTAATCAAACTATTAGGCACATCCATCAGCCAGTTCCGCGCAAGGATGGCGATAATGGTCACCACGATGATTGCTGCGCCAGCGCCAATGCTGGCTAATTCAAGACTGTTTATCCCTGATTGCTTTATCTGATGATTAGCGGCTGAGAAACTTATTACTATAAAGGCGATCTCTAAGCCTTCCAGAAATACTCCTTTGAAAGCTAATGCAAATGCAGTCCAATCAAGTCCACCATCAGAAGAACCCCCTTGATCAGGATTTTCTTCTTCACCGGCAAAAAAGCCTGAGCGGCTAATATTGAAAATCGATTGTCTTAACCACTGCATCCCGAACAACAATAATAAAATTCCAACGATCGCTCTCAATAAATCTATGGGAATATTCGTTAAGAGTCGACCCAATCCGATGACTATTCCCGCCAAAACGGCTAAACCTGCCCCACCACCTATCAGTGTTGAAAGCCAACCACGAGTCATTCCCACGCCTAACAAAATGGTTGCCATTTCAACTGCTTCGACAGATGATGTCAAAAACACAGTGATGATCATGAGCACCAAATGCATATTCATTATTTCCTCTTTTCGAATTAGCAAATGGCTATTAGAGAAGTTTAACTGGGTCAGTCTTAGATTATTTGATTTTGTTGAGTTGTAACGTTCTTATTGATTACCTTGCCCCACTGCCCCCGCTACCAACCCTACGCCATTCCTTTAAATTGTCTAACTAATATTAACTATACCTAGGTTAAGACCACAAAATCAACAATCATCGGAATTATCCAGGTCGTTATTAACATCTTGTTTGATTGTGAAGGATCGAACTCCTTTTAAAGGGCTTTAAAGTAATACACAATAAAGCTGGTGCACAAAAACACCATTAAATTTTCATTTGAAACAGAGCGCATTTCATTTCGCGGTAAATGGCGATATTAATTGGGTTAAACGGATATCGAAAAAAGCTTGATTACTGCAGAAGGATAGTCGTTCGTTCAGATGGTGGACAAGCTAATGTGCCTGTGCTATAAAGAGAATTCAAGTATTTTCTGGGTGAATAAGGACAAAGGATAATTGTGAAAAATTCAACCCGAGTTTTGGGAAACAAAAACGTTGGATGAATTTACCCCGGAGGAATGGGAAGCGCTCTGTGACGGCTGCGGCAAGTGCTGCCTGCACAAGCTGGAGGACGCGGATTCCGGCAAGGTCTATTACACCAACGTTGCCTGCCGATTACTGGATCAATCCACCGGGCGCTGCAGGGATTATGAAAACCGTTCTGAGGTCGTCAAAGATTGCTTCCCTTTGACGCCAGCCATTGTCAGGAAGGTGAATTGGCTGCCGGCGACCTGCGCTTATCGACTGATTGCAGAGGGGAACCCTTTACCCTGGTGGCACCCCCTGATCTCAGGAGACCCGCAAACGGTCAGACAGATGGGGATCTCGGTTTGTGGAAAGGCGGTATCAGAGTTGGAAGTGGACCTTGATGACCTCGAAGATATGGTCGTCGATTGGTTCGATTGACGTCATCGCCAAGAGAGACAGGAATCTGGCAGGAAGGTACCATGCGGAAAGCGACCTGGATTAAGGTATACTTATACCATCCTGACAAGGTTGGTTGAAGAATTAAGATCGAAGGAAAAAATGGTAGAGTCAACCGGTTCGGACAATCCCAAACAAGATCTTTTAATCGCTGTGGTGCAAGGGCAGGATGCCGATGTGGCGATCCAGTCTTTGCAGGATGGCGGATTCGGTGTGACCCGTCTGCCCAGCGTGGGGGGGTTCCTCGGCCGGAAGAATGCCACCTTGATGATCGGCGTCGAAGCGAAAGATGCTGCTAAAGCGATTGAGCTGCTTAACGAAACCTGTCGCCAACGAGTGGCGTTCATTGCCGTCCCGATGGAGAGTGCCCCATTACCGATGCCCGCCCCGACCCCCATCACGATCGGCGGCGCAAATGTTTTTTCACTAGAAGTTGAGCATTTTGAGGAATTTTAGCGATGAAACTGATCATTGCCATTATCAAGGATGAAGATACGGACAATGTCTCGCGAGCCCTGACCAAACAGGATTTTCGGGTGACATTTATTGCTTCAACGGGCGGATTCCTGCGCAGCGGTCGAAGTACACTCATGATTGGTGTGGAGGATGAACAGGTGGCAACCGCGTTGGACCTCGTCCGTAAGAATTGCAAGAAACCCGATAAGTCCCAAGAAAAGAGAGCGACGATCTTCGTCTTGAAGGTCGATCAATTCACACAACTTTAAACCCGAAAATATCTGCTCTTCAACATCATAAACATAAACTGTTTTTAATGAATCATTTCTTGAATTCGTTTTCTAATTAATGTATATTTGTTCTGAAAGATTATTTTTCACAATTATAAGGAAAAGGAGAAAATTATGAACTTTGGGCTATCATTCAGTTATGTCTTCAAGGATCCGGATTGGTTCAAAAAGGTCGCAATCCCTGCGCTTTGCAGCCTGATCCCCATTGTTGGACAATTCATCGTTTTGGGCTGGTCCATGAAAGCGGCCAAGAACGTGATGGAAGGCAACGAAGAAAATGCCCTGCCGTCACTGGAATTCGGTGCTGATCTGGGTAAGGGTTTCATGATCTTCCTGATCGGTGCGATCTACAGCCTCCCGACGGCCATCCTGGTTGGTATTGGCGGCACCCTGGGTGGATTCGCTTCCAGCGCGGATCAGACGGTGTCCGTGGTATTGATCGTCCTGGGTAGTTGTCTTGGTCTGGTTGGCGCTTTACTGGGAATCCTGATCGCATTCCTGAGCGTGATCGGCATCGCGAATTACGTTTCAACCGGCGAATTCGGTGCAGCTTTCCGCTTCAAAGAACTCTTTGCCATGCTCAAGAAGTCATTTGTGTCCTGGCTGCTGGTCCTTGTCGGTGCAATCCTTGCCATGGGTATTATTGCACCCCTGGGTGCGATCGCCTGCGGTATCGGCGCACTCCTGACAGCCGCTTACGGCAGTGCGGTTTACGCCCATCTGATCGGTCAGGCATACAACATGTCCAAACCGGATATGATGGAACCTGCCTAATCTGACTTTTGAATAATAATAAAAGAGCCACCAACTGGTGGCTCTTTTTTGTATTCAGAATGATAAATTACTCGTGAAATTCCTGCACCTGATAGGTAAAGACCTGGATATGTTTCTTCCGCCAAAGATCGGAAGAGGCACCCATCTTGAGGCATAACTGGGAAAGGAACTGCTCGGGGTTCGGAATTTGATCCCAAACCTGAGGCAGGAAGGTGGCTTTACTGTATCCGTTTTGGAGCACGACGCCATCAATCCCCGGACGAAGCTTTTTCACCAGGTCCTGCGGGTCAGTATATTCCAGCGGCGAGCGCGGCGTCAGCACGGAAACCTCAATATTGATGAACGACAATTCGGTCGGCCGCACATTGGGGAAACGGTAGTCCTGCAGCGCAGCCGCGACGGCATGTTCCTGGACATCCTTTGCCAGCGGTTGGTAGGCTTCCAGGGCGCCGATGCAGCCCCGCAGTTGGCCTTCGATGGTCAAAGTGACGAAGGACGCGCCATTCACCTGCAGTGGTTCGGGTAAGGTGGATAGATCAATATTCGGCAGCGGTTCCCCGCGGACGGATGCTTCAAGCGCTTCTCGCGCGATTGTCAACAGTGTTTTTTGTTCGGTTGAATCCAAAGGCTCAGTCATGAAATTGATCCAGCTTTCTCCACTGACGGTTGAAATATAATAATGGCTCGTGTTCGCGCTCTGAATTGATCAGGGAAGCGAGCACTTCACCCACGAACACGGTGGTATCACCGATATCGAAATAATTGATGACCTTACAATCCAAAAAGGCCATCGCGCCATCAATTAACGGTGCACCGGTTTCCAATTCAAATGTTGATATATCTTCAAAACGGGGGACGTCCCGGTCGATCTGCCCGGCGAACCTTTTGGCGAGCCGGACTTGATGCGTATCCAAAATACTGATGGCAAAGACCCCGCCTTCTTTCACGAGGTGCTGCGTCCGGGTGTGATGACGGAGGGCGACCATCACGGTGGGGGGCTCCAGGGCGATTGAGTTAAAGCTGTTCGCCGTCATCCCGTGAATGGCGCCCTCATGTTTTCCCGTAACAATCGCGACCCCGGTCAACCAGGCGCGCATCGCTTCTTTCAAGGCTTCAGGATCAATCATTTCAACCATTTCTATCATTTCATCCATTTTTTCATCTTTCATATAAATTCGTTATACTTTGTCGAATGTGGATCGTCAAGTTATTGTCTACACTTAACTTTGTTACAATAAGGCTATATTGAAAACGATCTGTCAAAAATCGGAGAATTAAGGTAAAATTTAATCCAATGAATCAGTCAGATGCCTTTGAACCTTTCGAGGATGACTCGCTGGAACCGGAACAATCACCCGAGCCGGAATTTACACCGGAACCTGTGGAACCGGAACCCCAGCCGCGCCGCAATCGAAACCGGCGCAATAATGAGTCGGGCCAAAAGCCGTTCACCTTCTGGCGAGGTCTGCAAACCACGCTGGCGGCTGCTTTTGTCGTGGCAACTTTGTTCACGCTTTGGACCCCGGGCAGCCTGGTGGAAAGCAGCCTGGAAGTGAGAATGGCCCAAGCGCTGCAATCCGCATCAGGCGGCGAGGTCAATCCTGCAGCCGCAGCGCTTGAAGCGACGAGCCAACCCCAACTGACCAACATCGGGATCGTCGCCGGGCATTACGGCAATGATTTGGGTGCGGTTTGCGCTAACGGCACCACGGAAGCGGAATTGAACCTCAAGATCGCCACCCTGGTCCAGAAGAAGCTCACCGACATGGGGTATACCGTTGACCTGTTGGAGGAATTCGATGACAGATTGGAAGGTTATCGAGGGTTATTGATACTCTCGATCCACCTCGATTCCTGCGAATATGTCAACGACCAGGCGACAGGTTTCAAAGTGGCAGCGGCTTTTGCGGAGGGAAATTCAGTCTCCAGCCAAAAGCTGACAACCTGCATCTCAGAACAATATGGAGAGATCACAGGTCTGCCGTACCACGCCGGTTCAGTGACCGATGATATGAGCTATTATCACGTTTTTGACGAAATTGACCCACAAACCACCGCCGCGATCATCGAAGCCGGTTTTATGAATTTAGATTACCAGTTCCTTACTGAGAAGACGGACCTGGTCGCCGATGGGATTGTCGCTGGGATCCAGTGCTTCCTCGGTAACTAAGCGATCCACCCGTCACGAGGTCGTCAATGCCGATAAATGATCACGATCTCCAATTATTAGAACAAGCCAAAACCGCACTCCGTCGCGGCGACCGTATGCTGGCGCGGCGAATCGCACAAAGAGTTGTTGCTGATTATCCCGATGACGTCGAGGGCTGGCTGATGCTGGGTGGATTATCCAGCCCGAAAGCCAGCATCGCTTATTTAAAGAAGGCTCAGGAGATCGCCCCGGACGATCCCCGGGTTATCAAAGCGCTGAACTGGGCACAGGGCGGCGAGTTGGATGTTACCCAGCAGGTTGACCTGGACAGGACCCGGGAAATTCACCGGGTTCCGTCAAGACAGCCTTTCAAGATCAACCCGCCAATCACGGTTGAAACGCAAAGCCCGGTTTGGATAGGCGCGCTGGTGTTTGTGTTGCTCCTGGCGATCTTCTTCTTTGGCATGGACCTGATCCCAACCGACCTGGTACGTGCAGCGGAAAAAGCCGGCCCGATCAGCCAGGAGGTTTTCCCGAAACCCAGTCTGACCCCAACGGTGACCAATACCCCGACGCCGACCAATACGCCGACAGCTACCCCAACCTCGACCCCGACCTCGACGCCGACGCCAACCAGCACACCGACCCTGGTCCCAACCCAGCCGCCGGTGACGAACCGCCTGCCTGATGTGGATCGGGATGAGAAATGGATCGATATCGACCTTTCCTCTCAAATGTTATATGCTTATCAGGGAAAGGACATCGTCGGCTCCTTCCTGGTATCCACTGGAACGTGGCAGCATCCCACCGTCACGGGGCAGTATGCCGTTTATGTCAAATACCGCTACACGGACATGTCCGGCCCGGGATATTACCTGCCTGATGTACCTTATACGATGTATTTTTACTCGGGATACGGCATCCATGGGACTTACTGGCATAGCAATTTTGGGACACCGATGAGCCATGGTTGTGTCAACATGCAAACCGATGAAGCCGGCTGGCTGTACAATTGGGCTTATGTTGGCATCCTGGTCAATATTCATGACTGACAAGAATAAATTCTTCAGCTTTGGACAATCAATGGATCGAAGGGAATTTCTGCAGCTTTTCGGGCTGAGTGCTTTCGGCCTCATGCTGCCAAAGCGGTTCCTGAAATCCGAAACGCCTTCGGATTTGGTCGGATTCCGACCTCTATGGCCGGGTGACGATGAACGGCCACAAGCTCTATGACGAGCCGGACCTGGCTGCGGAAGTGCTGGAAGTGATGTCGATGGACACCGTCCGCCGGATCACCGGTGCGACGATTGGCGGCGATACGACCATGCCCAACCGGATTTGGTATGAGCTGGATGGCAAAGGTTACGCACATTCCGGCCGAGTCCAACCTGTCAGAAAAAAAATGAATCCCGTTGACACGGTCATCCCGGAAGACGGCTGCCTGGGCGAGATCACCATGCCCTTCGTGGAGGCTTATTCCAGCCTGGAAGCGGACCGACAGGTATTGTATAAGTTTTATTATGCAGCTACTTTTTGGATTCTCAACCGAGTTTTGGATGAGCAGCGGACCGTCTGGTATGAACTATTGGACGACCGCTATTACCGGGTGTTCTACGTCCCGGCATCTTATATCCGGTTGGTCCCGGATTCCGAGTTGACCGCGATCTCCCCCGAGGTTCGGTTCGATGACAAGACCATCATGATCGACCTTGCAACACAGATGCTGACCGCGTATGAAGGAGAGAAGGTCGCTTTCATGTCCCGGATCTCGAGCGGCGTCCGCTTGAGCGAGGGCGGCTTCGCGACCCCGAAAGGCTACTTCCGCACCACGCGTAAGCGCCCTTGCCGGCACATGGCTAATCCTGCCAACGCCTATGGATCCGGTTTTGACCTGCCGGGCGTCCCCTGGGTGAGTTATTTCACCTCCAACGGTGTCGCACTCCACGGCGCATATTGGCATAATAATTTCGGGGTGCCTTCCAGCCATGGCTGCGTTAACATGACGCCCCAGGCAGCGAAATGGATTTATCGCTGGACGATGCCGACCGTTCCGCCTGAGAATTATTATTATTCAGCCGATAACGGCACACGGGTGATCGTTCAGTAAATATCTTTTCCTATAATTCTCTGAAAATTTAATATAATAATTATAAAGAAGTTAACCCGAATCTTATAACCGGCAAATATACTGTACTATCAATTGATATAATAGAAAGTGGAGGATCCATTGGCCAAAAAAGCAGTTTTTGAAGGTTTGGTCTATGATGAATTTGATAAACCGGTTCAAGCTGGTTGGATTGGCGCCGACCCGGTCTATATTGTGGATGACAATGGGTTTAAGCGGCACATCCCGGCGGAAGACGTGGACCGCCAGGTCTGGGAGTTCATGCAGGAACAGATTGAGGGGAACGAAGGCCTGATCTCCGAAAAAGCAGCCGAGATGATGGGCGAGGTGGATATTTTCACCAAAGCCGCCATCGAAAACCAGCTTAAGCATATGGATTCCCAGTTTGACCAGTTGGAACAGATAGGAATCCCGGAAGAAAGCCGGCTTTATCTCGGTATGATCGGCTTCCGGATCACCATCTCCATTCATGGAGAGGTGCTGGAGATCAATCAACCGGGTATTGTGGATGATTCAGGTGAGGAGTAGGGTTTGCCAACCGGATCATCATGTAAAATGAAGCTTGAGGAGCATTGATGGTGTCTGATTTCATCGTCCATGTGGACGAATCGGATTTTGAATATGAAGTACTGCAGTATTCCACCCGGATACCCGTTATTGTCGATTTCTGGGCGGAATGGTGTGTGCCCTGCCGCGTCCTGGGCCCGAAGCTGGAAGCGTTGGCCCGGGAAGGGGAGGGTCGATTCCGGCTGGCGAAGGTCAATGTGGATGAGAGCAGCCGGATCGCACGTCAATATAAGGTGCGTAACATCCCCGCCGTAAAAGCGTTTGTGGACGGGCATGTCGTGGCCGAATTTAACGGTGTGCTGGCCGACGAGGGTTTACGCGACTTTATCCGCCATCTCACCCCCGCACCGGAGGACTTGCTCTATGCCAAGGGAAACAACCTGATGCTGTTGGGTGATGTCGTAGAGGCCGAAGATGCTTACCGTGAGTTCCTTTCGGCGCATCCCGACCATCCCGGCGCGCTGTTGGGTCTGATCCGGGCACTGCTGTTCCAGGGTAAAGGCACGGAAGCGGATATGCTCCTGCGGAACTTCCCGGCAAGCCCGGAATACAACACGGCGCAGCTCTTGAAGCCCGTGGCCCAGGCTTATCAGTCCAGTGACCAAACTCCCTTTGAAACCGAATCGCCGCTCCAAGCCGCATATCTGAACGGGATCCGGCTCGCCAAACGCGGGAACGTCCTGGCTGCCATGGACGGGTTCCTGGATATTCTTCGGCAGGACAAGCATTTCCATCATGATATGGCCAAGGACCTGTTCGTGGGCTGGCTCGCCCTGATCGGGGACGAACATCCCGAAGCACGGCAATACCGGAAGGACCTTTCGGCCGTGCTGTTTTAACAAAGTGGCATTCTGGGGGAAAAGGAATAATTGAAGATGAATCGGTTTTCAATCTTCTCTTTCAATTACTCTGCATCCATAAATGTTTAATAAGGCTGAATGGCTCTATCTCGCATGGAAAAATCGAAAATTCCCTGGTTGATTAATCGGATTGGGAACTTATTTCGTTATGAATGAGCATAATTGTCCTGACCATATCGATTTAATAGAAACAACTCAACGATGAGTTGAGTTGTCATTAAATTCTCCGTTGGCACTTATGATTTCATTCAGTGGATCAGGAAAATCATAGTCTATCATCCAGAATATTCTTGTCCTATCTGGATTCTATATTCAATTTTGTTGGTTAATACTCAATTTCCTCTTGTATGAAGGTACCCTGCCGTAATTCTCGGAAGGCGTTCTCAAGCTCTTCCCGGGTGTTCATCACGATCGGCCCGCCCCAGGCGATGGGTTCTTCCAGCCTTATCGGAACTGATGAAAAGTACGATTGCTGGGTCGTCCAGCGATTCAATCGTCAGACTGTCACCCTCAGTCAGTTTCACAGCCGTCTTTTCATCGACGAATTCGCCGGCGATCTGTGCGTCACCCAAAAGGGTAAAAGCCATGACGGATTTATCATGATCCGTGTCGATAACCAATTTCTGGTGTGGCTCGAGCCGGATATCATAGTAATCCAGGGGGAGATATTTGCTCTGATGTCCCTGGTGGCCCAGATATTGGCCGCTGATCAAGCGCAGGATGCCGCCCTCAATCGGGATCTCTTTGATTTCATCCCGCGTGACGCTCCGGTATTCTGGGGATGCCATCTTGTCCTTTTGGGGCATATTCAGCCAGAGCTGAACCCCCAGCATTCGCTCGGAAGCTGGTAGCATCTCTTCATGGAGGATTCCCGACCCCGCCGTCATCCACTGGACCTCGCCATCCGAGATAGCCGCCGAATTTCCGAGGCTGTCCTTATGGATCATGTTACCCCTCACGATCAAGCTGATCGTCTCAATACCCCGATGGGGATGGAGGGGGAAACCGGCTGCGTAATCGGCTGGATTGGTGCTGTCGAAGGAATCCAGCAGCAGAATGGGGTCAAACGATTGGACGGTTTGGTTGGATAAGACACGCACAAGATTGACACCCGCGCCGTCTTGCGTGTGAAAACCTGTGATCCGATCTTGGATTGTTCTATTCATGGAATTATCCTCTCAGATAGGGTTCCTCTCCTGATTATGCCCTATATTATAAAGAAAAGTACCAAATTGGCCGGAGGATTGTTAAACATATTGGCGTTATTTACATTTTGGTTAATATTGAAATACTCTCAATATGTGAGGTCTGGGGGAAAAGATCAAAGGGCGTGATGGAGACCAATTGATATCCCTTTTGCAGCAGCTTCTTTGTATCTCTCGCCAAAGTCGCCTGGTCGCAGGAAATGTAGGCGATCTGCTTCGGATGCAGCTTACCGATGGCGTCGTGTACCGCAGGCGCCAGTCCGGCGCGGGGTGGGTCCATCACCAGCAGGTCCGGTTGCTCTTCCAGGGTGGGCAGCACCTCTTCCGACTCCGCCTCATAGAGCGATACATTCTCAAACTCATCCAGGTTGACGGCGAAATCATGACAGGCTGACCCGGAAGATTCGATCGCGGTCAATTGACTGACTTTCGGCGCGAGGAAAGCGCTGAACAAACCTACGCCGGC
Source organism: uncultured Chloroflexia bacterium (assembly GCA_963748065.1). Taxonomy (GTDB): domain Bacteria; phylum Chloroflexota; class Anaerolineae; order Anaerolineales; family Anaerolineaceae; genus Brevifilum. Next base: position 38,095 of record CAVVHL010000006.1, on the reverse strand, counting down.
GTAAAGTTCCACCGCAGTGGGATTCCCGCTGAAATCCAAATTATCCAGCAAATGCTGGACCATTTTTTCGGCCATAGGTGTGTTCACTTGGAAGAAGGATCGGGCTGAGACCATGAAATTCCGTCCCAGAAGGGTGAAGACGAGGTGATCCTCGCCCGCCAAAACCGTCAGACGGGCATTCGGCGGCGTGTAGACCGCGGAGATGGGGATATCCTCGCCGTATTCCGGCGGCTTCGCGTCCTCGCCCTCCATGATCAGCATGACATCGTTGAACGAGTCCTGGCGGATTCCCAGGCGGAAAACGCCCGATTCTTCCCCCAGCTCGATCTGCGGCCAGATGGCGTTGATCTCGTCCTGGGGGAGGTGACACTCGCTGATCGGCAGCAGGTGTTTGCCATCCGCCGCGATATAGCCCAGTTCGCCGAACTGGCCGAGGTGGAACTGGACAGTAGTTGCGGTAGTTCCAGGGCGAGGGTGAAGGCACGATGGGACGGAGTGGGGGATCGTCCAGCCCGGCGATCCGCTGGAGTTGGTCCAGCATGATGGCTTGTTTGGTTTCCAGTTGCTTCGCGTAGTCAATCTCCTGATATTGACAGCCGCCGCATATTCCGAAATGGATGCAGCGCGGCGTGATCCGGTCCGGTGAGGCTTCAATGATACGCACCGGGCGTCCTTTTGCGAACCGTTTCTTTTCCTCGACGATCTCAATTTCCACCTGTTCGCCGGGCAGCACGAAGGGGACAAAGACCGCGCGGCCATCCGGCAGCCGACCGATGCAGTCGCCGCCGTAAACCATTTTCTCCATTGTCACCTGGAATGTCTCTGTCATTGCCTTCTCTCTTGCTAACCGGTTAACTTAATTATAATGCCCGGTCAACAATAATCAGGTGACCGGGCAAATTTTCAATGCGTTGGGGTGGGGTTACATTTTTTCCATGAAGGTTTCGATCGCATCCAGCAATTCATCGACATGATGCATCTGGGTCTGGCCCATATGGGCGATCCGGAAGGTCTTGTTCTTCAAACCGCCGTATCCATTGGCCATGCGCATGCCTTTGGTCATCAGATAAGCATTCAGAGCGGCGAAATCGATGCCATTGAGGTTCTGGATGGCGGAGACCGTCTTGGAACGGTAAGCTTCAGAAGCCAGCGGCGGCATACCATGTTCGGTTGCCCAATCCTGGACGCGTTTGGCCATCGCAGCGTGCCGGGCGAAGCGGTTCTCCAGCCCTTCCGCCAGGATCTTGTCCAGTTCAACATCCAGGGCCCAAATCAGGGACATGGAAGGCGTCATCGGGGTGGAGTTCTTGATCCGGTGTTTCTCCAGCAGAAGCAGGTCGAAATACCAGCCGCGGTTTTCAACCGTTTCGGCTTTCTTGAGGGCTCGGTCAGAGACGGCTGCGAATGACATCCCGGGGGGGAGTGCGAGGCATTTCTGCGAGGAAGTCAACACGAAATCCAGACCCCAGGCGTCGGTCTCGATCTTGGCGCCGCCCAGTGAGGAGACGGCGTCCACCAGGATCAATGTGTCGGGGCTGACCTCATGGACGACCTGAGCAAGTTCCTTGAGCGGATTCTCTACGCCGGTTGAGGTTTCATTGTGAACGATGGTGACTGCTTCGTAGGATTTGTTTTTCAGAGCGTCGGCCAGTTGATCGGGCAGGATCGGTTCGCCCCAGGTTGCATCGAGTCGGTCGGCGTCTTTTCCATTGCTGACCGCCACGTCGTACCAGCGCTGGCTGAAAGCGCCGTTGACACAGGAGAGAACGTCTTTCTGCGCCAGGTTGCGGATGCCGGCCTCCTGCATGCCGGAACCGGTGGCAGGGGGTTGGAAAACACGGTTCTCCGTCAGGAAAACCTGTTTGAGCTTCGCTTCGGTGCCGCGGAAGAATTCGTTGAATTCATCCGTGCGATGCGGGATCATGGGCTTGGCCTGGGCTTCCAGGACATCGGGATCGACATCTACGGGACCAGGAACAAACATATGGGACATAGGAACTCCTTATTCGTCAGGTGAGGATAATCCAGCGTTATGCCATAATCGTAACATGAGGTAAGTTGTCTGACAAGTGTTTCCACAGCCCTGTCAAGTTTAACGAATTTTTTGCTTTGCGAATGCGGAGAAAGGTTTAATTAAAGTGCGGCTATAATTAGCTGTCGTGCGGCAATAGACTAATCAGGCGGATAGGAAAAATATGGCAGAAAATCTGGTCGTTGAGAATCTGAGTAAGAAATTCGGTGATTTCACTGCGTTGTCATCGACGAGTTTCAGCCTTAATGCAGGTGAAATCGTGGTGCTTTCAGGGCAAAACGGATCGGGAAAAACGACTTTATTATCCTGTATGGCCGGATTGGTCAAACCGACAACCGGGACGGTCAGCGTTGGCGGGTTTGACCTTATCAAACAAGAGGTGGAGGTGCATCGACGGATGGCCTTCATCCCGGACGTCCCCCGATTTTACGTTGAACTGACCGCCTGGGAACACCTGCGTTTTATCGCTATGGCGAATGACTCGCTGGAGGGATTTGAGGATCGGGCGGAGCTCATCCTGCAGAAATTTGGGCTTTGGGCTGTGCGGGATTACTTTCCGCATAATTATTCACGAGGGATGCAGCTCAAGCTGGGCCTGGCAATGGCCTTCATCCGTCCTTTTGAGGTATTGCTCCTGGATGAACCAACTTCCGCGTTGGATGAGGAGAGCGTTGAGGCGCTCCTGGAGGAGTTGAAATCATTACGGGACGAAGGCGTCAGCATCCTGTTGTCTTCCCACGACCCGACGATCAAGCGAACGTATGGTGACCGGCAGCTCCTGATCGAGAACGGCGTTCTCAGGGAGATATGAGATGAGGGCGATCAACTGGATCCGCGGACGGCAGGAATCTGAAGAACTCTCATATTGGCTGTCCTTTGTTTATCTTTAACCCGAAAGACCGGTCGCTCAACAGCCGGATTTATATGCTTTATGTGATGGTCTTCTTCAGCGTCTGGTGGTTCATCGTGATGGCCTGGTTTGCGGAAGCCGGTGCTTTCCTTCTGCAGACGATCCGTCCGGCTGATCCAATCTCGCTGGCTGTCGCACTCGAACTCGCGGTGCTCGTTGTCTGGTTTGTAGTTTCGGCGGTCTTGTCGCTAAGGCGAAGCCCGATCAAATTCACTGAAGAAGATTCTTTCCTGATTTGCCAGATGCCGGTCAGCCCGCAGTGGCTCGTGCTGCGCTGGATGGTCTTGCCCTGGGTCAAGAACCTGCTCCCGTTCCTGCTCTTCACCGTTGTTCTTGCTTTCTCCGTGGCGAATACCGGGTTGGGTTTGGGGGATATGACCGGGCAGATGTTTTTCGATTATTTCCGGGTCGGTATACGATCCATGTTGGTCATCGTCCCAATCCATCTTGCGTTATATACCTTCAACTGGGCTCTGGGCACCTGGGCGATGAAGACCGGACGGAAAACCGCGACACTGCTCCTTTCTTCATTATTCCTGTTGATTATTGCGGCGGCCATGATTGCCGGTATTGCCGGATTGTTAGGTTTTGAGTTCACCGGATTTTTATCGACGGTAACGATGGCCGTTCCCGAGATGCTCTCCGCAGGCTTGAGCACCGGTCCCCTGACTGGCCCCTTGATCGGCGCCTGGGCAGTGGTGGCGGGTGCTCTTGGGGTGTTGTTCTTCGCTGCCCATAAGTTCAGCCCCGGCAGCGCGGCGGAGGAGACGAAATCGGAGCTCCTGATCCGTAACTTACGTCGCTATGGATTTGGTGACCAGGCGCGGGAGAAGAAACTTGAGAAGCGCCTCGGGTTGAGCCGGCGTTGGGCCTGGCAGCCGGCCTGGGGTGGCGCCGGCGCGTTGGTCTGGAAGGACATCGTCCAAACCGGCCGCAGGATCAACCTTGGCACTATTTTTACCCTTCTCACCTTTTTCAGCACGGCGGTTGGCCTGGTCTTTTTACCCAGCCTGGGCGGACGGATGCTGCTGATCCTGACCTGGACCTTGCAGGCGAGTAAGTTCCTGTCCACCCGGTTCAGGCAAGACCTGGCGCACTGGGTCATCCTCCGGCAATTGCCGATTAAACATCAGGATGTCGTTTTGGCCGATGGTGGTCTTTCCGGCGTCGTCATCCTGCTGGCGAGTTTAGCCGGCGTGATGACCGGCGCAGTGCTTTCCGGAAACTCACTTTGGAATGCTTTGCTCGCCCTGCCCGGAATGATCGCGGCTGTTGCGGGTGTTTCGTTTTCTGTGATTTCACGCAATGCCAGGATTGACCTGCTCATGACGGGACAGGCGCCCGGTGTCAGCGAGTTCGGTGTGCTTGGGGCTGCAATCTGTGCCGCAATACCGGTCGTTCTTTATACTTCATTACCTGGTGCCGTTGGAACGGTTATGGGGTGCTTATCCAGTCTGGTGATCGGCTATTTAGCACTTAAGGCTGCCGCCGGTGCATATCGAACGATCGAATGGTAATGTCAGGGAGGGTTTAATGGAAAGCAAGACCAAGAATCGGAAGACACGTGAACAACTTGCCGTAATGGCCGCGAAAGCCTTCAATGGTCTGACCCTCGCGCCTGGTGAGGAATCGGTGCATGAATTGGAGGAGGGTTGGTTCAACGCGGTCTACGACCTCCGGCTGTCCGATGGGCGGAATGTCATCCTCAAGATCGCCCCACCGGAAAAGGCCGAAGTCTTAACTTATGAGAAGGACCTGATGGCGACAGAAGTGACGACCATGCGGCTGGTCGCGAAAAACCCAAAGATCCCTGTCCCGGAGATCTATTTTTACGACCAGGATCATGATGTTTGTGATTCGGATTATTTTTTCATGGCGAAACTGCCGGGTGATAACTTCGAACATGTCAAGGAAGCACTCGACCCGGAAAGTCGCGCCCAAATCGAGCATCAGATTGGGCAGATTGTGTGGGAAATCAACCAATACACAGGCGATACCTTTGGTTATCCGGGGAACCCGGATCTGCGCGGCGCGAAGTGGCGGGAGACTTTCCTGAAAGGTCATCGACTCACTGCTGGCGGACGGTGAGAAGGTGAACGCGGATTACGGTTTTCCAGTTCGGGATATCCGGGAAGCGGTCGAAAGACATGCACCATCGCTGGATGAAGTTACAATGCCGCGCCTGGTCCATTGGGATGCCTGGGACTCAAACTTCTTTGTTGAAGATGGTAAAGTCACCGGCCTGATTGACTTTGAGCGAGCGCTCTGGGGAGACCCCTTGATGGAAGCGCAGTTCCGTGCCTTGGCCTTCGGCGGCGTATCCGAAAGCATGCGAGGTTATGGGAAAACCGAATTTACGCCCGAGGAGGAGCAACGCTGCTATTTATACACCCTCCTGCTTGCGCTGGTCATTCGAACGGAAAGTTATTACCGGGAATACAATTCCGCCGAGATTGATGGGCTGGCGACGCACTTGTTGAACCTTTCTATGGGTTGGCTGCAATCCAATTAAGTTGATCAAAAAATGCTCTATTTCAGGGTCAATCTGCGCCGTTTACCCTTGCAATTTAGGGCCTCACACTGTATAATGCTTTCACCCTCGGGTGGTTAGCTCAGTTGGTTAGAGCGTCGCGTTGACATCGCGGAGGTCGTAGGTTCGAGCCCTATACCACCCACTGAATATTAGAATGCGTTGACCGGGACGAGTAGCAGGCACCCTGCCAATAGAGAGAGAAGATCGTCGGCTGGAAGTCTTCTCAGGCAAGGGCCAGGCGAAAACCCCCCGGGAGCATGATCCGGAAAGGGCACCAACCCGAGTATGGTGAACGGATTGCCCCGTTACAGGCACAAAGAGATGGCTCCGGCTTAATAGCCCGGGTCAATCTGGGTGGAACCGCGTGAGAACACTCTCGCCCCAGTATTGGGTGAGGGTTTTTTGTTTAAATCCGATGCTACCAGGATAGTCCGTTTGAAAACGGCACCGTCCGCTTATGACTATATCCGAAGGAGGATATGATGGCAGAAAAAGAAAAATATGAAGAATCAAAGCTCTACAAGCTGCGACACTCGGCCGCGCACGTGATGGCGCAGGCTGTACTGGAGAAATTTCCGGAAGGCAAAGTCGCCATAGGGCCGCCAATCGAGGACGGCTTCTACTATGATTTTGACCTTCCCAGACCCTTGACCCCTGAAGACCTGTCCGAGATTGAAGATCGGATGCGGGAGATCATCAAAAATGATAGCCCCTTCATTCGGGAAGAGGTCTCCGCCGATCAGGCTCGCGAAATCTTCAAAGACCAGCCCTACAAGCTGGAATTGATCGAGGGTCTGGAAGAAGGCGGCGAGGATGAACACGGCAACCCAACGGATGAGAAGCAGATCATCACGATCTACAAAGATGATGAATTCGTGGACCTTTGCCGCGGGCCGCACTTGGAAAGCACGGGCAAACTCAATCCGAAGGCGTTCAAACTGATGAACGTGGCCGGCGCATATTGGCGCGGCGACGAGAAGAAACCTATGCTTCAGCGGATCTACGGCACAGCCTGGCTCACGCCGAAGGAACTCAAGCAGTACCTCTGGCAGTTGGAAGAAGCCAAGAAACGTGACCACCGCAAACTGGGGCGGGAACTCGACCTGTTCAGCGTCAGTGATGAGGTCGGCGCCGGGCTGGTGTTGTGGCACCCCAAAGGCGCGATGGTCCGGCATATCGCCGAACGCTTCTGGGAGGATGAACATCTCGCGAACGGGTATGACTTTGTTTACACACCCCATATTGGGAAAGCGCAGCTCTGGGAGACGAGCGGCCACCTGGGCTTCTATGCCGAGAATATGTACGCGCCGATCGAGATCGATGACCAGAAGTATTACCTCAAACCGATGAACTGCCCGTTCCATATCGAGATCTATAAGTCGGACATCCGCTCCTACCGTGACCTGCCTCTCCGCTATGCCGAGAAGGGCACGGTCTATCGTTACGAGCGCAGCGGCGTGATGCACGGGTTGATGCGGGTGCGTGGTTTCACGCAGGACGACGCCCATCACTTCTGCGCCCCCAGCCAGATGCCGGACGAGATCGATTTCGTGCTGTCCTTCAGCCTGCACATCCTGCGTTCATTCGGCTTCGATGACATCAAGGCCTACCTGAGCACACGGCCCGAGAAGGCTGTGGGCGAACCGGAACGCTGGGCAGACGCCGAAGCGGCCTTGGAAGCTGCACTCAAACGCTCCGGTCTGCCCTACGAACTCGACGAGGGCGGCGGCGCATTCTACGGCCCCAAGATCGACCTCAAGATCAACGACGCCCTGGGTCGGGAGTGGCAGCTCTCGACGATCCAGTTCGACTTCAACGAGCCGGAACGTTTCGACATGACCTTCATTGATGAAGACGGCCAGCAGCACCGGCCCTATATGATCCATCGGGCACTGATGGGCAGTATCGAACGTTTCTTCGGAATCCTGATCGAGCATTACGGCGGCGCATTCCCGGTTTGGCTTTCACCAGTCCAGGTGGAGATCATCCCGATCGCCGACCGTCATAACGACTTCGCCCATGAGGTGGCTGCAGAACTCAAGAAGGCCGGCTTACGGGTAGAGGTGGATGACCGCAGCGACCGGATGAACGCCAAGATCCGCGACGCGGAAAAGGAAAAAGTACCGTTCATGCTTGTGGTCGGTGACCGCGAGATGGAAAACGGTCAGGTTGATGTCCGCCGCCGCAGCGGTGAACGCCTGGGTGCGATGGATGTCGCTGCGTTCAAAGATCTGGCTGTCAAGGACGTCGAGGAAAAGGTCGAAGGGTAATCCCTGAGCGACCTGACCAGGTTAATAACAATACGCGTAGAGACATTGCCTATGCAATGTCTCTATCGTTTGGTCTTTAGAAGCGTTTCTCTATATAGAAATCGCAACGAAGCACTTCAGAATCAGGTATTTTGCCAATATCCTGTTGACGATTCCCTCGGTGGTATGGTAAGATATAACTCGTTCCCTTAACGGGATACGTTTTGTGTTAAATTAGAGTTGCAATGATTAAGGAGAGTATTCGCTATAAGTAGCAAAGATGAATATCGCATAAATAAACAGATCCGTGCCACGCAACTCCGATTGATTGATCAAGATGGTGAGAATCTGGGCGTCGTCAGTTTGAGAGATGCACTGACCCGGGCCGAAGCTGCAGAGCTGGACCTGGTGGAAGTCGCTCCAGGTGCCGATCCGCCCGTCGCCAGGATCATGAATTTCGGCAAATTCCTTTATGAGAAAGAGAAGAAGGAACGTGAAGCACGGAAAGCGCAGACCAAGATCGAGATCAAAGAGATCCAACTGCGCCCGAAAACAACCGAACATCACAGAGGCTTCAAAGTACGCGATGCCCGAGGCTGGCTGGAACACGGGATGAAAGTCCGAGTGACCATCCGTTTCCGGGGTCGGGAGATCACTTATCCTGAGATCGCGTTGGAAGACCTGCGGGAGATCGCAGAACAACTCGCCGATGTCTCAGAAGTCGAGCAAGCGCCAAAACTGGAGGGCCGGTCCATGTTCATGATGCTGGCTCCCAATAAGAAGTAACCGCTGCGATATTCATAAGCTAGCGAGACACGCAATACGAGGTAAAATCCCTACGGCCTGGAACGCCCTTGCCGTAGGATTTTGTTGAAAGGAATTTAGCAATGTCACGTAAGAACAAGAAGTACAAACTGAAGACCCATAAGGCAACATCAAAACGCTTCAAGATGACCGGTTCCGGGATGATCGTGCGTACCAAGATCGGAAAAGGCCACTTACGTCGTCGGACGCCGGATCGGACCAAACAGCTGTTTGAGGAAATGATCCCGGTCAAGACCCGTAACATCAAGAAGAGAGTCCGTCGTCTGGCGCCTTATATGGGCAAGAAGTAATCGACTGAACTAATTTTATGGTTGCGGCTGTTGGGTGTTCGCAACAGATGGTCTTTTGAACCATCGGCGCCCAGGGGCTCGCAAAGGAGTGAAAAATGGCACGTGTAAAAAGTGGCCCCCATGGTTATCGGCGGCACAAAAAAATACTCAAACTAAACAAAGGTTATTACGGTACGAAGAGCAAGCTGTTCCGCCGTGCGAACGAGCAATACCTCAAAAGTCAGTGGTATGCTTATCGCGACCGTCGGAACCGCAAACGTGACTTGCGCAAACTCTGGATCGCCCGCATCAATGCGGCTGCCCGTTTGAACGGGACAACCTACAGCAAGCTGATCCACGGCTTGAAACAGACCGAGATCAACCTCAATCGCAAGATGCTGGCTGACCTGGCTGTCAATGAGCCGGAAGCTTTTACCTCGATCGTCGAAAAAGCAATGGCTTAATCCGAATAAATAAGGTACGCAAATGAAAACTGCTCCGAAATTTTGGAGCAGTTTTTTCTTTAAGTTTCTTGAAGACTTCCCCTCATCCGGCGCTCTGCGCCACCTTCCCCCCGAGGAGCAAAGCGACGAAGCCCTCTTGAGGGTTGGGGAGAAGCTGTCGGCGCAGCCGACTGATGAGGGGTGAAATCTCTCTTTCAAACTATTGCAACTTAAGGCTAATTGTTTTGTTTCTTAACGATCTCTATAATGGTTGCTTTGCTTACGGGTGACGGATCACTGGGTCGGGATTCCGTCGAACATCCCATCAAAGGGGCCTTGACTGTTGTCGCCCGTCTGATCGCCAGTGGTTGTATCCGCGCCGGTGTCCGTCAGGGGAGGTAGTGTAAAACGCATCAAGCGGTTATTCAAAGCGTCGGAAACCCAGACTCGTCCTTCCGGATCGACAGCCAGGCCGCCAACGATCCCAATCTCATTGCTCCCGCTGCCATAGCCACCCCAGGCTCGCATGAAGATGCCCTGTGGGCTGAACTCGAGGACGCGTCCCGTGACTGGGTCGGCAACGAACGTATGGTAACGCGAGTCGACTGCCAGGAAAGGTTTATTATCAAGCGAATCGCCATACCAGGCGTTGACGTCCCATTCGAGGTTGGTGGAATAAGTTAGCGAATCACCATCGGGGATCATCACCTGCACTCGCATGTTCCAGGTATCGGCGATATATACCCGGCCCTGATCATCCACTGCAATCCCGACCGGTTCATCAAATTGACCGACGCCCATCCCTGCACCGCCGAAAGCGGCCAGGTCATTGCCATTACTGTCGAAGATCACCACGCGTTTATTGCCTGTATCGGTCACGAAGACCCGGCCTTGAGTATCAACCGCGACCCCGCGCGGCCCCCAGAAGTGATAGTGGGATTCCGCAGCGCCGAATTGCCCCCACATCGTAATGAACTCACCGTCCGCGGTGAACTTTTGGATGCGGTTGTTCCAGGTGTCGGCGACATAAACCGATCCATCCGGTGCGACGGCCACGCCCCAGGGTTCATTGAAAGTCCCGGCGGGGGCCATCACATCGCTGTCATAATTACTGGCACCGTATTCGCCCCATTCCTTCAAGAGGAGACCATCCTGGTCAATATGCAGGATCCGGTTGTTGCGGGAGTCGGCGACGTAGAAGGTGCCATCAGGTGCGAAGGCGATACCCCGGGGAGCATCCAGTGTAAATTGGTCGTCACCGTAAACCAGTTTGTCCGCATCGAGGGAGATCGTCCCGGCCTCATAGGGATCGACCGTTTCTTCAAGCGTCACAGGCGTTGCGCCGTATTCCCAGATTTCCGATACCACGTCCTTGCGGATGTACATCCGGAAGGATGAAGAAGGTTCCCAGTTTGAAGTAGTCAGCGTGGAAATGTTCGCCAGTTCTGCATAGGGCTGGTAATTGCGGTTGAACCAGATTTGCCAGAGTGCGGAGCGCATTTCAGGATTTTTCAGTGCATTCCAGGCTCTCTCAAGAGTCAGATTGAAATAGGCCTGTGAGGGCCACCAGAGACGGGTGTAATCGAATTCGACATAATTGTTGGCAACAACCGGTTCGATCTTGCCGTAATTATCACCTCCGACCAGGATGATCGGCGCGTTTCGCAGATCACGGGTGGGATTATCCGCATAATAGCGTTTGTTGGGATAGTCACGGAAATACCACCAATATGGATAGAGCAGGTCGTTGTCATAGGCAACATCGATGTCCTTACCGTTGGTCAGCCGATAACTGATCTCCTCGACCTGTTTCAGGACAATCTTCGGGTCAGGCGCGGCATGGGCATAGACCAGGAATTCCTCGGCCGTATCATAAAGGATGAAGTCCGCGCGGTAAGCCGTACGGATGGTGATGACGGCCAGGATCACAATGAAGACAATTAGCCCCAATTTAACAACTTGTTTGAACCGCCACCCCTTTAAAAGGAAGAAAAGACCGATAGCTGAGGCAATCATCCCCACGCCGGCCAGCATGAAATTGCTGGTCGCTTCCAGGTGGGTCAGGTCATTGCCCTGGAAGGGCGGGGTCGCGCCAAGCAGCGTCCCGAAGGTTTGGAAGGTGGTTAGCAAAAAGAGCATGCCGATAAGCATGACCAGCCAACCACGGTAGCGTTTGAAAGTCTCCCACTGGAACGATTCGATCAGCTTGCCAAAGCTCCAGCCGCTGGCGAGGATCATGGGCATGGTGATATGCGTTGTTAGCCAGGGCATGCGTTCACCGGCGAAGCTGAAGGCAAAGAGACTCATCACAGACCAATAGAGAAGCAGCGCCAGGACAGGCGGTGTGCGTTCTTCCCCTTCATTATTGACGATCCGGAAAGCGGGCTTCTTTTCATTACTACAACGTCTTCATCAGGTGTCTCACTGACCGGTTCAGGATAATCCAGAGCGGTCTGTTCGACAACCGCTTCCATCGGTTCTTCTTCGGCCCGTTTTTTACGTGATTTGAGGGATAGAGAAATACCCAGGATTGCGGCCAGGATCGTACCGAACGCAGGCAGGAACTCGTAGAATGGGATCTGAACGACGGCATAATAGTACAAAGGCTGGGTACCGCGGGTGACGCCTTGCTGTGCCATCCAGTAACCCAACGCGCCCATCAGTCCCATCGGGAAGCCGGCGCCTTGGGTGAAGAGTGAGGTATAGAAGACGGTAAAGATGCCCCAGAAGATGCCAATGTTGACCGCCCAGACCTTCCAGTTCCACCAGATGCCGACCAGCAAGGCGACCAAAAACATGGGGACGACGAAAAGAACGGCCATGATGATTCCGTTGGTGCTGTAATCGAGCGGGTTGAACCCGAGGAGATCCATTGGCAGGGCAGCCAGCAGCGGCAGGACGATCGTGCCCTGCATGATCAGCAGGTCGAACGAGCGTTCATCACGGATGCCGTGCCAACCGATGCCTTTCACCAGAAGGATTGCAGCGATGATCAGACCGACGATCAGGATCAGTCCGAGGGAGCCGATCAGGAGGCGGGTATTAACCGGCAGGCTGTTGATCATCACGCCCGGGTCGCCCTCGTTTTCGGTTGCGTTCGAAAGGGCTTTATACGCCACGCCAAACGCAGCCATGCCCGCCACGATCGTGACCGCAAGCACGACCATGAGCAGGACCTTCAGGCGGTTCTCTTTCCAGGGTTTGGTGAGGACCCGCGCGGCAAAGATCACTGCCAGGAAGATCAGGATCTCGGCAGTGAAAATATAAGATGTCGCTTTATCCGTGAAGTGCAGCGCGGTGATGATGGTGATGAAGATCAAGGTCCGTTTATGGCCCATTTCAAGATATCGCAATACCCCCCAAATTAGCGCCATGCCCCAGAAGACGATATAGATTTCATTGCGGGTATATCGGCTGTAAAATGAGATGTATGGCGAAATAGTGAAAAGGAACCCGGCGATCAACGCCCCCAACTTTCCCAGATAACGTTTGAAACCGAACATGGCGAAAGCAATCACCGCAATCCCAAACACCGCATCCGGAATTCGGGCAGTAAAATCGCTGTCACCGAAAAGGGTGAAGGAAAGGGCGATCAGGTGGAACTGCAGCGGTCCATGTGAAATCGGGTCGTAACGGTAGCCCCTACCCTGGTAGAAATCGTATGAAGGGACCACATGGTTCGTCTCATCGTGGCTCATCACCCGGTTCCCCAGCCCGATGAAACGGCTGAGGATTGCTGCGATTAGGATGAGGCTGACGATCAGGTGATAGATTGTGAACCGCGGCCAGAAAGAAAAAACCGGCCGGTCCAGCCAGGCATTGATTTTCGCGTTTGATGTCATAAGTTTGTCTTTTATTAGGTCGTTTTCCGGTTTCTTTGGTGCTGGTGTTTGATTTTAGAACTATACTAAAATCTCATTTTCCTGACAAGGCATCCCAATTGTATTATAATTTAGCGCTTTATAAACCTGTGATTAGGGTAGAATCCTGAGCAAATGGAACGAATAACGAAAATAATAATTATTTGCATATTCCTGTCTCTCCTGCTGACCGCGTGTGGTAACGAAGCGGCCCCAACCGAAGCACCGACGCTTGATGCGACCGCGCTCAACAAAACCGCCATCAGCAAGGCCGATGAGGACAGAAACAAGACGCAGCAAGCCGCGCCATCAATGACAGTGACGCTCACGAGTACCTGGACGCCTGTACCGACTCTGGACCGGACACGGCCCTCAGGTGCAACGCCAACCGCTGAAAAATCATGCAATCAGGCTGCGGCTGGCCACCCGATCGATGTCACCATCCCGGATGGGACCATCCTCGCGCCGGGTGAGTCTTTCAGTAAAACCTGGCGTTTGGAAAACGTAGGAAGCTGCAGTTGGTCGCTGGCTTATACGGTGGTTTTCTTTTCCGGCAACAGTATGAATGCAATCCAAACCCAACCGCTGATCGGGAAAGTTGACCCGAATCAGGCAGTCGATCTGACCGTGGATATGGAGGCGCCGCAAAAAGAAGGGGTTTATCAGTCGAATTGGATGTTGAGCGACCCGAACGGTAATTTGTTCGGGATCGGACCCAACGGTGACGCGCCTTTTTGGGTCAGTATCGAGGTGGTCAACCAGGTGACCGATACGCCGACGCCGACCCCGACCATCACCGCGACGCCTGAAGTTTATCTCTCTGGTTCGGCGGACCTGGTGAACACAAACCAGCTCGATCTCGATACGGGCACGATCGACCCTGCCGATGCAACTAATTCGGATATGGTTTACCAGTACGGCGGTGACCCGGATCACATCCTGCTGACCATGAACGGGACCCAGTGGGTAGTCTATGGTGATACGAAACCAACCTTCGCCAATTGCAGTGGTGCGACACTTTCAGGAAACGCAATCAGTTTCAATGATGTCCCGGTGGGAACGTATCTCTGTTATCGAACTTCGGAAGGACTTCCCGGTCGTTTACTGATAGAAGGGTTCGCCGACGGGTCGTTCTCAGTCAGCTTTTTAACCTGGGCCTTACCCTGATTTGGCAGAGATGTTTCATTTAATATAGACATTACAAAAAGACGTTGAAATAAATTGATTCAACGTCTTTTTGTATTGAGTTGTGAATGGGGTTTAGAACAGGCTGCGGCCGACCAACATCATGCCGAAGATGAATAGGGGAACGCCGACGATCAAGCCGATCACCGTCAGACTGACCACCACACCGACGATCATCAAGACCAGACCGAGGATCGCACCGACCAAGCGACCGGTCGCTTCGATGATCCAAACCACCAGGCGCCAGATCAACCAAAATGGGTATAAAAACCAGGGGACGTGTTTTCTATGTTCTGTCATAATTACCTCCACTTAATATACGGTTCTGCTAATGAAAAGTTGCAAGAAGAGACTATTCATCAGCATCTTTGTACGCAAGAAAGTTAATGGGGAAATTCGATACAAACAGGGAGTTGATCACAAAATTAAGCTGTGAAATAATGGATTTCAGCTGTCAGGGCGGCGATTATATCTCTTATAACAAAAATATTTCAGAATTGTTATTTTCTATTGACTCATGTTATTTTAATGTGATAAGATAACTGTAAGATTAATGTAACATTAATTTCGCAACCCCTGTTTTAAAACATATTGGTGGAAAAAAGAGGGGCAATTCCGAAATTCATCAAGCCGGTTTTCCAACCTTTTAGCACATATCTTATAAGTAATTTAACTGACGAAATTAACTAAGAAAAAAAATAAAGGGAATTTATGACTGTGAAAAAAGGTCATTGATATTGCTGAAAAAATTAGTGAGAAGACTATTGTTTTAAGAGAAAGGAAGAGGAAAATGTTTAAAAGCAGGGGTAAGAGCTTAAGAATTTTTATTTTGGTTTTGACGATGCTGGTGCTAACCTTCCAGGTGGCATCCGCTCAAGACCGGTGTCATGCAACAGTTACAAAAGTTGACTGTGTTTATAATGAAGTAAGCTCTACGTGGAATATCGTCATTAAATTGTATGATTACAAAGTTGTCTTTAGTAACGGTGATGAGTTTTCCAGTGATGTAGGTCATGAAGTGACTTAAAAAATCCCACTTTACCGGCCGGGACCTATACCTATGATACGTATGAAAGGAATGGTAGAATGCTGGGTACTCAAGGGTGATGACATTCCATGAATTCTTGAAAGTTGCGCAATACCGAAGCGCATCCGCCAATGTCATTTTAGGCGACTGCACTCCCGGAGATCCGACATCTACGTCTGCAGTGAGTATCAGGCTTAGTCACGCAACATTGAGCATCAATGGACAACGATATCACGAATTACAATGGATTGATCTTCCTCCTGATCTTATCATTGGGTTTGGGTTGCAGATGACGGATATTGGGGCGGTGGAGAAGGTGATTTGGTGGTTGAACCTTGTTATTCTGAAGCAAATGCTGCTGTATATGTGGATACATGCACACCTGATGAACCAGGCTCACCCTCGATCAGCTCAGTGAAAATTAGAGTTGCAAATGCAACCGTAGGCATCAATGGGCAACGATATACTAATCCAACGACAATTGATCTTGGTCCAGGATCATATCCCTGGCAATGGGTTGCAAACGAGGGTTCTGATGAGATTCTATAGAGATACTCTTATCGTTGATGATTGTTCCCCGAAATATCACGCCATCGGTAAATTTCACACCTGGCGTTTGCCACTGGGGTGGTGAAGTATTCGAGCGTGATGTGGATATGACCATTGATGGTGCTTCAGTTACCATCTGGTTGGCCCTCTCCTTCAGCGAGTCCTACGGGCCGTTTCACGATCTTCACAGACCATCACGATCCCCTGTGGTACCTATGGTTATTCCTGGACGGCTAATGATCCCGCTTATGCAGGTGAGGGCAACGGTACACTGACGCTGCTCGAGTGTGATCAGACCAAGGCTTATGCAGCTGCGGATATCGGCGCCTGTGGTTTCAGTGATGGCAATTCATTGACCGTTGTGAACATCTCGGTTCAGAATGCATTGTTCACGATCGACGGCGTTACCTACGACGCTTCAACCTCGATCAAGCTGCCCAAAGGTGACTATCCTTATTCATGGGGTCCGGCTAGTGGTGAATATTCCGGGTCTGATGAGGGCATCCTGACGATCGGTTCCTGTACACCGAAACAGTCTGAAGAACCGGTACCCGATGTCGCCGCCGGCGGAAGTGGACCGCAGTTGTTCGCCTCCATCGCACCGATGGTGACCGGCCTGGCAGGTTTGGCTGGCGCATGGTTCCTGGTGCGCACTGGAAAGAAGAAAACCTTCTAATCTCTTCTAAATAAACCGAACCCGGTGTCAAATGCTTGGGGGTTAGCAGCATCATGACACCGGGTTTTTGATTCTCCAATATCCTGACGGATTGAAAATTTTCCGGGGAATACCATAAGCTGAGTCTTTGCATCTTGTGATGAGTTTGGTATAATTGCCGTCGCCTAAAAAACAGGCGAGATGGAGAGGTAGCATAGTCCGGCCTAATGCGCGCGCTTGGAGTGCGTGTGTACCGCGAGGTACCGTGGGTTCGAATCCCACCCTCTCCGCTGAAATAAAAACCACCCGTGATTGCGGGTGGTTTTTATTTCAAGCGATATTTTAGAGGTTTTACGTTTACTGAGTAGGATTTTACGGTCTGCGCCCCAAACCTTGTCCCATACCAATGCCTGTTCCTCTCTGCATGCTGCCGGCGATGATGGCATCATAATCCGCCTGGCTCATGTATTGGGGGATATAGGTTTCACCGGTCTGGCGGGCGAGGGTGGCGGTGAATGCCCGCAGGTGGTTTTCAGAACCGGTCAGCAGGTTGCTGTAGACCTGCTCGATGGCTGCATTGTTCAGGGATGCCAGGTTGTTCTGAAGGTCAAGGATATCAATTTCTTCGATGGCTGCACCCACTTTGATGGCATCTGCCAGAGATTGGCTGCCCCAGGCAATCAGATCATTGTAAAGGCTTTGCAGGTCGGTGTTGACGAATTCGCCTGAGCCGGTATTAGCAGCCGGGTCGTCAATCCCAAAGCTGTCCATCAAATAAAGAACGGCATCCATGTGGGATTGCTCGCTGCGAGCGATGTTCTGGTACAAAGGTAAGCCCCACATCTCATACATGGCCATGTAGACGTCATGGGCCAGCTTTTCTTCCTCACGCATGAAGAGCAGACCGGCAATTTCCTCATCGGTCAATCCATTCAGGTTGAGATCGGGGTTTGAATCAACCTCTACAGCAGCCAGGGCCCTTTCGGATTCGACGACATCCGTGGCGATCGTTTCTGACGATGCTTCACTAGTGGTCACTTCGGATGTCACCGAGGCTTCGGTCGCGTTTGGAACCGCTGTCGAGCAAGCGGTCATTGCGAGAGTGACAAGGACGAGCAAACCGAGGATCTTCGGTAATTGATTCTGTTTGGTTTTCATGGTAACTCCTAAATCTTTGATAGATGCCGCATCCGCGGACAGATTGTTTTATTTGAACTTACAGCTTGAGTATACGGAGCAGATATGGAAAAGATGTGGAGGAGATGTGAAGAGCAGGTGGATATTCCGTAAGAGATGTATAAGAAATTTATCTGGATGACCGGATGGTTCGTTATTTTGTGCCTGAATTGACAAAAATCTAATATACGGACAGTACGCTGAATATGAGGTGATCGAACGAAGAAAAATAGACAATCACTCAGGAAGAAGTAGGGAAATGAAAATTCAAGGTAAAGTTTTTGTTGTGACCGGTGGTGGAAATGGGATTGGACGAGAATTGGTGTTGAATTTACTGTCCAAAGGCGCTATTGTCGCAGCCGCTGATATTGATGAAAAAGGATTGGCGGAAACCGTTGACTTGGCTGGGGAAAAGCGCAGCCATTTAACGACCCATATTGTGGATATCACCGATCGGGAGGTGGTCTCCGCATTGCCCGAGAAGATCTTTGCAGAACATGGCGCAGTGGACGGCCTGGTGAATAACGCAGGCATCATCCAGCCTTTTGTGAAGATCAACGACCTGGATTATAGCGCGATCGAAAGGGTGATGAACATCAATTTCTATGGCATGGTCAATATGACCAAGAGTTTCCTGCCCTATCTGCTGAAACGCCCTGAAGCGCAAATCGTAAACGTTTCCAGTATGGGTGGTTTCCTGCCCGTGCCTGGGCAAAGCGTGTATGGCGCTTCGAAAGCCGCAGTGAAGCTCTTTTCGGAAGGCTTGTTCGCGGAACTGCTTTCCACGAACGTGCATGTCTCCATTGTCTTCCCCGGTAGTATCGGCACGAATATCGCCGAGCATTCCGGTGTGAAAATCGAAATGGACCAGCAGGATCAGGAAACAAATTATCAAATCAATGGCGCCTTCCAAAGCAGCCGAGGTGATTGTGAATGGGATGATGAAGGATAAGTTCCATATCCTGGTTGGGTCCGATGCCAAGCTGATGAACTTCCTTGTCAGGCTTGCACCGAAATACGCGACCAAGATGATCACAAAACAAATGGGATCCCTGCTAAGCGATTAGGCTTTTTTCAGCCCATTAGTAAACTGAGTATCCCGTCGATAGTATTATCGTGGTAATCTTATATCGGTCAAAAAAACAAGCCCGGTTATTCGCCGGGCTTGATGATATCCGTTTCACTGTATACAATAATTATTCGGGGCGATGTACGTACCGCAGTACCTTATCCACCTGATCGTTCAGGATCATCCGACCCAATCGTGAGCCATAGGCTAACAGGCGGTCGATTTGATCCACATCATCCATTTCAATATTCTCCCGCATGTCAATCTGATAGCGGCGGAAATCCAGGCCGGGGAAATGGTCCTGAACCAGCGCGACCTGCTGGTCGTAGGCTGATTGCTGGAAGGCGCCGAGGACGTTGCCAATCCAATCCCAGGCCCAATATTTGGCAACCTTCCTGGAGTCGTAGACATAGGGCGGCCGGCCTGTGCCGATGCTGATCAAGGTGGTTTCCTTGGGGTCCCAATTCAGACATTCACGGGCCTCATAAGCGGCTACGTAACAGGGATTGCCGTAGGAGCCGACACCGCCGTCAATGAACCGGTCTTCCACGACCGGGAAATAGGTCGGCACCGTGCATGAAGATCGAACCGCTTTGGTGACATCCCAATCCTTGTATTCCGGTTTCCAGGGCTTCACGAAGCGGGTCCGGTTTTCTTCAAGGTCGTAGGTTGTAACTACCACGTCGGTAGGTGTGGGGGAATTCCAGAATTCGGCCATTTTCATGGTCCCGAAGTATTTTTCTAACGCGTCAGCTAAGGGTTCAGCCGGGTAACGATAGCGTGTCAGCGGGAACAGCCATTTATGGCATGATGAAGGGAAGATCGAAGCGCCCATTTCGCGATACAGCCGGGTCATCCGGGCTGCAGAAAGGCCGGCGCCAATCCCGGCGGAGATGATCGAACCGGTGGAAGTGCCGACGGCCAGGCGGAAGATATCGTGGACGGGTTTGCCCAGGTAATCTTCCAACACGGCCAGGGCCCGGGTCACGATCACGCCGCGGATCCCGCCGCCGTCTATGGCTATTGCTACGTTCTTTCTGAATGGATTCATGCTTACTTGCTCCAACATATCTCAACTTGATGAGAAAGATGTTGCAAGAATAATTCCAAAGGCCTCAAGACACTTTGAGTGAGTTATTAAATAGATTTTCTCAGGTCATCCTCTTCCATTTTCTATACAATGAAAGTACCCACCAGTACGAGAAAGGTTCACTAAATTGAACGAGCGATTGAAAGAACAGGTCGAAAAAGAAATAGCAGGATATCTTAATGAAAATGAAACGATCAGGGCGTTCGGTTTCTTCAAAAGACTTCCCACCATTTCAATGTTGATCCTCACCCGGGGTTTTGCCAGGCTCTTTGCCAAAGAATTCCTTGTGGTTGTGACCGATCGGCGGATGCTGGTAATTCCCACAAAGAGGATTGCAGGGAAAACTGTATACGATGAAATGATTAGCATTGATTCCGAGGATATCCAATTTGGGATCAATCCGTTCAATGATTTGGTTGTTCGGATTAATGTCCCTGGGTTAAGTTATCCCTTGAAAATGCGATATGTTATGGGGTTCCACCCAGATTGGACGGAAAGACAACGTTTCCAAACGGCTTTGGAAGGCTTCATCTCGGCTGCTTGATAACAAGCTCGGGATTCTGACCTCTACTATGTCGTTTACTGGGATGAAATTCAGGCCAATTTCCTATATACTGGTAATAACGTAAAGTATATTCTGTTAATATTACTTGAACTGGGAGGCGTCATGCGAAAAGTGCTTCGAATTATTGGCCTGATCATTGCTTCCATCGTCGCTGGATTTTACCTGGCTTTCCTGATCGGATCTTTTTTCGATTCAGAACCCATGAATTTCACTTTAGCTTCCATTGGTATGGCAGTCTTGTCGATCATATCCGCAGCCAGCGTGATCGTTGCGTGGTTTAACCGCCGAATTGGCGTATGGTTGGTGCTGGGTGCCGGGGTGCTGTTTTCGATCTTCGGCATGATCACTGCCGGCCAGCGCAAATGGATGGCCATCATCGCCGCCGGCGGACCGCTGATCGTGGGGGGGCTGCTGATGTTATTTGGCCGAGAACAGCAAGAGACAGCGTAAAGAGAAACGTCTCATTAACCGAAGAACTTTTGTATAATGGGGGATATTTTGCCAACTGTTAAAATTGGCAATTGGAGACTATTTATGCCTTTTACACCCTATCATGTTGGGCCGGGGATTGCAGTCAAAGCCGCCTTGCCGAAAAAATTCAGCCTGCTTATCTTCATCTGGGCGCAGATCGTAATGGACCTGCAGCCGCTGATCGTGATCCTGGTGGGGCGCGGGCGACACCATGGCGTGACGCATACGCTCATCGGTGCGGCGGTACTGGGTGGGGTGGCAGCAGTCAGTGGGAAGTTTCTGATCGAGTGGGTTCTCTCCTGGTGGAAGAAGAAACCACGATTTGTATTGGGGTGGGGCGCGGTCCTGTTCAGCGCCTGGCTGGGCAGTTTCAGCCATTTACTGATTGATGCACTGGTTTATCCCGATGTGGATTTATTTTGGCCGTTTACGGAAGGCAATCCACTGCGGATCGGTTTTTCAATGCGGGGGATCATCCTGTTTTGCGTGGTCAGTGGTGTGTTGGGTGCATTGGTTTGGGGAGTGGGTACTATTTTTCGGCGGCGACGGGATCGCCAAAGGATGAAGGATCAATTAGAGAAATCATTGGATTGAAACCTAATACACCATCAATTTTAACGACGGCAATTCATTGGCACGTCCGATCATCCAAGTTAAACGAAAAAGAGCTCAAGCTTTTGTATCACCTTGAGCTCTTGATTTATTCGTATTGCACCGCAGTTTATGGCTCGAGCGGGCTCTTCAAGGTACGCCATTGAACGGGATAATCAGCTTCTCCTAAGCCTGTTTCGTGATGGTCTTTGGTATCTGATGGCTTTTCATCCAGGTCAAATTTCTTGACGACCTCTTTGGCGATGCTCGATTGACCCAGGTTTGCCATTTTAATAAAGAAGTGACGTGCCCGGTTCTTTGCATTAAAATTTGGCCCTTCCAAGTCGATCAGGTGCTGGTCCAAAAATCCTTGCTGTTCCAGAATGGTCCGAGCGGCATCCCGGGCATAATTGTCTTCGCCGTCCAATATGCTCAGGAGGGCCGCTTCACCCAGTGAGCCAAATTTACCCAATGCACGGACAGCATTGCTGCGGACGACCCAGTCCTGATCGCTCGCGGCTGTTTTGAGGTAAGGGATGGACTGCGGGAGCAGGAGGAAGCTCAGGCTGCGGCAAACGGCTGCTCGGACTTCCCAGTCAGGGTCTGAGAGGTAGAGATTGAAATAGGGGAAAAGTTTCGTGCCATATTCCCTGGGAATGTTTTCCAGCAATCTGACCTTGCCCCATTTATCTTCGGATTCCAGCCTGTTACTGAACATGCGCACAAAGTTCTTTTCAACCAGGTCAAAGGGGAGGTGGAAGATGTCGTAAGTTTTTTCACCTTCCTTCTTCTCGGTTTTAGGATCTTCTTCAGTCACAATGGATGGAAATTCATGGGCGGTTTTATCCCAGGCAACTTCGCGCTTCTTAAGTTTGTTATCAAAGTATTGGTAGATGGCCCTGGTGATGGCGGAAAAATTGATCACATTGCCCCAGATCGATCTGGGGATGGAGGTCACTGCCGGCCAGAAACCATAGATCTTGTTGACGGCCAGCGCACGGTTGACCAGACGCCAGGCCATGAAGATTGTGGAGATGAAAACGAGGATATAAAGGAATGACCCCTTGGAAATGAGGACCGGCATTGTCGCACCGGAGAAGTATTGAACCAATTGATACAACACGAAATATAGAAAAACCAGATAACCCAGGAAGTTGACCGGTGTGGAAATCAGGGCCTTACGGTCCTGCATGAGGTCCCATTTGACACCCAGAGAACCTTCCCACCCTATATTTTTCCAGCTTTGCAGGATGATCCCAATGTTCCAGCGGGTTTTTTGTTTGACGGCATGCTTGAAATCGGTCGGGAAGAGTGCCCGGGTGGCTATCCATTCCTTCGGCGCTTTTTCGGTTGGATGTGCTTCGGAAGGAGGGATCCTGATATTGACAAAGGCTGCGTTCATTCCCTGCAGATTCATGCGTAAGCCCAACTGGTAATCTTCAGTCAGGGTATTCGGTGAAAATATTTCCTGTGTTGAGATGGCAAGCTGCTGGAAAGCTCGCTTGGTGAAGGCAGTACCCACGCCGGCAGAAGGTACGAAACCGTTATTCAATTCCCGTACCCGCAAAATCTTGGTGTGATTTTCCGCAAATTCATCTGCGTAAGTCCAATGCGTCACCCTGCGCAGGGGCTGCGGCAAGGGGAAAACCGGGATCTGGATCATTTCCTTCCTGGGCATCAGATAGTTATAAACCAGCAAGGAATAGGGGTGGATGACATCCTCGGAATCGTGCATCACGATGATATCAAAGTATGAACCGACTCTGGTTTCATAGTCGAGAATCGCGTTGAACACATGGTTGAGGTTGGCTGCCTTGTTTGTCGGTCCCGGGTCTGGGGTGATCACTTTATGGACATGGGCGTTGATTTGCGCCACCTTATCCACTTCACGCTGGGTATCCGGGTCGTTAGGATAGGTGCCAACAAAGATGTCGAAATTATTATAACGAATGGTTTGGCAGGCATTGGTGAGCGTTTTGGCGATGACATCTTCCTCATGCCAGGCGGCGATAAAGATAGCCACCCGCTGCTGCTCACGCGCCTTAAGGCGCTCGATGGTTAGGGGGTGAATCTCCTTCCGGATAAAAAATCGTCGGATCAGCCAAAACATATGCGTGAAATCAATCGAAAGGTCCATCACACCGCTAATCGTGAATACCAGACCAACGATCACTGCCAGAACATGCATAGGCTGGTAAAGTGTAACCATTAATTCACTTAAGAAATTTAATACGTCATTCATAACTCACCAATAGAGAACTTATAAAGGCCGAATTTATGCCTGGATCAGGCATTTAAAAATTCGGCAGAATGCTTACGGGTGGCCAAAGGGCCTCCCGGTTTTATTACAACTTAACCTTACCAAGGGGCTGTATAGGAAGGGTGTAAGAGTATTGGGCTCTGGCGATTGGGAAAAAGCATTCTCTCCTTATTTAGGGGGCTTTTTGCTGAGCGTATGGCGGCTCGATATCCCAATCAACGGTGTAAAAGTGCGTTATATTTTTTTGTTATTTTCGTGTTCTGTGATTTACAAAGCTTGAGCCTTCACGATGAATAAGTCAATCAATCATTTCTGTGCTGACCTATCATCACATTGAATTTTTCATGTATAATATAATCTCTACGTTTGTACAATCTGTTTCGGTGTTTCCAATCTTCGATCGGCTAAGTATGGATTTAATCCACAACCATCGAATTTTTTAGTATTTAATGACGGAGTATTTTTGATATGTCCGAGTTCTTGTTGGAAATGAGAAGCATCGAGAAGAGCTTCTTCAATGTAAAAATTCTGGACAGTGTGAATTTTGATCTATATCCGGGTGAAGTCCATGCGCTGGTTGGAGAAAACGGCGCAGGAAAGTCATCCCTGATGAAGATCTTAATGGGCATCTATAACCGGGATGCCGGAACGATCCTGCTGGATGGGGAAGAAGTGAATTTCCACACCCCGCGGGAAGCCCTAAGCGCAGGGATCGCGATGATCCCCCAGGAATTGAACCCTATCCTCGACATGCAGGTTGCGGAATACATTTTCATCGGTCGGGAAATCACCCGGACGAAAATGGGTGGTGTCAGCATCGTCGATCATAAAGCCCAGGTGGAACAGACGAAGACACTCTTTGCGGAAACGGGCGTGGATATCAATCCGAGAATCCTGATGCGGAAATTGAGCGTGGCTCAGATCCAGTTGATTGAGATCATCAAAGCGATTTCCCTGGATTCAAAGATCATCATCATGGATGAACCGACGTCCGCGATCACGTTCAAAGAAGTCGAGACCTTGTTTGATCAGATCCGTAAACTGAAAGCGAAGGGCGTGGGAATCATCTACATCTCCCATAAAATGGAGGAAATTTCCCAGATTGCGGACCGCATCACCGTGCTTCGAGATGGCAAGTGGATCGGGACGGACCTTGCCCAGAACCTGGATAAAGATACGATCATTAAAATGATGGTCGGCCGGGAGATCAAGGAAGCCTATCCAAAGGTTGTTGTGGAACCGGGCGATGTCGTTTTGGAAGTCCGTGACCTGCAGCTTGAGGACAAATTCCAAAAGGTCAACTTCACGCTGCGAAAGGGTGAAGTCCTTGGGATTGCGGGGCTTGTTGGCGCAGGACGCAGCGAACTGGTCGAGACGATATTTGGGATCACCAAGCCGGAACTTGGGGAGGTGTTGGTCAACGGAAAACCGATCAAAATCACGCATCCTATCCACGCCATCCGCAACAAACTCGCCCTGATCACGGAAGATCGAAGTTTCACAGGATTGAATCTCAAGACAACGGTCGAACACAACATTTCCTTCGTTCAGCTCAGCAAATTGGCAAAACTTGGCGTGATCAATAATCGGGCCGAAGGGGATGCGGTTGAAAAGCTGATTGAAAAGCTGCGCATCAAGACATTTTCCCGCAAGAGTATGGTCAATTCATTGAGCGGAGGCAACCAGCAGAAAGTCGTTGTGGCAAAATGGCTCCTTTCGGATCCTGAGATCATCATTATGGATGAACCCACACGGGGCATTGATGTCGGCGCGAAGCGGGACATTTATTTGCTGATCGGTGAATTGGCCAAAGCAGGCAAGGCTGTTTTGATCATTTCCTCGGAAATCCCGGAATTGATGGGTTTATGCGACCGAATCATTACAATGGCTGGAGGACGATTGACCGGGGAAATCCCGCGCGATCGTTTTTCACAGGAAGAAATCATGCGTTATGCATCGAAGTTTGAGGTAAGAGAATGAAAACACCAACAAAAAAGAGAACGATGCAGTTAAATTCCCTGCGAGAGCTGGGGATTCTGCTGGCATTTATCGTGGTACTGGTGACTTTAATGATCCTGTCACCGACGGCATTTGCCAAACCGGCTAACCTGCTCAATATCATCAAACAGGCATCCATCAATGGGATCTTGGCGACCGGTATGATGTTCGTCATCGTATCCGGTGGGATTGATCTCTCCGTGGGTTCCATTGTTGCGCTTTCCGGTGTGATCGCGGCCAGCTTCGCCCACCCGGGAGAATATCCGTTGATCGTCCCCATCGCGCTCTCGGTCCTGGCGGGTCTTGCGGCAGGTCTCCTTAACGGTGTTGGCGTTGCCTATGGCAACATCCCGCCGTTCATCGTCACCCTGGGATCGATGACCATCATCAGGGGCCTGGCGTTGATCTACAGCAACGGACAACCTATTTTTGGCGTGACCAATCAGTTCGAAGCGCTCGCCAGCGGATTCGTTTTTAGCAGCGTCCCGCATCTTGTGATCTACTTTGTCGTGATCACAGCGATCAGCGCCTTTGTTCTGACAAAGACGGTTTTCGGCCGCCGGGTCTATGCCGTCGGTGGGAATGAGATCACCGCGAAAGTATCCGGGATCAACGTCAAGCGGATCAAGATCGCCGTCTATTCGATCTCCGGATTCCTGGCCGGGATTGCCGGGTTGCTGCTTGCCTCCCGGATTGTGTCAGGCAACCCGACCTCCGGTCAATCCTACGAACTGGATGCCATCGCGGCCGTCATCATTGGCGGTGTGAGCATGACGGGCGGGTCCGGTAAATGGTATGGAACGGTGATCGGTGCGCTCTTCATCGCCGTGATCGGGAACGGGCTGGACATTTTGAATGTTTCCTCCCACTTCCAGTTGCTCATCAAAGGCGCGATCATTATCATCGCCGTCCTTTTGGATATGAAAGGGAAGGGGAAGCAGTAAACCCTTCCTGAAATTATCTCAGAGACACATCGAACGGGCACCATTTCTATGGTGTCCGTTTTTTGCTGAGTTTTACTTCCGGGGAAGAGAATTGTTAATCTACCCTTCCTTGACTCATGTTAATAAAATGTTTATAATGTAACTGGTTACGGAACCAGTTACATTATGGACAGACGAAATTCAAGAATAACAATCGAAGATATTGCGAAGATGGCCGGGGTCTCAAAGACCACGGTTTCACGCGTGATCAATAATAAGCCGGACGTCCATCCCAGGACTCGCCAGCGCATCAATGACCTGATTGAAGAATATAAATTTTGCCCCAATCTCTTTGCGACCGGGAAGACAAGCCACAAGATCAATCATATTGGTCTGATCGTGCCTTATACCACAAGCAGCATCCTTTCAAACCAGTTCTATGTCGGCGTCTTCCAGGGCATATTGGACGAAGTTGAACGTCGGGACCATTATCTGCTCTTCTGTTATGTGCATCAAACCAACTATCGCGAGATTTATGAGCAAAAACGGGTGGAGGGCTTCATCCTGCTCAGCCCGGCGGCGCTTCACCAATCCATCATCCGGGAACTGCAGAGCGCGGACATTCCCTTTGTCTGCACGGCCAAGATTGTGGATCAGCCGGAACTTCCTTATATCGATATTGATAATATAAACGGCGCAGAGCTTGCCGTCACGCATCTGATCTCTCTGGGGCACCGGAAAATTGCCTTCGCCGGGAAACCTGCGTTGACCAGCAACCACGATCGGTTGGTGGGTTATAAGCAAACATTAGCCAAGAACAACATCCCCGTCATTGATGAGTACATTCAGACCGTTGAAGTCTCTTCCATTGATACAGGCTATACCATGATGATGAACCTGTTGGATTTGGAAGATCCGCCAACGGCTGTTTTTTCCACTTGTGATGTTATGGCTTTTGGTGCGATTAAGGCCATTCACGAACGGGGTTTGAAAGTCCCCGAAGATATATCCATTATCGGTTTTGATGATATCCCGCTTTCCCGAAATATGTCCCCTGCGTTGACAACGGTCAGGCAGCCGGCTGTGGAAAAAGGCTCGATTGCAGCCGGCCAATTGATCGACTATCTGGTCAATGGGAAAGAAATGGCAACAAAAATCTTGGATGTTAAATTGATCGTGCGCGATTCAACAGGGCCGGTCAAGGAAAATGCGCGGGTCTCTGCAAAGGAGGTGGTGAAAAGCAATAATCTATGAAAAGATCGAAACTGATTGGAAACCGTAGATTTTACAAACGAGAGAAAGACCATATTTCCAAAAGAGGAGAACTAGTAAATGAAGACTAAATACGTATTTTTCGCAGGCCTGTTGATTATCGGTATGCTTTTATCAGCATGCGGTTCCGCCGCACCTAAAGCTGATCAGCCATACGCGTTCTTCATCAGCCATCAGACCAACGCCTTCACCAATGAGCTCACCGCAGCCGTCAAAGGCAAAGCGGATGAACTTGGTGTTGTCGTCAATGTCTATGATGCCGAGAAGGATGTTGCCAAGCAGGTCAGCCAGATCGAGACCGCCGTCACACAAGGTGTTGCCGGTATCGTGATCGAACCCGTATCCGTTGACGGTGTGGTTCCCGCGTTGGCAGCCGCAAAAGAGGCTGGTATCCCGGTCGTCGTTGTGAACCAGCGCATCAGTGATCCCACCGCCGCAGACAGCTTCGTCGGCGTTGAGAACTTCGATGGCGGCGTTTTGGAAATGCAGACCGCTGCCGATGATATTGGCGGCGCCGGGAATGTTGCATTCCTCCTGGGCCCCCTGGGTTCCGATGCCCAAATCGGCCGCACGGATGGCTATTATGAAGTCCTGAAATCCTATCCTGACATCACCGTTGCTTTCGAACAGACCGCAAACTGGACAACTGACGAAGCATTAGCCCTCACCGAAAACTGGCTCCAGACCGGCACGGAACTGTCCGCGATCGTTGCCAATAACGACGGTATGGCGCTGGGTGCGTTGAAGGCTGTTGAAGATGCCCAAATGCTCGATTCCATCAAGGTCTATGGCCTGGATGCAACCCCTGATGCCCTGGCAGCCGTGAAAGACGGAACTCTCACTGCAACCATTTCTCAGAACACTTCCGTTCAGGGCGCCACAGCCATGGAAACCGCTTATCAGCTTGCTCAGGGTGAGGACGTCCCCGCAGAAATCCTTGTTGACTTCGTTTTGATCACCAAGGACAATGTTGACGACTATCTCTAACCCCTGACGCTCAGCTTGAGCGAGGCCCTAACGTTATAAATGTAATTGGGGCTGCGCCTGAACAGGGGCAGCCCCATACTTTGTTAGATGGAATGATGTCATTATTAAGATATCTTATGATATAGGTTGAAACGATTGAATATTTTACAGGCTTGCAGGAGGCTTCATGGCTTACCCGGTACCGTTGAAAATCACACCTGATTTTTCCAAAGAGGAATATATCAAAGTCACCCCAGAGAAGGCTGCCTGGGAACATCTTAATTTCGCCGCCCGAAAAATCAAGCAAGGACAAACCTGGACATCCAAAACGGAAGATCAGGAAATGGTGATCGTCCTTCTTGGCGGCGTTGCAAAATTTAGTTCGGATAAGCAAAGCTGGGAAAAAGTTGGCAGGCGGCCGGATGTCTTTTCCGGGATGCCCTATGCCATCTATGTCCCTCGCCATACGGCATTTGAAGTGACGGCGCTTTCGGACGAATTGGATATCGGTTACGGTTGGACGAAGACGGACCAGGACCATCCGATGCAGTTGGTCACCCCTGAGCAGGTGACGATCGAGATCCGGGGCGGGGACAATGTGACTCGCCAGATCAACGGGATCGTCCCACCGGGATTTGACTGTCATAAATTGGTCGTCGTGGAGGTCTTTTCGCCCTCAGGGAACTGGAGCTCTTTCCCACCGCATAAACACGACCACCACCAGGTGGATGAGGATGGGAATATTGTTGAAGCGGACCTCGAAGAGATTTATTTTTATAAGATTGATAAACCCGAAGGTTTTGCCTACCAGCACATTTACACCGATGACGGCAGGATCGACGAATTGCTGCTGGTGAAAGACAGCGAATTGGTATTATCCCCCGAAGGGTATCATCCGGTTGTCTCAGCACCCGGAAACAGCACCTATTATTTAAATTTCCTCGCTGGGACCGCCCAGGTGTTGACTGCGACGGACGACCCGGATTATGCCTGGGTGAAGGAGTCATATGCTTCGAAAGATCCCAGGGTGCCTTTGGTAACCATGGAAATGGAAGAGGAATAACCAAGCCTAAGTAAACGAACCAGAATAAGGAGAGCGACCATGTCTGATAAAAAAGATTTATGCCCAATGGAACAAAGTGTGACGGGCTTTCCGACCGATTATTGGAACGATTCCTGTTCCGTAAAGGAATTGACCTACGCGATCGAACGCGGTGCCGTCGGTGCAACATCCAATCCCACTATCGTCTTGAACGTGCTGAAGCAGGAATTTGACCTCTGGGAGGATCGGATCCACGAACTGATTGATGATAATCCGACCTGGGGCGAATTTGAAATCGCCTGGAAGTTGTTCGAAGAGATCGGTGTCAAGGGCGCGGAATTGCTGCAGCCCGTTTTCGAGCGCGAGAACGGCAAGAAAGGTCGTCTGTCCATTCAGACCGACCCCACGAATTACCGCAACGCGGACGCCCTCGTCGAGCAGGCAGTGCATTTCGATTCGTTGGCCCCGAACATCCAGGTGAAGATCCCTGCGACGAAAGCCGGAATCGAAGCGATTGAAGAAGCGACCTACCGCGGCGTGAATATCAATGCGACGGTTAGTTTCACTGTGCCGCAGGCGCTCGCGGTGGCAGAAGCCGTCGAACGCGGCCTCGACCGTCGAGAGGCGGAAGGCCTCCCGACTGAGGATATGACCCCCGTCTGCACGCTCATGGTCGGGCGCATGGATGACTGGCTCAAGGTGCTTGCCAACCGGGATGACATCATCGTCGACCCCGGAGACTTCAATTGGGCCGGCGTCGCTTGCATCAAGCATGCGTATGATCTTTATCAGGAGAGGGGCTACCGGACGAGACTTTTGGCAGCGGCCTACCGTCATCACTATCACTGGTCCGAACTGATCGGCGGCGATGTGATCCTCACGGTGCCTTATGGTTGGCAGGTTCGCTTCAATAATTCCGATATTGAAGTCAAAGAAAGATTTAGCACGCCTGTCCCAGAGAAGATCGTCAATAACCTGCTCGATCACTTTGAGGATTTCCACAAAGCTTATGACGCGGATGGCATGACCGTGGATGAATTTGATGATTACGGTGCGACCGTCCGTACATTGCGCGGTTTCATCGGCTCTTATCACGACCTGGTAGGTTTGGTCCGGGAATACATGATCCCAAATCCGGACGTTAAATAACAAAGAGGGCAAAATGTCAACGATTAGATTAACGACGGCGCAAGCCATCATCCGGTTCCTGAAGAATCAATACACACAGCGCGATGGCGAGAAACAAAAATTCTTCGCCGGTGTTTTCGGGATCTTTGGGCATGGCAACGTGGCCGGGATTGGACAGGCGCTGCAGGAAAACCCCGACCTCCGATATTATCAATCCCGCAACGAACAGGCGATGGTCCATACGGCGACGGCTTTCGCCAAAATGAAAAACCGCATGCAGGCCTTCATCTGCACCAGTTCGATCGGGCCGGGCGCCACGAATATGATCACCGGGGCGGCCACGGCAACCGTCAACCGGCTGCCGGTGCTGCTGCTGCCCGGGGATATCTTTGCCCGGCGAAATGTCGCGCCGGTGCTGCAGCAGATCGAATCCTCCTTCAGCCAGGATTTTTCCGCCAATGACGCCTTCAAGCCCGTTTCGAAATACTGGGACCGCATCTACCGGCCGGAGCAAATCCTGACCGCCTTGTTTGAGGCGATGCGGGTACTGACTTCACCGGCGGAGACCGGCGCGGTCACGCTCGCGCTGCCGCAGGACGTTCAGACCGAGGCTTATGACTATCCGGAAGAATTCTTTGAAGAGCGGGTCTGGGAAATCAGGCGTCCTCGGGCGGATTCTGACCTGATGGACACAGCCGTTGAATGGATCAAAGCCAGCAGGAAACCCATCATCGTGGCAGGCGGCGGCGTGATCTACAGCGAGGCATCTGACGCATTGAAAACCTTTGTCGACACGACGGGCATCCCCGTCGGTGAGACGCAAGCGGGTAAGGGTTCATTGCCATACGACCATCCGCTTGAACTTGGCGCGATCGGCGCGACCGGTACGCCCGGTGCGAATATCATGGCCCGGGAAGCGGACCTTGTGATCGGGATTGGCACGCGCTATTCCGACTTCACGACCGCATCAAAAACCGCTTTCCAGAATCCAAATGTGAAATTCCTGAACATCAATGTGGCCGAATTCGATGCCTATAAGCATTCAGCCCTGCCGCTGGTGGGCGATGCAAAAGTCGTGTTGGAAGAGCTGACGGGAAAACTGGCTGATTTCAAGACGTCGAAAAGCTATCAAAGCAAGGCGGAAAAATTCAACAAGGATTGGGACGCTGAGGTTGAGCGCATCTATACCGTAGAACATCATCCCTTGATCGGGCAGGGCGAGGTTGTCGGCGTGCTGAACGAATTCTCACAGCCTACCGATGTTATACTCAATGCGGCCGGAAGTTTGCCGGGTGACCTCCATAAACTTTGGCGGACTCGCGACCCCAAGGGATATCACATGGAATATGGCTATTCCTGCATGGGTTACGAGATCGCCGGTGGGCTGGGCGTGAAAATGGCTGCACCGGATCGGGAAGTCTATGTGATGGTCGGCGATGGCTCGTGGATGATGTTGTCCCAGGAGATCGTCACATCGGTTCAGGAAGGTTACAAACTCACCGTCGTGCTCGTCAATAATCACGGCTTCGCCAGCATCGGCAGCTTGTCAGAGGCTTTAGGCAGCGCAGGCTTCGGCACGCGTTACTTATTCCGGGATGAGCAGAGCGGCCAACTCGCCGGGGATTATCTGCCGATCGATTTCGCGGCGAACGCCGCCAGCCTGGGTGCATTCGTGCTGGAAGCGAAGACCCGGGACGAGTTGTTCGACGCGCTGAAATCCGCCAAGAAGAGTGACCGGACGACCGTGATCGTGGTCGAGACCGACCGGGACGTGCGGATCCCGGACTACGAATCCTGGTGGGATGTGGCGATTGCTGAAACGTCCTCCAATAAAGAGGTCAATAAGGCCCGCAAGAATTACGAAAAACAATTGAAGAAAGAAAGATATTACCTGAAACGGAAATAGGCCCGATAGCTGGGTTTAACATAATTGATGGAGAGATGAGACATCTCTGAGCGAAAAGAATAGAGAAAAACGAGGAGTTCATGGCACAGACAATTGATAATTTATTGGAAAAGGCGCGTGCTGCGCAGCAGGTCATTGAGGATTGGCCGCAGGACAAAGTGGACGAGATGGTGGCCGCAGTGGCCTGGGAGACCTATAAACGAGCGGAAGAAATCGCCCGTTTGGCGATGGATGAAACCCAAATGGGTGTTTACGAGCATAAGGTGCTGAAGCACGAGAAGAAAACCCTGGGCGTGATGCGCGATATGCAAGGCGTGAAAACCACCGGCGTGATCGAAGAGGACCCGGAAAAAGGCTTGATCAAATTCGCCAAACCCGTCGGCGTGATCGGCGCGCTGACCCCGGTGACGAACTGCGAAGCGACCCTCCCGGCGAATGCGCTGCCGGCATTGAAATGCCGCAACGCGATCATCTTTGCCCCGCATCCCAAAGCAAAGAAGACCGCCGTTTTGGTGACGGAAAGCCTGCGCGAAGGGCTGAAGAAGGTGGGCGCACCGCTGGACCTGATCCAGACCATTGAGGAACCCTCCATTGACCTCGCCAAAGAGCTGATGAGCAAGGTCGACCTGGTCATCGCCACGGGCGGCGGCGCGATGGTGAAATCCGCCTATTCCAGCGGCACCCCGGCATACGGCGTTGGCGCCGGGAATGCCGTGGTGATCGTTGACGAATCGGCCGACCTCCCGGCTGCCGCAGAGAAGATCTTCAAAGGCAAGACCTTCGATAACGCAACCTCCTGTTCATCCGAAAACTCAGTGATCCTGCTCGACAGCATCTATGATGAAATGGTTGAGGAATTGAAGAAGGTCGGCGGATATTTCTGCTCACCTGAAGAACGCGCCGCGCTCAAGAAAACCATGTGGCCCGATGGCGTCCATCTGAACAAGGACATTGTCGCCCAACCCATCGAAAAGATCGCCGGCCTGGCGAACCTCACCCTCCCGGAAGGCACCACCTTCCTGATGGCCGAGGGTGAAGAGATCAGCAATGCGGACCCCTTCTGCAAAGAGAAACTCTCCGTCGTGCTGACGGTTTGGAAAGCGGACACCTTCGATGAAGCCGTTGACATGATCAAGGCGATCACCAAATTGAACGGCAGCGGCCATTCCTGCGGCATCCACACCCAGGACGAGGACCATCTCATCGAACTGGGTAAGCGCGTCAAGGTCAGCCGGATCATGGTGAACCAGCCGCAGGCTTACGGCAACAGCGGCAACTATGACAACGGCATGCCTTTCACGCTGACCCTGGGCTGCGGAAGCTGGGGCGGCAACATCACCACCGAAAACATCTATTGGAAACATTACATGAACGTGACCTGGATGTCCAAGCCCATCGATCCTGTTGTGCCGGATGAGGAAGCGATCTTCGGCGAGGTTTGGGAGAAGTACGGGAAATAAGTTTCGTCCCGCATTAATGAGAATAAAACCCGAGCATAACGCTCGGGTTTTTTCTTACCATGGAGAGAACTAATAAAACTTTCGAAATTCCCCTCCAGATGTATTATCCTGGATTTATGATTCGAGGGGATTTTCCTGCTTTTCGATCATTGCCTCTTCTTCACGGTGATTCTTAAGTGCCAGGGAGGTAAATATCAAAATGAAGGTAACCCCGCTGATCAGCAGGTAACCGTGATCGTGTCCGGTGACCAGATTCGCGCTGGAAGCGATCACCGCACTGACAATGGCCGAACCAATCAACTGTCCGAACCGGGTGAAAAGCGAGGCGAGCCCCTGGGCGATTGAACGCTCATCCGCCTCGGTCTCATTGAGCACGATAAAGCGGACCGGCGCGCCGATCAGGGCGGAAAGGCCCAGGCCGATCAGGACCTCCGAAACGATGAATAGCGCCAAATGCGTCTTGGATAAGCCAAGTGTGATGAACCCGACGGTACCGATGATCGCGCCGCTGATGATCACGACCTTGGAACCGAGTTTATCCAGCAGCCGTCCGATGAATGGGGAGGCGATCGCCATGGCGACGACCACGGGCAGCAGCAGGAAACTTGACTGTGTTTTGGTTTTAACCATATTTGCCGCCAGGGTCAGGGCCGGGATAAAGACCAAACCGGATTCGCTGAAACCCGCGCCAACCGAAACCAGATAGGCCAGGACAATTTCACGTTTCTTGAAGAAACTCAACGGAATGATGGGGTTGGGCGCGCGGGATTCAATCCAGATGAAGATGGGGATCAGCACGATTGCCCCAAGCAGGAACGGGTAGATCTTCACGCTGATCAGACTGCTGAAGAAGTTGTTGGTGTCGATCTCATTGATGCCGTAAGCCAAAAGCCCTAAAAGCACGCCCAGGACGATCATGCCGAACCAGTCGAACTTGCCTGTGTCTTTGATGTCGGACTCAGGCAGGATCTTGAAGCTCAGGACGATCAGCGTAACGGCGATCGGCAGGTTGATGATGAACAGCCAATGCCAGCTCGCCAGGAGCAGGACGCCCGCCAGGACCGGGCCGAGGATGAAGGCCACGCCAAAAACCGCGCCGATCATACCGAGCGCGCGTCCCCGTTTCTCCGGCGGGAAAGTATCGCCGATGACGGCGGAAGCGACCGGGAAGATCCCGCCCGCGCCAAAGCCCTGGATGCCGCGTCCGAGCAGCACAAACCAGAAGTGCGGCGCCAGGGCGACGATCAGTGAGCCAACGCCGAAAATGGCGATGTCGATCACATAGATCCATTTACGGCCAAAGGTATCGCTCAATTTCGACATCAACGGCGTACCGATCAGGTTGAACAGGACGTAGATGCTGAAGACCCAGGTCGTGGCACGGTCGGAGGTGATGGAGAAGGACTGTTTGATCGCAGGCAGCGCCGGCCCGACGATGGCGATATCCAAAGCGCCCATCAGGACGCCAAAGAACAGCAGCGCCAGGATGCGATTACGTTTTTTTGGATCAGAAATTTCCATATTATTCCCTCAATTTGTTGGTTAGTTAAATTTTACTTTCTATTAATTCATCCTACGCGCCGTCAAACCCAATGTCAAATGAGGCAAGGGATTTTTTATAGAATGTTAATAACTGGAAGAAGAATGATGAATGTAAACATAAAAAAACCTGTCAACCGACAGGTTATGTAATCTAGAAATAGTCATGAGCGTGGGAAGCTTGAACTTCCAGTAAATAAAAGTTGTCCGAGTTTCCCGCTCAACTCAGTTATTCTTCCCAACCTGACAAATTGCAAATGCCACTATCCAAAATCGATCCAATCGGATAGGATTATAGTCCTGTAGGATAACGTCGGCCTGAGTGGCCGATGTTTTAATGGAACAGACTTATCTAATACTGAATCGAGACTTATAGTTTTATGCTGACAGAACGAACGGATCTAAGAAATATCGCCATCATTGCGCACGTTGACCACGGCAAGACCACGCTGGTGGATGGCTTGCTCAAACAGGCTCATGTTTTCCGCGCGAATCAACACGTGGCCGAACGTGTGATGGACTCAAATGATTTGGAACGCGAACGCGGCATCACCATTTTGGCCAAGAACACCGCGATCGAAATTTGGGATCAGGATGCACAGCAAAAAGTGAAGATCAACATCGTCGATACCCCCGGGCATGCCGATTTTGGCGGAGAAGTGGAACGGGTCATGAATATGGTGGATGGCGTGCTGCTCCTGGTGGATGCAGCCGAAGGCCCCATGCCGCAGACACGTTTCGTGCTCAAGAAAGCCCTCGAAATGAATCACCGCGCCATCGTCGTCATCAATAAAGTGGATCGCAACGGCGCCGATCCGGAGCGAGTGCTCAACCAAACCTTTGATTTATTCATCGAATTGGGCGCCAGCGAGGAGCAGGCTTATTTTCCGGTGGTTTACACCAATGCCGTCAGCGCCCAGGCCGGACGAAGCCCGGATTTGGGTCCCGACCTGCAGCCTCTCTTTGAAGCCATCTTAACCCAAATCCCCTGTCCAAATGTGGATCTCGATGCGCCGCTGAAAATGTTGGTGACCAATCTGGGTTACGATCAATACCGCGGCGTGACGGCGATTGGCCGGATCCATGCCGGTCAGATGCGGGTTGGCATGCCCTTGGCCCGCATCAAAGTCGATGGTGAGATATTGCCTGAAAATATTCGCTATCTGAACACTTTTGAAGGACTGGCCCAGGTCCCGGTTGACTCCGCTCAGGCGGGGGATATCGTCGTCCTGGCAGGGTTGGAGGGGATTGCCATTGGTGAGACGTTGACCGATCCGGAGCACCCTCAACCTTTGCCGCCTATCCAGGTTGAAGAACCGACCGTGCATATGACCTTTGGAGTCAATACCTCACCTTTTTCCGGGCGTGAGGGTCAATGGAGTACCTCCCGAAAATTACGCCAGCGTCTCTTCGATGAACTGCGTACCAACGTCGCCCTGAAAGTGGCCGAAGGCGAAACCCCGGACACGTTCCTGGTTTCCGGCAGGGGCGAGCTGCATCTGGCTATTCTGATTGAAACCTTACGTCGGGAAGGGTATGAATTCCAGGTGTCGAGGCCGGATGTGATCCTCAAGCAGGATAAAGAGGGGAAAACATTGGAGCCTTTCGAGGATGTGTATATCGAGACCAGCCCGGATACGGTTGGTGTGGTCGTTGAAATGTTGGGGACACGGCGTGGTGTCATGAAGAATATGGTAAACACCACCACAGGCACCGTACGTTTGGAATTCCTGGTGCCAACCCGTGGTTTGCTGGGCTTTCGGTCAAACTTTCTGTCTGCCACGCGCGGCGATGGTGTCATCCATACGCTCTTTCATGGCTATTTGCCGCATGCAGGGGAAATCGGCGAGAGCACATTCGGCTCCCTGGTCGCCTTCGAAGCCGGTGAAACAACCACCTTTGGCCTGAAGAATGCTGAGGACCGGGGGACTCTCTTCTACGGGGCAGGCACATCCGTCTATGCCGGTATGGTGGTTGGGCAGCACCAGCGTCCCGGGGACCTGGATATTAATGTCTGCAAGAAAAAAGAACTCACCAATATGCGGGCAGCCAATGCCGATAAAGAAATCCGGTTAACGACCCCCACGCGCATGAGCCTTGAA